>NZ_JBAJNO010000008.1:1421327-2131991 GCF_036880985.1 Limibacter armeniacum
GTTTCTCCCAATAGGTCTCCGCCAGCACCTTCCACTATTGCCTGCTGATTGTTGATGGGTCTCAGTACAATCTGAAATGTAGGAATTGTCGGGTAGATGGTCGTTCCTTCTCCAATCAGTAGTCCGTCTTTCAGATACATTTTATAGGAAGTCAGAAATTCATAAGCTCCTTCAAAATCCCTGACCTTGTAGGTGCCGACTGTAGCCTTCCACTCTTTGGGTATATCAACTTCCTTGATACGTTTACCTGCAAGTTTCCATTTACCGAAATCATGGTATATAAGATAGTCCTCTCCGTGATAGGGTTTGATTTTCAGTTCAAGAATCTTAGCGCCCATTTTCCTTAGTACTATCGTGCTGTCATTGTACAATGTTCCAGACAATGTTTTTTGCTCTGCCCATAAGTGAGCTTTCATCTTGGAGTGATTTTTTTGCTTTATCTCGATGACCCCTATCGGAGTGGCAAACCTTCCTTGAAACTGTTTTCCGATAGCAGCGTTGGTGGAAATCTTTTTTCTATCAGGTTTAGGGGCAGCCTTTTTTTCCAATGATTTTAGTTCCAACATATGGTCAACAGCCTTGTAGAGAATTTTCATACCTGTATCAGGTTTGTAGGTGTTGCTGAGTATGGCAACCCCAAAGTCTTGTTCAGGAAAGAAAATAATCCCAGCAATACACGGAAGCTGGTCCCCGAAATGATAGGTGGTAGTATAATCATAGTATTTACCCAGAAACCAACCCAACCCATGTTGGTGGTCCAATCCCAAGGGGAAGTTTTTGGTCTGGTCAGTCAGCATTTCTTTTACCAGTTGTTCTGACAGAAAACGGTTTGGACTAGCCTGTCCTTTGTTGAGGTATACCTGAAGCAGTTTGGACAAGTCATGGACAGACGCCTTAATCCCATCGGCAGGAAGTGTTCTGGTGGTAAATATCTTGGTTTCCTTGCCTTTTTTATCATACCCTTTGGTCAGGTTGGGGATTTGGCTGTAAGGATAAGCTGTAGCTGTTTCCATCCCTATTGGAAGGAAGACTTCTTTGGCTACAAATTCTTCATAACTTATACCCGATACATTTTCTATCAGGCAACCTAGCAGTGCCATTCCCCAGTCCGAATATTGGTACAGGGTTTTGGGAGGCGCGATAAGGTATTCTTCTTTGCCTTCCTCAATTAAGCCACAAAATGGTTCAGGATGGTCGGTATGGTTCTTCAGCGCCCTAACCCTAGGAATACCGGCAAAGTGTGTCAGCAAATCCCTTGGAGTGAAACTGATCTGATCATCAAAGTGCTTTTGCATGTCGAAATCAGGGACATATTGCGTGTAAGGAGCGTCAAGGTCTACTTTTCCCTCTTGTACCAGCCTCATCACAACAGATGCTGTTATTATTTTACTGACAGACCCAATAGGATATACAGTATTGGCAGAAGCTTTTATCTGGTTGGTTTTGTCAGCCATACCAAATCCTTTCTCCCAAAGGAGACTATCCTTACTGACAATTGCGATACTTAAGCCCGCAATGTCTTTTTTCTTGACCTGCTTTGCAATGTACTTGGAAAGGGATGTGAAATCTTGGGCAGGCAGAGTAGTGGCTATAAAAAGCAGGGGCACTAGGGAGATATATTTTATTGGGTGAAACTTTACAGGTAGATGTGGCATATCAAAAGAAGGTTGTTTAGGTGAATATCAATTTTTATGGTTAGAAAATTCATGTGCTGTTTTAGTTATGATGAAATTTCCTCTCAGTATAGGATGTTATTAGGTCGGTAAAGGATAGTGTCGGATACTATTAAATTGTCTTAAAATAAGAAACGATTGCTTTTTAGGAACGTATGTTGCCCATATACGATCAAGATTTATAATTAAATAACCAGATGGACTATGAAGAAAAAACAACTTTTTGCATTAATCGGAGCTGCAATGATCACATTTGCTTCTTGTCAGAATAAGGGAGAAACAAAAGAAGACCAATCAGCGCAGCAGCATACAACAATGGCTGAAAGCAACAAAGTAGCAGATGCCGCTCACAACAGTGCCAATGCATTGGATTGGAATGGTACCTATGAGGGCGTGATTCCATGTGCAGACTGCGAAGGCATAGAGATTTCATTGGTGTTGAATAATGATGAGACCTATTTGTTAACCACCAAGTACCTAGGTAAGGCAGACGATATTTTCCGGTCATCAGGTAAGTTTGTTTGGAATGAAATGGGCTCTATCGTGACGTTGGAAGGAGTGGAAGCTCCGAACCAGTATTTTGTGGGAGAGAATGCACTATTCAAATTGGATAAGGAAGGTAATAGGGTAATTGGAGACCTAGCCTCTAAGTACATGCTCAGTAAGAAGATGGGAGATGTTGTTGTACAGGAAGGCTTGCTTGAGACAAAGTGGAAACTTGTAGAACTTGCAGGGCAGCCACTGACGGATGAAAAGGAAGGTGATATTCCTTTTCTGATGTTAATGAAAGAAGACAGCAGGCTTAGTGCTTTTGCAGGGTGTAACAACATTATGGGAGCGTATGAGCTTTCAGAAGGAAACCGTATTACCTTTTCCCAAATGGCTTCTACCCAAAAGGCTTGTCCGGATATGGAAGTGGAGAAAAACTTTGTAAAAGCATTGGAAATGGCCGATAACTTTACCCTAAAGGACGGAACACTATCCCTGAACAGAGCAAGAATGGCACCTCTGGCAAGATTTGAAAAAGTGGAAGAATAATCGCAATACCATATAGTCAGAAGATAAAAAGGCAACCCAATATGGGTTGCCTTTAACAACAACTGTAATAAGATCAGTGCTCCCTGACCTGTATAATATTGACCGGACAAGCTTCTGCCGCCCGCTTGTTGGCTTCCAGTTCGTCTTCATTGACCTTGACGTTCCAGAACCCCTTTTTATCTACTGCACCGAGCAATACACTTTTGCCATCCTTCTTGGACATGCGCCACCTTTCGGGCGCAAGCTCCACACAATAGTTGCAGCCGATGCATTTATTTCTTTGTTGAATAATGGTGACCATACGCTAACCAATCATAGAAAGTGATGCTAATGATATTTTTTATTGTGCAACAGCCTCACTGTCTACAATCTTGTACAGCTTATCAGAAGGCCTGATCTGCGTGTCAAGCTTGATCGTAAATTTATCGCCCTTTACAGCAACTTCTTTTTTACCATCATCGTTGACATGCATTTCCTCAATTACGGTTTCCACCACACCTGTGGTAGGGCCTGTAATCAGGATATGGTCACCTGCCTTTAGCTTTTGGGTCTCCATTGTAAACTCAGCAACACCCAATTTGCTGTAGTAGTGACTGCCTCTGCCCAAGAATACTTTTTTCTTGGTCGCAACAGATCCAGGCTGAGAAGTCCACTCACCCAATTTTTGTCCTAAGTAATAGCCACTCCAGAAGCCACGGTTATAAACTTCTGTCAGGCGCTCCATCCAATTGGCAACCTTTTCTTTGGAGTAGGTTTTATCCAGACAACTGTCAATTGCCTCACGGTAGCACTGCGTAACAGTCTTGACATAGTCTGCACCTTTTCCACGTCCCTCAATCTTCAGGACTTTAACCCCCGAATCAATTACCTGATCAAGAAAATCAATAGTACAGAGGTCTTTTGGAGACATGATAAACTCATTGTCAATTTCAAGCTCGTAACCCTCTTCAATATCTATGACCTTATATTGACGACGGCAATTCTGGATACAAGCGCCACGGTTGGCAGAAGCATTGTGCGTATGTAAGCTCATATAGCACTTGCCCGAAACAGCTACGCATAAGGCACCGTGTCCGAACAGCTCTATTTCTATCAGATTCCCTGAAGGACCCTTTATCTGTTCCCTTTCAATGGCATCCGTAATTTTCTTTACCTGCAAAAGGCTTAACTCCCTCGACAAAACCATTACATCAGCAAAGTGACTGAAAAAACGAACCGTCTCAATGTTGGTGATATTGCTTTGGGTAGAGATATGTACCTCAACACCTTTCGTAAATGCGTAGGAAATAACAGCCTGGTCAGCCGCAATAATGGCTGTGATACCCGCTTCTTTTACCCTGTCCACGATCACTTTCATCAACGATAGGTCATGGTCATAGATAATGGTATTCAGTGTCAGATAGGTTCTGACATCCTGTTCGCCACAGATACGGGCAATTTCCTCCAGATCATCAATTGTAAAATTCATGGTAGCCCTTGCCCGCATGTTCAATTGCTCCACACCAAAGTACACAGAATCAGCACCACCCTGAATGGCTGCCATCAACGCCTCAAAATTTCCCGCAGGGGACATCAGTTCAATCTTGCTGTCACGCATGGTTTTATAGCTGTTGGATTTCGTATGAGAATTATGATAATATTTCAGCTTGCAAAAATAGCAGGTATGGCATTAGTGGGAGATGAAGAATGGTCAATAGGTTTTGGTGATCGTGGTCACCGGCCATTTGGTGTCGGTGTAAGCCTATGGAAAAAGAACCCTCACCTATAGACAGGATAAATCCCGCCTCTTGGAGATACCATCCCTTCGGGATTTGTGAATGTATCAACCCAGAAATGGTTATATCCTAAAGAGGCGTATTTTAATCCGTCAAAAGAACCTGTTGTGACAGAACTCACCAATAGACGGTATAAATCCCGCCTCTTGGAGATACCATCCCTTCGGGATTTGTGAATATATAAACCCTGAAAGGGTTATATCCTAAAGAGGCGGATTTCAATCCGTCATAATAGGACACCGAAATATGGTATGGATTGATAGCATGCTATAATTACCCATGGGGCGGCTTATACTTATTTGATTATGAGGATTTGGTTGGTTTTTCAATAATTACCTTTTATGATTTTTTTATTGAGGAACAAAAGAGAAGGTATAGCAGGTATTGATTAGAAAGGTGATACAGTAGGGGTATTTATAATTTAAGCCATTAAGATGCGAGCATTGTATAGTTTTTCAGAATCAATCCCGAAGGGACATAACAAAAATAGCCTTGGATAACATCCAAGGTTAGTTCAGTCTCCAACACCAGACGAGTTGAATCTTTGAAAGGCAGACAACACCATGCGTAAATTTAACTCCTTTGGAGTTGGGTTCTTATGGTATTGATTAGACCCCAGATTTTCATCTGGGGCTATTATTCTTAAATCCCTTTGGGATTTTTTTGTATGATAACCACCGTTTCCAAAGGAAACAAACAATAATAGCCACAGGCGTAAGCCTGTGGCACATTGTTCCATGCCTTCCCAACCCCGATAGGGGTTGAATGGGTGATGCCGATTATTTTGTACAACTTAATACATCCAGATTGTATGGTCAATGTACGCTATGGATTTACCCCATATATTTTTCATCATAGGTCACTCCATGTTCATTCAGTAAGGAGATTAATTCCTCTTTGAAATCCACATGCTTATGATGCTCTTTTTGTCTCTTGATATATTGAACCAATTTTTCTTTTTGATTTTCTGAACAGGTAAAAGCACCATATCCATTCTGCCATCCTCTAAAATTTGGGAATACATTTTCGGTTTTATTCCAATGATTGGTCGCTAGTTTAATGTCTTTAATCAAATCAGCAAGCCTTTCATTTGGGTGAAGGTGTGTTAGGATGTGTAAGTGATCTTCTGTGCCGTTGATCTGATAAAGTGTACATTGCTTCTTATTTAGAATCCCCCATATATAACGGAAAAGAGATTCATGGTGACAGAAGCTAAGCGTCTTTTCACGATTCTTAGTGGAAAATACAATGTGGTAGATAATTTGGGTATAGGTTGACATCGGTGTCGTCTTTTTTAGTTCAACTCCTACGGAGTTGGGTTCTTATGGTATTGATTAGACCCCAGATTTTCATCTGGGGCTATTATTCTTAAATCCCTTTGGGATTTTTTTGTATGATAACCACCGTTTCCAAAGGAAACAAACAATAATGCTGCACGAGTAACAGGTGGATGTAAGCCTATGGAAAAAGAACCTGTTGTGACAGAACTCACCAATAGACGGTATAAATCCCGCCTCTTGGAGATACCATCCCTTCGGGATTTGTGAATGTATCAACCCTGAAAGGGTTATATCCTAAAGAGGCGGATTTTAATCCGTCAAAAGAACCTGTCGTGACAGAACTTCATCTATAGACGGTATAAATCAACAAAACCTTCCCGACCCCCTGAACGAGATGAATTTTTTTCACCTATCTTCCTATCTTGAAAATTGAAAACAATCCTGAAACTGAATTTTTTAAAATGAAAAACTATATCTCCATTCTTCGTGGTATTAATGTGAGTGGTCAGAAAAAGATCAAGATGGCAGACCTTAAAAAGCATATCGAAAATCTGGGTTACGAACAGGTTTCCACTTATATCCAGAGTGGTAATATCCTGTTTGAATCTGAGGTGACTGATATCTCCCTGCTGGAAACCTCCATTGCAGACATGATTAAGAAGGAGTACGAATTTGAGGTGCCTGTTTTGGTGCTGGAAAAAGAAACCTTGCAAAATGTCGTAGCAGACAATCCTTTCCTTTCTGACCCCAATATTGATATTGACAAACTGCATGTTACGTTTCTGGCAAAAAAGCCTGTACCTGAAAAAGTAGCTGCTTTAAAGGAACTTGATTTTGGCGATGATCAGTTTCAGGTAGTAGGGAAGTGTGTTTACCTCTATTGTCCGAATGGTTACGGCAGAACAAAGCTTACCAATAATTTCTTTGAAAATAAACTGAAGGTGATAGCTACTACCCGAAACTGGAAAACGGTAAATAACTTATTGGAGATGGTGGAGTAGTATTGGTTATCAGTACAGGTTTGCTACATGATTTTTTGAAACCCTAAAAAAGAGGAGATGAAAAAGATACTACTGATTTCACTATTGCTGCTTGGTATTAAGATGGGATTCGCTCAAAGCATCGAAAGAATTGACCCACAAAACTGGTGGGTTGGAATGAAGTACAACACCATTACCCTGCTGGTATACGGTAAAGACATTGCAGGCTTGCAGCCAAGCCTTTCTTACGAAGGAGTAGAATTGATGGAAACCCAAACGGTAGAGAACAAGAACTACCTTTTTGTGACCATCAGAATTGATGCGGCAGCCAAGCCGGGAAATGTGAAACTCAAATTCAGCAGGAGTAAAAAAGTAGTCCTGACAAAAGACTTCCCCCTGCTGCAACGTGAAAACGACAGTGCAAGTCGCAAGGGTTTTTCACAGAAAGATGCCATCTACCTGATTTTTCCTGACAGGTTTGCCAATGGAGATGAAAGCAACGATGAGATAGCTTCCCTCAATGAAAAAACAATAGACAGGAAAGATGAGAACGCAAGGCATGGTGGAGATATTAAAGGGATCATTGACCACCTGGATTATGTAGCCTCCCTTGGCTTTACACAAATTTGGTGTACACCACTGATTGAAAATAACCAACCCAAATATTCCTATCACGGTTATGCTGCCACCGATTTCTATCAGATCGACCCACGCTTTGGTACCAATGAAATGTACAAGGAGCTTTCAATGGAAGCCAAAAAAAGGGGGATAGGTATGATATGGGATGTGGTACTGAATCATTGTGGTGCGGAATATTACTTTATAAAAGATATGCCCGAAAAAGACTGGGTGAATTTTCATGGGACAAGGACCCGTACCAATCATATGAAGTCTACACTGACCGATATTTATGCGACTGAAATTGACAAGAAAGAATATGTGGACGGTTGGTTTGATGACCATATGGCAGACCTAAACCAACGCAATCCGCTAGTGGCCAGTTACCTGATTCAGAATAACATCTGGTGGATTGAGTATGCAGGACTTTCAGGTCTTAGGGAAGATACTTTTTCCTATGCTGATAAAGATTTTCTGGCAACATGGACAAAAACCATCTTGGAAGAATACCCCAATCTAAATATCGTAGGAGAGGAGCTGACCAGCAATGTGGCGCAGGTAGCTTACTGGCAAATCGATAAAAAAAATGAGGACGGTTATAGGTGCTACCTGCCTACACTGATGGATTTTTCCCTAACAGAAAAGATTATCTCAAGCCTGAACAATACTGACCAATGGTTTTCTACTTGGAGAGACACTTACCAAAGTGTGGCACAGGATTACCTCTTTCCGCATCCTTATGACCAAATGATTATGCCGGACAACCACGATCTGGACAGGTTTTATTCAAGGCTCAAAAAAGACTTTGATAACTGGAAGCTTGGTATCGCCATGTATATGACCATGCGTGGAATACCGCAGTTTTATTACGGGACAGAAGTGCTGATGACCAACGAGAAGGCAGGCAGTGACGGACAGCGAAGAGGGGACTTTTATGGTGGATGGAAAGGTGATACAAAAAATGCCTTTACGGGAGCAGGCTTGACTGAAAAGGAAAAAGAAGCACAGCAATATTTTTCAAGGCTGCTGAACTGGCGAAAGAACAATACCGCTGTAACAGATGGAAAATTCAAGCATTATGCACCGCAGAAAAATGACGTCTATATTTATTTCCGATATACTGACAATGAAAAAGTAATGGTGTTGCTGAATAAAAACAGTGAAGCCGTTACGTTGGACTTGAAAAGGTATTCAGAAATGATAGACAGCTCATTCAAGGCAAAAGATATTGTCTCAGGAAAAGAGATGGAGGTAGCAGGTACTTTGACCATTCCGGCAAAAACTGCCATGATTTTGGAAGTGAAATAACATGAACGGTGGATAAGGAAGATACCTGAACCATAAAGTATATAACAAAAGATGTCGCGCCTAACGGAGCTGAGCGTAAAGGGAGATGGTATTTGGCGACAAAGGTGAAGCGCCTACAGCGCAATAAAAAGTGTATAGCTCTATAGGAACGAAATATTTGTAGCGATTCTCTATGTACGATGTCCAGCTCCGTAGGAGCGACACCTTCAGAGTATCGTCATGATTTAATGGATCGGGGTTTTTAGAGAAATCTTTTTATTTAAAAACCATTGGCATAATGCTCCACTTATTTTTTGACTTGGAATAATAGCCCGAAAAAATTAGCCAAAAATATTCAGGCAAAATTTACTACGGAATCACACAAGCCATACAGGAGCAGATGCAACACACCTGTCAGCAGCAGCTACAAAAAAATCGGCACTGTTCAGATGCCGATTTTTTTGTTTGAATTTGGACTGAGAAAAAGGGTCATTTTCTAAATGAGCCTTCGTGACCGACCTTTGATGTACCATCCAAATAAAAGTACTTTTGGAATGGTTGGTTTATGCCAGAGCCATTTTTTATCCATAGGTAAGCCACATCCCAAAAGATGGGAGTTGATAAAGGAAACAATCGGTACCAATGTATTTTGATGTAGCAATTGAACAGGTCTTGGTTGTGATCCTACAGCTATTAGCTTATGCTGCCTATCACTACTTGATCTTTTTAGTTTCCTCAATTTTCTCAATCGCCTTGAAGCATATAACCTGATGCCTTTCTGCAAAACACTATCTCCCAAACCGGTTGGCTTTGGTTCATACAGGAAAATGCCCAAGAAATACCGCTTCGCATTCTCACGGTACATTTGCCACCAGTCTCGCTGGCGCATGGCATTGCGGTGCTGTATTTTTAATTGCTGTCCGAATGACACAAACCTTCTACGGTATTTTCTCAAGTCCCAATACCAATGGGTAATCCGTCCCCTTCGGCTTTTCCATCGCTGAAACTTCAATGGTATATGCCGATACCTTTTACAGTACCTGTTTTTGATAGGTGAATTGCCACCCTTCGGCATCACCTTGTCTTCACGGTTGCGGTAAGATTTAACCCCACCGATTACCTTCCGTAAAAACGCCTTCTTTTCAGCCTTGTCTGCACAGTAGCTACCGTCTTGCTCCCCGTTTCTGTCCAATTCCCTTTTAACTGTAGAACGGTGTACCCCCAACGCACGGGCAATGGCCGCCAGTGATTGGGCAGTAGTCAGCATCTGCTGTATCTGTCTTCTATGTCCGTAATGGAGTATCAAGATCGGGGAGTGTTTTTGGTTGACAGATTTTAGGTAAAAAAGAGAAGAGTTAAAAATAATGGGAGCAGGTTAGGTGTAAGAAAATAGTGTGGATTAATTAAACATGATTCACACGATATGAAATTGAGGGTGTGGTTTTGTACGATATTTAGAATGGTGTAGATTAAGATATGCATTACATTTCAATTGTTGAACATAGAATTATATGATATCATTAAAAGAATTTGAAGAGGAAATTAGAGAAAGAGAAAACCTTTTAAGGCATATTTTGATTCATAAAAGAGATTATGAATTCTTAAGAAGTCCTGAGAGTGAGAGGCTTATTAGATTGTTTTCCAGTGCGCCTTTATTTATACGATCAAGAGATGCAATTTTTAAAATTCTTTGCATTGAAGTTCATATATTATTCTCCGATCTGAAAACGGATAAACTTAAGTTGACTCAATTGTTAGAAAAGATAAAAGACTGTAGAGAAAAAGCAGAATGGAAAGATAAGCTCTCAAAGTCTGACATTAAATCGATAGCTAAATTGATTAATGAGGGACTTGAAAATGATGTAATTAAGGATCTCAGACGTTATAGAAATAAATACCTTGCACATGTTGATATTGATAGAATCGACATTACGTTTTTTGTTACTCATTTTTATCGATTAATTGAGATTGCATTAGAAATAGTGAATTTATTAAGGTATAAAATTTTAGAGGAGCAATTTTCATTAGAAATATATTTACCTGCTGAAGATTTTGCCAGTATAAAAAACTGGGCAACAGTTTAGCGTACTTTGCTTCTTTATTGAGCGGTTAATTACAGAAGTAATTCATTTACCGTAAATTATAGGTCCATGTCTAAGGTGCCTGTAATATGTTTATATATGATTGAACAGAGCCTAGCTCAGTTCCTACAGTGGTTCAAATTGTTATGTTGACAGCATGGAAGATGCCGCACCTACGGCGCTTGTTTTACAAGAAAAGAGGTACTACAAAGGTCTCGCTCCGATGGAGCTATTCACTTTAAGCTCCGTTAGGAGCGGCATCTTTGAATAATCAACCAAAGCTCGGGTCTATAGGAGCTGTTTTCTTATTTATAAAACACCATTCACGTTAATAATTACTGTACTCGTTTTACACTCTTTACTTTAACCTCAAAAATATGTTTAAGAAAGCATACCCCAATTTAGCATGGTGGGTGGAGAACCAAGGCTGGATAGAGATTGGAGAGGACCTTCAAAGTGACAGTTGGATCAGAATATTGGATGAAGGGGGGATGTGTTGGGAGGATGAAGGCTCCAGCAGTCTGGATGAGGCATTGTTAGAGGCAGACAAATGGTTAGCTGAAGAAATTGAGGACAGATTTAAGAAGGTACCTCCAAAAAAGTATTGAGAAGCTTTATTCAAAGTCTCTCTGATTCATTGTGGGTTTCTATAATCCGAATAGGAATGTATTGTATATAATAAGGAATAACAGGTGTTGTGTTTGAGCTTGTTTGCAATGTTATTAGTTGTGGTTTATATTCTGTTATTAGCTTTTAACTATTAACCTAACCACATTTTACTGTTATGGCGTTAATACAAGATCTATTGCCCAATGAACAGTTTGCTGATAACTTTAAGACAGCAGAAGATGTTCAGAACAGTCTTAAATCTTTTGAGAAGATGTTTCTGGACTACAATGACAGTGTAGCATCTTATGAGAAAAACAAGTTTAACCGACTTGACCGTTTTGAGGACTATCAGGAAGAGCTAGCTGAAAAGTCCAGTATTTTACCGAGTACTGAGGCTGCACTAACACAAGCACAAGTTGACGGTAATCAGGATATTATCTCACGTTGGAATACGGAGGTAAATGACCTGAAAGAACGTATTGCTTATCTGGAAAAGCAGTTGGCAAAGAACTCCGTGGGAGAGCGTTTTTCAGATATGTTTAAGGCTGCGTATGCAGAAGAAATTGCTGAAGGTGTAAAAGAAAGAGGTAATGCTGTACTGGATTGGGTTGAGGGTGGAAGTACAGGTATAACAGGCACATTTACTTTTTTGAAAAGAACAGTGACCATCAATTAATATTGAGCTTTTAGTCCTGTGGAATTTACTTTGGAAGAGGTACAGTAATATGTGCCTCTTTTTTTGTTTGAAAAGCTTATGATGTGAGAAAGTAGGTAGTTTGTTTTGAGTTTGTTATGGATGGGGTAAAAGTGAAGTGACAGGAGAGATAGTTAATTATAAATACATGTACCGACCCTCTTTATCGTTGTTCTTATAAATGGCGTAAGTTGAACTTACTTAATTATATTTGCGCGTTAATTGTCACTTTTTTATAACTAAACAACCGGCTAGATATGAAAAAACTACTTTTTGTATCACTGATTTTAATGTCCCACTCTTTGCTTGCCTTGGATATAAAGGGAGAGTGGTTCCGTTTTAAGGAGGGAGAAATTGAAAAAATTACCATAACGGAAGAGGTTTTCAGGATTGCTACACTTGACACCAATTACAGTGAGCTTTCAGCAAAAGAGTTCAGGATCGAAAGTGTTATCAAAAGAAAGAAGGAAAATGCATTGCTACTTTTTATTCGAAAGGAGGACCGTAAAACAGGTTTTGGTTGCCTTAGGCTTCTCAATATAAATAAGGGAGTGTCTCTGGAGTTTGGTACACACCAAGTGATCTATGATAAAGATATGGATGTGTTGATCCAGAAGGCAACCAAAAGGGCTTTGCCTAAAAACGGTTTCCTTTTTTTCTCAAATGAAACGATAGAAGGTTTTAAAAGTAAAAAGAGTTTGTCAGATCTGTCTAAGGAGGAGTTTATGGAATTTGGAGAGACTTATTGTGCGCTTATAGCTGATAGGATTACTGACTTTGATAATTCTTACTCCCCTTTGGAGCTGATGGGAAATACATTTATAACAGTGCTTTTTGAGATGAATTACAATCCTGTGTATGATAATATATTTATGGAGGTGGATAAGGTTACAGAGAAGTATGATGCCAGTGAGGCGATAAACTTCAATAGGTGCGGGCAGTAAACTTATCGACCCATTTTGATGATAGGCTCAAGCATTTACTTATGGAAGTATAAACTTTATAAGTGAGTGCTTGAGCTTTTTTATTGCAAGGAAATAATGCCTAATTTTTATGCTGTTTATCAGGTTGTACTGGTTTTTTCGGGGCGTTTGTCAAGTAGATCAAAAACAGGCTACGCTATTGTTTATATAACAGCATGTAAAATATGTTCTCTTATGAATTGAAAATGGGGGAAGGGTTAGGAAGCCTTCTTTTTAAGATGTCAGAAAAAGAAATCGTAAAAGTTTTAGGCCCACCAGCAAGCAAGGAAAAGGATCTTTATAAAAAAGGTACAGAAGAAGTAAGGAGGTTATTTTACCCTAATATGGGTTTAATGGTTTCATTTGGTAAGTGGGAGGGAGAAGTAACTCCTATTCATTTCTTTACCGAAAAACTGGTGTATCAAGGTGATGCTTTACACAAGCTCAACCAATATCAGGTCAAAAACTATATGATCGGTTTACATGCTAAACTCAATCTGGAATATTTGGAAGAACACCATGAAGAGCTAGAAGGAGAGGTACAACTGTTCTATCCAAATGTGGGGCTAACCTTTTGGTTTGATGGTATGTGTATAAATGATATTTGCGTCAGTTATGTGGAGTAAAAAAACGGCTTATGAAAAACTCATTACAGACTTACCTCGGGGCATGGGCAGGAGTAATCCCATCTAAAGACAATTCCTCCTCTATAGAACAAAGGGCATACAGGCTTTATTATCTGGGTTTGGAGTCATTCGATTATGATGACATTCGCTTTATGATTGGTCAGCGATTGGGATTAAAACTATTAGTTCCAATTGCGATTGATTTATTGGAAAAAGAGCCATTGCTTGAAGCTAACTATTATGAAGGGGATTTATTAAGTGCCGTTTTAAAGCTGCCTGAAAACTTTTGGAATTATCAGCCAATGCTTAAGGATCGGGTCTCTACCCTACTTGAAAGTAACATGATTTTAATAGAACAATCATTAGATTTAAGAATGGAAGCCGATAGAGAGTTGAAGAAATTAGTAGAGGAGTTTAAAGAGAAATTATCTTTTAAAGAAGGCTTTATTAGAAAGCTATTATTTTCATCAAGCTATTTTTATTCTTAACAAATTAATCAATAAATAACATGAAACTTAAACTAACATTTTTTCTGATAGCTATACTTTTCTGTAATGTAGCATGGAGTCAAATTCAGGTTGATAGTAGCAAGGTAGTACGTGTGCTATCCTTTAATATCTTGCATGGCGCCACGACAAAGGGAGATTTTAATTTGGATGTAATCGCAAATGTCATCAAAGAAGCAAAGCCTGATTTTGTAGCAATGCAGGAGGTGGATTTTAAAACGAATAGGGCTAAGAAATACGACTTGGTAACAGAATTGGGTTGGAGAACAAAGATGATCCCGCTTTTTGCTAGAGCCATGAGTTATGATGGAGGGGAGTATGGTGAAGGGGTTCTGTCAAGGTATACTTTTCTGAGTACACGAAATATTGCATTGCCTAACCTTCCTGACAGTGAACCCCGAGCAGCTTTGGAGGTAGTAACTGCCTTGACAGCTCAAGATACCATTACATTTATCGGTACGCACCTTGACCATTTGAATGTTGAAACAGACAGGGTAGCGCAAGCCAAAAAGATAAATGAGGTTTTTGCTTCCTCTAAATATCCTTCGATTCTGGCAGGGGATCTAAATGCGATTCCAGGCAGTACACCTATTAATATTTTGGAGGAGCAGTGGGCAGCTTCTTATGATAAGGATAATATTGCATACACTTTCCCTTCTGATAAACCTTCTGAAAAGTTGGATTATGTGATGTTTTATCCAAAAAACAGATGGAGAGTACTTGAAACCAAAGTGATTCAAAATACTATTGCTTCAGACCATTGTGCGTATTTGGTTGTGTTGGAATTGCTCGATAAGGAACCAGAGGTAGAATATTGATTTTTTAATGGATAGAGGCTGTTTTGAGTTTTAAGTTTATTATATTTTACCTATTGTTTAACTCAAAATTTTTTTACTATGAAATTGAATGTAAATAAAAGGGATTTGAAGTTTTTCTCAACTAATGTTGATAGGTAATAGATGTTTAATATAAAGTGAATTATGGATAACTTTATGAATATTGTATTTGTTGCTTTTATCTCAATATTATGGGTTGGGACTATTATTGATTTATTCAAGTCAAGATCTGAAGGAAGAGCAATCAGTATTGTTTGGGTGTTTGTGATTCTGTTTTTTCCAATCTTAGGGTCGGTTTTTTACTTTAAAATGAAGAGGAGACCTTTGAGGTATAAGGAAAAGAGATTTCAACCTAAGTTCAATTGATCCTATTTGTAATGATCTATTTTAGCTCAGCTGCTGATTTACCTTAATGAAAGGTGTAAATATAGAGTAGCTGAGTTTTTTTGTGTCTAATTTTACTTACAGGAGAAAGCGTAATAGACACTTGCGTCAGAATGGAACAAAACCAGTCAAATGGAAAAAACTGGTAATTAAGGTAGGTCAAGAATAAATGTGTATAAACCAGATAGGTCTTAGTATGGAAGTGCGTACTAAGACCTTTTTAGTTTATCATTTTTGAGGGGTGTTTATTGATTGAAATCTTTCTTTAATAGTGCGTAGACTAGAGAGTCCTCAAATTTCCCATTTTTTAAATAATGCTCTTTGAGATGTCCTTCTTTGGTGAAGCCATGCTTTTCAACAAGTTTGACTGAAGGGGCATTTTCAGGGCCTACAAAAGCTTCAATTCTGTGTAGCTCCATCTTCTCAAAACCATAGGCAATAATCTGTTGTAAGGCTTCAGACATATACCCTTTGTTTTTGGCACTTTCATCTGATAGTGCATATCCAATTTCAGCCCTGTTATGATCGATATACCAAGTGTGGAATCCACAGGAGCCTATCACCTTATCGGTGCTTTTGTCTATCAGTAAAAAGTTTAGGAATGATCTGTTGTGTGTACTTAACCCTCCCTCATACTTCTTCTTTTCTTTGGTCAACTCTGTGGTGTTGGGAATGCCCAAAAAAGTCATCAGTTGTATGTCCGTAAAGTGCGCAAAGATGAAGTCGTAAGTAGCTTGTGTTAGTTTTCTCAATCTGAGTCTTTCAGTGTCTATGTAGTCAAATCTCATATTAGTAATCTGAAAAATGCGTCTTTGAAAAATAGTTAGTCTGCTAAAGTGAAAATTTTTTATAAATTAAAGCAAATTTAAACTTCAAAAAATCATATATAATGAGAAGTATCTTACTAACATATGCTGGTTTGGGGCTATTGACCAGCTCTCAGCTGTTTGCCCAGACGGCTACCAATTCAATTGACAGACAAAAAGGTTATGACACAAGGCTGCAACTGACTGAGCAGTCTATAGCCAAGAAACTGGAAGCTACCAACATCGGTCCGACAGTAATGAGTGGAAGAGTGGTAGACCTTGCAGTTGACCCTAAAAACCCTAATCATTTCTACGCAGTATTTGCTTCTGGAGGACTTTGGGAGACATTCAATAATGGAGCAACATTTTCTCCACTTTTTCAGGATCAGGCAGTAATGACCATTGGAGATATTGCGGTCGACTGGAAAAGCGGTACTATCTGGCTAGGTTCAGGGGAGAGTAACTCAAGCCGTTCTTCTTATGCGGGTAATGGTGTCTATAAAAGTACAGACGGAGGGCTAACATGGGAGCACCTTGGTTTGGAAGACTCCCATCATATTGGCAGGGTAGTAGTACACCCCACAAATCCTGCTATTGCTTGGGTTGCTTCAATGGGACACCTGTACTCTGGTAATTCTGAAAGAGGAATATACCTGACGACAGATGGAGGAAAGACATGGAAACAAACTTTGTTTGTAGATGAGAATACCAGTGCTGTTGATTTGGTACAGGACCCTCAGCATGCAGATGTGTTGTATGCTGCCATGTGGGAACGTGAGCGTAAGGCTTGGAATTTTAAGGGCAATGGTGAAGGCTCTGGTATCTATAAGTCGATAGATGGAGGAAAAACATGGGAGAAAATTTCATCAGGCAAGAATGGTTTTCCTTCTGATGCTGGTGTGGGACGTATAGGTTTGGCTGTATCTTACCAGAACAGTAATAAGGTATACGCCTTGCTAGATAACCAGAACAGGAGAGAGGTAAAGAAAGGAAAGGAAGAGAAAGTTGTGACAAAAGAAGGCTTGAGGAAAATGTCTTCCAAGGCATTCTTAAAGTTGTCAGATGATGAAATCAACGCCTTTTTGGATCGTCACAATTTTCCGAACAAGTATGAGGCGACGATGATTAAGGAGAAAGTCGTAGCTGAGGAGATTGTGCCTGCTGCTTTGGTGGATTATTTGGAAGATGCCAATGCTATGTTGTTTGATACGCCTGTAAAAGGCGCTGAACTGTACGTTTCGGAAGATGGAGGCAAGACATGGAACAAGACACATGAAGGTTATATAGATGATTTGTATTACAGCTATGGCTATTACTTTGGTAATATGTGTGTATCTCCTCATGATGATGATAAGGTGTATATCATGGGTGTGCCGATCCTGAAATCTGCTGATGGAGGCAAGACATGGAAGAATATTCATCACAGTAATACACACGCAGACCATCATGCGCTTTGGATCAACTCTGAATTGGAAGGGCACTTGGTACTAGGTAACGACGGTGGTGTCAATATCAGTTATGATGATGGGGAAAACTGGACAAAGTGTAACACGCTGCCTGTTGGTCAGTTTTATTCAGTGGCTGTAGACAATGAAAGAATTTACAATGTATATGGTGGCTTGCAGGATAATGGAGTCTGGTTTGGCCCTCATAATTATAAATACTCTACAGGCTGGCAGCAGGAAGGTGAGTACGCTTACAAAGGAATAATGGGGGGGGACGGTATGCAGGTGCAGATTGACCCTAGAGATAACAGGACTGTTTATACAGGTTATCAGTTTGGCAATTACTACCGCATTGATAAGGAAAGCGGAAGTTCCAAGTATATTACTCCTAAGCATGAGTTGGGCGAACGTCCTTTGCGTTTTAACTGGCAGACGCCTATCCATCTTTCCAAGCACAACCCTGATGTACTGTATATGGGTTCTCACCGATTCCACCGCTCATTGGACAAAGGTGAAAATTGGGAAGCACTTTCTGATGACCTGACGCAAGGTGGTAAAAAGGGCAATGTACCTTACGGTACCCTTACTTCCATTGACGAATCACCACTTCGTTTTGGTTTGGTGTATGTAGGTTCAGATGATGGATTGGTACATGTCAGTAAGGACGGTGGATACACTTGGCAAAACATCTCTTTGGGACTTGATAAGAATCAATGGGTGAGTCGTGTGGAAGCATCCAACCATAGCAAGTCAAGGGTATATGTAGCATTGAACGGTTACCGTTTTGATAACTTTGAGCCAATGCTGTATGTGTCTGAGAACTTTGGTTCCTCTTGGAAAAACATTGGGGCTAACTTTCCAAAAGAGCCGATCAATGTCGTGCTGGAAGATCCCATCAAGGAGAATATCCTGTATATTGGAACAGACCACGCCGTATATGTTAGCCTTGACAGGGGTGAAAGCTTTATGTTGCTGGATGAGAATATGCCACGTGTAGCCATACATGACTTAGCTTTTCAGAAGGAAGCCAAAGACTTGGTGATCGGTACACACGGACGTTCAATTTACAGAATGAATGTCAAGCACCTTCAGGAGCTTGATCAGGTACAGGAAGAAACGGTACATGTATTTGCCGTCAATGAGCAGACCTATAGCAAGCGTTGGGGCAAGTCAAGAGGTTGGAGTCAATGGTTTGGTATCTGGGAGCCAACAGTTTCAGTTCCAGTTTATGCCAAGAGTGCTGGTGAAGGATTTTTGACGGTAATGGATGAAACAGGCAAAACACTTGTCAATAAGGAAGTAGTACTGGCGAAAGGTTTGCAATACATTGATTATGGATTGACTTACACAAGTAGTGAAAGCAGCGAGCTTTCGGCATCTGTGAAGAAAGAGGAAACAGCGGAAGAAGCAACAAAAGATGTTTACCTCTCTGCAGGTAAGTACACGATCAAGGTAGAAATGGAGGGCAAGGCAAGTGAAACAGTGCTTGTCATCAAGGAAGCCAAGAAAAAAGAGGGAAGGAAGCCGATGAAAAAGATTCCTTAAGCATTTTTGAATAATGAGCCATCCCATTGTTTTGTGGGGTGGCTCAATTATTTTTTGAACAGTTGGTGGTGCCTGATACTGAACGTGACCACTCCCCATATCCTGAAGTCCATTCCTTCTGTAATTTCTACAGCCTTGTAGCCGGGGTTTTCAGCTTTCAGCCAGATTCTTGATTCTTTCCGCCAAAGCCTTTTCACTGTAAACTCTCCATTTAAGCAGCCAAGAATAACATGGTTATGTCGGGCTTCTATAGATCGGTCTACTACCAGTAAGTCACCATCAAATATGCCAGCCCCCATCATGGATTCTCCTTTTACCCTGACAATAAATGTGGCTGGTCTGTTTTGTACGAGGTAGTCATCCAGCCGAATATCATCTTCCTGAAAGTCATCTGCAGGTGAAGGAAAACCTGCATTTACATATTCTGCAAAAAACTTAACCATTTTATCGTTGTTTATTTTACCAAAAATAACATAATGTTTATTTAATAAACAAAAAATGGAATTGTAAAAGTTTTATTTGTTTAAAAAATAATCAAAAATTGATAAGTAAAAGAGAATGAAAAAAATCTGAATAACAGCACTTTACGGGTGTGCGTATAACATGATGTATGGCTTATATTTGTTCCATTAAACATCAAGTTATGGGATACAAAAGATCAATGGTTCAATTGTACGAGGGGTTTGTGGCAGGGTATCAGTACCATGAAGGACCTCAGGTAGAACATGAAATGAGAAAAGGAGAGGCTTTGCGGTTAGTGTGGGAAAAGGAAAACGTACATGACCCTTTTGCGATTGCTGTCTACTATAAGGATAGCCAGTTAGGGTATGTGCCTAAAATTTTCAGCAAGGAAGTGTGTAATATATTGGCGTCTCGCCGTGAGTTGGCAGTGACTTTTATAGGGCTGAATGAGTATGCGGAGCCATGGGAGCGGGTTGCATTTGAGATTTGCGAATTACGATAAAAAAAGCATTCAAGGAGTTGAACCTTGAATGCTTCTGGTTTTATTCTGCCGCTTTTGGGAAGTAGATCAGCGTACTGAGTTTATCATGGGTCATGGTCTCATTAGCGACATCCATGATTTGCTGTGCAGTGATACTTTCAATCTTATTGAAGAGCACTTCCAAAGGTTCAAGATCATCCTTGTTAAGAAGGCTTTTGCCCATACCAAGCATCATGCTTAGATTGCTTTCTTCCCCCATCGCGATTTGTCCCATCAATTGTTGCTTGGCAGTATGTAACTGCCTTATCCCAAGTGGCTGGTCACATATTTTTCGCAGTTCTTTCTCCACAAGATTGATACAACGGTTTAGCGTCTTCTCTTCTGTAGCGAAGTAGATCGTATGGAGTCCGGTGTCTTCAAATGAAGTATAGCTGGAAGCAATATCATAAACGTACCCGTACTTTTCACGAATCTGAAGGCTTAGGCGAGAGTTCATGCCTGGTCCGCCCAACATATTGGTCAACAGGAAAAATGGTAACCTTTTATCATCATGGAAAGAATAGGCTTCACCTCCCAAGATGCAGTGTGCCTGTGAAATGGATTTTACTTGCTGTCTGAACTCAGGTTCGTATCCTGTAAATGGTACACGCTGGCGTGGAAAAGTGTTGGCAGGGATTTTAGAAAAGTACTTTTCTGCAACTTTGACCACTTTAGACATTGGCAAGCTGCTTACTGAAGAGAATACTACTTCATCTGTACTCAGGTTCTCATCAATAAAGTCAAAGAAGTCCTGCTGCGTAAAACGCATAACACTTTCCTTGTCTCCCAAGATGTTTTTACCCAGCTGATGATTTTTATAGACAACCTCATCAAACTCATCTGCAATGGCATCTGCCGGGTCATCCAAGTACATCGACATTTCTTCCAGAATTACGCCTCTTTCCTTGATGATCTCTTTCTCAGGGAACACGGAGTGGAAAGAAATATCTGCTACGAGTTCCGCAGACTTATCGAAATGCTCTTCCAAAGCCGAAGCATAGAAGCAGATTTTGTCTTTGGTAGTATAGGCGTTGATTTCTCCACCCACCGAGTCTAGCCTGTTCAGGATATGAAAAGCCTTACGTCTGGTGGTGCCTTTAAAAGCCATGTGTTCCCAGAAGTGGGCTATGCCTTGCTGATGTGGCTTTTCGTCACGGCTACCAATGTTCAGGATGATGCCGCAGTGTGCAATCTTGGTGCTTTTCACCTGCTTGTGGATTACCCTGATGCCGTTCGGAAATGTATGTATGCTGTACTCCATGTAAAATGTCTTCGCCCTCTTTACTTAGTATAACTGCGCACTATGATTATTGTGTTGACTGTCAGTATAAATTATGCTGAAATATAGCTGGCGTTTAGGTCGCTTATTTGTCATCTGTGAATAGTGTGCGCAAAACAGTTGGCAAATTTACAACATCATCAAGACATTACAAGGTCAGAAAAAAGACATTTGGAAATGAGGTGAATATATGGCGTGTTTACTTGTTGGAAGGTACGATAGGGTAATCTAGTAGAAAGGACGTGAAACTGAATTTGTAATTATGTTTAATATATTGATAATTAATTGGTTATTCTTTGCTGGTGAAGGTTGGTCGATATTAGCTAAAACTATATCTGGCAGGATATGATAATTGATTTGAATGAAAAATAATCTGATAACGCTCATGCTTCTTTTGCTTACTTTGACTTGTATGGCTCAGGTCAAAAGCGAATACAAAAAGGGAATTGACTTTTCTAAGTATGAAACCTATTCATTTGGAGGTTGGCACGAAGACGGAGACAGTCCGTTGGGAGATAAAAATAAAAGTGCTGTTGAGCAGCAGTTAAAGAAAGAACTTAAAAGTAGGGGATTGGTCCAAACAGATCAGCAGCCAGATGCTTACTTTATATTATTAATTGTGTTGCAAAATGATGCAGGAAATTCAATGGTCGGTAATAACCAGATGGGAGAGTTTGAAGTGCATACCGATAAGAACTGGAGTGATCAGGTCAGTAAGGATTACCTGAAAGGGTACTTTGCAATTGAAATGTATGATCGTGACACACGAAAGCTAGTTTGGAAAGGGACTGTAAGAAAAATAGGTAAGGCACATCCTGAAAAGAGAGCTACGATTATCTCCAAGAAGTTAAAAAAACTGATGAAGAAGTTTCCAATAAAATAACCTGACTAAGAAGTAAATATAAATACATTTCGAGTGCGTGTTTGAACCTGTTAAAAAGACAGTATGTTGTATCCTAACAAAGGACAGACAATCAGAGCCTATCACTAAATTCCTACCCAAAGTATATCTTGATTGCCTCCATGTACAAAGTTTTAATCTTACACCTTTCAGAAGTCCGTTGTCCCAACTTTCCTGCCGTCATCGGATGATTCAAAACAGTTATGTCCACAAGTCTGGCTACAGGTATTAAGCTACCTGAATAGGCAGCGTGATATCATGCAAAAACATAAACACTTTGTGAAATGAAAAAAACACTGGTTGTTCTAGTATTGGTTTTGTTGGGAACTACCGCTTTTTCCCAAGTGAAAAGCGATTATGATAAAGACACTGATTTCTCCAAGTATAAAACCTATTCCTTTGCAGGATGGCAGAAAAACAGTGACCAACAATTGAATGATTTTGATAAGGAACGTATTCAAAGTGCACTAAAATCAGAATTTGACAAACGTGGCATGACACTGACCGAAGGTGACGCCGACGCAAAAATAGCCTTGTACCTAGTCCTTGATAAAAAGACAAGTACAACAGCCTATACCGATTATATGGGAGGGATGGGGTATGGACCGCGTTGGGGCTGGGGTATGGGGCCAGGTTTTGGTGCTGCAACTACTACCTACAATGAGAGCGACTATACAGAAGGAACATTGGTGGTGGATATGTATGATGCCAGTGACAGTAAGCTGATATGGCAGGGCGTGATGACTACCATTGCCAATGAGAAGCCGAAGAAAAGGGAGAAGTCAATTCCTAAGAAAATCAAAAAGCTGATGCACCAGTTTCCGGTTCCTGCCAAGTAGGTATCCAATGATTCAAACATGAAATTTAAAACCAGTACTGTCTATAGAACCATTCAAGGTATTACAGTTTGATAAAAATGTGTTTAAATAACAGTGTAAACACAGTCTTATACTGCTGCAAAAGCAAAACCCATTCATAGATCCGGAAGCATCCAAAATGATAGCGTCTTTCAAATTTGCCCTGCTTCGTTTTCCCATCCTAGAAGAAAATAACCTAAAGCATCCAAGCCTAGCTTAAATATCAATACTCAATTATTTGAATCACAAAAAGATCAACCCTTGAAAAAGATTTACATTATTAGCCTCATGCTTCTTTGCCTAACAGGCAGAGACTATCTGTTAGCCCAATCAGATACAACCCAAGCACAGAATCAGAAGATGATTCAGGAGTTTTCGTTTGTGCCCTTGCCCGTATTGGCAGCCAACCCCGCAGTAGGTTTTATGTTTGGTGTCGCACCTTCAGCGAGTTGGTTGATGGGGTCGGAACAAACAACACACAGGTCTTCAGCTGTTTCTACAGTACTTTATACAACCAAGAGTCAGTTTATGGTATTTATTAAGAGTAATATATTCCTTAAAGACGATAGCTGGAACCTGATGGGAGATTGGCGGTACTTTGTCTTTTCTCAGCCTACTTATGGTTTGGGAACAGGTTCGCAGTCAGCCAAGTTGGCATCCAATGGGTTTGAATATGATGATGGTAGTTACTCCAAGGGGATAAAAGAGGCGCAGATGATAGAGTTTAACTACTTTCGTTTCTATGAATCAGCCTTGAAAAGGATTGGTGATACCCGCTTTTTTACAGGCATTGGCTATCATCTAGATCACCATTCCAAAATCAAAGACAAGTTGTTGGATCTTGATACGGTTCCTCCTGTGATTACATCACACTATGCTTACTCACTGGATAATGGGTTTGACACTGATGGCTATACCTTATCGGGTGTTTCTGTCAATGGTTTGTACGATAGCCGTGATAACCCAATCAACCCTTACTCAGGAAGGTACGCCTTTATCTCTTTTCATATCAATCCGGAGTTTTTGGGAAGTGATAAGAACTCCACCACCTTGTGGGTCGAATACCGTGATTATTTCTCAATGAGCAAGACAAGACCTCGAAACCTGTTGGGACTATGGTTATTCGGCAATTTTGTGACTAGTGGAGAGTTGCCTTACTTGGACTTGCCTGCCATTGGTTGGGATCAGTTTGGACGATCAGGTAGGGCATATGCACAAGGACGGTTTAGAGGTGAAAACTTGACCTATGCTGAACTGGAATACCGTTTTCCACTTCAGAAGGACAAGGATAAGTTTGGTGCTGTGATCTTTGCAAATGCATCTACAGCTTCCAATAAGGAAGCGAATATTGACCTGTTCGAAAATATCGATCCTGCGGCAGGAGTCGGATTAAGGTTTATGATAGATAAAAAAGCCAGAACAAACATTACGCTTGACTATGGTTGGGGTAAGTATGGGGCACAAGGCTTTTACCTCAATGTAAATGAGACTTTTTAAAATGAATAAGGAAAATACTGAAGCCAAGCAATACGCTTTACTGAGCAAAGACAACTTTTAGTGTTGAGACTTGCTGCTCACTGATAAGTTGGAAAAGGTAACATTGGAATGGTTTAAGCGGTAGCGTCAGCCTGATAGGTTGATTATTGGAAGTAACAGGTAAACCATCCAAAATCTTTTTCCCTTGCAGGTCATAGATGTGTAGTGTACAGTCCCGAAATTCAGAAGGAAACTCCAGTAGTGTTAAGGCAGAGGAACCACTTACTTTTAACTGTGTCTGCTTTTTAATCGAAATTTCATTGACAACTTTTGGAATAAAGTTGAGACGGAAAGTATGGATATCTGCATTCTGCTGAAAAGTATAGTGCTGGTGTGCAGAAAGGACCATTTCCTCTTGACGCTCTATATCCTCCAATACGATAAGCCAATCATTGAAAAGCCAATCGGATTGTAGAAGTTGCAGAGCGCATACTTTTCCTTTGGGAGCTTTACTCTGGAAGGTGAAAGAGGTTTTGGTCTTAGGAAAAGGAACTCCACTGCGACTTTTAAATACAGCGTCATTGATAATGTACAAGGACCAAGGGGTGTCTTTAAGAAGTAAAGCTTCCGTGTCAATTCCAAAGTCTCTTCCCAATGAAAATGTATTCGAAAAGCCGATTAAGGCATCACTTCTTTGAATTTGTCCTTCTGACAAAACCAGTTTGACAGTCTTAAGATCCTCAGGGAAATGCAGCTTGCTTGGGTGTGTTTTTAGTTCATTCTGAAAAGTAACCACTCTGTCAGTCGAAGCTTTTACAAAGAAAGCTTGCCCCGGAGAGATAAGTTGATCACCATCGGTATACAGGTCAAGTAGGCTGATGCTGCGAAAACAGTTCGGAGGACTGTCGTGTTGGTTCTCATCATATAGCCAAAGGCAACCATTCAGGTGTGTGTTCTGAGGGTGCTGTAATAGTTGGTAAGCACTGATTGTGGCAGGGTAAGGGTTTCCTATCAGGTTAATGCCTTGTCCACCTTGGTTGGTGTAGGTGATTGGAGTCGTTAATGAGTCTGTAAGCGGTGTTCCTGATACTTGAAAGGTACTTTCACTGTCAAAATAAAACCCTGGATGTTGAGTGCGTAGCAAATCAAGGGATGTAAACTCCCAGCTTTTGGTGGCTTCATTAAAAGCGGTCACCCTGTCGTTCAGTTGGGTGGTAGGCTTGACTGGAAGACTAAGAAGATTGGGGTTTTTCCGAATCTGGAAGGTGACAGTTCCTTGTAGATTAGCTGTTTGTTGGTGCAACAGTTCTCCCGTTTCAGTGAAGAAAAGATTGTCTCTTGTATTAACCAGACTTTCAGAACCTATAACCACTTTACAATCAAAAGTGGCTTTTTCGAGAATATGCTGTGGAAATGCATCTGAAAAGTGAAGAACGCCTTTTCCTTTGACTGCGATTTGAGCTGTGCTGTGGTTGACAAAGTTGCCCTTCACATTGATAGTGACACCTTCAGGAATATTTAATTGAAAACTGTCCTTTAGGTAAATCGAACTGCTGGAGAAGGAAGGGACAGGTTTGTCAGACATAATATGAACATCTGTGAGAGAGTCAGGAACAACCCCATTTAGCCAACCTAGGTCTGTCCAAGAAGAAGTTTTGCCTGTGAGTATCTGTTTTAGTATCACGAACTGGCAACCTAATGAGGTTGTATAGGTGAACTTGATATTGTACTCGCCATTCTGAAAGTACTTATGGATGGGATTTTTTACATCCTTGATTACAATGCCATCTCCAAAATCCCACTCCCATGATTGGAGATCCTGAAGGTTATGCGAGAAACTCCACATCAACCCTCTTGCAGAAATATTGATTTTAGGGTTGAATACAGACGTGTCTTCTTGAATGTGAACAGTATCACTTGGGAATACTTGCCCGATGCTGGCAACAAAATATTGCTTGCTGGAATCGTATTTCAGTTGGTACGTTTCTCCAACATGCAACAACTTCGTTTCTTCGCCTTCCTCATAGAATGCAAAAGGACTTTCTCCTTCAGGAGCAAGCATTACATCCAAGTTGTTGCAAGCCTGAATAGGAGGTATGTAAGGCTTTGGCGCTTTTAGGATTTGTTGCGCCATTTGATCCACTCGCATAAGCTGAGGAACCATTTCAGCTTCAGAATTGTCACTTATTGTAATTAAAATTCCAATATGACGACTTTCATCAGGAGAGAGTTGAGTAATAAGAGTGCCGATGTTTTGGAACACTTGATCTTCACTGTTTCCTGAAAATGAGGTAGTGGAAATTCCCGAAGCAAGCATATTGAATTTTTCTTGATCAGAAAGTCCATCATTCAAGTTGACAATACTAGAAGGCAGGGTTTTGGAGAATGCGTGAAAAGAAGGAGGAACTCCTTCCGGAAAACCATTAAGAATTTTGATGCCCGCAAACAGTTGAGCGTCAGCTTGAGTGAAAACGGCATACTGATGGTCTTGATCCCATTTGATTTTTCCGGATTGAGCCCACTCTGTCAGCAGACCTGTATAGAGGGTGTCAATCACGGAATCGCTTTGGTTTGTTATTTCAAGGTCTACAATGAAAGATTGTGAAACAGCATCGTTTTGAGGCGCATGGACTGTTTGTTTAATCAGGAGGTTGGAAGCATTGCTGTTTGAAGAACTTCTGTCAGAATAGGTCATGGTCAAGGAACGAATAGAGTCGTTAATAGAGACCGTAATAGGTGAGACTGTGACAAAGTCACTGTTACGGTCAGCATCCGAAGCATCAATCCGGTCAGAAACTTTTTGGGCAGATTGGGCGAATACCAGACTCATTTGGGAAGTAGCTAGATAGCTAATACCTGTTCGACCTTGAGGCTGTAGGTAAATGCCTTTTTGAGTGCCAATGGTCCCGTCAGCGTCAAAAATGCCAGCCAATTGGTTTAGGTAATAAACTTCAGCCCTGTTGCCGGGTCTTAGTAAGAAATACTGCTCATCAAAGAAGTTGTTGGTCGCATCCTCAAATGTCAGCTTGAAGCGATACCGGCTAGCCAATTGTTGTCCGTTTTGCAAGTGAAGTTTTACCAGAAAAGGCAAGGCAGCATTGCTGATTTTTGCCAACTTCTCGAGCTTGCCAATATGAAAAGTAGATGAAAGTACAGTGAATGCACTGTCTTCTGTTGAAAGGGTAACCTTTAAGTCTTCAGACGATGCTGACAGGTAGTTGGTGAAATCGAAACTGATTGAGATGGTATCCTGATCTTGTATAGCCCTGCGTCGGTTGGCAGTATAAAAATCCAGATTTTCGCCACTGACTCCCATAACGTCGTCCACTTGGGTAAGTGCCGCAAAGGCATCAATCAATCCTTTTCCTATTTTGCCTTTTTTTTCCTCACTGCTCTGCTGGTAGATGACTGGGTTAGCAGTATTACGTAACAGATGGGCAACTTGCTTGGCACTTAGGTCAGGGAAGTGACTCCTGACAAGTCCTGCAATCCCTGATACAATTGGGCTGGCATATGAGCTTCCTGTACTAATACTGTATTTATTCCCTTGAACCAAAATCCTGATACCATATCCAATGGCTGCTACATCAATATATGGACTATACTTGAATGAGGTATGAGACAGGTTATTGTCAACGCCTGTTACAGAGATGACGTTTTCGTAAGAGGCAGGGTACCAATCTTCCTCTTTTGAGGGATCATTGCCAGCAGCTGCGACAAAGAGTACGTCGTGTGATTCAGTAAGGTAGTTGAAAATAGCTTGTTCAGTGGCAGAGTAACCGCCTTTTCTTCCCCAAGAAAGGTTAACAATCTGACATCCGTTGGTAGCGGCATATATTACTGCTTCCATAGTGTTGATAAGGGCGCCAGATTCAGTGTTGTAAATTTTTACGGGCATGAACCGACAGTTATACCCTGTTCCTGAAATACCTGTCAGGTTGTTGGTTTGGGCAGCTGCACATCCTGCTACGCCAGTTCCGTGGTCGTGGTTGGTGACTTGTGGGTAATTGTCACCGTCTCCAAAATCATAGCCTACAGAATCGTCTACAAAGCCATTTTGATCATCGTCGACGCCATCTTGTCCCAACATTTCACTGACATTGTAATAGTATTTGTTGATCAGGTCTGGATGACTTAAATCAACGCCAGTATCCACAATGCCAATAATTGTCTGGCTGCTTCCTTGAGATATATCCCAAGCATCGTATAGGCGACAGAGTACATTGACTTCTTTGTCTTGCAAAGAGTCAGATGGAATAGTTGCCAGTGGGAGATTGGTAGGTACTTCTTCTATATATGCTATACAATCTATGTTACTTAAAAGCTTTTGGACTTCAGCTAACGATTTATTGTTAATACTCACTTCATAAAGGTTGTCAATGCCATAGGATTGCATTTGCTGAAGCTTCCAGTAGTTATCCAAAGGGAGTGATGCTGATGCGTTGTGAGCGAAAAGGTGAGCGCAATATTCCGGAGAAAGCCTTTCTGCAAGTACAGCTGCAAAGCTGGCATAAGGGGTTGGTAGCTGACAGTCTGACTGGAGTTTGATGTAGAAAGTTGAAACCTGTGAAATCGCAGGTTTTTGAATATATAGAAGTAGCAGACATAAGATAATGGTATACCGAGTGCGCATAATCAGGAGAAAGAAATAAGGTTCGGGAATCCTGATGGTTATTTCAGGGAAAGTCTGGAGGTAGTTCAGAGAGTCTATTGCAGTGAGGAGGGTTCAGGAAGAAATTGAATGTGAACCCATTATTAAGATAAGATGTAATTGTTTCTTATACAGGAAAGTTTACAAAAAATAACGAGAGATCTTATTGGAATAAAATTAGTTCTTATTGTCCTTCAATCGGCATTGAATCCCGTATTAATACAAATTAACGATTTATCTCAATGATGTTGCTGTATTATGCGGTGATGCTGCTTATAACACTATGTCTTTAGGGATTCATTCATTATTTTCTGTAGCTATATATAGCGTGCTTTATTTATTAGGAAAATAAGTAAAGTCCATTTTAGAAGTGAATGTAAAAATGTAATCACACTAAGTGATATGGAACTGAAACGAGCTTTTGATTTCTTGTATTATCAAGTAGAGACTTATCCGAAATCTGATTGTTTTGCCTATAAAATTGACGGAAAATGGAAGCGTTTCAGTACGCAGGACGTCATTGATGTTGTCAATAAAATGAGCCTTGGTTTTCTGGAGGCTGGCATTGCAAGAGGAGATAAGGTTGCCATTATTTCAGAAAACCGACCGGCATGGAATTTCACTGATCTTGCTCTTCAGCAGATTGGAGCTGTCAGTGTACCAATGTACCCTACTATTACAGTAGAAGATTACCGGTACATATTTGATCATGCAGAAGTGAAAATGATCTTTGTCTCTAACGAAGATATATTCAGAAAAGCCAAGAAAGCAGCTGAAGGGCTATCTTTCATCAAAGAGATTTATAGTTACGAAAAAGTGGAAGGAGCCCGATATTGGGCAGAGATTGCAGTACTTGGCCAAGATCGGAACCCATCGGAATTGGATCCTCTGAAAGATTTTGTTCAGGAAGATGATATGATGACCATAATCTATACTTCGGGAACAACGGGCAGACCAAAAGGAGTGATGCTATCTCATCGTAATGTTGTCAGCAATGCCATCGCGGTTAGTGGCATATTGCCGTTGGAGCAGGGGAAATCAAGGGCCTTGAGCTTTTTGCCGCTTTGCCATATTTATGAACGGACAGGTGTTTATCTCTATTTGTATTTAGGTACCTCTGTATATTATGCAGAAAACTTGGAAACAATAGGTGATAACCTGAAAGAGGTGAAGCCTGATATATTCACGACCGTTCCGAGGTTACTCGAAAAAATTTATGATAAGATAGTGTCCAAAGGAATGGACTTGAAAGGGATTAAAAAACGGCTATTCTTTTGGGCGCTGAACTTAGGTCTGAAATATGAACCGAGCAAAGAGATGGGTGGTATATACAATGCACAGCTTAAAGTAGCTGACAAATTGGTATTCAGTAAGTGGCGGGAGGCGCTTGGTAACAATGTAAAGGCGATTACATCAGGAGCTGCGGCTTTGCAACCTAGGTTGGCTAGGGTGTTTTGGGCTGCTGGAATAAAAGTTTGTGAAGGGTATGGACTTACAGAGACATCTCCAGTAATAGCGGCAAACCTAGTGACTAAAGAAGGGGTTCGGGTAGGAACGGTAGGACCAGTGATTGGAGGAGTTCAGGTGAAAATTGCTTCTGATGGAGAGGTACTGTGTAAAGGCCCGAATGTGATGATGGGCTACTATAAGCAACCTGACCTTACTGCATCAGCTATTGACAGTGATGGGTGGTTCCATACCGGTGATATTGGAGAGATGGTAGAAGGGCGTTTCCTGAAAATTACAGACAGGAAAAAAGAGATGTTCAAAACCTCGGGAGGAAAGTATATAGCGCCACAGCTATTGGAAAACAAGTTCAAGGAATCGTTTTTTATTGAGCAGATTGCCGTCATTGGGAATGATCGAAAGTTCCCTTCTGCTTTGATTGTTCCAAATTTTGAAGCGTTACGAGATTGGTGTGAGCACAAAGGAATACATTATACGTCTGATGCAGCAATGGTTTTCAATAAGGACATCAAGCAGAAAGTTGATAAGGAAGTGGCGAGGCTGAACGAGGAGTTTGCCCAATGGGAAAAGATTAAGAAATATACCTTGTTGGCGGATTTATGGTCTGTAGAAACAGGAGAACTTACCCCGACAATGAAGTTGAAGAGGCGTGTGATTGATGAAAAGTACAAGCGGGAAATTGAAGAGATGTATATATAGATTTTTATAAAACAGGCATCGAGGATTTTTCCCGATGCCTGTTTTGCTTTATCAAGTTAAGCACTCCAATAGCCTTCAGCCATTCGGTCTTTTCCTTGCATGTCTTGCATAATGGCAACCTGTTTAAAACCAAGTTCTTCCATCATCCGTTTTGTCTCATGTCCAAACTGCTCATTGATTTCAAAATATAGCCAGCCACCATCTTTTAGTTGGTTGGTAGCCAATGTAGCAATTCTTCTATAAAAGCGAAGAGGGTCATGGTCTGGTACAAACAACGCCAATTCAGGTTCGTGGGCAAGTACATTGGGTTTCATCAATGCTCGCTCGCTATCTGTTACGTATGGAGGGTTGCTCACAATCACATCCATCTTTGGCAACTCTTCGAGTGTTTCATTCAGAATGTCTTTATGAACAAAAGTTACATTAGCCTGTAACAGCTTGGCATTTTCAGCAGCAACAGTCAAGGCTTTTTCGCTTATGTCAATACCCCAAACTGTACTTTTCGGCAACTCAAGTGCTGCTGTGATAGGAATACAGCCACTGCCTGTACCAATATCCACCAAGTTCAGGTTTGGAGCCATTTTGTGTCTTTCCACAATTCGATAAACCAGTTCTTCTGTTTCTGGACGTGGAATCAATACATCAGGCTTGACAATAAAAGGTCTGCCATAAAAGTCTGCTTTACCCAACAAATACTGTAAAGGTTCATCATTCAGAAGCCTGTCAACATAATTTTGAAGTACAGAAGTGTCTGCCTCAATATCAGCATGAGCCAAGATTTTGGTTCTCGCAACATCAAAAAGGTCTTCAAGCAGGATAAAGGCCATTTGTTTTGCCTCATTATTGTCGAACTTGCTAGAGAGCTGTTGAGACAGCTGATCAAAAATTTCTTTTGAATTCATAAGATTTGGTATTGAAATTGGTAGCAAAGAGCGCCTGACTTGTATATTGAATAAGTATAATTTATTTGGAAAGTACTATTTTGCCACACCTTGCAAATATACAAACCTCTTGCAAGAGAGAAAGAAGCAGGTCATAATGTTAGGGGATGTTATTGTGTTGGAAGAACTTGACTTTCTTAAATCTTTACTAAGAAAAATCACTTTATTTCCCGAAAAGAGGATATATTTGGAAATTAAGTTACCTTAGTAATGATTGTCTATATTTGTAACGCAATACTATATTTTACGACTTAAGAGTATAATGGGGAAGATAATCGCTATAGCCAACCAAAAAGGTGGTGTCGGAAAAACTACTACTGCAGTGAATTTGGCAGCAAGCTTTGCTGCTTTGGAATACAATACGCTGGTTGTGGATGCGGACCCTCAGGCCAATTCGACTTCAGGCTTGGGTTTTGACCCAAAGGAGAACCGCAGCAGTATCTATAACTGTATTGTAGGCGAGGTTGAGATTGAGGAGATTATTGAACCAACTGAATACGACTATCTGGACATTATTCCTTCGCATATTGATCTGGTAGGAGCTGAAGTGGAGATGATTGACATTGAGGACCGTGAGATCCGAATGTTACGCGTGTTGGAAAGTGTAAAAGACAAGTACGACTTTATTATCATTGACTGTTCTCCTTCTCTAGGACTGATTACAGTTAATGCGCTTACAGCAGCAGACTCCGTGATTGTGCCTGTTCAGTGCGAGTTCTTTGCATTGGAAGGGCTAGGTAAACTATTGAGTACAATCAAGATTATCCAATCAAGGTTGAACCCTGATTTGGTGGTGGAAGGAATCTTATTGACGATGTATGACGTACGTCTGCGTTTGTCGAATCAGGTAGTGGAAGAGGTGCGTGAGCACTTCGGTGATTTGGTATTTGATGTGATCATTCCTCGAAATATCAAGCTTAGCGAAGCACCAAGCTTCGGACTTCCTGTAATTGCCCACGATGCGCTAAGCAAAGGTGCTGTAAGTTACCTGAATCTGGCACAGGAAATTATTGACAAGAATCAGATTAAAGCATAACCGAGCCTTTTCACCGGGTGAGGGGATACTGTGAATCATTATGGCTGAGAAGAATACATTGAAAAAAAGGACTTCATTGGGAAAAGGGCTAGGAGCCCTATTGGGGGATTCTGCTCCTGTGAAAAATCACGGAAATGAGGAGAAGAAAGTATCTGCTGTACAACAGCAGGTTGTGGAGAAAATGGACGAAATTCCTGTAGCTGCCATTGAGCGTAACCCTTATCAACCCCGATTGGAGTTTGAGGAGAATGCACTTAGAGAATTGGCAGATTCGATTAGGGTGCAGGGGATTATTCAGCCGATTACAGTTAGAAAAGTAAATGATCACGCTTATCAGCTGATTTCAGGTGAGCGAAGGTTGCAAGCATCAAAGCTGGCTGGACTGGAGAAAATTCCTGCCTATATCCGTGCTGCTTCCGATGTTCAGATGCTTGAAATGGCGCTGATTGAAAATATTCAGCGTGAGGACCTCAACCCTGTTGAGGTAGCGTTGAGTTACCAGCGTTTGATCTCAGAATGTAGTTTGAAGCAAGAAGAGCTTGGGGATCGTGTTGGTAAGAAACGTTCTACCGTGACCAACTACTTGAGATTGCTGAAATTACCGCCTGAAATTCAGGATGGATTGAAAGCTAGAGAAATCTCAATGGGACATGCAAGGGCGGTAGTGAATGTGGAAAGCATCGAATTGCAGTTGGCCCTTTACGAGAAAATTGTAAAGGAAAGCCTTTCAGTAAGGAAGACAGAAGAACTGGTAAGGGATATTATTCAAGGAAAAGACCCTTTGAAAGCCAAGAACAAGGCCAAGGAGGCTAATCCATTGGATTTTGAATTGAGCAGACTTCAGAGCGGGCTTTCGTCACATTTTGGTACTCAAGTAAAAGTAGCTGCCAATAGTAAGGAAAAAGGAGAAATCAAGATTCCTTACCATTCCAAAGATGATTTGAATAGAATTCTTGAATTGCTGAAATACAGCTAATTTAAGTAGTGATATTGATGAACACTTGCCTGAAACTAGGTAAGATGATAATAATGAACCTGTTGCAGTCATAATGTATTGCAACAGGTTTGTCGCATTAATGCAAGGCACTTGAAAAGTGCCTATAATTACCTGATAACTATTTATTCATTATTCAGCCTAGCATGAGAATTTTGAGGATTCCTGCAAATTTACTGATAGGAGCGTGCCTTTCACTGGTATTATGTATGGCGGGGCAAGTAGCATTTGCTCAGAATACATATGAAGTGACCGAGAAAGGGAAAAATACACAGGTTAAGAAGCAAAAAGAGAAGAAGCCTCCTAAGCCACAACATGAACGCTTGCATACTCCAAGCCGAAGGGCTTTAGCGTCTGCTATATTACCTGGACTTGGTCAGATCCAAAACAAGAAATATTGGAAGGTGCCAATTATCTATGGAGGTTTTGCGGTATTTGGTTGGCTGGTGAAAGAAAACCATGTTAACTATATAGAGTCAAGAAACTTCTATACTTATTTGAGCGATGGAGACCCTCAGAACGATGCCTTGATTCCTGAACGTTTTCAAGGGCTGACGGCTGATAGTTTTCAAACAAGACGGGATAACTTCCGTCGAGATCAGGATTACTACACCATTATCATGTTCCTGTGGTATGGGCTTAATATTGCTGATGCTGCCGTTGATGCCCATTTGAAGAGGTTTGATGTAAGTGAGGACTTGTCAGGTGTTGTGAAGCCAGCTTTGATTAGAGGCCCTTTTAATAACCCTGCGATGGGACTGACGCTTGCTTTTAACTTTAAACACTGAGGTGATTGGAAGTAGGAGTGGAGAGGTGTAAGAATGATCTAACATTTTTTAAGAAATAATAATGTAAATCCTGCTTATACTTAGCCGTATATTCAATAAGGATTACAGGGTATTACATACGATGTGGTATCAGAATAAAGAATTCAAAAACAATAAAAGAGCGAAAGAAAGATGAGAGTACTGCTGATTGGATACGGTAAAATGGGAAAGACAATCGAAGAGATTCTAACTGAAAGAGGACACAAAGTAGTTGGGATTGTTGATAGATCTACCGAAGCCAAAATTAAGGATTTCAGTAAGTCAGAAGTGGATGTTGCCATTGAATTTACAGAGCCTTCAGCAGCTTATGACAATATTACTGCTTGTTTGGAAGAAGGAATTCCATTGGTGAGTGGTACAACAGGTTGGTTGGACAGACGTGAAAACGTTGAGAAGCTTTGTGCTGAAAAGGACGGAGCATTCTTTTGGGCATCGAACTTCAGCTTGGGAGTTAATATCTTCTTTGCACTGAACAATCGTTTGGCAGAGTTGATGAACCCCCATGCTGATTATAAAGTATCAATGGAGGAAATTCACCATACAGAAAAGAAGGATGCACCAAGCGGAACAGCGATTACATTGGCAGAAGGTGTGATTGACAACCTGGATCGTATTGAAAACTGGAGCCTGAAAGGTGAAGGTAGTCAAGTGGAAAATATCCTTGAAATTGCTGCCGTGAGAGAGCCTGATGTACCTGGTACCCATGAGGTAGTCTATGAGTCTGAAATGGACAAGATAGAAATCAAGCATACAGCACATACCCGCAAGTCTTTTGCATTAGGAGCTGTAGTAGCTGCAGAGTGGCTTCCAGGCAAGAAAGGAATTCTTTCTATGCAAGATATGCTGGGCTTCTAGTAGCTTGGTGTTTGTTGGTTTTGGATATAGCAGATTACTTTTTGTAGATCAAATTTTTGGATAATCCATTTATCGATAATCAGTTGCAAGCTGACTGATTGTGTTTAACTGCGAAAACAATGAGCTTATTAAAGAAAAAAACAGAAGATAAGGAACAGGGCAAAAAGAAGAAAGGCGCCTTACGTGAGTGGTGGGATGCAATCCTGTTTGCAGTCATTGCTGCAACTATTATTCGTTGGGCACTTTTTGAAGCGTTTACCATTCCAACAGCCTCTATGGAGAAAACGCTGATGGTGGGAGACTTCCTGTTTGTAAGTAAAATTCATTACGGACCTCGTACACCAAAGACTCCTCTTCAGGTGCCTTTGACGCATCAAACCATTTGGGGTACTGATATCCCTTCTTATCTGGATTGGATTCAGTTGCCACAATACAGACTTCCGGGCATTTCCGAAGTGAAGAGAGGTGATGTAGTGGTATTCAATACTCCTGATCCATACAATAACTGGGACCAAGACCGTCATCCATCAGATTTGAAACTCAACTACATTAAGCGTTGTGTTGGTGTGGCGGGTGATTCTTTGGAGGTAAGACACCATCAGGTATTTATCAACGGACAAGCTTCAGAAACTCCTGAGGACTCTCAGGTTGGCTATGAGATTACGATGTCACAGGTTCCTAGCCAAAGATTCTTGAAAGAATATGGTCTTTACGAATACCAGTCAGGAATCAATGGTGGAAGAGATATAGTTGATTACTCATTGAGCCCTGTAAGAAGCGGTAATGGAACACAGACTTACGTAGTTCCTATTTCTAAAGAAGTAGCTGAAAAGATTGAGCAGTTTGACTTTGTAACAGAAGTGAAACCTGTAGAATACCCTAAAGGAGAAAACAATTACAATTCAGCAATTTATCCAAGAACTGATAAGCTGGACTGGAGTGTTGACAACTTCGGACCGATTTACATTCCAAAGAAAGGAGATACAATTGAACTGAATGAGAAAAATACATTACTCTATCAAATTCCAATTCAGCGCTATGAAGGGAATAAGAATGTAGAAGTAAAAGATGGTAAGATCTTTATTGATGGTAACCAGATCAATGCTTATACATTCAAGCAGAACTATTACTTTATGATGGGTGATAACCGTCATAACTCGGAAGATTCACGCTATTGGGGATTTGTTCCTGAAGACCATATCATTGGTAAAGCACTGATGATCTGGATGTCAATGGGACCTGAAGGTATCCGTTGGGATAGAATTTTCAATATTATCGATTAAGCTATCTATAGCTGATTGGTTTTATAATAAAAAAGGTTGAGCAACTTACTTGCTCAACCTTTTTGCTTTATTAAGTATCTATGCCTTTTAGGCTATAGTATTTTACGGGCTTCTTCTTGCAGTCTTTTCTTATCAATAGGTACAACACCTAGGTGCTCGCATACTAGTCCGCCACCCAAGTTGGCAACCGCTGCAACTTTATCAATAGACATACCTAGAGCCAAGCAGACTGATGCAATACTAATCACGGTATCACCAGCACCAGATACATCCGAAATCTCGCGTTTATGGGCAGGGATATGATACTCCTGATTAAAGTCAGTGATGTATACTCCATGCTCTGATAGGGTAACCATGGCATTGGTTACATCCATTTGTTGCTTAAGAGCAGTAACAGAAGCTTTTACATCCGAGATTACATCTCCAGTGAAGTCAGCTTTCATTCCTTCTCTAAGCTCTTTCAGGTTCGGCTTAAATAGTGTAGCGCCTGCATAGCTTAGGAAATTACGTTTTTTAGGGTCAACAGTTGTTGGTATACCCCTTTCATTGGCAAAATGGATAATTTCCTGAATTGCCGTTTCGTGTAATACGCCCTTGTCGTAATCCTCAAAGATGATAACATCAGCTGCTTCTGCCAGCGACTTGACTTTACTGATCAGCATATCAGTGTCTTCATGCCCAATGTCATGAGTGTCCTCAGAGTCAATTCGCATCATTTGCTGATAGCCAGCCAAAATACGGTGTTTTACGGTAGTCCTACGTTGCTTGCTTTGCAGTATACCATCAGTAGGAATACCGATGTCCTCCATAAGTTTTTTAAGGATTATACCATCCTCATCATCTCCTACGACTGAACACAGAATTGGTGTAGCTCCTAATGCATGTATATTTTTGGCGACATTGGCAGCACCCCCTAACCTGTTTTCACGTCTCGTTGTGTTGACGACAGGAACAGGAGCTTCTGGAGAAATGCGATCAACCTTTCCCCATATATATGAGTCTACCATTACATCACCTATAATCAGGACTTTAAGGCGATTGAATTCCTCAAATGTCTTTTCTATAGTCAAGGTGTAGTCTAGTTTATAGTTTGAAATAAGGAAGTCAAGAAGGAATTATCCACTTTTGACTACCTAAAATGAAACAGTCAGCAAATTTATAAGATCAGACTTATGAATTGCAACCCATATGAATTGATTAACAGTTCTGCAACCTGATTTTAAGAAACAAAAAGACCTGCCCAGTATAGACAGGTCTCTTTTATAGTTTATTCTGACTGGTATTAGCTAAGTCTTCCAAGAGCCTCAGTGATCAGTTCACAAGCTTTCTTCAGATCTTCATCAGCAGCTGCAAATGAAATCCTGATACAGTTTGGCGCTCCAAATGCCGCACCTGAAACAATAGAAACATGTGCCTCATTCAGCAGGTACATGGCAAGGTCATTTGAGTCCTTGATCACTTTCCCATTGAAAGACTTGCCGTAAAAGGCACTAACATCAGGGAAAATATAAAATGCACCTTTAGGTTTATTGGTCTTGATACCTTTGATTTTATCTAACTCTCCTTTTACAAGGTCACGTCTTCTCAGGTAAGCCTTTTTCATTTCTTCTGTAGCTTCCATCGGTCCATTGATGGCTGCAAGTCCTGCACGTTGAGAGATTGTACAAGTTCCAGAAGTTACTTGTCCTTGGACCTTGTTGCAGGCTTTTGCGATAGCCAAAGGAGCCGCAATATAACCCAGTCTCCATCCTGTCATGGCATATCCTTTCGAGAAACCATTCACGATAATGGTTCTCTCTTTCATATAGTCAATCTCCGCAATACTATTGTGTTTGCCTTCAAAGTTGATAAACTCGTAGATCTCATCAGAAACTACATAGATATCTTCACGCTCCTTCAGTACCTCAGCAATGGCATTCAGTTCCTCTTTTGTAAATACAGATCCAGTTGGGTTACATGGCGAAGAGAACAATACCATTTTGGTATTTGGTGTAATAGCTGCCTTTAGTTGTTCTGCATTTGGTTTGAAGTCATTTTCAATAGAACCTTCAAGTAGCACAGGAGTGCCTTCAGCCAACTTGATTTGCTCAATGTATGAAACCCAATAAGGCGTGAATACAATTACTTCATCACCCTTGTTGAGAATACTCAACAAAATGTTAACAATAGACTGTTTAGCACCTGTCGAGACTACAATTTGCTCAGGAGTATATGATAACCCATTGTCTCTAAGAAGCTTCTCCGCGATACCTTGACGAAGTTCAGGATAACCAGCTACAGGAGGGTATTTGAAGTACTTGCCATCCTGAATAGCTGCTACTGCAGCATCCTGTATATGTTGAGGAGTAGGGAAGTCCGGTTCTCCAAGGTTCAGGTTGATTATTTTATGTCCTTGTGCTTGCAATTCTCTGGCTTTCACTTGCATGGCAAGCGTAGCAGACTCTTCCATTGCCAGCAGTCTGTTTGATAGCTGAAGGGCAGGTGTATTTGAATTCATCACAATTATATTATAGATAATATGTAGAAGCCTTCTGTATTTGTGCGTCTTATTAAAAATCAGACGAAAGCACATTATCATAAATGGATATGGAGAAGGCTCATTTTTCGGGGAGTAAGATTACGAAAAAATTAACAAAAATGAGATGAAATAGGGTTATTTTTAGCTAATAGAGGCGGTTGAGAAGCTATTAAAAAAAGCCTCCTTTTGGAGGCTGATGGTGGGTTTAAATCATAAGAGGCTCTTCCATTTTGAGCTTTTGACAGTCTCCTTCTTCTATTACCAGTACTACATGTTGCTTATTCTGGTAGATGCTGGCCTTGAAGATGTATTCTTGCTCACAGTGCAGTAAGCGAAAGCTATAATCTTTAATAGGGATCTTTGTTCGAATAACACCTTCTGATTCATAAGAAACCACTAGTTCACCATCATCATAAATTTCTAGTACGGAGTTGAGGTGAGTTCTTTCTGGGCTAACAATTTCTATGGTGACAGTAGAATTGGCTTCAGGGGTGTCATTCGGTTGAAACCAGGTTAATAGTAAAATAGAAAAGAAATGACAGATATAATTCATAGGGTATTTGTAAGGTGTTTAGTATGGATAAGGGTGTAGGGAAGTACATCTGTTCGATGTCGGTAGCCTTGGGAGACAAGGTATGCGTGCAGTTAACATGAAAGTAATTGCGTTGCTGGTGATTGATTATGCAATTACCTGAAGAGAGCATGCTGGCGGTTTATAAGTAAATGGTTTTGCCAGTTAATAGAGTTATAAGGCTTACTAATTTCCGAATTGGAGAAATGAGATACGAAAATATGACTTTTTGGGTGTCTAATGTGGTGTATGGGTAATTAGAGCCTTATTGAGTTGATTTAATCTAAGCATTTTCATGGGAAAAAAAAAGCCCTCCAAGTGAAGGGCTTTCTTTTTATTCGGTATATGAGCCTTAATCCATAGGGAGGCGCAGGCTCATAATATCGTTGCGGTTGATGCCATATATTGCTTCTTTTTTGAAGCCTTGCTGGTTCAACAGTGCTTTACGTGTTCTAAGGTCATCTACAATTGGAGAAACAAACTCATTCAAGATGCGCAGAGACAATTCCTCATAACGCACATTGGTTGCATAACCTCCATCCACAATAGCCTTGATCTGGCGGTGAGGATCGATAGTTTCAAATAGACCATGTGCTCGATAGGTAGGGTAACTGCTTAACACCTTACAATAATCCTCTATGGCCTCTTCCAGTGAATGGTAAACACGGTATCTTCTATAACGACGCTCTCCATGGTCATAAACCACTTTACTGTTGTTTGGAGAAACAGACATAATGTTGAAGATTCGGTAGTCTTCACGCATGATCCATCCTTGCTCTACAATAGCTTGGGTGATTGCCACTTTGGTATTGATACCGTATTTCTGACAAACAGGGTCAAAAGCGTAAAATAACTGTGTGATGTAAGCCATTCTTTGTTTTTCAGCGTTAAACGGTTTAAAGCTATTAGCTGAAATTGTACTATAAGAAGAAGCGTTTGTCTGATGGATGATTAACAAACCCAACACTAGAGGTAGTGTGTAGATAAGTTTTTTCATCAATAGATAAGTTTGGTGGTAAATAATAAGATGTTTGAAATTCACCTTATTGCTGATTCTCAGCTTTGTACGAAATCGGTTCGTTTTTAGTGTGATAACAAATGTAGAAGATTAGATGTGAATAAAAAAATACGGTTAGTAAACGAATACTAACGTGTTATGGTGATTTTTCAAGTTTTTATATGATATTATATATTGATTTTTCAATGTTATTAGTCGTATAAGTGTGGGGGTAAGATGTATAAAAACATCAAAGTTTACATGAAATTCACTTCAGGTTAATGGTAGGAAATATTGTATTGTGTTACGAATATTATATAAAATTTTAAAGTGAATTCAGGAGTCAACCTAGCTAGAAAGACTAAAAATAGGGTTTCATCTAAAAGGTGTAAAATGGATTTATCAATGTAATATATTACACATAACACAGTAAATAAACATAATAAGTGTCTGATTTGAAATTCATTTAAAGGAAGGTTCTGTCTGTGTGAGGAATCGTTCAAAAAAAGATGAAAAAAAAATAAATTTCTTTAAATAGGTAAGAGAAAACTTCTCATAGTGCAAAAAAAGAGCCAAGTTTCCTTGGCTCTTTAATGAAAGGTATTATTTGTATTACCATATTTTTGCTCTGAAACGATTCTCTCTTCTCATAGAGTCACCTTCCTGAATATTGAAAGCCTTGTAAAATGCATCCATATTGGAAAGAGGGCCATTTGCTCTGTACTGTCCAGGTGAGTGAGGGTCTGTAAGAATCTGGTTTCTTAAAGCAGCCTCTCTTGACTTAGTTCTCCAAATAGTAGCCCATGACATAAAGAACCTTTGTTCTGGAGTGAAGCCATCAATATTAGCAGGTCTACCTTCTTTTTCATAACGGTGTTGCAATGCATCATACGCTACAGAAAGTCCACCTAAGTCAGCAATGTTTTCACCCAATGTCAGCTGTCCGTTTACATTCAAACCTTTAATAGGTTCGTAGCTATTGAACTGCTCTACCACTTGGTTAGCTCTTTCCTTGAACTTTTCATTGTCTTCGGCAGTCCACCAGTCTGTCATCTGACCTTTGGCATCATATCTTCTGCCGCTGTCGTCAAAACCGTGAGTGATTTCGTGTCCAATAACAGCTCCAATACCACCATAGTTAACAGCATCATCAGCTTTGTAGTTGTAGAAAGGAGGCTGTAGAATGGCCGCAGGGAAAACAATCTCATTATAGCTTGGATTGTAATAAGCATTAACCGTCTGAGGAGTCATGCCCCATTCCGTTTTGTCTACAGGTTTACCGAATTTTTCAAGGTTTCGGTTTACTTCAAACTTACTTGAGTTCAAAACATTGGTGAAGTAGCTATCAGTCACTTCTAGGTTCTCATAAGTTTTCCACTTATCAGGATAGCCGATTTTGACATTGAAGGAATCTAGTTTTTCCATCGCCTTTTGCTTGGTCTCATCAGTCATCCACTCAAGTCCGTTGATTCTTCTGCCAAAAGCTTCTTTAATGTCAGCCACCATTTCCTGCGCTTTTTCTTTTGCTTCAGGAGGGAATACTTCATCTACATACAGTTTGCCTAATGCAAAGCCAAGTGAACTGTTAGTCGCACCCAACACTCTTTTCCATCTAGGGCGCAATTGCTCAAGTCCGTTGAGTTCTTTGCCATAGAAAGCGAAGTTTTCATTTACAAAGTCACTGCTCAAGTAAGCGGCAGACTCATGCAGGATGTGCCATTTAATATAGTCTTTGATTACATCTACAGGCGTGTTTTCAAGGACCTCATTGGCAAGGGCAAAGTATTGATTATTTGTCAGGACAACATTTTCAGGTTTTGTCTCCAAACCAGGTGTTGCTTCGAAGTACTTTTTCCACTCGATGGCAGACATTTCCTCTTGAAGTGCATCAAGTGTACGAGGGTTGTAGCGTTTGGTTGGGTCTCTTCTTTCAACTGGAGTCATAAAGCCTTGAGCAAGCTTATCCTCCAGTTCGAATACTTTGTGAGATGCTGTTTTAGCTTCTTCAGCATTATAGCCTGCCAATACAAACATTTTAGCGATATGCTCTTTGTACAGTTCCCTTACTTCTTTGGACCTGTCATCTTGTTTGGTATAAAAATCTTTGTTTGGTAGACCAATTCCTGTTGGAGCAATGTACAGTGAAATCAACTCACTGTTTTTCATATCCTGATATGCATATGGAGCAAAGAAAACACGAGTACCATATTGGTGTAGCTCTGTAATTAGGTCTTGAAGACCATCTTTGTTGGAAAGATTATCTACCTTTTGCAGAAGTGGCTCGACTGGTTTGATACCAGCCTCTTCAATATTTACGGAATCCATACCTGAAGCATAGAATTTAGCCGCTTTTCTTTCATCAGAATCCTCAGCAAATTTTGGTGAATCAGAGGCTCTTTTCAGAACATCAAGTGTTACAGTTTCATTTGCATCTCTAAGTTCATCAAAGCTTCCCCAACGACCACGGTCAGCAGGAATAGTTGTGTGCTTCATCCAACCTCCGTTTACATACATGAAGAAGTTATCCGAAGGAGAAACAGTAGTATCCATATTTACCAACTTTAAAGCGCTGGTAAGTTCTTCTTCTTTTTGATCAGATGCGGGAGATCCACAAGAAGTAGCAAATAGCACAGCTGCTACGGCTGCCATTCCTGGGTACTTAAGCCATTTTGTTTTGCTTGCCATGGTTTTAATTATATAGTTTATTACTAAAAGTATGTTTTTTTGAGAGGATAATATTAATAGTTGAACAGTGCTGGAAAAACTAAAATTCGCTGAATGGTCAATTCAAAGGTTGTATGGTGTAATTACGATGTGGAATAAGGGACAAAAAAAAGCCTGACCCATTACAGTGATGGTGTCAGGCTAACTTTTTGCGTTTCGATTTATACTTTTATACAGTACTGAGACTTCTTCGGTTTAACCAGTGCATAAGTGTAGCAATTGTCTCTTCTCTGTTGTTAAAACTGTTGATGTGTGTATCACGGACACCATTGGAAGCGTGTATTTCATACTGGCCAGACGTATGCAGGTATGAAATATAGAAAGTAAGGTATTTGCCTTCTACACAAAGCTCGATAAAGCCGTCCACTTTGTTTCCGTTACTGAAGAACTGTACACTTTCAGCTATGTGTCCAAGAGGAATCATAGAGTCTTTCAACTCCTGAAGGCGGACTTGCTGTACTTCAGCTATTTGGTTTAAGTTCCAGAACGTCTGTCTAAGCTGCTCAGCGACTTTTATAGGATCTTTATCTTGATAGAAGAAACCGTAATAATGGTGCAGCGTCAGTGTATAATAGTCTTCATTGAAATGGTATTGTATCGTAAGGCGATGTCCCCATTGTGTTTTAATCTCCAGATACATTGGAGTAGGAACCACATCCGCTAAATCAAACGTCTGGTGCCAGATATGGTAAAAGAACTGCTCATTATTGACACTAACGACATCCATTCCTGCAAAGTCCATTGCTATTTTTTGAACATCCTTGAGTTTTTGGCGAATCAGCTGGTTAGGAGTTCGAACCCCATCCAACTCTGCAAGTGGGAGCCATTCATTGCTCCAGTTGTAAAACTCAAGTGCATCCAGTCTTCGCTTGTAATCAAAAACAGAAGGGGAGTCCAGTACATAGCCTGGATAGTAATACTTTTTACCTTGTGCTAAAGCTAACTCCACTTCGAGCAACATTGTGGTGATGCCAAGGCTTTTCTTTTCAAACTCTGGATGGAAAATAGCCAAGATACTGCAAATACTATCTTTGCCCATGTCAAAGAAACTGACACCGACCAACTGTTCGTTGTGATAAAGCTCCAACTCCCACGTCTCAAAAGGTGAAGTATTGCTGCCTTCCTCAAGGAAATAACTTCGTAGTGTTTTGGGTGAGTTATTGGATTTAAATCGCTCCCGATGAACCTGATACATCTCTTCCTTGCTTTCTGAGAATGTAACAGGACGTATGATCTTTTGGAATGTTTCACTTTTTCTCAGCAGCTTACGCTGGTTTTTAGAAAAAGAGAACGTTTCCAGATTAGCACGTAGTGGAGCGACTGAATAGATATTGTTTCTGAAATGGATAAGTTCATACCTAGACATTAGGCTACCATCACGAAACCATCCGCTCTGCAAGTACTGGTCAAGCACTTCTCCACTGCACTCATCAGGCATGTCAAATTCAAAAACCATATTGTTGACGCTCACGATTGTATCTAAAAAGTTGATTTTGATTTAATAATAGATTTTTAGGACTTCCACGTACCAACTGAAGTGTTTCCACTCCGTTATTATGCTCCCTTCACGATTATTTCTTTTTCAAAAGAAAAAAAAATAGGATTTTTGCGGTTTAGAACTTCACTTTGCCAATTCCAAATATATGGAAAATGTAAAAGGAGCAAACACTAAGGAAATAACATGTCTCCTTGCTGTGATGTTTCTCTAGAGAGAAAATAAATGGGTCTAGCCTATATCTCTCTTTTTGAGCAAGTGGATATTCCAGAGATACAAAATTATAATTTTAAAGTAGAAATCTTGGCACTTCAAGGACAAAAAGTAGGTGTAATCGGTGGCAGTCAAGGGTTGGGGAGTTGGTTAGTAGGTCACTTAAAGGAAAAGAAGATCGAAGTAAAGTTCACTTCAGCAGACGAATATTCCGAGTTGCCTTCTAATAAGGAGCTGTTGGAATTTGCAGATGTAGTTTTCTTATGTGTTCCCATTTCCGCAATGGAAACGGTAATGGAAGAAGTCTACCCATACCTTCAAGGGAAGACACTCATAGAAATTTGCTCTGTCAAGAAGTTTGTGATCGAAAAATACGAATCGCTCAAACAACAGTATCCTGATATTGAGACTGCATTCTGTTCTATACACCCAATGTTTGGGCCAAGAATCCATTCCCTGACCGGACAGGTAATTTTGTTTAACCATTCTGACAGAATTGCCGAAGGAATTGTTGAAGAGCTAAAGGAATTTTTCCTTGAAGACCATGCTCAGGTTTATAACCTACCATATTTGCGCCATGACAAATTGATGGGAGTTGTTCAGGGATTGAATCACTTCAATGTATTTGTCAGTGCGAAAACCCTTGCTCGCTTTGAAAGTGAATTCGAAGACATTAAACAGGTAGCATCTCCACCTTACAGGATATTTATTATTTTCTTTACTCGGTATGTTTTGCAGAACCCAAGGCTTTATGCTGAAATTCAGATGAACAATGAATTTGTATTTGAAGTTGTAAGGATATTCAGAGATGAAATGAATAGGTTGTTTGATTTGATTCAGACACGGGATAAAGAAGGGTTTATCAAGTATATAGAGGATATGCAGCCTTACTTTGCATCCAATAAAAGTGATATGGAAGTGTCTACACACCTGATTGAACAGCTGGGAGAATATTTGGAGAAAAAGAACTGAGAAAATTAGAAGCTTGTCTGTTGGATTCGTATTCAGCCAAGTATGAAAAATTATTGTAATCAAGATGAACAGTGAATACCAAAAGGCACTGGAGTTGTGTCAGCAGGAGAAATATCAAGAAGCAATCGGTTACTTTGACAAGGCAATCAAGCGTTCTCCACGTCACTTTGAAGCCTACTATAACCGTTCGGCAGCTAAGTATAGGTTGATGGATTTTGAAGGTGCCTTGTCAGATATAGGCTTGGCATTAAAGATTGCACCTCAAAGTGCTGATGCATGGAGTCATAAAGGAGTAGTGACACATATGTCAGGTAAAAGCCATGAATCATTGACTGATTTTGATAGGGCACAGGAATTGGAACCCAATAATCCATACAGATATTCTAGTAGAGCCTTTATTAAGGCGCATATCAAGGATGTGGCTGGTGCGATGGAAGATTACAAGAAAGCATTGGAGTTAGATCCAGAGGATGCTATTTCGCTGAACAATTTAGGCATGCTGGAAGAGCAAGCAGGAAGAGTGGAAGCTGCTCAGAAACGTTTTAAGAAAGCTGATGACCTTGTGCGAAAGGATGATGAGCAACTTGAACGACCGGATTTGGATGAGATGCTGAAAGAGTGGAGAAAAGAAAAAGAGGTCACTGCATCAAAATCAGCTACAGCAAACATTCAGCAAACTAAGACAGTACAAGTTGAGACAGCACCACCAAAAGCAAAGGATTATGTGCATGTGGTTAAAGAGGTTTTGACGAATAAGGAGATGTTCAGAGAGTTTGTGAAATTTATCCTGAATGGGTTCAAACTTAAGTAGCACAGTTTCATTGTCTTGATTTTTATTTAAGGGAATTTAACATATAAAGGATACGTTTTTGAACGTATCCTTTTGTCTTTTTTGCACTTTTGTTTGTCTTTTCATTACGATGCAGCAAAAAGTTATTTACTCTTAAAAACTTAGATGTGGCATTTTAATTGAGAGAGATATTACAACTGGCTAAAACATTTTTGAAGGATCACAATAAAAAGTAGCATTCAATATTAATAGGGTAGACGACAGTCTTAACAATATGGCGCGCTTATATTAGCGTGTTCACCTTATTCTATTTCAAAATCAAAATAGAAATTATTAAACCACAATTTTTTATTAAAAAACCAAATTTATGAGAAAGTACACAACTTATTTTCTTGCACTTATCTTTGCTGGATTGATGACAGCTTGTACAGAGGATGAAGTATTGCCTGAGTCTGAGACTATCAATATTTCAGTGACTTCAAGAAACCCTGAGTTAGGTAAGGAAGTTAAGGCTGGTCAAGAGATCTCGATCATCCTGAATGTAACCAACGAAGACAAAGTTAAAGACTTTATCATTTCTGGTTCTGGAATCGAAGAGACTGAAATTGCAGTTTCTGGTCTATCGTCAATTTTCCAAGGTAAAGGCCTTAGAAAAGATGACGAATTGGATAAAATCGATGGCGCAAGAAATTTCAACTATACTTTCAGACAGTTGATTACAGATGATATGGTAGAAAACGGTGACATCACATTTAACTTTACAGCAAAGGACGGTGTTGGTGAAAAAACTTTATCAGTAGAGTTCACTACTTCAACTGAAGAAATTGTAATTGATGAAAAAGAATTGGTAGTTAGTGATGCAGGTGAATTTGCACTTGCAAACAAAGAAGAGATTCCTACTTTGGGTCTGAGATTCGCTAAAGTAGTACTTGGAGGTAACGGAGCATACTTTGAAGGTGTATTTGAAGGTACTGAAGCAAACGAATTTGTAGCAGTTACTGCTGCTGATTACATCGGTGATGACGGTGAAGGTAACCCAACAAATATTGCTGATTTGGCTACAGCTGAAGCTGGTGATAAAGCGACATCATTCAAAGTGAAAGGTGACAACGCATTCGAAGAAGTAACTTACTTGACTAAATTGTCTAGTGGTAAGTATATTGTTTTGAACTTCCATGACTATGCTTCAGGTGGAAACGCTGATGGTTTCTATGTATCTTATGCTATGGTACAGTAATTATTAGATAGACTAGTAATTATTCAATAATATTAATCCCGACTGAATATGCTTTTCAGTCGGGATGTTTTTGTTAAAAGGAAGTATGAAAAGGTCTGTAATACTGTTAGTTTTTTTGTTGACAACCATAGCTTCATATGCACAGAAGTGGCATGGAGAGGTGGAGGTCAGCGGTAATATGTCAACTTACCATGGGAACTTTGAAACTGATCCTAAGTTAGGGTATAGGGGAAGCGTAAAGCTTTTTAGAGAGTTGACCCCAAAGCTTAAGTTAGGAGCTGGTTTATCTTGGGCAGAGTTAAATGCAGAAGGAGAGGTGTCTTTTGGATTTATGCAGGCGGAGATGGACTATAATAGAAGAGAAATAGGTGTTCCGATAACAGTCCGTTTGGAACCGTTTAAGAAACCATTTTTTGTGGAGCTGGAAGCTGAAGCAGTTTATACGCAATCAATGACAATTGAAGGGTATGATAAGAATTCAGGAGAGCCATTTCCGATTGAAATCGAAGATGGTACTGTAAAGGAGTGGATTGGGAAGACATCCGTTGGAGTAGGGTACCAGTTTTACAAATTCTTGGCAGCTAAAGCGAGCGTATTCTCATCTGTTGGAAGTGTGTATAACGCAGGCGGTACAAACTATTGGGGAGGTAGTGTGTCTTTGATCTGGTTAGTAGCTAGAAACTAGTATTTTAGATTAAGTGTATCGTTTGTAACATTATTTACAACAAGTTGTCATTAGGTGGCATACTTGTGATAGGATAGCTGGTTGAGTTTCTCTTTTATCTATGAATTACACTCGTTCAACTTTTGCTATGTCATATGTGTATAGTAAGAAAGCAACTATCTATATGAGATAATAAAGGAATTCTCCCCTTTTGTATTGATTGATTAACAGCTAATTAACTTTCTTCTTTAATTTACCCACTGTTACAGTCAGTTAACCCAAATATGACTGATAATTAGCGCATTCACTTGAATCAATCCAATCACTAAAACCAGTTTTCATACCTATGAAAAAGTTTGCATTTTATTTTCTTGCGATTCTGTTCGCAGGCCTAATGTCTTCATGTGACGATGATAGCGACCCTTTACCCTCATCCAACACTTTATCACTGACTACAGATGCAACACCAGCCAACAATACGGAAGTCTCACCGGGAGATAATATCAGTATTGATATCGAAATGTCCAGCTCTGACAGGAATTTGGAGGAATTTACAATCTCAAGAGTGATAGATGGAACATCAGTTGAAATAAAGATGTACCCAGATATTACTGACACATCAGGGTCTGATGATGAGTTGGAAGATTTACGAGACGGGGACGAGTATGAATTTATCAATAACCGTCAGGTGACTTATACTTTTAATGAAGTAATCGGAAATGAAACCTTCAGTGAAGCTCAGGCTTCTTCAGATCTTAGAATTGTATATATCTTTACGCTGACTGATGGCGAAGGAAGCAGAGAAGATAGTGTGGTATATACTGTACCAGAAGTGGTCACAGTAGAGTATGGCTTTGAAGAAAGTACTGATGTGACACTAACTTATACAGGAGCAAGCCAAAGTGATGGGGCCAACGAAAATTCAGACGCAGGCTTACAATACATTTCTAATCCGACAGCAAATGATGGTAGGTTTGGGACATTTGAAGCGGAGTCGGATTTGGTAGAAATAGATGAAGCTACCTATAACAGTATCAGTGGAGCAGATGAAGAAAGCTTCGGGAATGCAGAAACGGCTTATAACGATGGTGATAAAGTAGCCAGTATCGATATCGCATCTGATGCTAACTTTGTAGCCAGATATATTTTGATTAAAAAGTCTGATGATGAATACAGTGCTGTGAAGTTTATTGATTTAGTCTTTGCAGCAGGAAATAATGTGGCAACTATTGATTATAAAGTTGTTTCAAGAACAGACGTTGAAGAAACAGCACAATAGAAGCAACTGTTGACTTTTAAAAAATATACCCCACCAATAGTGATTTAATTACTATGGGTGGGGTTTTTTAATGTGAAATATTTAGTCTTTTTGGTAAGGTTTCTTTTTAGTTACACGGGGACGCTGTTTCTCAAAGTTATCATAGAGGTTACAAGCGTCCGAAAACTGACTGTGCATGGCCTGTTGAATTTGATACCTGTTAGCTACACGTTGGTAGTGAGGGTTTGCACAGGAAGCTAAGTAAACTAAAGCAGTTGAGGCGAGAATGGTCAAGATTTTTCTCATGATTATTAGAAGGGGTTTATGGAAGTAGCTTGGTTTTCAATTCATAAACACCACACTTGTATACATCGTTCGCCTGCTTATCTTTTATTATAATATTTCGGGAACTTTTTCTTCTAATAGTCTAATTAGTTTTTCTAATTGTCTTTTTGCTTTTAGAGGAATTGTTTCATGTTGCTTGTCGAACCACGTATGAACTCCTCCTTTATAGTTCATTTTAAGGTATTCGGAAGTTTTTTCAAATGGCATAAAGAAGCCTTCAATAGGGGTTTCTGAAGAACCACAGCTGACAATAAACATATCTTTTCCATGAAATTTCTTACCTAAATCTTTTTTGAGTAACAATAGGTCTGTAAAACGGTCAAAGAAGTTTTTCATCACTCCACTCATGGAATACCAGTATACAGGAGTTGCAAAAATAATCAGTTGATGGTCAAGCATCTTTTCAGCAATACTGAGAAAATCATCGTGTTGATTATGGAAGTTGTAGTCAAAGAATCCAATATTAGCTTCCAGTAAGTCTATAATTTCAATATTGAACTTCTCCGAGATATAGGAAGTAATTTTACTGGTGTTACCATCTGACCTAGCACTTCCAAGTATGATGATGGCTTTAGTTTTTGAGTTGTTCATGGTATAAGTGTAATCGTGAATTATATAATGAGTAATGGACTTTTAGGATAATTTGTTTGAAAAAAATTTTTTATGGTTATTGGACGGCTATTATTATAGTGCCATACGCATTGTATTTTTGAGGGAAGAATGTGCTTGATGGGACTTTATTTTCCAATGTGAATCAACTTATGAAAAATAATAACTACCAATCTACAGACCGCAAATTTTGGGACGGAAGAATTGACGGTACAAGTCGTGAGGATGCAAGATGGCATCAGGTAATTGAGACAGTTAATTTGCTTGAGGCTGACTTGCCAGTTTTGAAGGAAGATGAAAAAGGGATTGTTATCATTGGCTTTATGTCTGAGGAAGGTGTCCGCAGAAACAAAGGCAGGCTTGGGGCGATTGATGGCCCTTATGACCTAAGAAAATCTTGTATGAATCTGCCCGTTCATTTTCCTGAAAATGTAAAGCTGCTGGATGGTGGAAATATTGTTTGTATTGGAGAAGGGTTAGAAGAAGCTCAGGCAACACTTGGTAAAGCTGTAGCAAAAGTATTGTTGGCAGGGTATAAACCACTTGTATTTGGTGGAGGTCATGAGGTGGCATATGGACATTACCTTGGACTGAAGCAGTATATTAAGGAGGTACATCCAGGTAAGAAGCTGGGCATCATTAATTTTGATGCACATTTTGACCTAAGAGAGTTAGAAAATGGAAGAGGTTCTTCAGGAACGCCGTTTCTTCAGATTGCCCGTGATATGCAGAAAGAAGGAGAAGACTTCAGGTATTTGGTGTTAGGCATTCAGAAAAACAGTAATACAAAGAAGCTGTTCAATGTTGCTGAAGAGTTGGGTGTGGAGTACGTGGCTGGAAGGAAATTCAATGCAGCAGACCGTACACTTATCTTCCAGAAAATAAGTGATTTTATTAATAGTGTTGACTTTGTCTATAATACAAACTGTCTGGATGTATTTTCTGCAGCATATGCACCTGGTGTAAGTGCTCCAGCCTATAATGGCATAACACCGGATGCTTTGTTTGTAAAGTCGTTCAAGAAAATTCACAAATCAGAGAAAGTAATCTCAACTGATATAGCAGAACTGAACCCAAAATATGATACAGACCATAGAACGGCTAAATTGGCAGCTTCAATGGTGTTTGATATTGTAAACAGTCTGTAATACGTAACCAAGTGATCTGTAAGGTGATGAGATAAGCCTTCAGGTCAATACCATAGGCTTCAGGTATTACTGAGGCCTTTATTAACTATCATGATATGGAACTGAACAACAAAAAAGTACTCAATGCCTGGTGTTCTTATGACTGGGCAAATTCCGTTTACTCTTTGGTAATTACCTCTACTATCTTTCCCATTTATTACAATGTTTCCACAAGGGAAGCTTTCAATGGTGACAGGGTTGAATTCTTTGGTTTTTCTATTGAGAACACGGTTTTATTCTCTTATTCAATCGCTTTTTCATTTTTACTTATAGCGAGTTTGTCTCCTCTGCTTTCAGGAATGGCTGATACAGGAGGGGTGAAAAAGAGAATGCTTCAGATTTTTGTGTTGATAGGTTCCTTGTCGTGTTTGGGCTTATTCTTTTTTCATGGGGCCAATATTGAGTATGGAATAATATTAAGTGTATTGGCGAGTATAGGGTATGCAGGGTCATTGGTGTTTTACAATGCTTATTTACCTGAGATAGCAACTGAAGATAGATACGATGTACTGTCTGCCAAGGGCTTTTCAATGGGTTATATAGGAAGTGTGATCCACCTGATTGTTTGCTTTGCCTTTATTGAGTTTCCTGATATTATAGGCATCGACAAGGATTTGGCAGTCAGACTCTCATTTCTGACTGTAGGTGTCTGGTGGTTAGGATTTGCACAGATCGCTTTATACTACTTACCAAGTGACTCCAAAGACAAAAAGAGAAGGAACTATAAACTGATCAGTAGAGGGTATGAAGAATTGAGAAAGGTTTTCAGTAGCCTTAAGTACCATAAACCGATCAAGCGTTTTCTGGTTTCTTTCTTCTTTTACAATATGGGGGTACAGACCGTTATGCTATTAGCGGCTAATTTTGGAGAGAAAGAGCTTCATCTGAGTAGTGTGAAACTGATTGTAACAGTGCTTTTGCTTCAGATTGTTGCAATTGCAGGAGCTTACTTCTTTGCTTGGCTATCTAAGAAAATAGGTAATAAAAGCGCTATTGCTATCATGATATTCTCTTGGGTACTGATCTGTATTGGAGCCTTTTATACTTACACTGAAATGCAGTTCTATACTTTAGCTGTAGCGGTTGGACTAGTAATGGGAGGTATTCAGTCACTTTCTAGATCAACCTACTCCAAGCTGATTCCTGATGGTACGATCGATACCACCTCTTATTTTAGTTTCTATGATGTGGCAGATAAGCTATCAGTGGTAATTGGTACTTTCAGCTTTGGATTGATGGAGTACTTGTATGGAAGTATGCGCTACTCTGCACTATCATTGGGCGTATTTTTCATTATAGGATTGATCGCCATATTCCGCTTCAAAATGCCCTTATCAAATAAGTCAGCAGTAGACCAGAAATTGGAAATAACTAAATCATAAACAAAGAAAGATGGACGTCAAAATAGAAGACTCTTGGAAAGGAAAACTCCAAACTGAATTTGACAAACCTTATTTTCAGCAGCTTACAAACTTTGTAAAGGGAGCGTATACGAATAATACGATTTACCCTCCCGGTAAACTTATTTTTAATGCGTTTGACCGCTGTACCTTTGACAATGTCAAGGTAGTGATACTGGGGCAAGACCCTTATCATGGACCAGGTCAGGCCAATGGGTTGTGCTTCTCTGTCAATGATGGGGTGCAGTATCCACCATCGCTTCAAAATATCTTTAAAGAGATCGCACAGGACTTGGGTAAGCCAATTCCTGATACAGGTAACCTCGAACGTTGGGCAGATCAAGGTGTATTACTTCTGAATGCTACCTTGACTGTGGAAGCTCATAAGGCAGGCTCTCATCAAAAAAAGGGATGGGAGGAGTTTACAGATGCTGTGATCAAGAAGGTGTCTGATGAGAAGGAAGGGGTGGTTTTTATTCTTTGGGGTTCTTATGCCCAAAAGAAAGGTGCCATAATTGATACAAAGAAGCATTTGGTTTTGAAATCGCCACACCCATCACCACTTTCCGCACATAGAGGATTCTTCGGTAACGGACATTTTTCTAAGGCCAATGAATACCTGCAACAGCAGGGTAAGGAACCAATTGAGTGGTAAAAAATTAGCTTCAGAGCAGTTTCAAAGAGTCCTTGTGTTTATAGTCACAAGGACTTTTTTTATGCCTTTAGGTAATTATTAGAATAGTACAATAAATGATTTCATAAGGTAGACATTGAACCTTTCATGCAAAACTATCATTTCAATTATGATGTCGGTTGGTTAAAAGGTAAAGTGTTTTATTTGGTGAAACTCTGCAACCGATTGCGTTTTATATTGTTATGCTTATAAATGTTGCCTAGACGTTTTTCTTTCCATTTAATGAGGAAGATCATCTTTCAATCACCATTTTTTAGTAAGATTGTATAAATCGAAGACATTATATAACAATTCACTATTGTTCTAAACTAGTATGGAAATAACTAAAGTACAAAAGCCAACACTTAGCTTCTGGCAGATCTGGAACCTGAGTTTCGGCTTTTTGGGAGTGCAGTTCGGGTTTGCGCTTCAGAACGGTAATGTAAGCCGTATTCTGCAAGCATTAGGAGCAGACGTACATCATCTAGGTTTCTTTTGGTTGGCAGCTCCAGTTGCCGGAATCATCATTCAGCCTATCGTAGGGGCAGCCAGTGATACCACTTGGACTAAATTGGGTCGAAGAATTCCATTCATCTTGGCAGGAGCTATCTGTGCTACTATAGCAATGTTCCTGATGCCCAACTCCGAGATTTTTACAGCCATAATGCCCGCCATGTTCTTTGGCGCACTGATGCTGTTGATTATGGATGCATCCTTTAATATTACCATGCAGCCTTTCCGTGCATTGGTAGGGGATATGGTACCGGCATCTCAAAGAAACTTGGGTTATTCTGTACAAAGTTTCCTGATCAATACAGGTGCAGTAGTAGGGTCATTATTACCTTTTATCTTGACGCAGTTTGGTGTAGCCAATGAGCCTGCAGCAGGTGAAAAGATTCCTGACTCAGTAATTTGGTCATTCTACATTGGTGGTTCTGCATTGATTCTGTCAGTTATCTGGACTTCATTTAGAACAAAAGAATATCCACCAGAAGAATACTTTAAATACAATCCGGTAGAGAAAACAGAGGAACAAAAACAAGAAAAAGAGAGCTTCTTCAAAACGTTGGCTGGTACGCCGAAGACCATGATGCAATTGGCGGTGGTACAGTTTTTCTCTTGGGTGGCTTTATATATCATGTGGGTGTATACAACTCCTGCTATTGCACAACATATTTGGGGGACAGAACCAGGAGATGCTACTTCAGCAGCCTTTAATGAAGCAGGTAACTGGACTGGGGTAATTTTCGGTGCATACAGTTTCTTTGCAGCGATTTTCTCTTTAGTAATGCCTAAGTTGGCAGAAATGACTAGCCGTAAGTTTGTATACAGTTTGTCATTGGCTTTGGGAGGTTTAGGACTGATCTCCATGATGATCTTTACAGATAAGAATATGCTCTTCCTCTCGATGGCGGGAGTAGGTGTTGCATGGGCTGCGATTTTGGCTATGCCATATGCAATCCTGTCTGGTGTGTTGCCTTCGGATAAGATGGGTTTATATATGGGTATTTTCAACTTTACCATTGCAGGTCCTCAAATCATTGCAGGGTTATTTGGTGGTTCGCTGATAGCGCTGTTCGATAATCAGGCAATTCTGCTACTGGCATTCGCTGGTGTATGTATGATATTGGGATCTGTGGCTGTCACCTTTGTAAAGGAAGATAAAACAACAGCTTAATTGATCGTAGTTGATATTGTAAAGCCCTTCAGTGCAAATAGCGCTGAAGGGCTTTTTTATTGACTGCAAATATCATTTACCTTAAGAAGGCATTAGATTATAGTTAGAAAATCACGAATTCTTTTATATTTATTAAAGACTACTATAAAACCTTTACTACTTCAACTCCCCAGAATACTGGATGTCTCTGACCATTCAAAAGACCTTTCACTTACCTGATTATAGTAACCTGAATGCTCATGCTAAAGAAAACCCAATTAGGAAAACTCTCACTTTATAAATTATTGATAATAGGTGGGACAGGATTAATGTTGGCGAACCTGTTTGCCATTTTTAGCTTGAATACCTTAAACCCTGATTTGACCAATGTAATCAAGTTGGCCAACCAGAATACATTACTTACTCAGGAAATGGTTCTGTATGCATGCTTGTATGCAGACAAGGAAAACCTAGAGGCAAAGAAGGCTGCTTTGGAGGCTTTTAGTGAGCATGATTTAGTAATAAAGCTGTTGAAAAATGGAGGGGAGACTTCAGATGGAAGTGGTTTGAGTGAAGTAAAAGATGTGCAGATGCTTTACTTGAATCAGGTGGATAAAAAATGGGCATTATTTAGTCATCATATGAAAAATATATTGGAAGAGCCCTTTTTTCTGGAGCAACAAGTATTTGACTTGAATATTGACTATTCCCAAAAGTCGGATTCTGTACAGATGATGAAAATGGTAAAAGTAAAGAACCCACTTGTTCAAAAGAGTATTGAGTACATAGGTAATCATGTTGAAGATATGCAGCATCGTGATGCCCAATTTGCCGAATCTTTAGAAGTACTGAGAGAGCGTAAGGTCAGTGAAGAAAAGCGAGTGTTGGTTTGTATTCTGGTGTTGAATGTTTTGGCAATCATATTTGGGTCATGGCTAATAAAGAGTAAAGTGGTCAATGCATTACGTAAGCTGACAGGTGTTGCCATACAGTTTGCTAAAGGGGAATATAGTGATCATCAACCGGATTTAGGTATTCTGGAATTAAACAGGACAATAGAAGCTGTAAACACTTTGGGAGGTAAGTTGAGAGGGGTTACAGCCTTTGTGGAAGCTTTTAACAGACGAGAGTTTATTAAAGAGCGGTATGATTATTATAAATACCATAAGGACTTTTCGGGAGATTACTTGATGCAATTGTTACTCAAGACCAGTGAACAATTTATTTCTAATTATGAAAACGATCAGTACCGAATATGGAGAAATGAGGGGCTTGGTAAATTCACAGCTTTGCTCAGGTCTGATATAAGTGATATGCATCAGTTGGGACGTTTGGTGATTTTGGAATTGGTCAAGTTCCTGAATGTGACCCAAGGTGCCATTTATTTTGTGGAAGAAGGACAGTATGAAGGAGACGAGCCTTATATGATGAGAATAGGAAGTTATGCTTTTGGTAGGGAGAAAGAAGTACAGCAGACTTTCAAGAGAGGTGAGGGCTTGTTGGGAGAGGCATGGCTTGAAAAGGAAGTAATACATTTGAATGAAGTTCCTGAGAACTATCTTGAAATCCGTTCTGGACTAGGAAATGATAAACCCAGAAGTCTATTGATTGTACCTTTGACCTTGAATGGATATGTAATGGGTATTATAGAGTTGGCTTCGTTTGATTATGAATTTGATAAAAGAAAGATAGATTTTATGAAGGAACTGGCAACTGGCTTAGCTTCTGACTTGTTGCATTTGGAAGATGGGACAAAGCTGAAAAAGCTTTATAACGATGCTGTTAACCTGACCAATGAGCTGAAAGCACAAGAAGAAGAAATGAAGCAGCAGTTGGACATGCTTGAAAAGATGAATGAGGCAGCAAGGGAGTCTGAAGAAAATATTGCCATGATGAAGCTTAGGCTGGATGCGATTGTTGAAGGTTCACCTGATGGAATACTCATTATAAATGATGAGCAGAAAATCGAGAAAGTAAATAATACCTTGCTTCAGCAAACGGGTTACAAGAAAAATGAATTGATCGAAAATCATTTGGCTAAACTCCTGAAATTGGAGACAGACTTTTCCTTTGAACAAACCTCAATGATATTTTCACAGATGATCAGGCTTGATTATTCTCAGGATCCCGTAATAGTATATATCAATGCTTATGTGGAGAAAGGGGATAAGAAAGCAATCCTTTACATAAGAAGTTCTCAAGAACTGGCAGATAAAACCCATGAATTGGGAATCTGTCAAGAAGAGAAAAAAGCATTGCAGGTAAGGCTAGAAGAGGCACTGGGAATGTATAGAAGGAATGAGAATGAAGAAGAGGACTAAATGCTATCTAAAACAAAAAAGCTTCGAAATATATACTTCGAAGCTTTTTTGATTAGTGCTGTAAACACAGCTTATGCTCTTGGGAAACCGTCTCAGTAAAAGAGCTTTTAGGCAAATCTGGAATGACCACTTCAAATGTGGTATAGCCATTTTCACTCCTGTAGTGGATGTCACCCTGAATTCTTGAGATCGCTTTTTGCACCATATACAAGCCTAGACCATGTCCTTCAGATACTTCAGAACCTTTGAAGAACATCTCAAAAACTTGACTTCCAAGGTCAGCGGAAATTCCGATACCGTTATCTTCTACTTTGAGAATCAGGACATCTCCTCTTTTGAAAGACTTGATATAGACTTGTGGTTTCTTATCAGATTTGAATACCAACGCATTTTCCAAAAGGTTAAACATAATTACTTCAAGCATAAGCCGAATGGAATTGGTTTGTGACCCTTCAGAGAAATTGGTAGTGATCTGGATACCGCTGTTTGAGATACGCTCCTTCAGTCTTTGACTGACAGATTGATAAACATCAGACAAGTCAACTATAGCGGCTGTGCTTTGTGAGTATTGGATATCATGAATACGTCTCAATTTTTGTAGCTGCTCACCCATATTGCCAGCGATATTGTTGATACGATCAATAATATCCTTGCTTTCAGTTGTATGGTCAATCATGGAGGCTACCTGACATAATCCCGTAAGAGTAGCCACAGGACCTTGTAGGTCGTGAGATGCTTTATACAGGAACCTATCCAGCTCCTGATTGGTCATGGCCAGTGCTTCTGTTTTTGACTTTACAGTCTTTTCAAGTTGAAGATTGGAATCAGAGATATGTTCATTGACCTTTTGGAGTGCCGCAGCCTGTGCAGCTATTTTTTGCTCACTCTCAAGGATATTACGATTCAGTTCACGTAGCACACGGTTGTGTTTACTCTTTTTACTGTATCCATAAAGCAGGAAGCTGATGATGCTGATAATTCCCAATGCAAGCAGAATCTCAACAGCCTTTACCGCATATTGCTTTTTGGTAGCTTCTTTTTTTATCTGCTCATTCTTATGTGAAATCTGAAGTTCTGCATGCTTAAGTTGTTGCTTGAGTGCCTGTTTTTGAGACAGCAACAAATTGTTGACGTCTGTCATACTCAGCTTTGAAAAAGCATTTTCAAACAGAACCCTATATTTATAGGCATTTTTGTAGTCCCCTTTTAGTGCGTAGTACTCACTTAATGTCTTAAGTGAGTTTAAGTTATTCAGTTTAGAAGAATCATCAAGGGTTACATAAGGCTGAAACATCTCAGCATCTTCCTCAATGATCCTACTTCCTTGCGCACACAGGTTACTGTAAAAAAAACATATTAACAGTGTAGTCAGAATATATCTGTGCATGGAATATGAAGTTGCTTGACAGAATGCCAAAACAGGTAAACAATAGAATTCACCAGACATAATACCTCAAAGTAGGGCGAGGTAGTCCAATGAGCACATCAGTTATTGCCGGTTAAATTCAGATTCAAAAGTAAGATTGTGTAGTCAATTTAACTTTATGTAACGGACATTCACAAAACGCATTTGTGAATGATTCCAAAGTATCATGCTTGACTGATTCACAAAAAAACAAACAGACAGTGATGTGATGAAGTTTGTAAGAAGAAGATTTATTCGCAGTTATTAGCTATTGTTTACGCTATATTTTTAACACTACTTAAAAAACACTTCCATTACAGCCCATTGGATTACATAAAACAAGCCTGACCCAATTACCGTCGAAACAGCCAATGCTTTTACCATATTGAGGTTCTGGTGTGCATTTTCAGTTTTAACACGACTCTTGATCATGATTTTTTCGGCAATATTCAGTTGGTTGACTTCTATTTTACGCACTTTTTGAGGCCTTTTGGCCATGATCGTGTCTTTGGCTGTAGCAAAAAATGTATGAGGCTTCTGTTGTTGGTTGCCTTTGTTCATTCCAAATCCCATATATCCCATAGTAGTAGTAATTTGGTGAATGTGTAGTTTTTGAAAGGTAGATTTATCAGCAGGGCTGATGCTTCGTCTTAGTGGTTGTTCCTTAAATTATCCAATTTGAGGGACTTTTCCTACTGTTATTGTTTTGCTGCTAACGGTAGAGGAACTCAAGACCATTTACTTTTGAATTTTATTCCCAATTATAAGGTTGAACAATGTACAGTGATATGGTATGGTCCATATTGAGTTCATTTTATTGATACCTGATCTTGATACAAGAAATCCAAAATTTCATTCTTAAGAAGGCGAAGAACGTTCTTAATTCAATCGCATTTTATTCCTCAGTAGTGGCTTTGTCATATATGGTGCTGGCAATTGTGGTTAGAAATGTGGAGTACCTTGAAATGGTGAAAGGTTATAAAAAGACTTTAGGGATAGATTTTGTCAATAGTGAGGAAAATGCAAGGCTAATTCTGGGAGGTTTGGTTGGTGGAATTATTTCATTGATGGTCTTTAGTTTTTCGATGGTAATGGTGGTAATCAATAGGACAATGGCAACTTTATCTCCACGGGTTGTCCCAGGTATTATTACCAAGAAGTCTCACCAGATTGTATTGGGGTATTATATCGGGACCATCGTTTTTTGCTTGATTACCATTACAGGAGTTGGGGAGGAGTTTGATGGAAAAGCGGTTATACCGGACTTGGGAGTACTGATAGCCTTGTTTTCAGGTATCGGTTGCTTGGTGATGTTTGTGTACTTTATTCACTCCATTTCCCAGTCCATACAGGTAGACAATATTCTCAATGGAATCTACAGAACAACATTGAATGGAATGCAAAAGGCTAAGGAGGGTGAGAAACTTCCCGAAAGTGTATTCAAGCATGAAAAAGAAGACGAGGAATGGGTTAGGGTTTATGCAGCACAAGTTGGGTATTTAAAGAAAGTCCATACGAAAGCCCTATGTGATTTATTGGATGAACATGACTTGAAGTTGAGTGTGCTGATCAGGATGGGAGATTTTACGGTAAAAGGCTTTCCATTCGTTAAGGTTAATCGCAGTTTGGAAGAGGATGAGTCGCTGCAAGATAAAATACAGTCAAGCTTTGAGTTTTATCAGGAGGAGTTTACACAGGATCATTACCGGTTTGGCTTCCGTCAGATCACTGAGATTGCAGTAAAGGCACTTAGCCCAGGGATCAATGATCCTGGTACAGCCGTAAAAGCGATAGACTTGCTGACAATTCTGTTTATTGAACGTTTGTCGCTGTTCGACTTTACCGTAACAAAAGGCAAAGAAGATGTACCCCGCCTGTTTGTAAGAGAGCCTACATTTGGAGAGTTGCTGTATGAGTGTATCACTCCAATAAGGAAATATGGGAGGGAGGATACATTGGTTATGGCCACGATACTGAAGCTTTTGGAAGATTTGACAATTGTATCAATTAATAAAGCGAAACAAGAAGAGATTTTGGAACTGGAAAAGCTGGCAAAAAGTGTCTCTTCGGAAGCAGATAGGTACTTGATTAATCAATTGGATAGAGCAAAAATTAATGAATATCTGTCCAATATCGAAAGGTTACTACAGAACCAAAATGGAAACAAAAGCTTTTCAATCCAATTGGAAGTAGAGACAGATGATTGAAGATAATAACCCAATTAATAATATGAGCAAAATAGCATTGATTACAGGAGTGAGTAGAGAAATGGGGTTGGGCTTTGAAACGGCAAGACAGCTGGGGAAATTAGGATATAAGGTTATCGTCACAGCTAGAGAACTGTCCAAAGTAAAACCCTTGGAAGATAAACTGAGAAGTGAGGGATTGGATGTCCTTTCTGAAAAAGTAGATATTACCAATGAACAGCGTGTAGCGCAATTGGCCCAAGAAATTGATGATGATTTTGGGAAGTTGGATGTGCTGATAAATAATGCAGGAGCCTTTTATGATGCTGGGGGAGACCCACTGACGGTTGATTTTGACTTTGTAAAAGCAGCATTGGATGTTAACCTGTTGGGTGCTTGGCGTATGATCGCCCATTTTGCCAGTATTCTGGAAAAAAGTGAGAATGGTATCGTGGTCAATGTATCAAGTGGAGCTGGTGCAATCTCTGATATGTCGTATGGTTTTTTGTCAGGTAGTGCTGATACACCAGTTTATAGTGTCAGTAAATTGGCACTCAATGGGCTAACCATAAAAATGGCAGAACACCTGAAAGGAAAAGTGAAAGTCAATGCCGTGTGTCCTAGTTGGGTAGCGACTTACCCAGGAACAGCTGAGTTGGGGGCGAGACCTGTAGAAGAGGGGGCGAAAGGGATTGTGTGGGCAGCTACATTACCTGAAGACGGACCAACAGGAGGGTTCTTCAGGGATGGAAAATCCATTGATTGGTAATCGATAGAAGCGTGAAGAATAGACAGGAGAAGTTCAGGACAAATAGAAACTTTGAATGTGATTAACAGTATTATTCAGTTAAATTTTTATATTATTAACTTATTAAAATACTATTTCTGAATTGCTGTTTAAACTAACTATTGGAAGAAAATGAGAACCCTATCTATTATTTTTTTACTGTTTGTGTGTGTTGGGTGTAAAAAGGAACTGAAGCCAATTACGATTTATATGGTTGGTGATTCTACAATGGCAGACAAGCAACCTAACAAAGCACCCGAGACTGGTTGGGGACAAGTCTTTCCCCAATTTGTGAACGAATATGTTGCCATTAAGAATCAGGCTGTAAATGGTCGAAGCTCCAAGTCATTTCTAGGAGAAAGTAGATGGCAACCTGTCGTAGACTCATTGCAGGTGGGTGATTATGTCTTTATCCAATTTGGGCATAATGACCAGAAAAAAGATTCTCTGCGCTATACTTCGTTGGATGAGTATAGAGCCAATCTGAAAAAGTATGTGGAAGAAACAAGAGAGAAAGGGGCGAATCCTATTCTTTTTACTTCGGTTATGAGACGTAGATTTGATGAAAATGGAAAGTTTTATGATACACATGGTGGATATCCAGAAGTGGTGAGGGAAGTTGCCGAAGGTTTAAATGTTCCGCTGATAGATCTCCATCAGCAGACAGAAATGCTGATAACGGAGCACGGCATCAATGACTCAAAAAAGCTTTTCTTAATACTGAAAGCAGGTGAGCATGACAATTACCCAGAAGGTAAGGATGATAATACCCATTTCAGTGAATATGGTGCTGTTAAGGTGGCTCAATTGGCAGTGAATTCCATAAAAGGATTAGAATTACCACTTGCTCAGTACTTGAAAAATTAACCTGCTAGGTATAAGTGAGGTATGGTCAATATAAAGCAGGTAATGGTACTTTTTTAGGGTAGTTGATCTCCATTCTATAGTTTTGCTGTAAATTTGAATGAACTGTTCTAATCAGCAAAAGATATATGGATTTCAGCAACCAGTTTTGGCAGAAAAGATACCTCCTTACCGACAGTCGAAAGCTTATAGCAGCAGGCGACACCCTGTTTTTTGCCCTACAGGGAAATAACCACGACGGTCATGGTTTTATACCTTCACTTTATCAGCTTGGAGTGAGGGCTTTTGTGGTCAGGAAAGACTTTAATACTGCAGAATATCCTGATGCTGATTTCTTCTATACCAGTTCTCCTCTTCAGGTTTTACAGGCATTGGTAGCATATCGCAGGGAGCAATTTAACCTGACAGTTATAGGAATTACGGGAAGTAATGGTAAAACCATTATCAAAGAGTGGCTTTATTCCTTGCTTGAAAAGGATCGAAAGGTTGTGAAAAGTCCTAAAAGTTATAACTCTCAGATAGGGGTTCCACTTTCCGTTTGGGAAATTAGTGAGGCGCATGAGGTAGGAATCTTTGAGGCTGGAGTTTCTCAAAGTGGAGAAATGGAGCATCTGGAAGTTATGATCAAACCCAATATTGGAATATTTACCAATATAGGTTCTGCTCATGATAAGGGTTTTGTAGACAGGACTGAAAAAGTACAAGAGAAGTTAAAGCTGTTTGAGAATGCTGAGGTGTTGGTGTATTGCAAGGACCATCAACTGATAGATAAAGAAGTTCAGAAATGTACTTGCAGAAAGTTTTCATGGGGATTGACTTCTGATGCTACGTTGCAATACAAGGAAATAGGTTTCAGTAAACTGGGTAAAAATATTGAACTGAAATATCAAGATGAGGTCTTTCAGTTGAGAATACCGTTTACAGATGCAGCTTCTGTTGAGAACAGTATGCACTGTATTGCTTGCCTCTTGGTGATGGGCTATTCCTTTGAGGAAATTGCCGAAAGAATTGCTTTGCTACGTAGGGTGGGAATGCGATTGGAGTTAAAGCAAGGCAGACACAATTGTAAACTGGTAGATGATACTTATAACAATGATTTGGCAGGACTAATGGTAGCGCTGGACTTTTTGGTTCAGAATGCGGGGCAACTTACCCGAACCGTGATTCTCTCTGACTTGTTGGAAACAGGACGCGACCCCGAATGGGTTTACAGCAATATTGCAGAGCTGTTGAAAGGAAAGGGAGTTACGAAACTGATAGCTGTAGGTACCAGAATCATGGCAGGGCTGAAGTATTTTGAAGGGATTCAGGTGATGGTTTATCCTGATACGGAAAGCTTAATTCAAGATATAGGCAAGGCTTTGTCTTTTAGCAATGAGATAATTCTGGTCAAGGGTGCTAGGATGTTTGCCTTTGAGAGGGTGGTTAGTAGCTTGCAGGAAAAGGTTCACGGAACACGCCTTGAAATTAGTCTGGAGTCTGTAGAACACAACCTGAATTTTTATCGAAGCCTTCTGGCTCCTGACACCAAGCTCATGGTGATGGTGAAGGCATTTGCCTATGGCAATAGCAGGTATGAGTTAGCAGGACTACTCCAATATAACTTGGTGGACTATCTCGGAGTCGCATATGTGGATGAGGGGATTGAATTAAGGGAAAATGGCATCAAGTTACCAATCATGGTGCTTAACCCTTCTGAAGATACTTTTGACAAGGCATTGCAGTATGACTTGGAGTTGCAAATGTACAGCATGCAACTGCTGAAGGCTTTGGCTGAGTGGAAACAGGACAGGGGTTCGGCTCATGACCAGATTAAGGTACAATTGAGTTTTGATACTGGGATGAGACGATTGGGGTTTGAACCTGCTGATTTGGAAAAGCTGTGCAATTTTTTGATCAGAAATGCACATTGGCTGAAAGTGACAGGAGTGTTTACTCATTTAGCTGGAGCTGATGAAGAGGTACATAATTCCTTCTCTAAACAGCAGTTGGATACATTCTCGACAATGGCAGCTCACCTTGAGCGTCAACTGGGGTATAGTGTCATCAAACATGCTATGAATTCAGCTGGAATTGTCCGTTTCCCTGAAGCGCATTTTGATATGGTCAGGTTAGGGATCGGTTTGTATGGGGTTGATCCGACAGCGATCAGCCACCATATGTTGCAACCTATCAGTACATTGAAGACATCTATTTCTCAGGTTAAATATATCAAGGAAGGGGAAACTGTTGGATACAGCAGAAAAGGGGTAGCAGAACGCCCAACGACCATTGCAACAATCGGTATCGGTTATGCAGATGGTTTTGACCGTCGTTTCAGTAATGGAGTAGGCAAAGTGTTAATTAATGGACAACTGGCGCCTGTTATTGGCAATGTCTGTATGGATATGACAATGGTTGACATAACAGGTATTGAAGCTGCAGAAGGTGATGAAGTTATTGTATTTGGAGAAGGACTGACGATCAGTGATCAGGCTAAAGCAATAGGTACAATTCCTTACGAAATCCTGACCAGTATCAATGAAAGGGTCAAAAGGGTATTCTACGCTTAGCGGCTTGGTACAAGCTCAATAGTAGCAATGTTGGTGACATGCTCCTGACTGACTAATACTGTACGGGTATAGTCTGCATATCCTTCGGCTGTAACAACAAGCTGATAGACGCCAGGAGCAAGGTCACTAACCATAAAACCTCCTAAACTTTTTGTCTGTGTGGTTGTAATTGGCTCTACAGCGTCTTGGTTATAAACAAGTATTTTGGCTGGGCTGGTAGTTGAAAGTTTACCACTAATGCCTGTGATTGGGTGAGAAGAAGCACTTAAGGTTGGATGGAAGTTGTAAATCCCAAAGTCATTGATCGATACGGCATTGTTAGATCCAGTGGAAAGATCAATGTTGTAAATTTTACCTGATTCTATTCTTTCATCTGTATCGAAAACCAGCTCTTCAGGGATGTTGAGCTTGTATTCCTCATCATTGACCACAATTGAGTTGGCAACACCAAGTGAAAGCTTTATTTGTTCGATAGTACCTGAAGGGATGCTCCCATAGCCAACCAAAGGCTGTTGGTCAGTATTGTTTAGGTTATGGATAAATGAAGCTCCATCCAAAGAAATCCATTCCTTGTCATTATTTTCCATTCTTACCCAGACCTCTTTTATATCAAGGTAAATATTATTGTTTGGGTTGGGCGAATCAGCTTTCAGGTGTACCATAATAGAGGCATTTTCCTTGGGCTCAGGATCATCATTGCTACATGAATACATACAGAAGCTTAACAGAAAGGTAAAAGAGAGGAATGTAAGTTTGTCCATCAGAGTCCTATTGTCAGTTAGATTGCTAAGGCAGAATGAAATTTTAAAAGCATTCATACTGTCTTAGCAACTATCTTTTAACAATAAAACCAGTTAAAGATTTCCAAATGTTTGGGATTATTTAGCAAACAATAGAACATCATTGAATTGTCCTTTAAAAAAGGTCCTATTCAGGAGATTGATCAAAGAATTCATCAAAAAACGCCAAATGGTAAGGGACTGACTTATTCCAGTAATCCCAGTTGTGTTCACCCGGTCTTTCCATGTAGATGTGAGGATACTTAAGCTCCAGAAGCTTTTGATGCAATTGGCGGTTTACCTCAATAAAAAAGTCATCAACACCACAATCTATAAATAGCGTTACCTGGCCATCCTTTAACTTTTCAGCATTGGCAATAACCGTATGAGATTCCCATACCTGTGTATTGGACTTATAAGGGCCTAACTTTTTGCTAATTTGCCAACTCAAAGGCCAAGGAGTGAAGTCAACTCCTCCGCTCATGCTAGCTGCTGCCCCAAATGTATCAGCATGTTTGGCAGCAAGGTAAAGTGCACCATGCCCCCCCATACTTAACCCAGTAATGGCTCTGCCTTTTCTGTCCTGAATAGTGCGGTAATGCTGATCAACCCATTTAACGACTTCCTTACTGATATAGGTCTCAAATTGGCTTTTAGGATCAATGGGGCTGTCAATATACCAGCTATTGAAGTCTCCGTCTGGACAAACGACAATAAGTTGTAGCTCATCTGCATATTTAGATAGCTCAGGGAATGAACTGGTGTAGTTAGAGAAATTACCTGAATGTCCGTGTAGCATGTATACTACTGGGAATGACCTGTTAGCATCAGTTTGGTAAGCATCAGGAAGGGTAACTGTTGCTTTCCAGCTTTCGTTCATAGTGGCGCTGTGAATCGTTACAGTATCTGTTTCTGCTGCAAAGACCGCAACAGAAAGGAGGAGGCTTCCTAGTAAGGTAAAAATGTGTCGCATTGCTGAATGGTTTAAAATTGGGAATTAATGGTATGAATTAAAGAAAAAATTGTAAAGGAAGAAAAAATGCACCACAACAAAAAAGCCGCAGGATTACTCCAGCGGCTTTTTGTATTAGCTAGTAAAGGTTTGCTTATTCAGCAGACTCTTCAGTAGCCTCTGTAGCTTCAGCAGATGCCTCAGCAGTTTCGTCAGCTTCTACAGTAGCTTCTACAACTTCAGCAGCAGCAGTAACGTTCAATTCGATTTCTACGTCATCGTAGATGAACTTGTCAGCAGCGTCACCAAGGATAGACTTAGAGCTATAAGTGATACCGAATTTAGTTCTGTCGATAGAGAATTTAGCTGCAACTGTAGCAGTACCTTCAGCAGTTTCGATAGTAGCTGGGAAAGAAACCTCTTGTGTAGAGTCTTTCAAAGTCAGCATACCAGTTACGTTGTAAGCACCCTCAACAGCTTCTACTGAAGAGATCTCGAAAGATGCAGTAGGGAAGTTCTCAACGCCGAAGAAATCATCAGCTTTCAGGTGACCTACCAGTTTAGCGTTCATTTCATCCTCAGCAGGGATGTCAGAAACTGCAACAGAGCTCATGTCGATAGTGAATGAACCTGATTTTACTGTACCTTCAGCGATTTCGAAAGAACCTTCGCTTACACTGATAGTACCGAAGTGCTCACCACCTACTTTTTTACCAGTCCACTTTACAGAGCTAGCAGAATCAACGATAGCGTAAGAGCCAGCTGCAAGACCTTCAGCTGCAGCAGTCTCAGTAGTTACACCTGCTTGTGCTTCTTCAGTGTTTTCTTGTTTAGCGCCACATGCAACCATAGCAAATGACATAAAACCGATCGCGGCAAATTTAGTAGCCTTGTTCATACAAATTTGGAATTAGTTGTTGGATAAATAAATGTTTACACAAATGAATTTGCACTCCAAATGTAGTATGGAGTTTGATAAATATAATACAATTTAGTATTAAAATTATCTTAATTTTTGAATTTGTATTATTTCAACAAAAATACAGGATTCTGTTTAGGCAAAAAAAATGCCGATTTGGATGGGGTGGGGTTGTAGGTACCTAGTTTTAAGATTTGTAGAGGGTTTTTTAAGTTATTTTACCAAAAATCAGGGGTAGTTATCAAAAATTAGCAAATAAAAAGCCCTTCACCGTTGTAAAGTGAAGGGCCTTATAGGTTGCAACTAGCTTAGAATGTGCTTACTTCAGCTGTGATTCCAGTGCATTTATGCGGAACATAGCTTTAGCATAGTAGATTCCAAGAGGGTATTGCTTAATATATTCTTTATATGCCTCTACAGTGTCATGCTGTTCAGCCTCTTTCCAATCTTTTTCCTCTTTGTTCTGTGAATCATTTTTCAGGTCATTGATACGACCCTTAGCTTCATCCCAATACCTTTTCTCCTTTGTCAGGTTGAGGTAGTTAAAGTAGGCACTCATAGAGTCTTCATCGATGGTGTTTTTCCATAGAATATCCTCTTCGTCATCCTCACTTTCTGTTTCTTCTATTGCAGCAACAGGTTCCTCAACTTCTTCTTCAACTATTTCTTCCGTATTGACTTCTGGTTCAGCGAAGTCAGTAACAGGGCTTTCAGAAACTGTCTCTTCTACTTCATTGAAGTGAGATACAGTAGTTTCTTCTTCCGTTGTTTCAGATATTGACTTCTCCATGGCAGCTTTATAAACTTCCTCAAAGTCGCTAGGAGGTGTTACAGGTGCTTCCTCTACCACTGCTTCTTCCGTTTTATCTTCAGCTCTGTTCAGTTCGTTGATACGGCTGTAAGCTTCAGTCAGGTAAGCATTGTCTTCTGAGTGGCTCAGGTATTCACGGTATGCATCAACTGTATCTTTTGACTTAGCATATTGCCACAGGCTTTCTTCATCAAGGCTTGTAACGTCAACATTTTCCTCAACAGCGTTACTTACAGGAGTTGTTTCTACCGAAGTATCCTCGCTTGGAGTAGAAGTGGTCGTTTCTGTGAACGTTGCTGTTTTGTTGCTGCTACCTTCCTGACTGCTCAGTTTGTTGATCATGTAGTAAGCATCAGCAATATGCAGGGACTCTTTTGTATAGTTGATATAGTCCATGTAAGCCAAAACAGTGCGCTCCTGTTCAGCACGTTTCCATAGGTCGTCTTCAGACAGTGCTTTCAGGCTAGCTTCATCACTTGATTCAGATTCAACTTCAGACTGACGTTTTGGCGCTTTCTTCTGTGCTGTAACAGCAGGTTGAGAACGCTCAATACTAGGCGTTTTAACATTGTCCTCTTTTTCTGACTGCTCTTCCTTATCAAGAATACCCGCAATCAGTTCTTCAGCTGCTGAGATTTCTTCAGTAATGTTAACTTCAAATGAAGTCTCATTTTCTACTGCTTCTTCAACCTCTTCCTGCTGCTCTTCTGCTAGTATTGGTGTAGCTACTTCTTCAGTAGGTACTTCTACTTCCTGTACAGGCTCTTCTTGAGTGCTATCAGCAACAACACTCTCATCTTCTATGGCAGGTGTTTCCTCTACTACAGCTTCAAGAGTTTCCTGAACTTCAGTTTGAAGCTCATTATCAATGGCAGGAATTACTACTTCCTCCGCAATTGAAGAGACTTCTTCTGTTACAGGTGTCTCAGTATTTGGTGCAATTCCGTTCACTGAAAGCGATTCAGAGATCTCTTTAATCACATCTTCAACAGGCTCATGTCTCAGTTTTGAAAGCAGTGCCTGATCAAGTCCGTGAATAGAAGTACCATTCACTGTCACTGTTTCGTGACCATTAACTTCAGGTACTTCAGTAATATTTTCTTCTTCCACTACTTCATTAGTGACAGTAGTAGGAGTTACTTCATTGTCAACAACTTCGTTAGCAGGAGCTGGAGTCTCATTTTCTGGTTGAATAGACCTAAGCTCAATTACTCGCTGCTTGGCTTTAGTAATGTGCTTGCCTTGCGGGAAGACACTGATATAGAAATCGTATGCTTCTTCTGCATTCCAAATAGCAGTACGCTTCCAGAAAGCATCTTCCAGTTCACCCATTACTTCATCCCTGATTGATTGGCGAAGTGATTCTTCTGTTTCTTTGGACAGCCCTTCTTCAGCTTTTGCAGGGGTTTCTTGTGGTGTAGTGTTAAATTCAGATTGGAGCTGTTGACGAATCTCGTCTTCCAACTCTACTTTTACTTTTTCACGGATAATGTTTTCCTGTACGATAAAGCGCTCGCACTCTTCCATACGACGGACTACAACAGGGTCACTGTGCGTTTTCATAGAACTAGCATAGTTCTTCATAGCTTCGCTATAGTTGCCCTTGAAGTAAGCCTCATCGCCCTTGTGGCGAAGTGTGATAAACTCGATTTCCTGAATACTCTTGTCTAGTCTTTCTTGGAAGCTGGCATTGTTAGTGTCATCCAGTTTTACAAGTTGTTCGTACAAAATCTTGGCATTCTCGAAGTCCTCAGCCTCAAAATGGCGGTTGGCTTGCGCAGCCAATGAACGGATACTTCCTTCTGTTGAGGTCGGTAATTGGTACAATGCTGTAGCTTTATTAAAGGTGGCATGAGCTTCCACAAATGCTTCTCTATTGTATGCCGCTTCTGCCTGAGTCAGTAGTTCAACAAAAGCTTTCTTTTTGCTGATTTCTTCGTCTTCAGGGAAAAGCTCAGATGCTTCTTTCAGGTAAGGTCTTGCAGACTGGTAAGCAGCATTAACAAAATGCAGGTCTGCATCTTCTTTCAGTTGAATGAACTTAGCATAACGCTTGTTGAATGCGAGTTTAAACGTTCCCTGATCACCTTTGCTGATAAGCGGCTTTATATCTTCAGATACATGTTGGAATTTCTCAAAAATATCATCCAAAGTGATGGTTGCTTGCTGTTTTGAAATGCCGTTTTCAAGTATTTGAACCAACTCTTTTGTGAAAAGTCCTGACGTGACATTGTCATCAGTTGGAGTTGATAGGAATACTTTGTTTGGCAAGTCAGATCCATATTGGTCAAACAGCTGAACAACCAGTTGGTTAGGCTGGATATCAGATTCGAAGTTAAGTTTTTGATACTCGGCGTCAATCAGGAAAAGGATGCGTTGTGCTTCAGTTTCCTTCAGGATATCGATGATTTCTTCAAGCGCAATACCATTCACATGTGCTTTTTCCAATGTGGAATTACCTGTCATAAAGAACAATCGTTCCTTTCTCAATACCACATAACCATTGAAGCAAATTATGAGTGTATCCTTGGATTCTTCAGCAGCGCTAGCCAGTACTTCTTTGATGCGCGTATTGTCCTCCTTGTCAACAAGGGAAACAATGTTTTCCTTGGGCAAGCCGAGTACTTGTTTATCAACAAATGCAGACTTAAGTGAGTCTAGCTCTTGCTGAATTCCGCCAATAGGCGCAAGGGATTCATCTTTCGGAAATTCCCCGACGCCGATGATTACTGCTTTGGTTTTAGCTGTGTGAATCGTCAAAGACATAGTAGTATCTTACTTAACCTGTTTGAATGCAACCTAATAATGAGTTACTATAATGTGCTCTCTGCTTAAAAAATGCGTGAATAAGAAATATTCAAAAAAGCGCATTACAGCTAGTTTAGTAACGGTTTTGTTGTTTTTATATTCTCTATTGTTTGGATTTTTTCAATAGTAAGTAGAATAATATCACTCTGAAAGATAGTGATCCCTGTTGTTTTGTGCAACAGGGGAAGTTTTTAGGTGGTAATAATTGTTAATAAAAGTCGATTATTCTTCTTCGTCCGCATAGTTGAATCCATGGTCACCTTCTTCTTCGTCCTCAGGTTCAATGGTTTTACGAAGGAGGTTCCAGTCTGCTAGAAAATCATCAGGGTAAGGGCTGCTTTTTTCCTCGTCAGACAGCGTTTCTTTTTCCTTTTCAATTTGCTTTACATCAGGTGTTTCTTCATCGCCTAATTCATCTCTTCTGTCGGCTGCTTCAAGCGCTTCCCAGTTAATCTCGCCTGACTCATCTACCTCTTTCGCCTTTTTGTTCTTGTCCTCTGCCATCATCTTAAGCTTAAATATTAATGTGAATTACAAATCGGTAGCAAAGATATGGATTTTGAAAGGATTTGCAGGATTGAATTTGATAGGTTTCCAAAGTATGTTGTAAAGGTCAGAGAATGCCTGACCTTTATTTGAGAGTGTGTTTTCAATAAGCTACATGTACATCAAAGTCTTCGATAGTCACCATTGGGACCACAAAAGTATGTCGATATTTGCTGACGGTGTTGAGGTCCTTGTCTTTTGGGTGACGCATCTTGTCTTTGATTTCGGATATTTGTTCCCTGTCAAGCCCAAAGTCAATCAGTTCGAGAGAATAGACAGGAGAGCCATCCATTGATTCGTAATGCGCCCTTTTTCGGACGATTGCGTAGCGATGTTCTTCCATAGTAATCAGAGAGTTAATCGTTGAGAAATAATACGTTTGAAGAGTCGTCAGTTATGTCAATCAAAGCGGGTTGGAGACCCTGTTTAAATTGAAAATCAATTAATCAGCCATTTCGTTCCTGAAAACTACCCCGAAGGCAAATAAAAAGCACTGACCGTAAGATCAGTGCTTTATTTTTATACTTCAGATGGATATAGCCCTTAATGAGCTTCCAGCCAGTTTTGGCCAATACCTACCTCAACTTCCAATGGAACCGCCATTTGATAGGCGTTCTCCATCAGTTCTTTCACTTTTTGTTGCAGTAATTCAAGCTCATCGTTGTGAGCATCGAAAACCAATTCATCATGCACCTGCATAATCATCTTTGATTTAAGGTTATTCTCCTCAATCCACTGCTGGATGTCGATCATGGCTTTTTTGATGATGTCCGCTGCTGAACCTTGGATAGGGGCGTTGATGGCATTTCGTTCTGCCATACCTCTTACCGTAAAGTTACGTGAGTTGATATCACGTAGGTAACGGCGTCGTCCCATAATGGTTTCTGCAAATTCATCGTCACGCGCCTTGTTGATCGCATTGTCCATATAGGCTTTTACTGAAGGGAATTCTTCAAAGTACTTGTCGATCAGTTCGCCTGCTTCTTTCCTTGGGATATTCAATTGCTGAGACAGACCAAATGCAGAGACACCGTAGATAATACCGAAGTTGGCAGTCTTGGCTTTTCGACGCATGTCGCTGTCCACTTCTGATTCAGTTACCTTGAATACCTTGGCAGCTGTAGCGGTGTGAATGTCTTTACCCTGTTTGAATGCGTCAACCATATGAGCATCCTCACTGAATGCTGCCATAATGCGCAACTCCACTTGAGAGTAATCGGCTGCAAGAATGGTGAAATCCTTATTTCTTGGAACAAATGCCTTTCTGATCTCACGACCTTTCTCCGTTCTGATCGGAATATTCTGAAGGTTTGGATCAGTACTGCTCAAACGACCTGTAGCAGTTACTGCCTGATTGTAAGATGTATGGATAAGTCCATCTTTCTTGCTGATCATTTTAGGAAGGGCATCTACATAAGTAGACTTCAGTTTCTGTAACTGACGGAACTCCAAAATATCTGAAACAATCTGATGATCGTTGGCAAGGTTGATCAGGATTTCTTCACCAGTAGCATATTGCCCTGACTTTGTTTTCTTAGGTTTCTCTACCAGTTTCAGTTTTCCAAACAGGATTTCACCCAACTGTTTTGGAGAACCTACATTAAACTCTTCACCTGCCGCTTCGTAAATTGACTTTTCTAAAGCAGCAATGGTTACTTCAAGTTCCTTGGATGAGTTAGCCAAGTTTTCAGTGTCAATCTTGACACCGTTCATCTCGACTTCAGCCAGTACCTTTACCAAAGGAATTTCTATTTCCTCTAACAGTTTCTTCAGTTTTGGTTCCTTGTCCAACATTGGTGCAAAAACCTGCTTCAATTGCAATGTAATGTCTGCATCTTCAGCAGCATACTCAGCTGCATTTTCAACAGGAACTTCACGCATGCTTAACTGGTTTTTACCTTTTTTCCCAATCAGCGTTTCGATTGAAACCGGTTCGTAATTCAGGTAAACAGTCGAAAGGTGATCCATGCCATGACGTTGCTCAGGGTGAAGTAGGTAATGAGCTAGCATGGTATCGAATAGAGGTCCGTTGATCTCAATACCATAGTTGCGCATCACCATCATATCGTATTTCAGGTTTTGGGCAATCTTACCTACTTTCTCATTTTCAAATACCTCCTTGAACTCACTGACTATGGCTTTGGCAGCTTCCTGATCCTCAGGAATTGGTACATAGTATGCTTCATGAGGACGGTATGCAAATGACATCCCTACCAGTTCAGATTCTATGGCAGACAAAGAAGAAGTCTCTGTATCGAAACAGAATTCGTCTTGTAAAGACAGGAAATGAATGAGTTCCTTGCGAAGCTCAGGCGTGTCAATTAGCTGATAGTCGTGAAGTGTATCGTGGATAGTACCAATTTCAGTAGGAATTTCTTCTTCAGGCTCCACTTCAACAGTGGTAGCTGTAGTAGCTTGTGTTGTCGGTGTGTTACCAAAAAGGCTCATCTGACCTGTAGTCGTAGGACCTTGTTTGGCAGCAGTTTGGCTACCATCATCTCCGAAAATTCTTTTGGAAAGGGTGCGGAATTCCAGTTCGTCAAAAATTTTGCGAAGTTCAGCTTCATTGTAGGTGTCATAATGGAGAGCTGTTTCATCAAATGCGATAGGAACATCGATCTTGATAGTAGCCAGTCTTTTGGACATCAAAGCCTGCTCCTTGTTTTCCATTACTTTTTCCTTCTGCTTGCCTTTCAGCTTATCGGCATTGTCCAAAAGGTTTTCGACAGTGCCGTATTCCTTCAGCAACTTAACCGCTGTTTTTGGACCAACACCAGGTATGCCTGGGATATTATCCACAGCATCACCCATCAAACCAAGTAAATCAATTACCTGATCTACGTTGTCCAAGTCAAACTTGGCAAGTACCTCAGGAATACCCAAGATATCGATGTCATTACCTCTAGTTGCAGGCTTGTAAAGGAATATATGGTCTTCCACCAATTGGGCGTAGTCCTTATCCGGTGTCATCATAAACACCTCAAAATCTTTTCTTGCTGCTTGCTTAGCCAATGTTCCAATGATGTCATCCGCCTCATAGCCATTCATCTCAAGGATTGGAATGTTGAATGCCTTGACAATCTCCTTTACGATCGGAATAGCCACACTAATATCTTCAGGGGTTTCCTGTCTGTTGGCTTTGTACTCCGTATACTCCTCATGTCTGAAAGTTGGAGCACTTGTATCAAAGGCTACCGCAATGTGGGTAGGTTTTTCCTTTTTAAGGATTTCAAGCAGGGAATTGGTAAAGCCCATTGGGGCACTTGTATTGACTCCTTTGGAATTGACCCTAGGGTTTTTGATCAGGGCAAAGTGCGCTCTGAAAATCAGCGCCATTCCATCCAGCAAGAACAGTTTTTTTGAAGGCATTTATCTTTAGTCTATCTATTATTTGTGATTCATTTTGGTGCTACAAAAGTAGGGAATTACGGGAGAAATCTAGTAATGGAATTCAAGGGAGTTGTGGGAGAAGTACTTGTATTGAGAAAATGTGATAATAATAGAAATTGAAATATATTTGAAGAATGGACTAAACTGATTGAAAAGAAACTTTTATAACTAACTAATAATCAAAATGAGGAAGTATTTAATCCCCTTCGTATTGCTATTTATTTTTTCATGTAAAGAGACTAATCCTGAGAAAGAAACAGGCTGCCAAATTGTAGAAGAAACACATCAGTTTGATAAAGAAAATGGTTTTTTTGATAAGCAACTGTTTTATAATGAAATAGGAAAGTTGGATAGTGTTTATTCAACGATGGTATGGCCTATGTCAGATAGTAGGTACGGCTATGCTATTAAGATAAATTATGATGGCGAAATGCTATCTGAAATAAAGATAAAATATGAGAATTATAACTACATGTTAATCATGTATCCTATTTATGAAGTTGACCTTTTAAAGGAATTGGTTTTAAAGACAGATAAAGGAGAGCAAGTGTCATACTTCGAGTTTAGTTATGATGAAGGTGATCAAGTGATTGATTTAGTGTCAGATATGTTTTTGTATGACTTTCACTTTAAGTATGATGATAGAGGAAATATAATTGAACTTTCATCAGTTGATTCTGATCTTAATGAAGTTGTAGGGGTTATTACATATTCATACGATGAGCAGAATAATCCTTATAAGGAGCAATCTGTAGAAAACTTTATTTTACATTCAATAGTAAGTGAATATAGACGTGAGTTTCCTTATTATTTGAGTAAAAACAATGTAATCGTTTCAGAAAATCTCATGACTAATGAATATAATCAGGAGGAGCGTCAAATTACCTCATCCTATACTTATGATGAAAATGGCTATCCAACATCATGCGTGCAAACCTATGCAGATAGTACCCAGCTATTTGTGACGTATCAGATGAGTTGTAATTAATAGGGGGTGTCAACATTCCATTATTTAATCATGAACCCTGAAAGGGAAGTTTCGATTCCGTAACATCCAAAGATAGGTTTTTAGCTGTAAAGTGAACTACATATTAAAGATAGGTTTATTCGTGATTACGTATTGATTTCCTTTGTTTTATCGTGTTTTTAAGATGGTCTTTCGATGCTAAATTAGCCACGTCTAATTGAGAAAACTGCATCGCTAAAAGACCATTTTTTTATGAGAGTACTTGTTACTGGAGCGGCTGGGTTTATTGGGTTTTACCTTTGTAAAAAGCTGCTCGCACTGGGATTCAAAGTCTATGGTATTGACAATGTCAACAACTACTATGATCCACAGCTGAAATACGACAGGCTTGCTAGACTGGGTATTCAGCAGCAGGAGGCAAAGATGTTTGGCAAGCACTGTATCAGTAAGCACCTTGGTAGCAATATGCAATTTATGCGTATGAATCTGGAAGACAGGCAAGCCATTGCAGAGTTATTTGAGAAGGAAAAGTTTGACTATGTATGTCACTTAGGCGCTCAGGCAGGGGTGCGGTATAGCTTGGAAAACCCTCATACATATGTGGATAGCAATATTGTTGGCTTCCTAAATGTGTTGGAGGAGTGTAGGCATCATCAAGTTAAGCATTTTGTCTATGCAAGTAGTTCCAGTGTATATGGGATGAATGATGAAATGCCTTTCTCTACTGATCAAGGGGTAGATCATCCGGTTAGCCTCTATGCCGCAACTAAAAGGAGCAATGAATTAATGGCACATACTTATAGCCACCTTTATAATCTACCAACTACAGGACTTCGTTTCTTTACAGTTTATGGTCCTTGGGGTAGACCAGATATGGCGATTTTCCTATTTACAAAGGCTATTGTAGAAGGTAAATCCATTAAGGTGTTCAATAACGGTAATATGGAAAGGGATTTTACTTATGTGGATGATATTGTAGATGGCGTAATCAAAGCGATGCATAATATACCTGCAAAAGAAGTAAAGGAGGTAGGTAGCCCAGCTGCATCCTCAGCGCCATTTAGACTTTATAATATTGGGAATAACAAACCTGTCAAGCTAATGGATTTTGTGGATGCCATTGAAAAATCATTGGGTGTAAAAGCCATTAAAGAAATGCTTCCAATTCAAGCTGGGGATGTGGAAAAAACATGGGCGGATGTTACTGATTTGATGGAAGAGACAGGTTACCAACCTTCTACAGATATAATAAAAGGCGTTAAATCTTTTACAGACTGGTACCTTTCCTATTATAGTGTTAGGGAAGTAGCAACTTATGTTAGGTGACAATTTTTGAGAATAAAGAGCTAAAGCATGAGTTATCCCAAATCAATTTTCGGAGATGACTCATGCTTTTGTTTTACCTAATACTTTCACTTTTGACAAATACCCCTAAAAACGAACTTAGTGCCGTAATCAGGAAAAACATTAGACTGAAAAGCACTGCTGCGTTTTCTTCAATAGGAGTGTAGGTTGCAGCATAAACAAAGAGTAACTCTCTAGCCCCAACACCTCCAAATGTAAATGGTATCACTGCGACAACAGATGAAAGTAAAAACAGCGCAATATATAGTATATAGTGCGTGTCAATATGGAGTGCATTCAGAAGGCAGATAGCACATATAATTTGAGCTCCCTGCACTACAAATGACCAGATCAATGTTGGTTTGTTTTCTGTTTGAAAGGCTGGGAAGAGTAATTTTACCATCAGCAGGAAGGTAGGGATTCCTAAGACTGCTCCTAAAATGAAAAACCATTTAGCATATTGGAGTAATGGTTCTGTACTATTAAATACTGCCCAACTGCCAAAGGTTAGTCCTAAAACTAACAATACATCCAACCCGTTGAGCCTGTCCAATAGTATGCCTTGCAGGAGTTTCTTACGGCTTATACCAAATCGTTTGTAAAGGAAATAAACTTTGTAGCCATCACCACCTATACCTCCCGGCAGGAACAGGTTGTAAAACATCCCCAAGTAATAAAGGCTGATATTCTGCTTTGTGTTTAAGGTAATACCTGTTAGATCAAAATACCGCTTTAGCCTGAAAGCACTGCTGATCTTGGATATATTGAAAAGGAGTAGGGCTAGCAATAACCAGCCCCAGTTTGCATTTAATAAAAGCTTTTTGGTTTCAGTTAGGTCAAGTTTACTGAAAACCAACAATAACGCTCCAACTGTAAGTGCCAGTTTAGCTGGCAACGTCCACCATTTTCTGGTTTGTTGATTCTCCACCTCTGAAATGTTCTCGGACGAGATAGGTTTTCTTGTTTTGGGATTCAAAATAAATACGGATTAAAAGTTCTGCCATTACACCAAAAAACAGGAATTGGATACCTGCCAACAAAAGTGTGACACCAAGGATTAGCAATGGTCTACCCCAAATGTCTTGTCCCATCAGTTTTACAATCAGTAGGTACATGTTAATGCCTCCACCCACAGCAAAGCTAAGCAATCCAAGTAAACCAAAAAGGTGAATTGGTTTTTGCATGTACTTTTGGAGAAATACCATCAGGAACAGGTCACTGATTACTTTGGTGGTTCTGCCTAAGCCATATTTGGATGAACCATGAATACGGGCATGGTGTTTAACGTCCACTTCAGTGGTGCGTCCTCCCTGCATTTGAATCAGCACAGGAATATAGCGGTGTAACTCTCCATATAGTCCAAGATTTTTGGCAATATGTGAACGGAATACCCTTAAGGTGCAGCCATAATCTTTTAGGTATACTCCTGTCATTCTCCTGATCATGGCATTGGCCAGCTTGCTAGGTAACTTTCTTAAAAGCGCTCCATCCTGACGGTTAGCCCTTCTGCCCGCCACAACATCCCAATTTTCTTCTTTGAGCTTTTTAAGCATCATTGGAATATCAGATGGGTCGTTTTGAAGGTCACCATCCATTGTGACGATATATTTTCCTTTGGCGTAATCAATACCAGCCGCAAGGGCTGTGGTTTGTCCATAATTCTTGGTGAAAACGACTAGATTGACACGCTTGTCTGAAATTGATTTGACTCGCTCAACGGTCTGGTCTGAGGAGCCATCATCTACTAATATAATTTCATAGTCAAAATCGTTCAGCGATTCTTGTATCTGTTTAACCAATGGAATTACATTGTCTTCCTCATTCATTAAAGCTACAACTACTGAAAGTTCCATGTCTTTTATTAATTTGATTTACCCCTTATTAATGGGTGCTGGATAAAGGTTTGATGATATTGTGAAACAAGTTCTTGTAATAATTCAAGAATTGTTTTGATAAACTTAATCGGAGTTTTTTATATGGAAGGTATTTTACGGCTCGATTTAATGGAGTAGAAGAAAATTTGATCACGAGCTAAAACTTAGTTTATAATTTCGACACATTATGCGTATTCACAAGTCATACATCATTTTTTTACTGAGCGTGTTGGTGTTCTTCGCCAATAGCTGGGGATATTCAATTTTCATCTTGGATGAAGCCAAGAATGCCGAATGCGCCAGAGAGATGCTTGAGCAAGGAAACTGGTTTTTGCCAACCTTCAATTATGAGTTGAGAACCGATAAGCCACCTTTGCATTATTACTTTATGATGTTGTCATACAGTGTATTTGGGGCGACGGCATTTGCAGCTCGTTTCTTTTCGTCAGTTATGGGAATACTGACTGTACTTTCGACCTATTTCTTTACCAAAAAGTTTTTGGGTGATGGTGTGGCGTTTTTTGCTGCACTGGTGTTTTTAGCTTCTATTCAAATGTCGGTACAGTTTCACTTAGCAGTACCTGATCCATACCTGATATTTTTTACCAACCTTGGTATTTTTTCATTTCTGATGGGATTGGAAAAGCGAGAGACCAAGTACCTGTATTTGATGTATGTCAGTATATCCTTGGCGGTCTTGGCAAAAGGTCCAGTTGCAGTTGCCTTGCCTGGGCTTACATTCCTGCTGTATTTAGTACTAACTAGACAGTTGAAATGGGAAGTGATTAAATGGCTGAAAATACCGCAAGGCGTATTGCTGACTATCTTGATTGTGTTTCCTGTTTACCTGAAGCTTGGTCTGGATTCCGATTGGGAGTGGCTGAAGGGTTTCTTTCTGGAGCATAATGTTGGTCGATTCACTTCCACTATGGAAGGGCATGGCGGAAATGTATTATATATTCCAATTGTAATGTTGGCAGGGCTGTTACCATTTTCCCTGTTTTTTCCTCAGGCATTGCGAAAGGCTTGGGAGTTTAGAAATGAACCATTATTGATGCTTGCCATTATTGATGTTACAGTCTTTGCTGTTTTCTTTACCGTTTCAAGGACAAAACTTCCTACTTATCCCGAACCATGTTATCCATTTGCTGCAATTATATTAGGGTATTTTGTGCATCATTGGACTCAGCAGTCTTTTAAAAAGCAGTGGGTCTCTGTAGGTATTTTTGTTTTTTTAGGAATTGCGATGCCTTTGGGTGGATTTATTGGGTTGTCACTGGATCCTAACTTTGCATATATGAAATGGGACGCCTTGGTTTTTCTGCCAGTCACTTTCGGAAGTGCCTTTGCTTTGGTCTTGGTAAAGCGGGGTAAGTTAAAAAAAGCAGCCTATGCGATGGCTGCGGGTTTTATAGTATTGGGAATGGGGGCGCACTATATTGTATTTCCATCCATTGACCAAAATAACCCTGTAACGAAAAGCAAAGCACTTGCATTGGATGATACAGAACTGGCTTTTTATGGCTATCTGATTCCTGCCAATGTTTTTGCCGAACAACGGAAAATTCCAAAGCTTCACTCTATCAATGAGGTAAAGCAATTTCTTAAAAAGCCGAACAGTAGACTGATTTCTGAAAAACGGAGTATTGAGGAGTTGAAAAAGATTGATGGCTTGCAAATTTACTTTGAGCATAAGGATTTGTTCGAGAATAAAACAATGTACATAGTAGGTTTTTAGATGGATGTTAATCTACCAATGTAAAGGTCTTGTGAGCGCAAGACCTTTATTTTTTGTCTATGAGAAAGTGGAACTAAAGCAGGTAGAATTGCAGTTCTAAGTATTGAAAATAACCTGCCTTATTGGCTATCCTGCCGACATCATTTATCACTCATTTTTGCTTTCATGAAGACATACCTGCTGAGTATTTTACTTTCCTTATCTTTTTGCGGCGTTTTTGCACAGGAAGGTCATCACCCTGCTAAAGTTGGGCAACACCACAAAGAAGAAGCACACTACAAAAACAAGATTGCCATTACATTAGGATATACCTATGTGCCGGATGGCTTTGGCGTTGAGTTGCCCAATATTCAGTTCCAAAACGACATTTTTGTTCCAACACTGGGAATCGATTATTTCAGGCGGTTTGCAGACAGGTGGTCCGTTGGTGTAATTGCTGATATAGAATTGGACCAGTACTTTATCAAGTTACCTAGCTTAGTCAATGATCTGGCAAGGGAGAATGTAGTAGTGCTGTGCCTGATAGCCAGTTATGAAATGCTTCCCGGATGGGATATTTATGCTGGTCCGGGAGCTGAACTGGAGAGGAATGAAAGCTTTGCTGTCTTAAAAATCGGCTCTGAATATGAGTTTATCAGGGGAGAAAATTGGGGGATCGGTCCATTCTTTTCATATGATTTTAAGGGAAATGGAGACGATGAGTATAATGCCTTTGAGTTTGGGTTAAGTTTCAACCGGTTTTTCGGAGCGAAATTCCAAAGGAAAAATGCCAGATAACAGGCTGTTGCCTAAATTACCCTTAAAAAGAATTATGCCTATCTGCCAATACAGGTAGGCATTTGTTTGTATTGGAAAATTATACCTGAGGGACAGGAAGCTGCCTTTCTTTTCTATCAGTGTTTGGAAGTCGTTTAATGATAAGGTTTTTCAGCCCACTTTCTGAGTGCAACACTTTTGTTGAAAAGTGATAGCCAATCATGGCACTGAGCATACCCGTAATAACTCCTGCAAATACATCCATATAAAAATGTTGAAGCAAATACATTCGGGAACAGCCGACAAGTATTGCCAGTGTAAATAAGTTAATGGAAGCGCTCCTCGACTTCCATATTAAGGTAAGCAGCATCGCACAAGCAAATGCGGTAGCAGTATGCCCCGAAGGGAACGACATCTTGGAGTGAATATCGATGCCATCCACAAAATGTAAAGGCTCGCTGCCATTAAAAAAGGGCACAGGTCTGAGCATGTCATGTCCAAGTACCCTTTTCCCTAGGTTAACGATTAACGTGCAAATAACTGTAGTAAAAAGGCAGGCAATCAGGTATTGGTATCGCCAAATAAGTAGAATAGGAATAAGCAGCAGTATTATAAAGGCATCACCGAGATAGGTAATATGTTTGAAGAAATAATCCAACACGGGCGTATGCAGCTGGTTGAGGTATAAAACAATGGCACCTTTGGGCAATAGAATCAGCACAGGAGCAAGTAACAGTATTACTGCAAGGATATTTCTTAGCGTTTGTTTAATAGACATATCAGCCTCTGAAAAATTAAGGTTTTTGAATGATTTCTCAGTGGCAAATTAGTAGTGTCAGTTGAATACAAAGTTGTGGTAATGGGAAGGTTACATGACTGTGTTGGGAGCGAATGCAACATTTTCGTTAAGGGATTGCTAAGATGGGAAGTCTAATGTTTATCTAAATTCACAGAAGAAATATCAGCTTCATGTTTAGGTGATATTGGTTTTTTAACTGATTGTATATCAGTGTTGTGTTGTTCTGTGATGAGATAGTTGAGTTGGTTTTGTTTGAAATTTAACACAAATCGTAGAAATAGTTGATTATATTCGAATAATTGAATGCGGCATAACACATGCTTAATTTTGCAGCCGTTTTGATTAAAATACACATACTAATCAACACACAACACAGTGCAGTATTGAAGATGTCATTTCAGAATGGATACAATATTTCTGATCAATACTGTCAAACAAACAGACTTTGAAATGCACAAAATTGAAGAGTTGGTTGCTGGTTACAGTGACCTGATGTGGGGGATGCCACTACTTGTATTACTCCTTGGAGGAGGTCTTTTCTTTTTCATTTATTCATCTTTCTTACCGCTTAAGGCATTTAAACATGCGATTGACGTACTGCGAGGCGCATACGATGATCCGGAAGCTGAAGGTCAGATCAGCCACTTTGGTGCTTTGGCAAGCTCAATGGCAGCTACTGTAGGTATGGGAAATATCAGTGGGGTAGCACTGGCAATCATGGCTGGAGGACCGGGTGCCCTTTTCTGGATGTGGGTAAGTGCTTTGCTGGGAATGGGAACCAAATTCTTTACCTGTACACTCTCTGTGATGTACCGTAAGGTACACAAGGATGGTAAACTGGAAGGCGGACCTATGTATATCATCACACAAGGCTTAGGGGAAAAATGGAAACCATTGGCAGGGCTTTTTGCTGTAGCCGGCTTGATAGGAACATTGCCAATGTTTGAGTCCAATCAGGTGACGCAAGTAGTGAGAGAGATGGTACTGGAGCCTAATGGAATTGCTACAGAGAATCCGGTTGTTTTGAAACTGATACTCGGAATCGGGGTGGCAATTCTAGTCGGTGTTGTAATTTTTGGAGGTTTACAAAGAATTGTAACCGTAGCAGAGCGTATGGTGCCAGCCATGGTAGTGCTGTATATGCTATGTGTTGGATATATTATTTTGGTGGATTTCGATCAGGTACCGGCAAGTTTTGCCCTGATCTTTTCAGATGCTTTTTCGGGTAATGCCGTATTGGGTGGAGCTTTGGGGAGTATCATTGTGATAGGTGCCAAAAGAGCAGCTTTCTCCAATGAAGCGGGTATTGGTACAGCACCAATGATGCACGGTGATGCCAAAAACCATGAACCAGTTCAAGAAGGATTGGTAGCCATGTTGGGTCCTGCCATCGATACAATACTGGTATGTACACTTACAGCACTGGCAATCATCATTACAGGTGTTTGGAAAGGTTCAGATGCACAGGGTGTAACACTAACAGCTCAGGCATTTGAGAGTGCTATGCCGACAGTGGGTACTTATCTGTTGGTACTGTGTGTAGCTATCTTTTCATTTACGACACTGTTTACGTTTTCGCATTACGGAAGCAAGTGTTGGGGATTCCTTTTTGGAGAGGAAACCAAGCACTGGTACAACTATATTTACATTGCGACCATTATTTTGGGTTCTGTATTTACCGTAGATGTGGTGATTAACCTGATTGATGGTTGTTATGCAACAATGGCGGTACCAACCATGCTTTCTACATTGCTGTTGGCTCCAAGGGTAAGAAAAGCTACCAAGCACTACCTTAGCAGGCTAAAAAGTGGTGAAATCAAACGTTTTGACCAGCAGGAGAAGAAAAAAGAAGTGATGGCTTAAGCTTTCCCGATTTATAAATAAGCAATGCCCAAAGGATTTTGAGTTCTTTGGGCATTTTTGTTTCTTTTTTACTGGTTCAAGAATTAGCGAAGTGCTACTTTGAACTGAGAAGGTATCAAGCCACCTATTATGGGATATTCCTCAGGATTGAAAATAGTTAATGATGGAAGTTTTGGGAGTATATTACAATTTTCTTCATACTAGGAACATATGTCGATATACTTAGTATATTGCACTAGTTCTTTTTATTAATTCTTAGTCGTCGGTAGATGTATTCAATGAAGAGCGGAAATTCCTCGATGCAAGTATTGAATTATAGATTTCAGAAACAGTTGATTCTTTAAATGAAGGGTGTAATTTCTTTACTAAAAATGATGATAGAAATGTATCTTTTCCATTATGGTCTAATATATAGATTACATGACAATCATTTTCAAAAACAACATTCCATGCTCCGCCATAATGTTTTATATATACTTCACCAGTATATGCAATAATAGAAAGAATATATCTATAGTAATTTTCGTAAGATAAACTTTCATTATTGATTTCTAATATACAATCTAGTTGCTTTATACTCAGTTCTGAAAAGTCTAATATTGGTTTTTCTAGGGCTGATTTTAGTTTCGAAATAATGACTTCTTTTTTTATTAAAAAATTTTGACCAAAATGATTAACCCCAGAATCTAGGGTGAGACTTGGGTTGTTATTTAAATTATGATATGCTTTGATGCTGCTATGTAAAAAAAATATATCATCTTCTAACTCTAAAACTCCTCCAGAATTAAGTAGGTAATGACTATTTGATATTTCTTCATGCCTTTGGTGATTAAGCATTTTCATTCCTTCTTCATAAGATAATTCCCACAACCTGAATAGCTCACCATATTTATTAGGATAGATGAGATATGGAAATAAGATTTCTTTATATTCTTGAAGAAGATCAAACTCTGACTCATATATATGATAATATTGACCTTTTTCTTTATTTATCAATATTTCTCCATTTTTCATTAAAAAATTAGATGTTGAAACTAAGTGTGGAATGAAATATTTACATTGGATGTTAACGTCAAGGTTGAAATTCTCTTTTAGTATTACCTTCTTTCTCATTTTTTTGCGAAAATATTATTAGTCAATACAAACATTAATGTTAATACAGTAAATTTTATCATAATTAGCATATTACTGTTAATATCGGTGACCAACCACTCTCGTAAGCTTGTGTGTTAGCTTTCTAGAACCAATTAGTTACTAAAGCCTCTCCCCACAATACTTACAATATTCCGCATCATGGTCATGTCCTTCACGTCCGCAGTTTTGGCAAGACTGTGTACTGATTTCATGTTGTGCATTAGCCAGTTCCACGGAGACAATGCCTGTCGGAACGGCAATAATACCATACCCCAAGATCATAATAAGGGAGGCGATAAACTGTCCGAAGGCGGTTTGTGGAGCAATATCTCCATAACCCACTGTCGTTAGCGTGACGATAGACCAGTAGATACTTCTCGGGATACTGGTAAATCCGCTGTCACTTCCTTCAATGAGGTACATCAGCGTACCAAGGATAATGGATAGCGAGATTACGGTCAGCAGGAAAACGGTAATCTTAAAACGGCTTGCCTTCAGTGCCATAATCAGGATCTTACCTTCTCCCAGATACCTGCCCAGCTTGAATATCCTGAATACCCGGATCAGTCTAAGCGCCCTGATAACAGTCAAGGCATGTCCACCAGCCATGACAAGTCCGATATAGGTGGGGAGGATTGCGAGCAAGTCCACTATGCCGAAAAAGCTGTAGATATAATGGATAGGCCTTCTGACTGAATAGACTCGGGCAATGTATTCAATGGTAAATAAAATGGTAAAAACCCATTCCAATGTTTTGAGCAAGGAACCGTATTGTGCTGCAAAATCTGCTACGCTTTCCAACATAACGACCAGTATACTACATAAAATCAGTATCAAGAGCACTACATCAAACAGCTTTCCCCAAAAGGTATCCGCCTCAAATATGATCTCATGCATTTTCTCCCTGATGCTTTGCCTGCTTTTTTTGGGTGTTTGCTCCATAGTGGGTTTTGGGTTTCAATTTGCATTCAATTAATCCAATTTCTTCGAATCCTTCAAATCCTTCCTATATTAGGTACACATTTGAATACTAACAGACAAAACCATGAAAAAGCTAAGACACTATTGTTTACTGATAATTACGCTGTTAATGATGGCTAATACAACCCAATCTCAAGACCTGAAAGCCTTTGTGATCTTTGATAAGGAAGGCAAGGAAATATCCTATGGAGAAATGGTGAAGTCGCTGGAAGGTGCCGATGCTGTATTCTTTGGAGAGCTGCATAACAACCCGATTGCCCATTGGCTTGAACTGGAGGTAACCCATTCGCTTTTTGAGGCAAAAGGAAAAGACTTGCTACTTGGTGCGGAGATGTTTGAGCGTGATGCCCAGCAAGTGTTGGATGAATACCTTGCGGGTATTGCCAAAGAGGCTTACCTGATAAAGGATGGTAAGGCATGGGACAACTATGCGACTGACTATTCCCCTTTGGTTGAGTTTGCCAAGGCAAATGGACTAAAGTTTTATGCGACCAATGTTCCAAGGCGTTATGCCAGTCTGGTAGCCAAGCAAGGTTTGTCAGCATTGGAAGAGCTGGATAAGGAAGTGAGAAAAAATTACCTGCCTAAGTTGCCGATTGAGGTGGACTTCAGTCTGCCAAGCTACAAAAACATGATGGCAATGATGGGAGGACATGGACATGGTATGCAAGGCGCCGAAGATATGGCGAAGAACATGGTGGCTGCACAGGCAATCAAGGATGCAACGATGGGTGCTACGATTGCGGAAGCAATCAAGAGGGAGAAAGGGACTTTCCTGCATTACAATGGAAGTTATCACTCCAATTATAAGGAAGGAACCGTTTGGTACTTGCTTCAGAAGATGCCAAAACTGACAGTTGTGAATATCAATGTAGTTGAAGTGAATGATGTCAATACATTTGATACCCAAAATAAGGAGACGGCAGATTTTGTGATTCAGGTGACTGAGCGAATGACCAAAACATATTAAATTGTAGGAACAGAGACCTATTTGTATATCTGAAGCCTACGTGTTTCTCTAAAAATTGAAATAGCATGAATTTTCTGGAAGTAGAAGTAAAAACCGCCATGATCTTTCATGGGTTTGATGGTAATAATAAGGAGATCATAGAAGAAGTTGTAGAGGAGAATTTTATGAAAAAGCTGGTAGCTGTGGGACGTATCCAGTCCATCAGCGAACAATACTTGCTGGTGACCTCTTCACATGGTAGGGTGATGTATTGGGAGTATAAGGGGACAATGGAAGACCTGAAGCAACGACTGGCGTTGAAGGGCGTAAATATTATCTAGCAATTGGCATATATAGCTGATTAAATTGGTCCAACTGAAACATCTTCGGTTGGACTTTTTTGTTGACATCGTCTTGATTGCGTAGAAGGTAGAGTGGATTGAAAAGTGAGTCTGAAAATATTACCCTTTAATTATAAGTAATGTATAAAACAGGAGTGTTCAGTACTTGAATGATGATTTTTGTTATTGAAAATTAGCCGATAAATTCTTTTATAGGGTAAAGTATTTTTTGAATGCCATCCCAAAAGCGCTCTCAACTCCTCAGCTTTTCCTTCCTGTAGCATTCAAGTTTCTTCCTAAACTGTACTACCCGTGAAAGACGAAAGATCATTCAAGTTGCTTTTTGGCACTGTAGTCGAGATTACCGTTCGCCTTGCTTTCCTGTTTATACTGATAGGTTGGTGTTTCCGCTTGCTTAGCCCTTTTATGGGAGTTGTATTGTGGGGTATTATTCTGGCAATTGCTACCCGTCCTGTTTATGATGTGCTTTACAACTGGGTCGGTAACCGTACCAGTTGGGCAACTGCCTGCTATATCATTTTAGGATTGATTATAATTCTACTGCCCAGTTGGCTGTTTCTGGACTCCATGATCGGTGGAATACTGGAATTGAAAGAGCGTGTTAGTACCGGAACTTTGTCTGTGCCACCACCTCCTGACAAGGTAAAAGATTGGCCTGTAGTAGGTAGTCAGCTCTATGAAGCTTGGACGCAGGCTAACCTTGACCTGAATGAAACTTTAGATAAATATGAGTCACAGTTCAAAACGCTCTCGGAAACCATAGCATCCAAGGCTTTGAATACAGGTGTCAGTGTATTGCAGTTTGTCATTTCATTGATCATTTCGGGTGTACTGCTTACCTCAAAGGGCTCTGGAGATTTCAGCAAGAAGTTTTTCAGAAGACTGGTAGGGGAGGAAGGTGACGAATATGAGGAAGTAACAGTGCGTACAGTCAGAAACGTAACAAAAGGAGTCTTGGGAGTCGCCTTTATACAAGCCTTCCTTGTCGGGATAGGATTTGTGTTGGCAGGGGTCCCCTATGCAGGAGTCTGGACATTGATCGTGCTTATCTTTGCGATCTTGCAGCTTCCCGCTACACTGGTCATCATACCGGTGATTATTTACCTGTTTTCCCACATGTCTTCCCTTGGCGCCTCATTATGGTCTATTTACCTGATCGCAGCCGGAATCAGTGACAATGTACTGAAGCCAATCCTGTTGGGAAAAGGCGCTCCAGTACCTATGCTGGTCATCTTCCTTGGTGTGATAGGGGGCTTTATCCTGTCTGGATTTTTGGGATTGTTTACTGGAGCCATCGTGCTGTCGTTGGGTTACAAGCTTTTTATGACATGGGTGGATAACAACCCAATGGAGGAAGAAACCGAAAACCTGTCACGCTAAAGGAACCGATGATGGAAAAGGAAGAAAATACAACCAATCAACCCACTGGAAGCCCGATCAAGATGGTGACCTATATTGTGTTGGGAATCTCAGCACTTTTGTTGGTGTGGTATATTCTTTCAGACCGATATGTACCCTACACCGATCAGGCAAAGGTAAATGGATTGACAACCCCCATTGCTCCCCGTGTTTCAGGTTATATTACAGAGATCAATGTCAGGTTGCATGATTATGTTCATACAGGTGATACGCTTTTCAGGATAGACCCCCGCCCTTATTTGTTGGCAGTGGAACAGGCAGAAGCCAATCTGGACAATACAGGACAGTCGGTAGCAGCAAGGACAGCTTCGGTAAAGTCTTCGGCAGGTCGATTGGGTGTGGCAAGGGCTCAGCTAGACCGAGCCCAACGCAATTGGGACAGGGTACAGAAGGTGTTGAAAGAGAATCCCGGAGCATTGTCACAATCTGACAGGGATCAGGCAGAAACATCCCTGATGCAGGCAACGGAACAAGTGGCATCGGCTGAAGCAGACTTGGAACGCTCTCAGCAGTCATTGGGCGTGTCAGGTGAGCGTAATCCCAAATTTATTGGTGCACTTAAGGCATTGGAAAAGGCACAGCTTGATCTGGCGTTTACGCATGTAATTGCTACGGCTGATGGGTATGTCGAAAGCTTGAGTATAGATCAAGGCTATTATGCGAGTCCGGGGCAGCCATTGGCTACTTTGGTATCCAAAGAAAATCTTTGGATTCAGGCAGATATGAAAGAGAACAACCTTTCCAGAATGAAAGTGGGGGATCAGGTGGAGTTTATTTTGGATGTAAAACCGGGAAAGGTATTCTCGGCAACAGTAAGAAGCATTGGGCATGGTGTAACGACAGGCAATGCCACAAAAGGCGACTTACCAAGCATTTCTTCTAGCCAAGGCTGGTTAAGGGATCCACAACGTTTTCCAGTAATCATTTCCTTTGATGTACATGAATTGGAGACGGAGTTAAGGCTTGGCGGTCAGTCAGATGTTGTCGTCTTTACTGGTGACGGAGGAATACTGAATGCAACAGGTAAGCTTAGAATCCGAGTAATGAGTTGGCTTTCTTATTTAAGGTAAACCAGACTAAATGAGTTACGACAAGACATATTATTCCATTCTTCGGTATGCGGTAGGTACTACCATGATTGTAGGTGTAGCTTTGGCAATGGATTATACATTGGCGTATCTCACTCCTGTATTGGGTATTACATTGTTGGCGCCCGGTACACCAGCCCCAACATGGAAGGTGGGCTTTGCCTTTGTCATGATGCTAGCTGTAACCAGTGTGTTTGGTTTGCTTTTCAGCAGGTGGTTCCTTCCTTACCCGATGGTCTTTTTACCACTGATTGTACTGATTATGCTGAGTATATTTTATACACAGGCTGTACCAACGGTTTTCAAGCTCTTTTTGCTGATCTCAATTGTGATTATTCCATTGCTCTCACAGTTTTCCTACAAGTTGGGTGGTATTGTCACTTTTAGTTTGATTAAGAATGGTGCCCTGTCTATCATTTTTGTAGGGTTGGTGTACCTGATTTTTCCTGAACAGGAATCTGAATTGGGTACAGCGAAACAAAGCTCAGTAGAAGTTCCATCAGCAGAGCGATTTCAGAATGCACTGATTGCAGTAATCATGATCACACCTTTGCTGACACTATTTTTTATGTTCAAGTGGGCGGGTGCCATGATCATCCTGATCTTTGCAATTATACTGGCAATGAATCCTGCTACTACCAATTTTAAGGCAGGGGGAGCCGTTATTCTAGCCAATATTGCAGGAGGTATTGTAGCCATATTTGTGTATGAGCTTTTGACGGTTTTCCCAAGGTTTATCTTTATGCTGTTGACGACATTGTTGGTAGGGTTATTTTTCGGTAAAAAACTGCATGAAGGAAAACCAATCTCTTCCTTGTACGGTACGGCTTTTTCTACCTTCCTATTGATTTTAGGTTCTGTATCAACCTCTGAAGGGGAAGCGGGGTCAAAGGTATGGAGTAGGGTCTTTCAGATCAGTATTGCTGTAGTATATGTGGTGATTACCTCGAGCGTATTGAAATACTTTATTCAGCCGAAAAAAGTCTGAGCATATGAGAAGCGTATGGCATTCATTATCCTTTCATTGTTGTATGCTACTGCTTATTGTAGGAATGGTCAGCTCCTGCAAGCTCGGACCCAATTATATGAGAACCGCTGACAAGTTGCCTAACCATTACCGACAATCTTTTTCTTCTGAAAAATCCATTGCCAATCTACCTTGGTGGGAGTTGTTTCAGGATTCAGTCCTGACTGACCTTATTGAAAAATCATTGGAACAGAACCGAGACTTGGCAGTAGCTTTTGACCGGATCAGAACGGCTGAAGCCTCTATGGGAATTGTCCGTGCGGACCTTTACCCAAGAGTCAATTACGTGACCGATGCTTCTGCTACATTTACCACTGTGGATGGTGGAGATTCGGAGTCAGTCATTCCGGATATAAATATAGCCTATCAGGTGGATTTGTGGGGAAGGTACAGGCGGCTCAGTGAAGCAGCTTTTCAGGAGTATCTCGCTACAGAAGAGGCTTACAAAACATTGACTCTATCTCTTGTGGCACAAGTAGCCACTTCATACCTGACACTTCGGGACTTAGATAACCGTTTGCGTGTAGCAAGCCGTACAGCTGATACGTGGCAAAAGAACCTAGATATTGTACAGGCAAGGTTCAATGGAGGTTTTGTAAGTGAAGTGGACTTGAATCAGGCCCGAATCCAACTGACAGAAGCACTTACCGCCATTCAGCAGTTTAAGCGTTTGAGAGTTCAGACAGAAAATACCATCAGCTTGTTGTTAGGGGAGTATTCACAGGAAATTTCACGTGGACAGGAATTGAATGAGCAACAGTATCCAGATTCATTGCCCACAGGGTTACCTTCAGAATTATTAGACAGAAGACCTGATGTATTGGCAGCAGAAAAAAGATTACATGCCCAAACAGAACGAATTGGGGTGGCGGAAGCACTGAAATATCCGTCTTTTACTTTAAGTACTGATTTAGGTTGGCAACTGGTTGACCCGACTTATGGGTTTGCAGCTTTGGGGGCTCAGATTCTAGGACCAATTTTTAATAGTGGCGCAAACCAGAAAAGGGTAGTCGTGGAAAAAACCGTTACAGCGCAACTTTTTCATGGGTATGAGCAAACTTACCTGAATGCCTTAAGGGAGGTAGAAGATGCCATGATTGCAGTCGAAACCTACAGGGTGGAATATGACTTGAGAAGGGAGCAGGTTCAGGCAGCTGAACAAGCAGCTTCCTTATCTTGGGTACGTTATGAGGGAGGTTTGACGAGTTATTTGGAGGTGCTGGATTTACAGCGTTCTCTTTTTAATTCTCAGTTAAGGGCTTCGGAGAGCTTGCGGTTGCACCTTACCTCCATTGTTCAGCTTTATCAGGCACTGGGAGGTGGTTGGTCACTAGAGCAGGAAAATGAGTTGCAAAATCGATATGAAACGGATTGATCTATTTTTATTTGTTCTTGTTTTGCTCAGGGAAGTAAATGTACTGAACAGCTGAGATCACAATCGCTGTAGACCATCCAAACATAATCACACCTACTGCCGCTTCCAGTGCAGAAAGTAATTTCCATTCGTCATAAAGTGTGATATCCCCATATCCTAAGGTTGTGATGGTGACCACTGAAAAGTAGACTGCATTTTCAAACCCCTTAATAGCATCCAGATAGAGGTAGCAACATGCCCAAATGATCGCTTCAATGATACTGGCAGAGAGCATAGTCAATACCATGATAGACACCCATATTACCCTTGAAAACTTCCTTCCTTTAATGTTATCATTAGACCTGTTCTTGATAATCTGTATGATAAACCTTGTGGCTTCTGCATGGAAGTATATCGTGATAATTACGAGAATAATACCAATCAGAATTTGCTTCCACATTTGTCTGTTCAATTAATTGTTCCATCCACCTCCTAGAGCCCTGTACAGGTCTACTGTAGACTGCAAAAGCTGCTTTTGGGTGTCTGCTAAATCGAGTTCGGCTTGCAATACGCTAAACTGTGCTGTAATTACCTCAAGGTAAGTAGCGTATCCACTGCGGAAAAGTTCATTGGAAAGTGTTGCCGCCTGATTCAAGGCATCCACCTCCTGTATTTTGAGTGCTTTTACTTCTCCTTGCTTGCTGACACTGACCAATGCATTGGAAACCTCTTGAAACCCATTGACAACACTTTGTTGGTAACTGAAAAGGGCTTGTGCTCTACGGGCTTTGGTTGCATTAAAGTTACTGCGGATCGTATTGGCTTGAAATATAGGAGCCGTAAGGCCAGCACCAACAGTATAGGCAAACGATTCGGCAGAGAAAAAAGAAGAGGCATCGAAGGAGTTCAGGAAGCCAGAACCTGAAAGGGTCAAGGCAGGATAGAATGCTGCCTGAGCTGCACCTACATCAGCGTTGGCAGCCACCAAACCGTATTCTGCTTCTACGATGTCTGGTCTTCGAGCTAGCAGGTAGGAAGGAACCCCAGTTTGTATAGATTCCGGTAGCGGTTCTTCCATAATATTGTCAGCTCTTCTGATTGGCTGGGGAAACCTTCCTAGTACAAGGTTTAAAGCATTTTCTGTGATCACAATCTGTCGTTCTATAGCTGGTTTCAACGACATGGTGTTCAGTAATTGGGCTTCAAGTTGCTTAACTCCCACTTCATTGGCTCTTCCTCCATCTTTCAGTAATTTGGATACATCGTAGGCTTCACGCTGTAAGGCTATGTTTTTATTGACAATATCCAGTTGGGTATCAAGTGAAAGAAGCTCGTAGTACAAGTTGGCAATTTGGGCTACCAATGCTGTTTGTACTGCTCGTTGCCCCGCCTCAGTTTGCAAGAGCCTTGATTTTGCAGCCTCTTTCATCCTGCGTAATCTGCCCCAAATATCCAACTCCCAAGACATGTCTATTCCTAACTGGTAATCTTCTATAGGGATGTCAATTGAGCTGCTTCCTTCCGCATCGGCTACAGCATTGGCAGCGGCAAGGTTACGTCCAATTAAGCTGTTTTCACCGGGGTCTTGAGCAGCAGCAGATGCAAAGCCTGAAAATGAAGGGGCTAATGCACCTTGTGATTGTTTGAAGAATGCCATTGACTCTGCGACTCTTTGCGAAGCAGTCAATAAGTCAAAGTTATTGTTCAGTCCAGTGTCAATCAGGGCGATGAGATTGGGGTCGGAAAAGTAGTTGCGCCAATCGATATCTACAATACTGGCTGTGTCAGTAGAGGCACTGTCACTGTAAACCTGAGGAAGGTTTAGGTCAGGTCGACTGTAGTTTTTCCCCATCTTGCAGCCTTGTGAAAGTAACATTGAAGCAACGATGGCATTGTATATAAGTATGCGTAAAAGCTTTTTCATAGACTGTTGCGCTGGGTTAACTGTCAAAAGGAGTTACCCGCCAAAGCAGATAGCCTCCTGATGAAGCAGTGTTATAAGTGCAGTTATTTGGTCTCAATTTTATTACCTGAAATTTTTTCCTGTAAACTCTGGAAGATGACATACATGGCAGGGATGATAAACACGCCGAAAAGGGTACCGATCAGCATACCACCTGCTGCTGCAGTACCAATGGTGTTGTTACCGGCAGCACCTGCTCCTGAAGCAAGAACAAGCGGCATCAGACCAACTATAAAGGCGAAGGACGTCATCAGGATTGGTCTGAGTCGGGCAGCAGCTCCATCAATGGCAGACTGTATGATGCTCTTACCATCTTGCCTTCTTTGGAGGGCAAACTCCACAATCAGAATGGCGTTTTTCGCAAGTAGACCTATCAACATGATCAAGGCTACCTGTGAGTAGATATTGAACTCCAGTCCAAGTAATTTCAAGAACAGGAATGCTCCGAAAATACCTGTTGGAATTGGAATCAGGATGGCAAATGGTAGGATGTAACTTTCATATTGAGCTGAAAGGATAAAATACACAAACAGCAGACAGATGATAAAGATAAAAGTCGCTTGTCCTTCCGAAAGAATTTCTTCCCTTGTCATGCCAGACCAGTCATAGGTAAAACCTCTAGGCAACGAAGATTGGGCTGTTTCCTGAACTGCTGCAATGGCATCTCCCGAACTGTAACCTGGAGCGGCAGCACCGTTGACCAAAGGAGAATTAAACAGGTTGAATCGGGTAAGCTGCTCAGGGCCATATACCTTCTTGATGGATGCAATGGCTGAAAAGGGAACCATTTCTCCCATCTTGTTTTTGACATAGATATCTAATACATCTTCGGGTTTAGCCCTGTATTGTGGCAGGGCTTGAACCATTACCCTAAACAGTTTGCCGAAGCGGTTGAAGTCGGAAGCATAATAACTACCAAAATAAGTTTGGAGGTTCAGAAGGGCATCTTGTACCGTGATGCCTAGCTTCATGGCATTTTCAGCATCGATTTCCACTTCGTATTGTGGGTAGTTAGGGTTGAAAGTGGTGATCGCATAGGAAACTTCCGGACGTTGGTTAAGAGCGATCAGAAAGTCTTGAGTCACTTTTGCCAATTGGGAAAGTTCGCCACCTGTTCTGTCCTGAAGTCTTACCTCAAAACCACTGGAGGTACCAAAACCTGGAACAGATGGAGGGGGAAATAGCAGTACCTCAGCATCAGTGATCTTTTTGAGCCTAGCATTGAGTTTGGCGATTACGCCAAATACAGTTCCTGCTCTACCGGGCCTTTCTTCCCAAGGTTTGAGCAGGACGACACCCAAACCAAAGGAGGAACCTGCCGCCCCCGAGAGTAGGCTATACCCCGTAAGTGTGGTGACGGTTTTTACTTCTTCCATTTCATAAGCGATATTCTGGACTTCTTCCAATACCGCTTGTGACCGTTCCAGTGTAGCACCGGGAGGACCCGATACATTGACAAAGAATACTCCCTGATCTTCAATAGGGATAAAACCTCCTGGTAGGATTTTATTGATGCCCCAAATACCTGCCAACGCAACTCCTAGTAATGCTACAGCAATCACTTTCCTTTTCATAATGGTGGACAGACTGGATTTGTAGCCATTTGTGGTTTTGTTAAATCCTTTATTGAACCCATTGAAAAACTTACCGAGTATTCCTTTTCTGTTACCATGGTGCTCTGGTTTAAGGAAAAGGGCACAGAGTGCTGGAGAAAGTGTTAAGGCATTTACTCCGGATATAACAATTGCCATTGCCATGGTGAGGGCAAATTGTGTGTAGAATACACCAACAGGTCCTGTCATAAAGGTTACAGGGATAAACACCGCAGCCATTACAAGGGTAATGGAAATGATGGCTCCTACAATCTCTTTCATGGCTTCTTTCGTAGCTTCTTTGGCTGAAAGTTCCGGGTTGGACTCCATTTTGGCATGGACAGCTTCAACTACTACAATGGCATCATCGACCACAATACCAATTGCAAGAACCAAGGCAAAAAGCGTCAGAAGGTTAAGGGAGAAGCCAAACAGACTGAGGAAAAAGAATGTACCAATTAATGATACTGGAACCGCAATACCAGGAATCAGTGTAGATCGGAAATCCTGAAGGAAGATAAATACAACTATAAATACCAGTATAAATGCTTCTATCAATGTCTTGACCACTTCATGAATAGAGGCATCCAGAAACAATGAAATATCATATGGGATTTCATAGACCATACCACTCGGAAAAGAAGTCTGCTGCAATTCTGCAAGCCTGTTTTTGATGTTCTCAATAACTTCCTGAGCATTCGAGCCTGGTGTCTGGTAAAGCATTACAGAGGCTGATGGTCGCTTATTGGTACGGGATACCATATTGTAATTCTCTGTACCCAATTCTATTTCCGCTACATCTCTTAGGAGCAGTTCTGTACCATCAGGGTTGGCCCTGATAATGATGTTTTCATACTCACCAACACTTTCCAGCTTACCTTTGTATTTTAGGATATACTCCAATACTTGAGGTTCCTTGAATGAACTTTCCCCAACCTTACCTGGAGCAGCTTCCAGGTTTTGTGAATTGATGGCACTGATGATATCAGTAGCAGAAAGGTTGTAAGCAGCCATTCTGTCGGGTTTGAGCCAAACCCTCATGGAGTAATCTTTACCACCCATCAGTGTAGCATCACCTACACCAGAAACCCTTTTCAACTCTGTCACGACGTTGATGTTGACAAAGTTGTATAGGAATGTCTCATCCATGGATGGATCATCACTGTAAAAGGCAATGAACATCAGCATACTGTTCATCCGCTTTTGAGTGATGACACCCAAGCGTGTTACTTCGTTAGGCAAACTACTGGTGGCGGTCGCAACTTTGTTCTGTACATTTACAGCCGCAATGTCAGGGTCGTAGCCCAGTTCAAAGAATACCTGAATGTTGGTGGTTCCATCATTACTACAGACGGTATTCATATAGGTCATTCCTTCTGTTCCGTTGATGGCATCTTCCAAGGGAATTGCTACAGCTTTGGCGCAAACTTCAGCATTGGCACCAGTGTAGATAGCTGTTACGTTTACAGAAGGAGGTGCAATGTCTGGGTATTGAGTAACAGGCAGCCTGACGAGGGAGATAATCCCAACCAGGGTAATAAGTATGGAGATCACCGTTGAGAGGACGGGTCGGTTGATGAATGTCTCTAGCATAGTGAAATATAGTTATGCAATGATGTGAGCCGATTCTGAAAGTAATGTCCCATTTATTTGTAAGCTGCCGTGACAATACTGTCCATGGACATCATATTGGGGGAAATTGTCATACCTTCTTGTAGTCTTTGAGTGCCCTCATAGACCACTTTCTCACCGGGTTTTACCCCATCATTGACGATGTAGAAAAGGGAAGACCTGCTTTGTGGAATAAAGTTGCGGCTTTGGACCTTGTTACTGTCTCCCAACACATACACATAGATTTTGTCTTGCAGCTCATAGGTAGACTTTTGTGGTACAAGGATGACATCTTTGCGCATTTGTGTTATGCGAATTTTACCCGTTGTATTGGTTCGGAGTAAGGTGTCAGGGTTCGGAAACAGACAGCGAACCGAGACAGAGCCTGTTTCTTTGTCAAACTGTCCTTCAATAGTTTCTACCTTTCCTCTGTATGGATAAGTGGAGCCATCGGCCAATATCAATTCAACTTCCGGACGCCTTTCAAACCCTCTGTCATTTTCCCCTTTGAGTGACCTTGTATAATCCAGAAACTGTGCTTCCGATACATTGAAATAAGCGTATATCTGAGAGACATTGGAGACTGTGGTCAGGAGTGTGTTGGCACTGATCAGGCTTCCTACTTTGTAAGGGATAAGGGAAAGGATGCCATTCACAGGGGATTTGATATAAGTATAGGATAGGTTTATTTTAGCATTGTTGAGTTGGGCTTCAGCTTCTTTGATCTGGGCATTGGCAGCACTGAACTTGGCTTGTGCCGCATCTAGTTCAGTAGAGGAAACCACATTTTTTTCTACCAATGGTTTGAGTCTGTCAACTTCAACCTGAGCACTTTTAGCATTCGCTACAGCAGAACTGTATGCGGCATTGGCTTGGGCGACACTAGCTTGGTATTGCTGATCTTCAATTTTGAAAAGAGGTTGCCCTTTTTTAACAAGGTCCCCCTCATCTACATATATCTTTTGTAAATACCCTTGTACTCTGGCTCTGATTTCAACATTCTGTACGCCTTGAATGTCTCCTACGAAATCGTAGTAAACAGGTGCGTCATATTGTTTTAGCGTAATTACAGGAAACGTCCCCGCTTCTTGCTGTTGTGGAGGCTGCTTTCCTCCGCAGGCGCAGAGACAAAGTGTAGAGAGTAGCAACAACAAAGCGTTGTGTAGTCGTAGTTGCATAGCTGGGTGGATTGATTGCAGAGTGAACATAGTGCAGGATGTGGATCTTCTAACACTGTGCGTTTTCATGTAAGATAATGAAAAAAATAATATTTAGTAATGTTGTAAAGTATTGAAATAGAGTAGGATTGGTTAGGTGTTTTTCTGAGAATAGGGAGATTGTATGTAAGGTTATTTTAAGGTGGGAAATAAAAAAAGAGCAGCTACTCAAGTAACTGCTCTTTCAAATTCAATATATATATTTTCGTATTAGAATCTTCTATATGGGGAGCTATAGAATGGAGAACTTCCAAAAGGAGAGTTTCCGAAACCGCTGCTGAATGCAGGATTGTAATAACCATTAGGAGTTCCTGAAGCGGTCATGATTCGTCCACCAATAGTAACCTTGTCACTGACCTTGTATTCAAGTTGTAAGTCAACTCCTTTAAAATCATTACTCTTCATAAATGGAGAAGTCTGTCTCATATTGTTGTTCTGGTAGAAGACTGTCCCACTTATGGTCAGCTTATCAGTAGCCTGATAGGAACCTTGTACATAATAGGTGCTGCTTACAAACCCACCATCTGTTTTCTGAAAGCCTTCACTGGTCAGTACAGGTGCTCCGTACAGTTGTGTGTATCCAACAGAGAGTCCAGCGCTGATAGAAAGCTTTGGGGTAGCCAAGAATCGCATGCTTGGTGATACCTGAGTAGATGAATATGAGCCCCATCCGTTGGAAACACCAAAGCCTGTTCCCAGTTGCATTCCAAATTCAGGTTGCAACATCTTAGGTGGTTCAGGTTCTTCAACATAAGTGTATTCCGTTTCAGTTTCTTGGGCTTGAGCCTGCTGTGCGGTAAAAAATACCAATAAGCCGAAAAGAATGAGGTATATTTTTTTCATAGATTACCTGTTTTGAACTTTCAGATAGAAATATATTAATAAAAAACTTCTCCACCTCAGATCTTAAACAAATTTAAGTCTTTATAACCTTCAAATAGGGTAGTGTGTTTTCTTTGAAAAGGTTTTGTGTTTGTAGGGAATTTTATGAATTAATGAATTATTATTTCTGTAATATAGCTATATTGTAGGTGTTAATTCGGTAACAAACACTATTACAGGATTAATTAACCATTAAGCCAAATTATTTCATGAAAAAGGGTAGTGCTTCTGGTTTTGATCGTCTGATGACGTTTGCTAAACGTTTGGTTTCTATTTCAGAAGAGGAAATGAACTATGCTTCCAGCTTGTTGAAGCCTGTGAAAATTACAAAAAACAGTCACCTGATACAGGAGGGGCAAGTGTGCCAGCATATTGCTTTTATTAATGCTGGATATCTGCGCATATATTATCATGACAAGCAAGGGGAAGTGACCAGGGACCTGAATCTACCGGGTACTTTTATTACAGCTCTTACCAGTTTTATCACCCAACAGCCTACAAAAGAAAATATTCAAGCCATTTCTGATTGTGAGTTATTGATGATCCATCGGGATGATGTAATGACCTTATATGAACGCTATCCAAAATGGGAGCGATTTGGTAGGTTGATTATTGAACAGATGTATATTGAAATACAGGAACGCCTTTATGCATTTATCAGTGAGTCTGCTGAAGAACGTTACCGAAAGCTGTTGGAAAATCAACCTGAAATACTTGAACATATACCTCTTAGGTATGTGGCGTCTTATTTGGGGGTCACTCAGCCGTCCTTAAGCCGTCTCAGAAGGCAGGTGATTGGATAATAATTCAAGTTTAATAGCTTAGTTATGACCTTTTTAACATATGGTAATAGCGAAATGCGCGCTCTTCCGCATCTTTATCCTATCATAATAATTGAAACGATATTACAATATTGTACCTCTTCCATTTAACTATTCTAGTGTTTTTTAGGGGTCTGCGTCCTTGTATCATCAAATTCATTTGGTGAGACGGGTGTTACTCGGGACTACTCAAAACAGGTAAAATGCATAATTGGGATTTCTGACTAGATATGACAATGATAGTGGTCTGTCTGGTGGCATTTGCCTTAGCCATTGGATAGAAACAGTAACACCTCTTGGACGCTTTTTGAAAAATATTCTAATGAAATGTCAGCTATTTTGAAAGGTAATTGAATCCATATTCTAGAACTTAAGCAACAGATATTGAAGCAACCTTTGGATTTTTTTCAAGGGTTGCTTTCTTTTTGTACAAGCTGAAAATATAGGTTGAAAGGCTTCATATTGGTTGAATTGTTGTATTCTATTTGTCTTATCAATGAAATTCTTATTTATTCACATTGATAAAATAACCCTGATTTAGAGCAGTCTAATTTCAGGTAATAACAATTGACCACATCAATTCTAAATTCCCTATGTTTAATCAGTTTACAACAGGTCTGGCGCTAAGTGGAGGAGGGGCAAGAGGACTGGCACATATTGGTGTATTGCAGGCGCTAGAAGACTATGGTATCAAAGTCGATATGGTTTCAGGAACTAGTATGGGGGCTATTGTTGGTAGTTTGTACTGTGCGGGTTACTCTCCGATTGAAATCTTGAATATTGCACAGGAAAAACGCTTTGTCGGATTTTTTAACCTCAAGATAGGCAAGTTTGGCTTACTTAAGACCGATATGTTGTTTAGGATTCTGTCTGAACTGATTCCTGCAGACAGTTTTGAGTCCTTAAAGATCCCTATGAATGTTTGTGTGACGAACCTGAATACTGGTGAGTATGAAATTAAAAGTGAGGGAAATCTGATTCCATATATTGTTGCCTCTTCATCTATTCCAATTGTTTTCAGACCTCAGGTGATAGGGGATACAACATATATTGATGGTGGACTGGCTAACAACTTGCCTGTAGAGCCGCTCTTTACTTTTTGCGATAAGGTGATCGGGGTTCATGTTAACCATAAGCGATTCATAGAAAAGGTAGGAGGTATCAGGTCAGTGGCTGAAAGAAGCTACCAGTTGGCAATATGGCAGACGGTAAAGGACAGGCTAGCTGCTTGTGATCTCGTTATAGAACCTAAAAAGGCTCGTGACTTTGGAACATTTGAGTTCAGTAAAGCAAAAGAGCTTTTTGAAATAGGTTACATGGAAGCCGAAGATGTGATCTATAGGATGACGAAGGGTTTGAATTTGGGTAAAGTGGATGATTTGATTAGAAGGAAATCCCTGATAAGTGAGGGAGAAGAAAATAAACTGTAAAAAAAAGGAAGCTGGTTATCAAATCCAGCTTCCTTTTTTTGTGATAGCTATTCTGCAAACTGTTGCAGCATATAAAGAACAGGACTTCCTGATTTGATAAATACCCCAGGTTTTCCAATAGGAGCATCAACAGTAATGCGTGTTCCTTTTTTAATTTCATAGTCCTTGCTACTCCATAAATGTACCCAATCTCCCTTTGGAAGGTAAATGTTTACAGTGGAATCTGCCTCGTTCAAAACAGGTGCAACCATGATTTCATCTCCTAGCATAAACTGCTCATTGGTAATGCTGTAAACATTCTCATCATTAGGATAATGTATAAATGGATGCCTTACGACAGGTAAACCTTTATTGGCAGCTTCCTGCATCAGTTTCTCCCTATATGGAGCCAATGAAGCATACAGGCGGGCAAAGTTTGCAAAATGAGCAATGGTTTTCTTGTTGCTGTATACCTGAACGTTTTCTTCAGGTTTATTGCCCTCATGTGTACGGAAGAAAGGTGTAAAGGCACTCAGCTCTACCCATCTCATGAGTAACTCTTCATTTCGGCTGTAGTCAAATGGCCAATGAGGAATGGTTGTGTAACCTCCTATATCGCTATGATTGAGGCTAAAGCCCGATATACCACTACTCAGCATGGCCGTTACAGCACTCTTGATACCGTCGTGCTCATCCCAGCTTACCAACTGGTCACCTGTGTACATGAGGGTAGTTTCTCCAGGGCTTCTTGTAAAGCCCGCTCGGGTAAAGAATACGGCTTCACCTTCTAGGTTATTTTCTTTGATAACTTCCCTGTTTACTTCTGCCCATTCTTCTGGGTATCGGTTGTGGAAGTTATTGGCAGGCGTTCCATCCCAAAGCAAGGCATCATATGGTAACGCTTCACCAAAGTCAGCCATCCAGCCAGAAAATCCCTTATCAATAAGTTCTGTTTTAATTACATCTTTAAGCCACTGACGAGCATCATCATTGGTCAGGTCAATCAATGAGGCAAAGCTACTGCTACCTACTTCTGAATGGTAAGGCTTTAGGGCATCATCAGTAACGAGATAGCCTTTTTCCTTAGCCTCAGCATATAGGTTCCTGCGAGCATTATCTTTTTTGTCAACATCAATCAGGAATGGGTTTACGTATCCCAAAAATCTGATATCTTTCTTTTCAAAAGAATTTTTCAGCGCTTCCCAATCAGTATAGTGGTCATGATCCAGTTCCCAGTTCCACCAAAGGTCAGGACCATTGCTGGAAGGGCGCTGTCCTGCCCAATCCTGAAGCCAGAATCCAGCAATTGGAACGTTGTATTGTCCGAGTTTACGATATATCTCTTTTACTTTTTCAGTTCCACCTTTCAATCCAATGATCGCACCTTCCTGTGTCCAATGAGGAAGAATAGGCATTCTACCTGTATAGTCAGTGTACAATTCGATCAGTTTAGCAGGAGTAGAAGCACTGAGGATCTGTCCGTTCATGATACCTGTGTAAGACTCTATCTGAATAAAGTCATCAGGTCTCATGTCGAAAATCGTGTATTCCGTATTCTCCAAAAACAGCGAATGCATCTTACTGGTGATGTAGTGAGGAACACCCGCATAAGTCGTGTGCCATTCACCTCCAGCATCAGAAAACAGGTCTGCAAGAAATGTCAGGGGTTGTAATCCTCTGCCAGAACCTTGTTCACTTACCAGCACAGGCAGTCTTTTGCCTTTAAGGTCAAAGTAGCTGTACTGCTCACCAAAACCGAAAAAGTGCTCATCCTGTGATGATTCATAAGTCAGGTACAGCCTGTTGGCTTTAAGATAATCTGTAGTCAGGTGAAAGCTCAGGCGCTTGTTGTTTTCGTTTGACTCAGAAAATACTAGTGTATAGCCAGTCTCAAGCCCTTGAGCATTGCTTAAGGTACCTTGCATCATCAGACTTTCGTCAGGCATCATTTCGATTTTCTCAATGCTCTGGTCATTCCAGATACACTCTTTTTCTTCTTCCACGGCAAAGCGCCCGACAACTTGCTTGAACTCAGCTTTTCCGGTTGCAGCTTGTACAAATGAATGTCCAGCAACAGACTGCCAGATAATTCTGCCAGGATTATCCTGATGCGAGATAATTAGCTGATCATCTTTAAGTAGAATGTAGAATTTACCAATAGCATACTTAACCTTCGTAATATCTTTACTGATGGTTAAGCTACCCTCTACCGGGTCTGGTATTGATTTAGGAAAAAATATATATCCCGCCGTCACAATTAGTACGACAGTAATTAGGCAAAGAAAAATACTGATGGTTTTTTTCATCCTCTAATCGTTTCATTAGTATGAAAAAATGTATGTGCTAAGAAAACGTTATTACAGATAATTTATTGGTGTATAATACAATTTAATATATAAATAATGAAATTAACTCTTTGTTCATAATGTCTGAAAGTTTCTGGACAGCCTGTTTCTATTTGTTTTTGACAAGATAAAGCATGTTATGGAAGTAAAAGTTGTAGCCTTTGATGGAGTGGCAGCCAAACAATTTATAGGTGAAGTCGCAAAATTACGTATTGAAGTGTTTAGAGCTTACCCTTATCTCTATGATGGGTCTGTAGCTTATGAACAGGAATACCTGCAAACCTATTTGGATGTGATGGACAGTATCGTGGTGCTGGCTTTTGATGGAGAAAAGGTGGTAGGGGCTTCTACAGGAATTCCAATGAAATCAGAAACAGAGAACGTGAAAGGTCCTTGGGAGAAGGCAGGCTATGATGTGAGCAAGATTTTTTATTTCGGGGAGTCTGTATTGCTGCCTACGTATAGAGGGAAAGGTATTGGAGTTGAATTCTTCAATAAAAGAGAAGCGTGGGCTCAGCAAATAGATGGTATAGAGATGACGACTTTCTGTGCAGTAGTCAGAGACGAAAATGACTTGAGAAAACCCGAAGGATATATTTCTTTGGATGCCTTTTGGCAAAAGCGGGGTTATAAAAAAATGGATAAGCTCTTGTGTGAAATGAGTTGGCAGGAAATAGGTGAGGAAGAGGAAAGTTCCAAAAAATTGATGTTTTGGAATAAGCGGTTAGAAAAATAAAAGTAAAAAATATCCTCTCCCTATCAGGCTAGGAAGAGGATAAACAATATAGATCGATTAGATTAATGTGGCTTCATATCCACCAACCAAACTGTATGCCTCTGCATCAGGCATGTTTTGCTTGACCCATTTGAGCGCTTGCATACTTCTGCCGCCTCGTTGGCAGTAAAGCACAATCGGTTTGGAGGTGTTTAATTCGTTATGTCTTAAAGGGATTAGCGTAAGTGGAATATTGATCCCACCAATATTGCCATTCTGATGTTCATATGTCTCTCTTACATCCACCAGTTGCAGGTCTTTCCCTGAAAGTTGCCATTGTTGGAGTTCGCTGTAAGTGATTTCATCATGGTTCTTCTTAAACTTAGGCTTTTCGCAGAATTGCTCATAGTCTGAGAACTCCTTGATTTGGGTGTTTTTCTCTACTTTTTTAAACTTAAAAGTATTCCACTGTAAGGTAAGTGTGTCCAATACAATCAATTTGCCGGAAGCGACCTCTCCAATACCTGTAATCACCTTAATGGCTTCGCTGGCTTGCAGACATCCTATAATGCCAGGGAGCACCCCAACAACACCAATCTCAGAGCAGGAAGGAACCTCACCTTTTTGCGGGGGCTCAGGGAATAGACATCGGTAAGTAGGTCCACCTTGATAGTTAAAGACACTTACCTGTCCTTCAAACTTGTAAATGGCACCAAATACCAAAGGCTTATTGGTAATGACACAGGCATCATTTACCAAATACCTTGTCGGAAAGTTATCAGTACAGTCAATTACCAGATCGTACTCTTCGATCACAGAAAGAATATTCTGACTAGTCAGGTGAAAGATGTATTGGTCAAATTCAACCAATGGGTTCTGTGCCTTGAGTTTTTCAGCTGCGATCTTTGCCTTAGGATGGCCAATATCAGCAGGGGTAAACAGTACTTGTCTCTGAAGGTTGCTAAAGTCAACCTGATCTCCATCAGCAATTCCGATGCGTCCTACTCCAGCAGCGGTTAAATACTGTAGGACAGGACAGCCCAATCCGCCAGCACCTACTACCAACACATTAGCATTTTTAAGTCTTTCTTGCCCTTCCATTCCAATTTCTGGTAAAATCAGATGGCGGTCATATCGACGTTTTTCTTCTTCTGTTAGCATAGTAACTTTATAGGAAGTTAAAATTGATTATGGCAAGATACGCATTGTCCTTTCAAAAGTCACTTAACTTTCTTTGTAAAAAATGGAACCTGTTGGATATGGACTTGAGAGTGTAGATCTTGTAAAAAGTAAATTTTTTATTGAATACAACTTTAAACAAGATGATACGACTTTTTCAGATAGATGCCTTTACGGATACTCAATTTAAAGGCAACCCTGCGGCAGTATGTCCCTTGGATAATTGGCTAGATACAGAGGTCATGCAGCAGATTGCAGCAGAGAATAATTTGGCAGAAACAGCCTTTTTCGTTCAGAAAGGGGAATACTTTGAGATTCGTTGGTTTACGCCAACAGTTGAAGTAGACCTTTGTGGACATGCGACTTTGGCGTCTGCTTATGTGCTTTTCAATGAGTTGGGATATGAAGCAGATACAATCCGCTTTTATTCAGAAAGAAGTGGTGATTTGGGAGTAAGCAGGCAGAATGACTGGCTGACATTGGACTTTCCTGCTGATGTTGTTGCTCAGGTAAATATCACGGCAGCATTTGCTGATGCATTGGGAGTAGCGCCAACGGCTATTTACGAGGGCAAGTCTGACTTCATGATCGTAGTCGAGTCAGAGCAAGACATTAAAAATCTAGAGCCAGATATGTCAAAGGTAGCCCAGTTAGGCAATAGGGGTGTTATTGTGACAGCGAAAGGAAATGAAGTAGATTTTGTTTCGAGATTTTTTGCACCACAGTCTGGTATCGATGAAGATCCTGTGACGGGGTCTGCTCATACGACTTTAGCACCCTATTGGGCAGGAGTGTTCGGTAAAAGCGAGCTGACAGCCAAGCAACTTTCTCAACGAGGTGGAGATCTTAAATGTCAAGTTGTACAAGATCGGGTGTTGATCAGTGGAAAGGCGTGTAAGTATATGGAAGGTAGCATCTCCATTTGATATAGCATTTCAAAACGAAAAGTCTGGTTACTGTACTTGCAGTAACCAGACTTTTTTTGGCTTCATTTTTATAAATCTAGTTTAGCCATCAGGTTCTTGAAGTTACTTTTCCACTCAGGATTTTTGACTATATAGTTTTCTATTCCCATCGCATTTAGCTTGAAGGCTGTATCGGTACTGTCCTGTCCACTGATAACATTTACTATTGATTTAGGGGAAACATCCTTGATGAACTTGAGAATTTCTTCACCATTTGTGTCTGGTAGGAAGTAATCCAAAAACACAATGTCCGGTTTGGTCATTTCACAGTAAGAATAGAAAGGTTGTGCACTGGAAAAGGAATCTATGATGGGATTGTTTTCTGATTGATCCAATAACCAGGTTAAGTGGAATGAGAAGAGTTCGTCATCTTCAACAATGGCAACCTGCTTGCGGTGTACAGGCGGGTGTTTGGGTTTTATAAACTTAAAGAAATGCCACAAAGGAAGTTTCTTGTTTGTAGAGCGGATAGCCGCATCCAATACATTGTCAATATCTGGCTTTTTCAAATCTCTACGTTTCATCAGGTAATCAGCTCCTTGTTGCTTGGCTACAGCAAGCTCATTGACATTTTCAGCATTGGAAAGACAAATAACAGCTGCATCAGGAAATACGGATTTAGTGAATGCGATCAGGTTATTTTCTTTGTAATGAGAGAGTTTTTGGTCAAGAAATATTATATGTGGCTGCTTGCTTAAAAGAAAGGAGTGACCTTTTTGAGCGGTATTGGCAAGTGTAACATCTTTGACAGATGGCGTAACCCAGTCATTGAGCTTTGAGCCAAAAACAGGGTCGTGCTCTATAATTAATACAGATAGGTTATTCGACTTTAGCATAGTGTTCTAGTTTTTAATTTCTTTCAATGCATTTTCGAGGTAGTGGATAAGCTTGTTTGCTTGTGGCTCAATATCTTCGGGGACCTCAGAGAGGGAGGTAATTTCGACTTCTTTGGCCAGTTCATAGCCAGATTTAAAGTTCAAGCTGCTTAACGAACCTGCAATAATATGCGCTTTCTGGTTGACGGATTTCCATTCTTTATCGTTCAGAGCCTCTCTTAACTCATGGATATAATCAGGAATTTTCCGGTTAAAGACATCCAACATTGCCTTTATAAAATCAGGACCTTCTTCTGTCTCTATATTTTTGAGGATTTCCAAAAAGTCATCTGAACTACCGTGGTTTCGGTTATTTTTGGTCAGTGTGTCCACTTTTTTGCCATACTTAAGAATGGTGTTGACCAGCTCTTGCTCAGAGTAGGGCTTGGTGATACAATCTACCATACCATGTGCGATGGCTTTGTTTTTTTCTTCTACAGCGGAATGAGCTGTACAGGCTACAATCGGTACAGACTTATCTACTTTTTCCAGTATGTATTTCGATGCTTCGAAACCATCCATTTTAGGCATTTGTAAGTCCATCAGAATGATATCATATTGCCTTTGCTTAGCTTTCTCAACGCCTACTTTTCCATTTTCAGCCAGATCAACAATTCCGTTATTTTTTGAAATATAAGTGGATGCTAAAATTTGGTTATGCTCATTGTCTTCTACAATTAATACCTTTAGGTTATCAAGTTGACCGATTTCATTCTTTTCAGCAATCACCTCTTCAATGCTCATATCCAAGCTATTTACAAGAGGGAAATTAATCTCAAAACTGATTTCGCTTCCTTTACCTACTTTGCTTTTGATTTTGAGTTGACCGTTATGAAGCTGTACAAGCATCTTTACGATGTTCAGTCCTAATCCAGAACCTCCGTATTCTCGGGTAGTGGAGCTTTCTGCTTGTGTAAACCTCTCAAAAATGCTTTGTATTTTTTCTTTGGCAATCCCAATGCCTGTGTCCTTGACCTTGAAGGATATTCGCACATGCTTTTCACTTTCCTTTTTCAGAAATGACATGACTTCCACATTCCCTTTTTGTGTAAACTTGATGGCATTGCCAATCAGGTTGACGAGTATTTGCATCAAACGGGTAGAGTCTCCCAGCACAAAGTCTGGTATTTCGTGATCGACTATTGAAATAAGCTTGATCTGTTTGGTTTTGGCTGTCTGTGAATTAAGCTTTACTGTGTCATTGATCAGCTTTTTGATACTGAATGGCTTTTTTTCAAGTTCAAGCCTACCACTCTCAATTTTGGATATGTCAAGAATGTCATTGATAAGGACGAGCAGGTTTTTGGAAGCAATGGTGATAGTGTCTACATATTTCGACTGGATTTGGTTAAGGGAAGATTTTTTAAGGAGATCTGTGAAACCGATGATGGCATTTAGGGGTGTTCTGATCTCGTGGCTCATATTGGCAAGGAAAATATCTTTGGCACTAGCCGAACACTCAGCCATTTCTTTTGCTTCTTTCAGCTTTTTCTCTAGGGTTTTCCGCTCTGTGATTTCATGGTGTGTTCCGTACATCCATAAAGGTTGACCATCTTCTGTCCATGATGCTACTTTGCCCCGATCATACACCCAAATCCAATGTCCATCCCGATGTTTCATTCTTGACTCGAAGTTGTAAAACTCCGTTTTGCCCTCAAAATGGTTTTGAAGTGCAACGGCGCTTTTCTCTAGATCTTCTGGGTGAGCAAACCGAGTCCAAGTATCAATTGAAATAGGAGACAATTCTTCCAGTTTGTAGCCAATAATATTAGCCCAGCGTTCATTGAAAATGGTTTCCCCTGTTTGAACATTCCACTCCCAGGTACCTAGATTGGTTCCTTTGATAACATAATCCAACCGCTTACGCTGTTCTTCGAGCTGTTTCTGTATCAGGATTCTTTCAGTAATGTCATAAGCTATTTTAATGATTTTACTGATGTGTCGTCCTCGGTCTTTTACAGGTATGTAGTAACTCTTGATCCAAACAGCAATCTCTTTATTTCCTTTCAGCCTAAACTCTTGATGTTGTGGAATGCCGTTTTTTAGTTTTTCCCAAAACTCATGGTAGGAATCACCATTAAAATCATTTTCAAAAAGTAACGATTGGTGATCTTGGTTTTCTATGTCTTCTCTTTCAAATCCCAATAGTTCTAGAAACTTCTCATTCAGGCTCAGGATTTTGCCTTCAGGTGTGAGTTCCATCCTCAATACTGAGGAGTTGATAGCATTCAGCTCTGCCTCGTATTTATCTTTCAGCTCGTACTTTTCCCTTAGCTGTTCTACTGTGTCAAGTGCAGATCTTACTTCGTTAATGTCGTGAGCAATCACGAAATACTCATCAGTAGCTGTGTTTGGGTAACAAGTCCAATGCATCCATTTCCATTCCTTGTTTTTGGTTATACATCGGTTTTCAAAACCGGTAGAGCTTTCTCCATGTCTTAATTTATCGAACTCTGCTAGTGTTTCTGCTCGGTCTTCGGTATGTACTAAGTCCGAAAAAGATTTGTTTTTGAGGTCCTTATCATTCCACCCTAATACTTTAGTAAAACTGTTGTTCAGTTTTTTAAAATGCCCATCATGGTCTACGATGCAAAACAGGTCCAATGACATTTCGAAGAACCGTTTGTATTGAAATAGCTCCTCATGAGCAGCGTATTGTTTGCTGACATCTTTTCCTGAAATATAGCACAGTTCTTTTTCGAACCTGAAATTCCAGATGACATTAGAATCCAGCATTTCACTGCAATTACATTTCAACCTGCTGAATGGTGTTGACTGCTGATCTAGGAGAATTTTTTGGAATGTAGTTTGGTCATCAGGGTGAATAAGTTCTATAAACTTCACCTTTTCAGTAAATGAAGTGGTTATACCAAAATGTGTCTTGAAAGCGGGATTGGTTTGAAGTAGAAAGCCTTCACTATCAGCGATAGCAAAAAGATCGCATGAAAGCTTAAAAAACTGTTCATACTGGTTGTTCATAGCAATAATTTCTCTAAGCGGTTGATGGTAGAAACTTGGTTTTAGCCTTGTTGAGAATGGGTAGTCAAAATGGTTAGTAGGTCGGTTGTGTTATTCTTAAAATAGCTTGTTAGAGAAGTGGTAATGTATACTCTTAATAAAAGTTAATGAAATTAAGCTAGTACTACAACAAAACAGAGTTGTAGGGCCATAGTGAAGTGAGGTAAAACAATCCTTTATCTTTCTTGTTGTGCTATGGAGAGACCCTAAATGGGTTTGTAAATCGAAACATTTCATTCATTTTAACTTAAAAACAGAGTTTTGAAAAAGTATCTGATTTTAATGATCGGTATGCTGGTGGCGTTGGCAAGTTGCTCATCAGACAAAAAAACAGAAGAAAAGACGGAGACTTCAGCTGTAGCCTCTAATGAGACACAACCCAAAAAAGTACTTTTTGTGGTTACAAGCCACGGACAAATGGGCGATTCTGGTGAAGAGACAGGTTTCTGGCTGGAAGAGTTTGCTGCTCCATATTATGCCCTGTTGGATGAGGGGGTAGAGATTACTATTGCATCTCCAAAAGGTGGACAACCACCTGTCGACCCAAGAAGTAAGCAACCAAATGCGGCTACTCCTGCTACAGAGCGTTTCAATAAAGACGAAAAAGCGCAAGAGCAATTGGGTAATACCAAGGTATTGTCTGAGGTAAATCAAGCAGACTTTGACGCGGTCTTTTATCCGGGAGGTCATGGTCCGTTATGGGATTTGGCAGAAGACAAGCATTCTATTGCATTGATTGAAGCATTTTATGCTAACAACAAGCCTGTGGCAACAGTATGTCACGGACCTGCGGTACTTAAGAATGTAAAAGGAAAAGACGGGAATTATCTTGTAGCAGGCAAAAAGGTAACAGGCTTCAGTAATGAGGAAGAAGCTGCTATCAAGTTGACAGAAGTAGTGCCATTTTCTTTGGAGGATATGCTGAAAGAAAATGGTGGAGAATATAGCAAAGGGGATAACTGGCTGCCTTACGTAAAGGAAGACGGCTTACTGATTACAGGTCAAAACCCTGCATCTTCTGAATTGGTGGCAGAAAAGCTGTTGAACCAATTGGCTGAATAAAGCGAGATTTAGTTTCTAAATTAGAAAAGCCTTTGTTTTCAATTGTGAAAGCAAAGGCTTTTTGCCTTATAGGCAGGGTGAAATAGGATGATTGAATGTGTTGATATGGCTGTAAGACCTATTTGTGACCTTAACCTTTAAAAATATTAGGTATTATCTTGTATAAGATAGGATGTTTTTAAGCTGAAAGTCTCCCTTTATCTGAATTAGTTGTTAACTTTGCAACCTCTAAAATTCGGATAGAAATATGATTTATATTTGCAGAAGGGAGTATTTCAATGCAGCACATAAGCTGTATAACCCTAACTGGTCAAAGGAAGAAAACGAGGCGTTCTTTGGTCCTTGTGCTAATGAAAACTGGCATGGACATAATTTCGAGCTTATCGTAACAGTAAAGGGTACACCAGATCCTGACACAGGTTACGTGATGAATATGAAGCACCTAGGTAAGATCATCAATGAACATATCATTGACAAAGTTGATCATAGGAACCTCAATATGGACGTCGATTTCCTGAAAGGGAAAATGACAAGCTGCGAAACGCTGGCCATGGAGTTCTGGAAGATTCTTGCCCCTATGGTGAAAGAATTTGCCCCTAATGCAGACTTGCATTGTATTGAATTGCACGAAACAAGAAAGAACTTCGTGAGGTACTACGGGGAATAATCCACCAAGTGCTGGAGTTAAGAAACAACTGAATGGCTGGATGGGTGAGTGGTGAAATGACCATTCAACTGTTCAGCCATTATTTTTATCTGAAGCTGTTTTAGCTACAAAACTTTATGCTGAACTAACATGAAATACTATATCATAGCAGGAGAACGCTCAGGTGATCTGCATGCTTCCAACCTGATGAAGGAACTCAAGAAACGAGATGAGCAGGCTGAATTCCGCTGTTGGGGAGGTGATGAGATGGAGAAAGCAGGAGGGACACTCGTGAGACATTACCGTGAAACAGCTTTCATGGGAGTGTTGGAGGTTGTCGCCAACCTGAATAAGATCCGTGGTTTTTTGAAAGAGTGTAAGCAGGATATACTGGATTACCAACCTGATGTGGTAGTACTGGTGGATTATGCTGGTTTCAATATGAAGATAGCAGGTTTTGCCAAGGAACATGGCTTCAAGACCTTTTACTATATTTCACCGAAGGTCTGGGCATGGAATCAGGACAGAGCCAAGAAGATCAAGAAAGTGGTGGACCGCATGTTTGTCATCATGCACTTTGAGCAGGATTTTTACAAGAAATATGATTATGAGGTCGATTATGTAGGTAATCCGCTGTTCGATGCAATCTCCCAGTTTGAGCCTAATGAGCACTTCTTGGAAGAAAATGGTTTGAGTGAAGACAAGCCAATAATTGCTATTTTACCCGGAAGCCGTAAACAGGAAGTGACAAGCATTCTGCATACGATGCTGAGTATTGTACCTAAATACAGGGATCAGTATGAGTTTGTGGTGGCAGGGGTTGATAACCTTCCAGATGAATTGTATGCAGAGGCTCGTGCCATGAATATGAAAATAGTGGTGGGTAAAACTTATGACCTGCTTTCATATGCACAGTCAGCTGTTGTAACTTCAGGGACGGCTACCTTGGAAACGGCATTGTTCGAAGTACCTCAGGTAGTGTGTTACAAAACGAGTTGGGTGACATTCTATCTGGCTAAATTGGCTATAAAAGTTGATTTCATCTCTCTTGTCAACTTGATTGCAGGGAAAGAAGTGGTAAAGGAGTTGATTCAAGGAGAATTTACGGCTGAAAATCTGGAAGCTGAACTACTGAAAACATTAGGCGGTGAAAGAGACAGAATCCTGAAAGATTATGCAGAGATGAAAGCCTTGATCAAGACTGAAGGCACATCCAAGCGTACGGCAGCCCTAATGACGCAATACCTTACAGAAAAGAAGTCTAGTATCTAACATCTAGTATCTAAAAAATGAATTTCCTATCAGCAGAAAATATATCGAAGTCTTATGGTGACAAGAAGTTGTTTGAAAATATCAGCTTTGGCTTGGAGCAAGGACAAAAAGTGGCATTGGTTGCCAAAAACGGATCTGGTAAAACAACTTTGCTGGATATCATTACGGGCAAAGATACGCCTGATACTGGTAGTGTAGCCGTCAACAATAATATCAATGTAGCTTACTTATCTCAGGACCCAACTTTCAATGAGTCCGAAACAGTATTGGAGCATGTCCTAAAATCTGACTCCCCAATTTTGAGAACAGTTCGCCGATACGAGGAAGTTTTGGACAGACAATTGACAGACACTTCGGGCAAGGCACTGAAAGATCTGGAGAAGGTAACTGCCGAGATGGAAGAGCTGAAAGCTTGGGATGCTGAGGCAAGGATCAAGCAGATATTGGGAGTGCTGAAAATTGAAAACCTGCATCAGAAGATCAAGGAGCTTTCAGGAGGGCAACGCAAGCGTATAGCCATGGCAAAAGTGCTGATTGATGAGCCTGATTTGCTGATCATGGACGAACCTACCAACCATTTGGACTTGGACATGATCGAGTGGTTGGAACAGTATTTGGTTAGAGCAAAACTTTCGTTGTTACTCGTTACGCACGACCGTTATTTCTTAGATAGGATTTGTGATGAGATTCTAGAGTTGTCTGATGGTACAATGTACCGCCATAAAGGGAACTATTCTTATTATATTGAGAAAAAGGCTGAACGTGAGTCAATGGAGGCTGCTTCTGTAGACAAGGCTAAAAACCTGATGCGCAAGGAACTGGATTGGGTTCGTAGAATGCCGAAAGCCCGTGGTACCAAGGCAAAATACAGAATGGATGCCTTTGATGATTTAAAAGAAAAGGCTACCTCAGGCAAACGTGAAGATAAGTTGCAACTGAGCGTGAAGATGTCCCGAATGGGTAAAAAGATTATGGAGCTGAAGAATCTGGACAAAAGCTACGGCGACAAAAAGATTCTGGATGACTTCAATTACATATTCAAGCGCAAAGAACGTATCGGAATTGTTGGTAAAAATGGTGTAGGTAAATCAACTTTCCTGAATATCCTGACTGGCAAGGATTCATTGGATAAAGGAGAAATTGAATATGGCGAGACAGTTGTATTCGGATATTATTCTCAGCAAGGTATTGAGCTGACAGAAGACAAAAGAGTTATTGATGTTGTAAAGGATGTGGCGGAAGTAATTCCGATGGCAGATGGTAATAACCTAACAGCATCACAGCTATTGCAGCGATTCAACTTTCCTCCTGAGCAACAGTACGCTTATGTGTCAACCTTGAGTGGTGGAGAGAGAAAAAGGCTTTACCTGTGTGAGGTGTTGATGGATAATCCCAATTTCCTGATCCTTGATGAGCCTACCAACGATTTGGACCTTCAGACCTTAAGCATATTGGAGGATTTTCTGGAAGAGTTTCCTGGTTGTCTGTTGGTAGTAACACATGACCGTTACTTTATGGACAAGTTAGTGGATCACCTGTTTGTGTTTGAAGGCGAAGGGAAAGTGACTGACTTCAATGGTAAATACACTGATTACCGTGACATTCAGGAGGAAAAAGAAGCGGAAGAGAAAAGATTGGAAAAAGAGCGTAAAAAACAGGAAAAAGAAGAAAAGCCTGTAGCGCCCAAAGCAGAGCAGAAGCGCAAACGCTCTTATAAGGAACAAAAAGAATATGAACAGCTAGAAACGGATATTGAGCAACTGGAGGCTGAGAAGGAGGAACTTAACAATAAGCTGAACGGTTCCGTAACTGACCACGCCGAATTGATGCAGATTTCTCAGAAAATAGGCGAAATTATTGATCTGATTGATGAGAAAATGATGCGTTGGCTGGAGCTGGATGAACTTAACGGTTGATACGAGCATCAACCAAATAAACAATAAACTATGAAACTTTCGGATGCTTACTTTTTACATGGAACTTTATTGATAGCTTTAATGGCATGGGCTTTTGGTGCAGAAGCGCAGTCTGTTAGTAAGGTATTCAGTAATGCGGCTCGTACATCAACGGCTGTATATGAGGACTCAGATGCAGAAAGACAACAGCTGCTGTTGCCGATGGGGTATGGAAACGCCAGTTTTCAGGAAGAACTGGAAGGACTTATCTCGTTTTCAGATCAGGAAATAGATAGTGTGCACTTGGTTTATACAGATTTCCCTAAGGGGATGAACTTGGATGGGCTAAATACACATCGCATGCAAAGTCTGAAAGCATTACTGCCAGAGCTATTGGATCAGTATAAATCCATTGACTGGAAAATCGTAGCACAGCAGGGCTTTGAGGATAAGCAAGGAGCCATGCAACTGTTTCACGGTTTTGCCATTTATACGCATCCGAAAGAAGTAAAAGCATCTGCAAAACCTGTTTCAGAAACGAAGGAACTGACGGTTGATGAGAAAGAAAAACTGAAGATTGCTACCCGTAAGCGCTTTGATAGATTGACAGAACGTAAGCTGGGGATTGTTCTGGATAATGACAGCTCGACATCTTCTGTCTTCAATAGAAATAAGGATTGGGAGAATGTAGTCATTATCAGTGATTGGACAGGAAGCATGTATAAGTACACGCTTCAGGTCCTGTTATGGCAAGTCAATGAACAGGCTACGCAAAACATACAGGGATATGTTTTTTTCAATGATGGAGGATTTAAAGAAAACAACTCCAAAGTAGTAGGCGAGACGGGAGGACTTTATTTAAGCAAGAATCCAACTGTATTTCCGGTTGTTAGCCTGATGAGTAAGGTCAAGGAAAGTGGGGATGGAGGAGATATTCCTGAAAATGATATTGAAGCTATTCTGTTTGCACAGGGAGAGTTTCCTGAAGCTGAAGAGTTTGTTATCATAGCTGATAACAGGTCTGAAATGAGAGATTTTGAATTGCTCTCTTCTATTAAAAAGCCTGTCAGGGTAGTGCTGGCAAGAGTCAGCGAAAAGGAAGATGGAACACCAATCATTCATTCTGAATACTTAAAACTGGCTTTGGCAACAAATGGCTCAGTACATACACAGAAAGTAGATATCAACTCCAAAGAAGAACTGGAAAAACTACTGAAAGATAAGGTTACAGCTCCAACTTCGGATGCGAACTAAATAATAGTAATGTAAGGGAGAGGAGTGCTTTGCATAGCAGGGCACTCCTTTTCTGTTTTTAAACTATTTTTCTACCTTTAGAAGCCATTTTTTGAGTAAAGGGGTGAAAGGCGTTGGACAACTAATCTGTTTATTAGTCGTTTTTTTATCTAAACTTGGCATATTGTGACCTAATGCCTTTTAACTATGATCGAGAAATGAAATCATTTTTCTAACTGAGTGGATGATTTCAAATTGTTAAAAATCACTATGGAATTTGATGTAACGGAGTCGTTGGGGCGGCAGCTGATTGGAGAACTCTATGAATGTGACCCATTGGTGCTGAATGATGTAGCAGCAGTGGAACAAGCAATGGTCGAGGCGGCTGTTGCTGCCAATGCAACAGTAATCAACTCAACTTTTCATCACTTCTCACCATATGGTGTTTCAGGGGTGGTTGTTATTCAGGAAAGCCATTTGGCTGTACATACATGGCCTGAATATGGCTTCGCTTCAGTCGATTTTTTTACCTGTGGCGATAGTGTTGACCCTATGGTCTCGCTTAAGCACCTCACCCAGTCTTTCAAATCCAATGACATGTTTGTGTCTGAGTTCCACCGTGGACAAAGGGAACTTCTGGTCAAGCCTGACTTTGAAGTGAAATTTCCTCCAATGATTCAAAAGGCTAAGGCAGACCGTTCGGTTTGGGTGACGGAAGTACGAAAAAATACCATGCATTCATTTAAGCTGGATGTAGGGGATAAGGATAATTCTACTTTCGGGAACCTGAAGATTATGCAAGTGCCCAATGGAGAAAAGGTATTAGTAAGAGAGAATGAGCTACTGACAGATACAGCTGTAAGCAAAATAAATCATGAAATGCTGCTTTACGTTCCTTTAGCGGAGGGCATCAAGCCAACCTCAACGCTTTTGATGGGTATCGAAGGGGGAAGTTTGTTGCAGCATATACATGGACAAGAGGGGGAAGTACATTGGCATGTTTCGGAAAAGGAACTTGAATGTGCTGAAAATCTGTATGGAATCTCAAAACAAAACCCTTCTACAAATGTCATTATAAATAGTAGTCCTGAATTGATGCAGTATGATTGGGTTGTTTTGGATGAACTCACTGTTCGTGAAAAGGGACCTTACATTATTCAGGAACTTGCTGGAAAGCTTTCAGAAGAAGGGTGTTTGAGTATTTGTTTAGGGAAAGTCTCAGATAACCTGAATGAAGTGAAAGAGCGATTGCACTCATTGAACCAATTGTTTGGCAAAAGGGCCGTGCGTTGCTATCTTGCGATGGTTTCTGGAGATAGAGGAGGATTGTATTTATTTGCAATGGCTTGCAAAAAACAGAAGGCTGAATGGCATAGTCAAAACCCTTCCCAAAATGCATCTCACTATTATTATTCTCCTGAAGTTCATCAGGCAGCTTTTGTGTTGCCTCCTTATTTGAGCAGACAGCTAGAATTAATTTGATATAACAAAACTGGCAAAGCTAACTGAACCATTTTACCATGAAAGTTACTATAGACGAAAAGTCAGGATATTGCTTCGGCGTTGAGTTTGCCATTCAGATGGCAGAAGAAGAAATGGAAGATTCAGGCAGCCTTTATTGCCTTGGAGATATTGTTCACAATAGCATGGAGGTGGATCGTCTTTACAAGAAAGGTCTGAGAGTAATTGACCGTGAGGAAATGAAAGACCTTCGTGATTGTAAGGTACTGATCAGGGCGCATGGTGAGCCGCCTGAAACTTATCGTTTGGCAATTGAGAACAATATAGAGCTGATAGACGCTTCTTGTCCTGTAGTTTTGAAATTGCAAAACAGGGTAAAAGGGGCTTATGACAGGGCTAAGCAGATTAATGGTCAGGTAGTGATTTATGGAAAGCCTGGGCATGCAGAAGTTATTGGTTTGACAGGTCAAACGCAGGATGATGCAACGATCGTTTCTTGTATTGAAGATTTGGAAGCAGTGGATTTTAGCAGACCTGTGGTGCTTTTCAGCCAAACAACTAAGAGTACAAAGGGTTTCTATTCGCTAAAAGCAGAAATAGAGAAACGTATAAATGAAGCAAACGGCGAATCAGCACATCTGGAAATGTTTGATGCCAATGACAGTATTTGCAGGCAGGTGTCAAACCGTGAGCCTCAGATGGAGAAGTTTTCTCAAGCAAATGATGTGATTGTCTTTGTCAGTGGTAAGAAAAGTTCAAATGGTAAAGCACTTTACAATGTTTGCCTGAGCTTTAACCCAAGAAGCTATTTTGTTGAAAACGAAACAGAAGTGGATCCATCTTGGTTTAACCCTGAAGATAAGGTAGGAATCAGTGGTGCGACTTCCACACCAATGTGGTTGATGGAGCAAGTGAAGCAACATATTGAGCAGCTTCCTGTTGAAGCTTAAAAAATATCGCCATATACAGATGAATAAACCCCAACCTGTCAGAGGTTGGGGTTTGTTTTTATAGATTAGTTGAATAAACTATCTCTTAATAAAGGCATACTCATGCAGTGTGATCCACCTCTAGCTCTTGAAAGCTCAGCGGAAGGTAACAAGATGAGTGTGTTTTCGACCTCATCTGGCATCAGTTCACCTTTGTCAAACTTTCTGAGTAACTCTTCAGCTGTGATTGGCTCGATACCTTTTTTGCGGAAACTTTCCGTGGTTTTATCGTTTCGGTCATATCCAATGATAACCCCTTCTTTGATGGCCAGTACATTACAAGAGTCTGTCCATTGCTCACGTCTTCCGTATGGGAACTCGTTATTTCCTGAGAAAATAAATTCTGTAGGTTCTTCAGACTTCAAGTCATTTTGACTGATGTCATCCAATAGGTCTTCTAAATACTCGAACGTAATTGGGTCAGAATAATCTCTTCCTTTGATGTACTGCTTGATATCAAGTTTATATTCATTCTTGCTATCTCCAACCAGACTTTCCAGTACGCCATGTCTTTCTTTTTTGATGCCTTCTCTTGAGAAAGAACCAAACATGACCCACATATTCCTTTTGACTTGTGTGAATGTGGTGTCAATATGCATATAAGCACGCTTAGCTGGAATCTTGATAACAGTGACTTTCTCAACGATGCCTTTTTCGTGCATCAGTTGTACCACTCGGCTTGCAGCATGAAGGGTAGTCCTTTCACTTACCCCAACCAGCAGGTGGTTTGGAGCTATTGTCATGATGTCTCCACCTTCCATTGTAATCTTACTCTTCTCTTGCTCTTCGGCATCTAGCAGGAAAAAGTCCTCTGTTTCAGTGATTTCAATAATGTTGTCCTTGTACTCACTAAAGGCAGGGTGATTGAATAGAATGTATTTTGTGATAATAGACTCTCTTGCACGGGCAGCCTTTGCTGGCTTGTTCATAAGGAGGTAGTCATTAACGACGATGCCAATATCACGGGTGAAAATAAAGTTTGGAATCGGAGGGAAGATCATGGTGCCATCAGGCATGATACCCGAAATGAGTGTACGGGATAGAATTTTGGATGGTAGCTCCAACAGTTGGTCCTGAATGGCATAGGAGGTTTCTTCATAGGCACAAACGGAGGCTACTAATCTATTGCGGACATCTCGATGTTCTAGGATTTCGGAAAGCAGATATTGTGGCTCTACTACTTTGTCTGAGTTGAAGTATTCCTCCTTATCAGGCTTGTAGTAATTACGGCTGTTCATAGGGTGATCAGCATCAGTAATTGCGCCATGTATCTTGTCGTAATCTAAGAAGTAGAGTAGCAACTTTACATAAAGATCATATTCCTTGCTGCGCATGGTATCCAAATGAATGATGTCTTCGAATAACCATTCTTGCGCTTTTGTTGGAATCACTTTGCCGATTCCTTCATCTGGGCTGTGAATTATTAACCGCCTAAGGCGACCGACTTCAGAGCTAACGTTGATATTTTTTTCCATATCGAGAAATTTCTTAAAAGTTAGTTCCTGCAATTAATAAATATTTTCTCTTTTTATTATAAAAATTCCATGTTTCAAATTTGGGTGAAATGGAATGTTATTAACTATTATTTGCACAAAATAAGGCTTCTTGAAATATTATTCTTGATTATAAGTGTAAAAAATACGTCAATTTTTAATTTAATTAATATGTAGATTTAAATTATTGAATATCAGTACTATGTAATAGTATTATCAGTGTTGTATGTATGTGTATTGTCATACCTTGATCAATATCAGTGATATAAGTCATTTTCCTAAGAAACTTCGAAGGGTATCATTGTGTCACTAAAGCGAATCAATTAGAGAATTATAATTTTCTTATTAATAGCGAACACCTTTTGAGAAGGACCCTGATGTTATGTAACTTGATTAGGCGGTACTAAACTATTTTGAGTTAGAATTGACCAAACCCATGATAGGAGCATACACTTCCTTCTATAATTACTAAATATAACGTTCATCTGTTCTAAATTTAACCAACACTCGTGATGACAGAGACTAATAAGCTGAATGCTGAATTCATCAAGGATGTCAAACAAGTAAACTACAATTTGGCTCCTGCAGCCCTAATCGAAGAAGCGCTTAAAAACGGTGAAGGCGTATTGGCTGATACTGGCGCTTTTATGTGTGATACGGGTAAGTTTACAGGCCGTTCCCCACAAGACAGATTCATTGTAGAGGATGACTACACAAAAGGTCGTGTTTGGTGGGGTAATATCAACAAGCCTTTTGATCCACAGAAGTTCAAGTCTCTGCATGTTAAAATGCTAGATTACCTTCAAGACAATCAGAAGCTTTATGTTCGCGATGTGTATGCAGGTGCTGACGAGCGCTACAGAGTGAAAGTACGTGTGATTACACCTCTTGCATCTGTTTCGTTGTTCGTATCTAACATGTTTATCCAGCCTACTGCTGAGGAGCTGAAAAGTTTCGGTGATCCTGATTGGATAGTAGTGCAAGCACCTGACTTTGAGGCTAACCCTCAAGAAGATGGTACAAGACAAGGTAACTTCTCTATTCTGAACTTTACTGAAAAGTGTGCTATTGTTGGTGGTTCACGTTACACAGGTGAGATCAAGAAAGGTATCTTCTCTGTACTGAATGCCATTCTTCCGGAGAAAAACGTATTGCCAATGCACTGTTCTGCAAACGAAGGCGAAAGTGGTGATACAGCCGTATTCTTTGGCTTGTCAGGTACTGGTAAAACAACTCTTTCAGCAGACCCTAATAGAATGCTGATTGGTGATGATGAGCACGGTTGGTCTGCAGACAATGGTATTTACAACTTTGAAGGTGGTTGTTATGCAAAAACAATTGACCTGTCTCAAGAGAAAGAACCTCAGATTTGGGAAGCTATCAAGTTTGGTGCTACACTGGAAAATACACGTTTCTTCTCAGGGACTAGAAATGTTGATTATGAAAATGTAACGGTTACTGAGAATACAAGGACTTCCTACCCAATTTCTCACATACCAGGTGCAAAGATTCCTTCAGTTGGAGGTCACCCAAAAAACATTTTCTTCCTGACTTGTGATGCATACGGAGTATTACCTCCAATCTCTAAGTTGACAAAAGAGCAGGCTATGTACCACTTTATGTCTGGTTATACTGCAAAGGTAGCAGGTACTGAAGCAGGTATCACTGAGCCAACTCCAACTTTCTCAGCTTGTTTTGGAGCGCCATTTATGCCACTTCACCCTTCAGTATATGCAAAAATGCTGGGTGAGAAAATGGAGAAATTCAACACAAATATCTGGTTGATTAATACAGGTTGGTCAACAGGACCTTACGGCAAAGCAGATAGAACTCCTCTGAAATATACAAGAGCGATGATTACGGCAGCGTTGGAAGGTGAATTGGATAACATTGAGTTCCATGAGCACACAGTGTTTGGTGTAATGCAACCAACAGAATGCCCTGGTGTACCATCAGAGCAACTGTCTCCTAAAACAATGTGGAATGATAATGATGCATTCTACAAGCAGTGCAACAAGTTGTCTCAGGCTTTTATCGATAACTTCAAGAAGTTTGAAGATGGACTGGAAGATGAGTCAATCAAGCAGGGAGCACCTAAGATTGTTTAATTTTGGAATGAGTGATAAATAAACAAAAACGCCTTGGCTTAACTGTCAAGGCGTTTTTTGTTGTTTTAAATACTTTTTCCTTTGATAATACGTGAGGCTTTTTGATAGAGCCTGAAGAAGGTAATGTATTCTACCATGCTAGAGGTTTCTGCTGTCCCGTATTGGTATTTGTTGTCATCCAAGTCTATAAGCTTGTGCAATTCTTTTGTGTCAGGGGCTGTCGTAAATGTGGAGCATATTAATATGTCATCATTGTTTTGGGTGTGTTCCAACCTCATTTCAATCATGGTAGAAGCCTGTTCTGATTTTAATATGGCTCCGAGGTAAGGCGTTCCCATGGTAATGGCAGAGTTGAACATCAAAAGCCCTGCAATTTTATTGTAACCTAAGTGGAAAGCATTGCAGGCAATAACCGTTTGGTCATTGTATATCTTTTCGATCCTCTTGATGCAGGGAGAAAGGGATATTTTCTGATTGGTTTGGACACAGTGGAAGTCAAGTCTGCAAAGTTTAGAAGAACTGGTTGTATGTTCTGATGATAGGGCCTGTAAAAGCGTACACATGTCTTTTACATTCATCTCCGAAAGTTGAATAGGGGAGTAATTGAATAAATTCATAAAAGGGAAGGTTATATAATCAGTGCGGTACCGCTATTGTCTTGAGTCTCGTTTGTTTTTTTCCTGCTTCATCATTGAGATGACCTCTCCAAACATTTGAGAAAACCTTTCATAGAGTTTGAAGTCAGTTAAAAGGCTTTCTTCCACAATACCTTTTCCGATTATGTCTTTACCTGTTACAAAATCCTCTACCATAGAAACATTTTGTCCTGTAATGAAATTTGACATCAACACAATTTCTCCGCTTTCATCTTTTTTTACACTTAGCTCAATCATAACGCCACAGTTGTTTAGCTCTATCATCATTCTGAGTTGAGGTGTATTTGAGGTAAGGGCTATGTTCATGGCAAACATGGTTGCTATTTGCCCATACCCCATTGATTTGGCCATAGCGGCTGAATAGAACTGGAACTTCAAAGCTTTTTTTTGTGGCAACTCTTCTATGTCAACTTGCTTGAGTTGGTGTGTTTTGGCGTCTGCCAGAGAGATGTAATGAAGGGTTGGTTGTTTTCTGAAAATCTGGGCATTTAAAGCTTCACAAAGGATGAATAATTCTTTTGAAGACATTTCTTTAATGTCAATAGGTGATAATAATAGTTCCTCCATGGGTAGTTGTGGTTGCTGGTTACTTTTAATGTAGTTGATGGAATATAAATAATGACTTTGAGGAATGTGATTGAATTGAATATTAATCTCTATCTGAAGTAATGTTGAGAGGGAATTTGGTCAATTTTGACATTGTACTTAGGCTATTAAGTCAATTTGGAAAGGTAAGGCAAAGTGGGCAAAGTAAGGTTTGGACAAAAAAATAAGCCTCAAGTGCTGAGGCTTCTATAGTATTCGATTGTATTATACCTTGATTTGGTTGTTAACGACCAAGTTTTGTTTTCAGGCCTTTATGCTTGACAAGGTTTACTTCAACTGCTCCAACAACCAGCTCTGCATTGATTTTTAGAGGTACTCTATTGGCGTCGTTAGATACCCAAAACTTAATAGGGTGCTGGCCATAGAAAAGCTTGTTATCAGGCATGATAGGAGACATCACAAAGGAGTCAATTCTACCAAAGTTGGTGTAGATTTTTTCTTTACCTAGATAAACAAGGTTAAAGTCATATGACTTGTCTTCAAAGAAAGCATCGATCTTCACCGTATCTCCTTCTTGCATGTTGTCATAATCCAGAGTTCTCAAGTAGTAATAACCACTGATGATATCCTGTGCATAAGTCGGGATGCTGTAATTGGCATTCTTTTCGTCTTTCTTGTTTTTCTTGTACCAAGTAACTTTTGCTTTTCCATTGATATGATCAAAGTCTGTAGTTTCCACAAGTCGGTAATTGTTCTCCGCGATGTCCCTGTGAAATCTCATCGGAATAATGGCAGCTGTATCCACATAAGACTGCCATTTGTCCTTGATTTTGGTCGTCCAACTGAACAGTCCAATACTTTTCGCATCTACATCCACTTTGTAGCAAGTACGGCCATTCATACTGTGAAGGTCTTTGTCAACTTTCACTACTGCCTGACCTGCATCTACAAAGGCATAGCCAGCTATATAGGTCAGTGTTTCGCCTCTTTCAAAGTCATTGTTAGGAATACTTCTGTATTTGAAATCACCATTAGAAGTTGCAAATGCTGAAAGCAATACCAGCAAGCCTAAAAATTGGGTAAATCGTATTATTATCTTTTTCATGGTCAATCTAAATTTGAGGCAAATTTTGCCTTAGGTTTTGCGTGTGCAACGATTTGATTCTCATTTTTTAAGTCCCACACGAACTTGAAGTTTGCTAAGTGTCAATGGTTGTCGGACATTAGGTTCCGCACATTAAATATACGATGAAAGCATAAAGTCAGACATACGGCATAATAAAATTTAGCGCCAGATTGTTCCATTTTTTTGTTATCTATTTCAAATGTTCTTTTGCTAATCCTGCCTTCTAACGACCAATCCGACATCATATAATAACCAAGTAACTGCCACCTTTCAATTCTTCTTGTAGCGGACTCCTGTTGTAATTGTGTTTAGTCTCTCTAGTTTAACCAAAGTTCATTTCTTTCTATAAATTATACTAATCCTTTTAAGTTTTTATAAGATTTCGGTTTCGGGTTGTACTTATCATTGACTATTTTTGTCCTCAATTTTAATCCCTGAAAAGTATTGGGAACTAATACCCAAAATCTGCTATTCAGGTCATCCATGTGAGGAGTATTGGTCACTTGGACCATGCCAAAACTAAACTTTCAAAACACACACTTTACTTATGATAGATACTCACGCCCATATATATTCTGACAAATTCAAAGAGGATGTAGACGAAATGATTACCAGAGGGTTTGACAATGGGTTGAACGCTATCCTGATGCCAAATATCGACCATACCTCTATTGATGGAATGCTGGAGTTGGAGGAGAAGTATAAAGGGAAATGTTTCTCTATGATGGGACTTCACCCTTGTTCTGTGAATAAGGACTTTGAAAAGGAGTTGTACCTAGTGGAAGACTGGCTAAACAAGAAAGACAACTTTGTGGCGGTTGGTGAAATGGGGTTGGACCTGTATTGGGACAAGACATTTATTGAGCAACAAAAAGAGGCTTTCCGCATTCAGGCAGACTTAGCCAAGAAGCATAAGCTTCCATTGGTGATTCATACTAGGGATGCTATGGCTGAGACGCTTGAGCTATTGGAGTCTATTGCTGATGAGCACTTATTTGGGGTGCTACATTGTTTTACTGGTACAGTAGAAGATGCTGCCAGACTGAAAGCGATGAATTTCAAGATTGGACTAGGTGGGGTAGTGACTTTTAAGAATGGAGGTATGCAAGATGTTGTGCCGCATATTCCATTGGAGGAGATAGTTCTTGAGACTGATAGCCCATATTTGGCACCAGTTCCAAAAAGAGGAAAACGTAACGAACCATCATATTTGCATTATATAGCTGAGAAGGTTGCTGAATTTAAACAGATCAGCATAGAGGAAGTTGAGGAAGCAACTGATCAGAATGCAAAAAAACTATTTGATCTTGCTCTGTAAGGAGAGAATAGGATACACAGAATAAAAACACACTAAAATAGGATATGAAATAATGGTGAATGGGGGAAATAAATACTACAAGACTGTCAATATCAATACTACTAGTCCAAATGAGTCAGAGACGTCAATTCTGATTATCTATACAGGTGGTACCATTGGTATGGATGCAGACATCAAGTCAAAGAGCCTTGTGCCTTTTGACTTTGAAAAGATCATAGATAAGGTGCCAGAATTAAAGCGTTTTGATTTTCAGCTGACGGTTATCTCGCTTGAGCCTTTGATCGACTCCTCTAATATTAAGGCTAGCCATTGGGCAACATTGGCGAGTTTGGTAGAAGAGTTTTATGATGAGTTTGACAGTTTTGTGATTTTACACGGTACCGATACAATGGCTTACAGTGCATCAGCACTAAGCTACATGCTGGACAACCTTCAGAAGCCTGTCATTTTTACTGGAGCGCAGTTACCTATCGGGATGCCACGTACAGATGCTCGTGAAAACCTGATCGCTTCGCTGGAAATGGCAGCAGCAAGAGATGAAAACGGGGAGATGCTGATCAAGGAAGTCTGTATCTGCTTCAATAATGTCCTGCTTAGAGGAAATAGGTCAAAAAAAGTGCAGAGTGTTAACTTTACAGCATTCAAGTCCTATAATTACCCTGCACTGGCTGAAGCAGGTATCCATATCGAGTACAATGAAGTGTTGCTATGGAAAAACCAATCTCAAGAGCTGATGCAGGCTTTTACGGAGATGGATGAGAACGTTGTCATCATTAAACTGTTCCCTGGTATGACACACCATTACCTGGAGGCAATTCTCTCAATACCAGGTTTGAAGGGGGTTGTATTGGAGACATACGGGTCTGGAAATACCCCTACAGATGACTGGTTGATTGATTCTTTGAAACGTGCTATTGATAGAGGAATAGTGATCGTGAACATTTCTCAGTGTACGGGTGGTTATGTACTTCAAGGACGCTACGAAACAAGCGTTCATTTGGAAGAAATTGGCGTGATCGGTGGTGGGGATATGACCACTGAAGCGGCTATCACCAAACTGATGTACCTGTTTGGAAGGTATAAGGATCGCAATAAGGTCAAGATTTTAATGAAAAAATCTCTTCGAGGTGAAATTAGTCACGACCACATACAATAAGTTAATATTTAGTAGTTTAGACATCTAATATTACATAACAGTGACTAAAGTCGTTCCCAGAAAAAATTTAAACTCTTGTAAAAGATCAATTTTATTAATTTATTTGCACGACTGTTTAAGTTAAAGTTTATCGAAAAATAGTACAATTGGTTACTTTAATTCTTAAATTAAATAGCTAATTTGTTAACAATTTGGAGAAATGGCGACTGGGAAAAACAGTACGTTCTTAATGGTTTCTTTTATTAAATCAGAAGAAACCCGACATTTGTTAGAATTATTTAGATTTTGTAATCATAATAAGTGTTTAAACAGTTTTCTCACTTAAACCTACATTTGAACATTTTTAAGTTATGAAAAGAGTATTCACATCTTTGATGCTGATCTGTGCGCTGTCATTTAGTGCTGCTCCTTATACTTTCGCTCAAGACGACGCTGCAACTGAGCAAGTAGAGGCAACTACTGATTCTACAGCAATGGAAGAAGCTGCAACTGAAGAAACAACAACTGCTGTTGCTGAAATTACTGAAGAAGAAGCTCCTGTTGAGGAGAAGACATTCCACCAAGTTTTGAAAGAAAAATTCATCGAAGGTGGATGGGAGTTTATGGGTATTGTATTGATCTGTTTGATCTTGGGTCTTGCAATCGCAATTGAAAGAATCATTACTTTGAGCCTTTCAACTACAAACACTAAGAAACTTCTTAAGAACGTAGAGGATGCACTTGCTTCAGGTGGTGTTGACGCTGCAATCGAGGTTTGTAAAACTACAAGAGGTCCTGTTGCTTCTATCTTTACTCAAGGTCTGATGAGAGCTCACGAAGGTATTGATATCGTTGAGAAATCAGTAGTTTCTTACGGTTCAGTAGAGATGGCTAAGCTGGAAAGAGGTCTGGTATGGATTTCACTGTTCATCGCTCTTGCTCCAATGCTTGGTTTCATGGGTACGGTAATCGGTATGATCGGTGCATTCGACGCAATTGAGGCAGCTGGTGATATCTCTCCTTCTCTAGTAGCAGGTGGTATTAAAGTAGCCCTTTTGACTACAGTAGCGGGTCTGATCGTTGCGGTAATCCTGCAAATTTGCTACAACTACTGTGTGTCTTCAATTGACAGTATCGTACTGGAAATGGAAGAGGCGTCAGTTTCTCTAGTTGACTTGCTGGTTAAGCACAACCTGTCAACTCAGAAGTAATTAAGTGGGGAATTTGAATTCCCCTCCCTAGCAGATTATCGTTAACTTGTAGTTAAAGAAATCAATTTACAATGGAAGCTTTATTCGTAGATTATCTTGTACCACTGACCGTGTGGTTGGTGCCAATCGCAGCGGTACTGGCGATTCTAGGATCTGTGCTGAAGATGGCAATGACTCCTAAGGCAGCCCTTCAGACTCTGATCGGTGTCGCTGTACTGGTAGTGATTTTCTTCATCGGTTACTCTATGTCAAGTGACGCGGTAACTAGCAAGCAGATGACAGAATTCAATGTTGATGCTGAGACATCAAAGTTCATCGGTGGCGCATTGCGCATGCTATACGCGCTCTTCATCCTAGTAATTGTAGCTGGTGTTTGGAAAGCAGTATCAAAACTCTTTAAATAATTATGCTAAAGAAGAAACAAAGAGCGAACCAGGAAGTAAATGCTGGTTCAATGGCCGATATCGCCTTTCTTTTGTTGATCTTCTTCCTTGTAACAACCACCATCGCTTCTGACAAAGGTGTGGCAGTAGTACTGCCTCCTAAAGTAGAACAGGAAGTCGAGGTTAAAATGAAGGAAAGAAACGTGTACAATATTCTTATCAACTCGCAAGATCAATTGCTTGCGAATGATGAGGTATTGACAGTGGATGATCTTAAAGCAAAGGTTAAAGCATTCGTGCTTAACAATGGTAAAGATCCTAAGCTCTCTGAAAGTCCTCAAGAAGCCGTAATCTCGATCAAGACTGACCGTGGTACTAGTTACGAAATGTACATCAACGTACGTGACGAACTATACCTGTCATTTGATGAGATGCGTGCTGCATACCTTAAAGTTCCTCTGAAAGAGTACATGGAATGGAACTCTGATGATAAACTGAAAGAGAAGCACAAAGAGAAACTTGACAGAGCAAGGGATATGATCCCTAGAAAAATCTCTGATGCTGAGTCATCGGATATCGGCGGATGATATGAATTGCTAATCATGAACTCTGCCCTTGCAGGGTAGAGTTCTCTAAATATCGAATGATCTATGGCATTCAAGAAAAAATCAAAAGCTAGTCAGGATATCCCTACTTCAGCACTCCCTGACATTATTTTCATGCTGTTGTTCTTCTTCATGGTGACAACAGTAATGAGAGAGTCTGACTTGTTGGTAAAGAACTCGTTGCCAAATGCATCTCAGCTGACAAAGCTTGAGAAAAAGTCTTTGGTTTCGACGATCTACATCGGTGCACCGAAAGATACTAGAAGATACGGAACAGAACCTCGTATCCAGGTAAACGACGTGCTAGTAGAGCCAGATCAGATTCCTCTGTTTGTAATGCAGGAAAAAGATAAGTTGTCTGAAACGGAAAGAGATAAAATTACAATGTCTCTGAAAGTTGACCGCGAGGCTAAGATGGGTATCGTAAATGACGTTACGCAAAAACTTAGAGAAGTAAACGCACTGAAAGTAAACTATTCTGCTTCAGGTAAGGATAGAAGAGACTAATTCAGTTACGAACTTCAATTTCAAACCACTTGTACATTAGGTTTTTCCTATGTATAGGTGGTTTTTTGCTTTAAAAGAGAGTGTTCAGTAAAATAGCGTTTTGTTAAAATGCTTTTTTTATTAACAATAATTGTGATATAATTAAGAGATGATTGTAAATTGCAGTGAAAATTGTTAACAATCTTAAGCTTAATCACAAAAAAGGAGGACACTTGGCAAAACCATTAGCACAATCCATTAAACCAAACGTTGTATTGACCATGTCAGACAAGGTACAGGAGCAAGTTAGTAAGATCAGAGGGACAATTCTGGATGTCAAATCCATGCTATATAACCAGCTTGTATTGGGTAAAGAGCGGTTGGCTGAGGCTAACTGCCAACATAAAAACCTGATACAAACGCTTAAAGAAGTCTTGTTTTGTAAACTTGATAATGCTGATTTATGCCAACTGGTAGTAGATCACATTGTAATGGGAGAGGTGATCAAACTTAGCCAAGGGTTTGAGATCTTGTCCAATGATTCACTGTACCTAAAAATGGATCAGTTGACAGCTACACTGATTGATTCAGAAAGTCAATCTGTACAACTGAAAGCAGTGACCACATCGATTACTGACCTGCAACTGGAAGGATATACAGATGATGAGCTTAAGACGATCCTTCAAACAGCTCTGGTAAAAGAGAAAACATCAGCATTACCCCCTTACTTCAATGGATTGATGCAACTGATCTATCACAAGCACTTTGGGAAATTGCCTGATGATGATTTGCATTATTTATATCCTTCCTATTCAATGCCTGCTTTCCTGACTCATAAAGCTGAGAAAGCGACATTTATTTGCCATGATTTGATTGTGTACTATTGGACGCTTTGCCATCAGCCAAACAATAAAGCGTGTTTCGGTAATAGTTTGTCCTTTTACAACTTTGGACCTGATGGAGATCAGCAATCTCTGTTTTGGGGCGGAGACAATCACCTTGAAAAACTTTCAGAGGTGTTGTCCAAGCCCGTTCATGTGCTGTTAGGTACCTTGAATGACCTAAATGCCGGCATGCGTCCATCACATCCGGAATTGGTAAAGGATGTCAAGAAAAACTTTGGGGAGCGTATTGCAAGGTCACCTTTGCCAAGTTGGTTGCAGTGGGCAAAACAGAAACTTCATGGAGAGGGTTTGCTGATTGTTAGAGGTGATATTTCCTTAGCAGGGCAGCAAGAGTACCTTGAGTTGAGAAAACTCGCTGAGAAGCTTTGTGCAGCTGTTTACGTACAGGCAGACAAAGAAACGAATATGGTCTTGTATGCCTTTGTTTTTGAGAAAAAGAAAAGCAAGTCAAAAGTCTTTTTCTCAAAAAGCCATATGGAGGACTTTGAGGCTGTACCTAACGATAGCTCCGATTGGTGTACATTGCTTTCTTTTGATTTTGAGAATTTCCTTCCTTTAATCAGTGAAAAAGAAAACAGTATTTTCCACCAAAAAGCAGAAGGGTTACAGGTCCCAAACAAAGGATGGTTGCTTGATTTTGATAAAACGGTTCTGGAAAAGAAAGTACAGTTATTTATCAATGAAAAGTCGCTGAAGAGCAAAGCAAATAGCAAAAGCACTTTGCCCCTGAATAATAAGCCACCAATGGTATTCAGAAAAGAGAATATCAAACGTGTTACAGTAAGTCCATTTGTAAGGAAATGGGCTTATTTGGATACGGAAAGTGGGCAAAGTCAGTATAATGAATTGTCCAACCAGCCCATGTTGGCGTGGATAGCAGAGAAAGGCAAAGTTTCAGCCTTGATTACAGATGGTCTGACACTGTCGGATTATTTTGAGAGAGGTCAGCAAGGAAGCTTCTTTCCATTATACAGGTCTGTTGAAGGAGAAAAGCAGGAATGGAATATTACTTCTTGGGCTTTTAAGCAGTTCCAGAAGTATTATGGAGCACCACTTCAGGGAAGTGCCTCATCTCAAATATCCCCGCAACATATTGAATGGTTAAAAGACCAGACAAGTAAGTTGGGTGTATTCAGTCAGCAGATGCCTGTTTTACATAAGTTTACCCGTCAAATGGTAGCGCTTTTGGATAGTGAGCCTACAGATGCATTTGCAGAACAGTTAAACACATTGATTGGTCATTACTTTGATAAGCTTAAAATGCTTATGAAAGGTGCCAAGGAGCGAAGAAAGCTGTTTGAGGGAATTTTGAATATCCTTTCTTCAATGGAGGCCTACCTGTATGATGCTGATAGCACCCGAATAGAGGCAAAACAGAAGCTTGAAGCAATTACACATGAGAATATCTTCTATTATGTGATTGCAGTATTGCACCACCCTGACTATCAAAGAATCTTTGCAAAGGAGTTAGTGGCTGTAGTGCCTCGTATTCCAATGCTGAAAGATTTTTGGAAATGGGCTGAAGCAGGTAAGTCATTGGCTGCTTTGTATCTGAACAAAGAAGGAGTACGACCTTATCCACTCCAAATTGAAGATGATATCAAAGGTGTTAGAGGTTTTAGGATCAAAGACAAAAAAGTACAGCTAGGAGATGGGGTACTGATCAGTGAGTTGCCAGAAGAAGTTTGGGATTTTAACTTTGGGGCTTCGAATATGTTAGAAAACCTGTTATTGCAATACCGTGAAAGAAAGCCTTTGGACAAGAGCTTGGCAACGTTTTATCAGGATAAACTGACAGAGCAGCGGCGCCATGAAATTGTGAGGTCTGTACAGCAGGTGTGCCAGTTACAGCAGGAGATCAAAAAGATATTGCCTGTTACCCTGTTTGAGGAAAAGAATAAAACCATTACGCTGAAGCGTAGAAAGGTTGGATAACAAAAAAGGAATGGAAATTATTACTTCCATTCCTTTTTTATTGGCTAATACAATGGTTGCTTAAGCCGCATTAGCTACTTCTTTTTCTTTTTCCTCTGTTTTACCAAACAGGGAGATTGCAGTCATTACAATGGCTGCTGTGAGTCCTAGTAATAGCATTGCTGCAGAAGGTTGTGCCAACCAGCTAAGTGACTCTTTTGCTGCACCTGTACCTCCTAAGCCTGGAGCCCTCATTCCTGAAAGTAACCAGAAAATGGAATAACCGAAGCCGCCCAATCCCAAGCATGCTGCACAAATTGCTCTATAAATTGAAGCAACACTCAGGAATGCCAAGACAGCTATAACAGCCAATGAGGCTGCACCAATCGCACCTCCATGCAAGTGAGCACGTTTGAAGTACGCCCAACTCTTACTTACAACGGCATTCATTTTAGCCTCATCTCCTTGGTATTGCTCTGTAAGAGCAGCTTTTCCTTCACTTTTAAGATAACCCTTCAAGTCATCTTCCATTGCGCCAAAAACACCGCCCATTCCAAATCCGAACAGAATGGTAAGCATACTCATCAGAATTCCTATTCTGACCTCTTTAAGTTTGTTGGTGATATGTGTTTGCATTGAGAATATTAGATTAGTTTTTTAATTGGTTATAAAAATTGGAAACTCAGATTTAGGATGAGTAGTTCATGTGTGGAAATTTACAAGCATCAGGAACTGATACTTCCACATGACCTTTTACTTTAGCCTGACACATCAGACGCTCATTTTCTTGAAGCCTACCCATTTCTCTGAAACGGATTTCAGCTTCTGATAGAGATGCAAAATTATCAGCGCCATCTTCAATAGTAGCTTTGCAGGAAGTACACCTCCCATTCCCACCGCAAGCATACATCCAGTCGATCATTTCTTCCTGAATGGCTTGAAGCGCATTTTCGTGCTGTTCAGCGACATTTACTTGTTTGTTATCTAAGTTCTTGATCAGTATTGATGGCATTGTTTGTCAATGTTTATAGGCTGATAAAAAGAATGAATTCAAGAAAATATAGCATTTATTGCAAGTTTGAACCCAAAAGTACAAAACATGACCCTATGTTTGCATACTATTTTGAGTATGTTTAGCATTAATAGAATAGAAACAAGTTGAAAAATTGAATTAAATTCTTTCAGAATTCCTATTTCATGGCACAGAGTATGTCTAGAATAGGATATAAGAGACTTGACTAATCACGAATTTTCCTATAATTGAACTTTAGGTAATTATCAGTAAGTTAGGCTTTTGAATTGCTGAAGTAAAATGCCAGTAGGTGTTCGAATCATGTAACCAGCCTATGATTTTTTACATAAAGAAGTAATTGTCGTATTATATTAACTGTTTGGAGAGCAATTAAACAGCATAAGTCTATGAACTTAAGACCAGATCTGACATCGATTAATCAATATGCAGATAAGTTTGCAAACACTGTTTGCGAACAGTTTTTTCAATCAAATTCAGAAATCACAGGGAAGCAGATTCTGGAGCTTACCGCTGCAGAACAGGTTAACCTGTTTGTTGTCAGAAGGATTTTTGAAACATGGCAGCAGGAAGCTGTTCGTATTCAAAGTCCATATTTCAACTTTGCAGATCCAGCAGTGAAGAAGGCATTCAGCCAGCTGATGAACGAACTTTCAAGAAACATTAGCATCAGTCGTGAACATTTTCAGCCTTTGCTGAAAGATGCTGTGCAGGATACATTAATGCTTTTAGTATCTCCTGCTGACTTCTATGCTACCTTCTTGAAAAACCAAGGTGAGGAAATCCCTGTAAAGCAGTACTTGAAGCCTCTGTTTTTGTATATCAAGCTTTATGGCCATATCTCAACAGCGATTATGTCTGAGATTGAAATGAGTACTGACAGAAATATTTCACTGGCAGCAGCATTGAAAATTGCTGCGCGTCATTGCCATACAGAAGTGGAAATTGCTGATGAGGTAATTGGACAGCTGAGTAGGGTAGTGTCTTTGGCTTTGCATACTATGTTTATTCAGGATGAAAGCTATGATGGAGTAGATCAAACTTCATCTACTGAAGAGGTACCATCAGCTTTGAACTTTGGTGCCAACTTTTTTGAAGCAGACGACCAGCCGGCTCCTAGTAAGCCAGTATCAGCTCCTGCACCTCAACAACCTGTGCAGCCTGTAAAAAAAGAGGAGACTGAAGAACATGATATCATAGATGAGTCTTTCCATCAGGTAGCGATTGACCCTCATGAGGAGCAAATCGTTCGCCAGTGGGCCAATGAAGTTTCCAGTGAGAATGACCATCAGGAGAGACGTACTGTTAGTCGTGAGGAGCCTAAAGAGGAATTCCCTTTTAAGGAGCCTGAGTATAAGTCGCCAGAATATGGCGCTCCATCGTTTGGTGAAAGAACAGCCGAAAAGCCTGAGCCAACAAAAGAATATACGCCAAGCTACCAGCAGGAAGAGTATGTTCCTGAAGTGCAACAGCCTGTTGCTGATCCAACACCAGAGGTAGATGAGAGCCAATTGCCACTTCATGAGCGTTTGTCAAGAAATTCATCTGTTCAGGAAAATAGGCCGTTGACCTTGCTGGAAAAGATTAGACAGGGACAGCAACCAAACCGTAAGGATTTTGCTAAATCAATTCCGCTGAACAAGAAGATTCTTTTCCAAACTGAACTGTTCGGTGGTAACCAACACGAATTGGATCATGCTATTCAGGTAATCAGTGAAAGTGAAGATTACCACTCAGCCTTGCAATTGCTGAAAGTTAACTATGCTAGAAAATATGCTTGGGATTTTACATCAGAAGCAACCGTAGAGTTTTTCGCTTTGGTAGATGAACAATTCTAATACAATAGATATTTAAATATGAAAGCCCTTGGAGCATCGCTTCAAGGGCTTTTTTATAGTAAAATAATTACAATGCTTACTTAGGTTGTGTAACAGGTAACATGATTTCGAAAACAGTATATGAGTTCGGGTTTTCAGTAGTTCTCAGTTGAGACTCTACTGCAATGATACCATGATGTTGCTGTACGATACCATATGAAATGGAGAGTCCTAGCCCTGTTCCTTCTCCTACATCTTTGGTCGTAAAGAAAGGCTCGAAAACCTTGTCTAGAATGGAACGGGGTATTCCCTGACCATTATCCTTGAACCTGATGCAAACTTTCTGGGCTCTGGAATTGTATAAAGTACTGATATAGATATGCCCATTTTCATCCTCAAGCGCCTGAATTGCATTATTGACAATATTCATAAATACCTGATTCAGTTTACCAGGTAAGCACTCGATTTTAGGTAAGTCGCCGTAATCTTTTTCAACCGTAATATTCTTTTTCCTGATTTTGTTGTTGAGGATGGTCAGGGTAGACTCAAGCCCTTCGTGAATGTCAGCAAGCTTAAAATCCTCTTCATCCATTCTTGAGAAGTTACGTAGCCCTTGTACGATATTCTTGGTTCGCTCAGCACCTTCCTCTATTCCTTTAATCAGGTCACTTAACTCTTGGATAATGACTTCCAGTTCAATTTTCTGAGAAAATGATTCAATGTCGGCTAGCTGTTGGTTGATGTTGCCATTGCTATCCAATGCTTTTACTCGGTTGATCAATTGAATCAAGTCATCCATATCTTCCTTCAGCGGTGTGATATTGGAGCTGACAAAGTTGATAGGGTTGTTGATCTCATGGGCGATACCGGCTGTCAATTGACCTAGAGAAGCCATCTTTTCAGAGTTGATCAACTGAGCTTGGGTTTGCTTCAGGTCTTTCAATACCTGATGCAAATGTTCATTGGTCATTTGAAGGCTTTCGGATTGTTGCCTTAGCTCTTCTTCTGATGTCTGAATCTCATTATAGGCATACTGCAATTCCTGTTTATCCTTTTCCCGTTCGCTTAACATCTTGTTAGCCATTTGAGATAAGGAGCGGAAATCATCATAAAACAATCTTTCCTCGTCAATTTTGACATGGTCCTTTGATGCCTTTTCAAAGAAGCGGGCAAACTCATTCAAACTTCTGCTGACGTTGTCGGTTACTCGCTTAATTTGCCACCATAATACAGCTATCAAAGCAATGGCAACCAGCACAATCTTTATGATATCTTTACTGACATTATTATTGAGTTCCTTTTTCTTTTCAGCGATGGCTACATCAAGTACATCGGTGTAAACACCGGCACCTACAACCCAATTCCATTCAGGAAAAATATTGATATAGGAAATTTTATTGACCAGTTCTTTCTGCTTAGGTCTTTGATACTTGTAGTAATAGAAAGATCCTTTGGAAAGCGACTTGGTATCTGCTATCAGCGTCTCATTACCATGATCGTCAAAGACAACAAAATTAGAGATGTCAATTGGGTTGTTGATCAGCACCCTGTTTTCTTGAAGGATAGAGTGGTTTCCCTCGTGTACAAAGATATAACCATCATCACCAAAGGAGATGGAAGCTAAACGTTCTAGGATACTGTGTTTGAGGTCGTGCTGTACATCGTCAAGGTATTCTCCTGTAATGATAAGTAAGTCGAGTGGTTCAAAATATTTGACAAATGAATATTTAGGGAAAACCTTGTCAGGGGCAGAGTTTGGCTTTTTCCAAAGGTAGCTGTGAAAGCCTTCTCCTTTTTCCTTGCCAATGCGAATCATTTCATCAATAAGGGCAAGTCCCTCTTTTGTGTGCACTTTGAATGTACTGGTCTCATTCAGCTCAGGGATGGTCTTGTTCAGGATGATTTCTTTGCTTGTACGTGCCAATACATAGTAGCCTCGTCCTTCGCTGAATTGAACAGAGGAGAGAGAGGTTTTGACAATATTTCTTAGCTCGTCGTCACTTTTCTTGCCATGATATTCCTTGTAAACATTATCCACAAGGTTATAGGCAATTTCAACCCGCTTTTGGAGTACAGCCCTTAGGTATTCAATATTTCGTTTTTGCTGATCTTTGATGTAGGCAATGGTATTGTCAACCTCTTCTTTGACCAACTTTTTTTGTCTTTCAACTAGATCGTATTGGAGTTGACCTGTTTCGTGCTGGAAGTTTCTAATTTCATTGATACTCCACATACCGACAATCAGTAAGATTGCAATACTTACAAGTGAAATCACTGGAATAAATACAGCACGGGTAAGTGTTTCTCCTTTTTTATTTCCTCTATCTATACTCATAGTTTGTTTGTCTTGCATCAGGTAGAGCAAATGGTCATGAAACGGGTGGGCATAAGTAGGAAATATTCGCAAAATGCCTTAATCAATTTAACCATTTATCCCTTAAAAGTACGTTGATGCTCTTCTGATTCTTGCTGTTTCGGCATATTTCCAAGTACTATAAAACTATTATGGACTTGACTTACAAAGTAGTTTGTAACTATACCAACCGAAGAACTGCTAACAAAATTATGTAAATATTATATAAATAATAGGGAATGTTTAAATAAGGATTGTGAAATAAAGAACTGTGTTGGAGGTGGATTTGTTGAAGCAACGTAAAAGCTGTACTTTTGCAGGCTATTATGGCTGAGGACATTCTCTGACAAAACGATATTACTTTGAAAGCGAGAACACTTAAGAAAAATAAAGTGAACATTATCACGCTCGGTTGTTCCAAAAACCTGGTGGATTCCGAAGTGATCATGACACAGCTGAAAGGCAACGATATTGAGGTAACACACGAAGCAGAAGATGATTCTGCCAATATTGTCCTGATTAATACCTGCGGTTTTATTGACAGCGCCAAACAAGAGTCTATTGATACGATTTTACGTTATGCACAAGCCAAGACAGAAGGCCTAGTGGATAAGGTATATGTTTCTGGTTGTTTGTCTGAGCGTTACAAGGAAGATCTGGTAAAAGATATTCCAGAGGTGGATGCATTTTTTGGCACAAGAGAAGTTCCAAACTTGCTGAAGGCACTGAATGCTGACTATAAGAAAGAGCTTTTGGGTGAGCGTCTGATTACTACAGACTCTCATTATGCTTACCTGAAAATTGCAGAAGGATGTGATAGACCATGTTCATTCTGTGCTATTCCATTGATGCGTGGTAAGCACGTTTCCACGCCGATCGAGACATTGGTTTCTCAGGCTGAAAACTTGGCTGCTAAAGGTGTGAAAGAGCTTTTGCTGATTGCACAGGATTCAACATACTATGGACTGGATCTTTATGGTAAGCGAAACCTTGCTGAGTTGCTTGAAAAGCTTTCTGAAGTGGAAGGAATTGAGTGGATCAGACTGCACTATGCATTCCCGACAGGGTTCCCTGAAGACATTTTGGATGTAATGGCTGAAAAGCCAAACATTTGTGCCTACTTGGATATTCCGTTGCAGCACGGTTCTACAAACATGTTGAAAATCATGCGCCGTGGTACTACCCGTGAGAAAACGGAAGCGCTGATTCACAAGATCCGTGAAAAGGTTCCAAATATTGCCATTCGTACGACACTTATCACTGGTCACCCTGGTGAGACAGAAGAGGACTTTGAAGAGATGTTGAGCTTTGTAGAGCGCATGAGATTTGAGCGTCTGGGTGTATTTACTTACTCTCATGAGGATAATACGCATGCGGGTACTATGGAAGACAATGTCCCTGAGGAAGTGAAGCAGGAGCGTGCCAATATGGTGATGGACTTGCAGGAAGGCATTTCAAGAGAGATTAACGAAGAGAAAATCGGGACAATACAGAAGGTTTTGTTTGACAGAATCGAAAGTGGCTACTATGTGGGGCGTACAGAGTTTGACTCTCCAGAGGTAGACAACGAAGTACTGGTACCTATTGAGGAGAATACTTATATCAGAATCGGTGATTTTGCTAACGTAAAAATTACAGATGCCTCGGAATTTGACCTTTATGGTGAACTTGTGGATTGATTCAATACTTGATATAAAAGTAAAAAGGGTTCTGGTTTAATTTCAGAACCCTTTTTTTATACCAGTTGGTTACACTCTCTTGTAAAATACATCCCCAGTAAGCTTAGTCTGATATTAGCAGGATAGAGGATCTCAGGTTCCTGCTCTGTAAGCCATTTGGATTGGTCAATCTTAGGTCTTGCATATTCAAGCAAGCCTAAACGGTGAATATTTTCCAAGGCGATTTCTGCATCCTGATAGGACATGTGCAATTCATTGACATACACTTGAAGAAAGAAAGCTTTATTGAAAAACGTACGTTCGTTGTTGAACTGAATGAAAGAGTCTTCAAACAGGAAGTCAAGCATCTTCAATTCTTCATAGGAAAGCTGTCTCAATAGCTCCATAAAAGTGTAATGACTCTTGATCTGATTGGTAGCAGTAACCGCATTGGCTAGTAGTACTGCCCATTTTTCCTGTACCCTTTCATCATATTCAAAGCTGCAATGTTCCAAGAACGCATTAAGCGTTTTCAGTTGAATTTTTCTGAGAGGTATCCCAAACTCTCTAATCAATTGCATGGTCCGTGTCAGAACGGTTTCCTGATTGTCTTCACGCCACTGAGCAAAAGAGTGAAATGTTCTTGAAGGAGCTTCAACGATGTTCTGAATAAAAATTAGTGACTGACTGCTTGGCATCGTATTATACAATTTGAATCCTAATGGAGGATAATTCCTGCAAACATAAACCTTTCTGAAGTATAATCAATTGAATGGTTTTGAAGTTTAAACTAAAACATTATATTGTGATAAATGACAATATTACACTTATCTACTGTAAATATTAAGATATGGAGCAAATAATAGGAATAACCCTCATCAGCATGCCTTTTATCTTTGCGGGAAGCCTTCTGTGGTTTATGGCTTCAGGAGGAAAAAAAGTAGAAGTCAAGCCAGTTCCAGTAAGGGTGAATGAAAATAACCCTTATCGTAAGTAATAATATTATAAAGCAGAATCTAACTGACTGCATACTAATCATACAGTTTTACAAGTCTGCCAACATCAAAAGCGAGCGTGAGACATTCACAGCTCGCTTTTTTTGTGTTTATTCAGCCAGAATTTTCTCAGTAATGGCTTTCATGACTTCAAACTTTCGATACCCAATTGTAATGGCATATAAAGTGTCGTTATGCATAAGGGCAATAGTCGGGAAACTTTTTACACCAATTTTCTCAACCCATAGAAACTCATCACGTGTTTCTTTTCTGATTTCATCCGAATTGAATAATGCGGAGAACTGTTCAAAGTCGACGCCATACTTCTCAACGATGGATTTATAGGTGGATAAGTCGTTGGTATCTTTTCCTTCAGCATAAAAAGCTTTCTGAACATCCTTGAAGAAAGAAAAAGACTGCTCTTCATTGAACATTCTGAAGGTGACAACCGCTCTGCAGGGCTTTTCTGTATCATAGACAAAGCTCTTCTCCGTGTTGAGTAGTTCAAAGTCAAAAGGCATTCCTGAAGATTCATGAACATGTACCCAGTGTTTTTTGACTTGCTGCTTGAGTGGTTGTCCCATTGGGGTAGTTTCGCCTCTTCTGAGTCCTCCTAAAGCTATTTTGAAGTCAAACTGGTCGCCAAAGTAATCCTTCAGCTTTTTTATTTCAGGGATGATACCATAACACCACGAGCACAGAGGGTCCCCAATATATAGTAAAGTGTTGTTTGCTATCATTTTTATCTCGTTTTGGTCAGACAGTTACCTATTAAAACAATTACAGTTACATCTTGTTCAATTTGCTATTCCTCAAAAGAGTTGTCGCCAGCAACTACAGCAGTGTCCTGAAGGTACTTATCCAGTATATTGTAAAGGTGGTCACGGATATTTGCCGCTTCATTGGCTAATGGAATCCCTTCCAGATACTGATGCAATGCCAATACAGTAGAACGGGGGATGTGCATTCGGTGTACCTTATGACCTTCCACCATACTGATGTTGAATTTGCTTTGATAAAGCTCAATGAAAAGCTGATGGTCAATACGGTCAGGCATTTCATAACGGTAGTGCGTAACGAAGTTAAGCAGCAAATTCTGAAGGAAACGGAACTCTGTAGCCGAAAGTTTGAGAAGCAGTTTTTTCATACGGATGTCAGTCGAATCTAATTTCAGACTCAAAAATAGAATAGGCAATTGTAAACAGTGTGGAAATGGCAAATAAAAAGCCTTGAAGAAACTGAACTCCTCAAGGCAATGTCTATCTAGTTTTGCTTTTCCAGCTTAGAATGGAATTCTTTCAGCAATCAATAAGATTGAGATACTGCCAGTCGCACCACTGATTAACATATTCCAGTCTCTTTCTGTCAGCCTAGCCAAGCCTACCAAGACAAAGTTGGCAAGGATTACAACCAAAACGATGGCAATTTGTCCCAGTTCCAAACCGATATTGAATGAAAGAAGTGGGAAAAGGATGCTTTCATTCTTGTCAATCATTGGTGAGAGGAAGTTGGAAAAGCCCAATCCGTGAATTAGTCCGAACAGTACCGTAATGATATAGCGGAGCTTGTTGCTTTGAGATCTCTGAATACTTCTGCCATAGGTATTGGCAGATGGAGAATTGTGGAAAATATTGCCAATGCCTGTCAGAAGGATCGTAACAGGAATCAAAAACTCTACCCATGCAGTATTAACCTGAACAAACTTAAGGGATGCCAATGCCAATGTGATGGAATGTCCTAGTGTAAAGGCTGTAACCAGAATCAGGATTTTCTTAGTATCTGTAAAATTGAAGACCGCCATCAATGCCATGATGAACAGAATATGGTCATATCCATTGACGTCTGTGATATGCTCAAGGCCAAGTTGAATGTAGATGCTAAGGGATGACATGTAGAGTTTTTGGAAAAGTGATAAATAATATTAAAATAATTAAATGCAATATAGTTAAAAATAGGTGTTACATCCTCTCTGAGTTTTGAAAAAAGGTTAATAAAGTTAGTGTTGGCAGATCAAAAAAAGAGAGAAACCAAAGGTGGCTTCTCTCCAAATTATTGAATTCAATACATTTAGCTTTTGGGAAACTTATAATATCAATCTCTTAGTTTATCCAGCAGCATGTTCAGCTGTTTAGCTTCCTCTTCTGAAAGGTTGTTGTAAATCCCAATCAGTGCTTGATACTGCTTGTCTACTGTTTCGAGAAGATCGAGACCAGCCTGTGAAATAATCACATCTACCAGTCTTCTGTCTGTTTTACAAGTTTCTCTTTCTACGAGTCCTTTTTTGCTAAGTCTGTCCACAAGTCGGGAAGTGTCAGACATCTTGTCAATCATTCTGTCCCGAATGATTGAAGTACTGATAGGGGAAGGGTATTGCCCTTTAAGAATACGCAGGATATTGAATTGCTGAAGTGTGATGTCAAACTGATTGAAGTAATCTTTCAGTTTGCCCATAGCCCAACCATGTGTGAAAGTCAGGTTTACACTGAGTTTTTGCCATTCATCCTTGAATTCTTTTTGCTTTATCTCCTTAGCAATTTCCATATCATCAAATCATTAAAAATAAAAAAGTAAGTGTAAGTAGTTGTTTCATATTTCTGGCAATCCGCTTGCGGAGAAAAATCCGAAGTTTGTTGACAATGAAGTTCTAATTAAAATACAAAGATTTGGTAAAGAATGTTTGCGAAGTGTCAACAAATGGCGTTGGAACAGTTATTCCTGCTCATCTGCATCCTTAACGATATAGACATCTTCTCCCGATCTTTTGAATAGGTATTTCTCTCTGGCAAACTTCTCAAGTTTGTCAGGGTCACTCGAAAGTTCTTTCATATTCTTCTCCAGTGCTTTGATCTCTTCTTCGTAATAGACCTTTTGTTCCTGAAGCCCCTTTTCTCGTTCTTTTAGGCGATTGATACTAAGCAGGTTGTTGTTGTCAAAAAAGGAAACCCATACTATGAAAAAAGTGCCAGTTATAACATAGATATTCTTCAAGTATTTGACATAAGGAGGTATTGGTTTGTTGCGTTTCATTTTCATTCTTAAAATGGGTTTCTGTGAAACAATTCAGACCTCCGGCTTTAAGGTTACCGGAGGTCTGTATTTTATACCATTGCTTCCGGTTACGGTTTAGATACCTGCTCCAGTTTTGAAAGTGACAGGTATTTGGTATGTATTGTTTTCTTGATCGACATCAGCCATACGACCTGAAGGATCTATTGTAGCTGACTTGACCGCTTTTCCTTTTACTTCAATTGTATAATGAGGGTGCGTCCAAGGCCAGTCTTCTTTTACTGTTCTGTTGATGCTTTCGTCCTCATTGGCTTTTTCGCCACGCATGATTTGCAGTGGGATATAGAACATTTCTGAGCTACCGTCTTCATACTCTACCAATAGGTCGATAGGCATTGGCATTTTACCTACTCTTTCAAGTGTGATGTAAGTATCATTTCCTTTGATATTCACATTTTTGATACCATAATCAATTGTTTTGGTTGTATAAACGAAGTACTCGTTGTACCAATCCAGTTCCAAGCCTGAAACTCTCTCCATGATGCGGATAAAGTCATTTGGATTAGGGTGCTTAAACTTCCATTCAGCATAATAACGCTTCATGCCTTCGTCAAAAGCTTTTTGACCAACTACGTAGCTCAATTGGTGCAAGTAAACAGCGCCTTTAGAGTAAGCAGCGATACCATAGTTACGGTTGGTATTGTAGTGGTCTGCATGTGTGCTTAGTGGTTCTTCCTCACCAGAGTCAACCAGATAGAAATAGTTTCTGTAAGAACCTGCATGAGTATCTTCTCCCATATCCAGCACATAACGGTCTACCTCATTGCCAACATAAGAGTTGAAACCCTCGTCCATCCATTCATGAAGACTCTCGTTTGTAGCAAGGATAAACTGGAACCAGCTGTGGATCAGTTCGTGTGTAGATACACCAACAAGGCTGTTGATATTACGCTGACCTGTAATCAAAGTCATCATACCGTACTCCATACCGCCGTCACCGCCTTGTACAAAGCTGTAAACATCATATGGGTAGTTACCAAGACGTGTATTCAGGTAAGCAAATACTTTGTCCATAAAACCAGGAAGCTGTTCCCACTCTTTGTCAATCCCTTGGTCTTTCTTCCAGAAGAAGTGCATTTCAGGACCGTTGGTAGCTTTTACCACCTTGTGGTTGTACTCAGGGTCTGCTGCCCAAGAGAAATCGTGCACGTTTGGTGCTTTGAAGTGCCATGTAAGCTTACCGTTTTTAGGAGAGCTTTCAGCATCACCATTGTATCCGTGGCCTACTTCTTTTGCATTTTGGATATAACCAGTTGAAGCTACTACATAGTCAGCGTTCATTGTCAGTTTCACATCGTAGTCACCCCAAGGAGAGTAGAACTCTCTACCAACGTAAGGGTCTGCATGCCATCCTTGGTAATCGTACTCAGCCAGTTTAGGGTACCATTGTGTCATTGAGTAAGCTACACCTTCGCTGCTGTTACGACCTGAACGACGAATCTGAACAGGTACCTGACCTTCAAATTCCATATTGAATGTTACTTTGCTATTCGGCATGATTGGCTTGTTCAACGTAACTTCCAGTACTGTACCTACTACTTGATACTGAATCGCCTTGCCATTTTGCTTAAGTGAAACGATTTTCTGGTAGCCAATTTCTTCAGGACTTAGCTTAGAAATTCTGTCACCAACTCTTCTGTCTGGATCTTTGATTGTTCTTGAACGAACATCCATCATACTGTTAGGCTGGAATGCATTGAAGTACAGGTGGTAGAATACCCTACTCAATGTGTCAGGAGAGTTGTTGGTATATACAATCTCTTGTTTTCCTGTGAAACGGTGTGTGTTTACATCCATATCCACTTCCATTGTGTAGTCAGCACGTTGCTGCCATCTGTCTGGTTGTGCGAATGCAACACTTACGATCAGTAAGGAGACAAGCGTAAAAAATGTTTTTCTCATGATTTATTTTTAATTGTTCCTGAAAAATTGACTAGCCACTTCCTGAATGAAACAGCAAGGTTTGGTTTAACTTGATTTAGTATCAGAAAATCAAAAATAAATAAAATTGTATGGAGGATAAATCCAAAACATAAGAAAGGTGAAAAAAATGGTTGTACGGATGGATAGCAGGATGAATAGCAAGACAGGATTGACAATAAAAAAAGGTTTTAGAAAACATTGAGTGTCTTCTAAAACCTTTTTTGCAAACAGTGTAAGCGCATCTTTTCCGAAGACCAGAAGCGAACTTATACCGTTACTTTATTTTTGTGACGCGAACAGCATTCATTCCTTTCAAACCTTTTTCAAGTTCGAAAGAAACTATATCTCCTTCGTCAATTTGGTCTATCAAGCCATTGACATGAACGAAATATTTTTCTTTTGTATCGCGCTCTTTGATAAATCCGAATCCTTTGTTGTGGTTGAAAAATTCAACCCTACCTGTCATTGTCGGGTCTTCGTCTTCTTCAGACTTTTGAGGAACGCCAATAGAGATTGATTCTGGATCAATTTCTTCTTTCTGAGATGGATCTGGCGGAGTGTCAACGATATTTCCATATTCGTCTACATATGCCATCATGCTCTCCAAGCTACCACCTTGTGAGTTGGCTTTGCGCTCTTCGCGTTTCTTTTCTTTTTCCTGACGTTTTTTCTGACGTTTTTTTTCTTTTTCTTTCTTGCTAAATGTTTCTTGAGATCTGCCCATGCAGTAAATGTTTAATTAAAAATTAATGAATAGATGAGAATGCAGCATCGCACTGCAATAGATTGAATACCTAAAATAGGAAAGGAACTTGGCAGGAATATCCGAAGGGGTTTGACCTGAGAAGTGCTTACTTGTTGGTACCTTATTTAGCAAAGGTACAATAATTAATTGGAACGACTCAATTTCCATCGTTTTTTACTGTTAAGAGACATCATTTTAGGTTTTTTGAAGTGCTTTGCTCTTGATTTTTTGCCGAAAGACTGATTAAACCAAGTATGGGACCCACCGCAAGGAAGACATATAGAAATTTTGCGTCAATAGTTTCATGGAGCAAACTGATCAGTTGTATGCTGACAATTGTAATGGCAAACCCAAGGCAGTTGACAATTGTAAGGGCGGTGCCTTTAGAGGACGCAGTGGCATTTTGAGCAACCAAGGTCGAAAACAGTGGTGAATCTGCAATGACGACTAGTCCCCAGAAAATAAGGAATGAGATTAGGACTGCACTTGAGTTCATGTAAAAGATAACAGGAGAGGTCAAGCAGCATAGGCAAGATAAAAGTAAGGCGTAAAATGCGGTTTTCTTAACTCCGACAGATTCAGAAATATATCCCCCAACCATACACGCCAGACCTCCCAACCCTATAATCAGAAAGGAAAGCAAAGGTATATTTAAAGCGCTTTCTGGGTGGACTTTTTGAAACGACTGAAGCATTACAGGAACAAACGCCCAAAATGCATATAACTCCCACATGTGTCCAAAATATCCAAATGCAGCAGATTGGAAGGGTTTGCTATTGAACACCTTGAAGAGTAAGGATAAATCTAGTTGCTGACTGCCAGACCTATAGGGACCATCAGGGACGAATAGTAACATCAGAACTCCACCCATGGCAGCTATTGCAGAGGTAAAGAATATGACAAATCGCCAAGGTAGGTCACCTGTAAAGTTTTTGAGTAGGTGAGGGAAGGCTGTTCCAAGTACTAATGCCCCGACCAAAAAACCTAACGACTTACCTAAGCCTTTTTGGAAATAATCGGCTGCTATTTTCATTCCTACTGGGTATATGCCCGCTAATGTAAAGCCCGTTAGAAACCGGATAATGAACAGGCTGCCAAAACTGTTTCCATCCCAAATAACGCCCAAGTTGAATATAGCTCCCAAGATAGCACAAACAAAGAACACCCGGGACGGAGAAAATCGATCAGCAATCGTCAAAAAGGCAAATACCAAGGTGCCTGAAATAAAGCCAAACTGTACAGCAGAAGTCAGATGTCCCAAGGCTTGGCTATCTAAGCCAAAGCTTTTCGATAAGTCGGTCATTACCCCATTTCCTGCAAACCAAAGGGAGGTACAACAGAATTGGGCTATCACAATTAAGGGTAATATCCATTTACGGTCTTTCATGGGAGCAGGAGTTTTCAACAAATACATATTGGGTCAATCTAATAATAATCCTATTGATGGTTTGTCAATAAGTAGCCACTTATTGGCAAATGAGATGGATTTAATCCCTTATTATATGTAAATAGCAGTTCAAGCTTTTTAACGTATATATTTTTTCGTTAGCTAAAATATAATAAATCCAATCAAAGAATTGTTTTCGATATTTTTCAATCAGCAAGTCAGCTGTGACTTTATTGAAAGCTATACATGTAGGAAAGTACAAAAACTATCAACCAAACAGACAATCAATGGATCAAGACAGAATCAAAAGCTTCAAAGAAGCACTGAGTGCCTCTCCCGATAACGAATACCTCAAGGTCATTCTGATTCAGGAGCTGATAAAGGAAGCCCAATACGACGAAGCTATCTCCATGCTGATTACACTGATTTCAAAAGATGAAACCAATTGGAAATACAAGTTGTGGCTGGGGAAATGCTACTTGGAGAAAGGTGACGTGAGTATTGCTTCAGTGATCTTGGAGGAATTGCTTCAACAGTATTCTGAAGAGGCGGAAGTATGGGTATTGCAAGCCAAACTCTATCTAAAAGAAGACGACTTGGTTAAAGCATCAAAAGCATATCAGCACGCTAAATCACTCAATGAGCAGGTAAGTGATAAAGCGTTGGAAGAAGCAGTTAAGATGCCTCAACACGGAGAAGCGGTTTCTGACAAATCTTTTGGGGAAGAAATTGAGGAAACGATTCTGTCCTCAGGAAAAGAGGGTAAAGTGACTTTTGAGCATGTAGGAGGAATGGAAAAGGAGAAGGAGGAAATCAGGGTCAAGATTATTCATCCACTGAAACATGGTGATTTGTATGCGGCTTATGGTAAGAAAATAGGCGGCGGAATTCTTCTTTATGGACCTCCAGGTTGTGGTAAGACGCATTTGGCAAGGGCAACAGCAGGAGAAATCAATGCCAACTTCCTTTCTGTAGGATTGAATGATATCCTTGACATGTACATCGGTAACAGTGAAAGAAACCTGCATAGGTATTTTGAAGAGGCAAGGGCTATGGCTCCTTGTGTACTGTTTTTTGATGAAGTAGATGCTTTGGGTGCAAGCAGAAGCGACTTGAAAACCTCAGCTGGTAGGAATTTGATCAATCAGTTTTTGTCTGAGTTGGATGGTGTACAGACCAATAATGATGGTGTCCTGATTTTAGGGGCAACAAATGCGCCTTGGCATCTGGATGCTGCATTTAGAAGACCAGGCAGGTTTGATCGAATTATTTTCGTGTCACCACCTGATGCGGCTGCAAGGGAAGACATTCTGAAGGTATCTCTGACAGGGAAGCCCGTAGGAGATATTGACTATGGCAAGATTGCCAAGAAAACAGATAACTATTCAGGTGCTGATATCGCTGCCTTGATTGATTTAGCTGTAGAAGATAAGATCAGAGAGGCGATGAAGTCGGGTGTACCTGACCCGCTGTCAACCAAAGACCTGTTAAGCCAACTGAAACAGGTGAAGCCATCTACTAAAGAGTGGTTTGTAACCGCCCGAAACTATGCGTTGTATGCCAATGAGTCGGGTATTTATGATGATATTTTACAGTACTTGAAGATTAAGAAATAAATAACCCATGGATGCTGCACAGAACCTGAAATACGCTCTTGTTTTAATAGAGCAGAACAAATTCAAAGAAGCAGAAAAGGAAGCAAGAGAAGCGATCTCAATAGAACCAGAGAATGTAGAGGCAATGCAGTTGCTGATACGGGCATTAGTAGGACAGGACAGAATTGTAGAAGCGCTGGAAGTGTCAGAAACAGCAGTGAGAACAGACCCAATGGATAGTTTCTCATTGTACCTGAAAGCAATTTGCCTTACAGCAGACCATCGTGAAAAGGAGGCCTTGAAAACGTTGGAGAATGCAATAGCCATTACGCCTTACTTTTCCCAGCTTTTTTCATTGAAAGCAGAGTTGTTGTATCAAAAAGCAGATTTTGAAGGTAGTCTGGAAGCTGCCAATAAAGGGCTGTCATTGGATGCAAGCTGTGTGGACTGTCTTAACTTCAGGGCTAGGGCGCTACATAAGTTAGACAGGCATGATGAGAGTTTTGAAACGGTGAAGGAAGCACTGAGTGAAGACCCTGAAAACAGCTTTACATTTATCAATATTGGTTACAACCAGTTGGAAAAAAGGCAGTATGCTGAAGCGCTTAAAAGTTTTGAGGAAGCTCTAAAGCTGGATCCTGAGTCAGAAATGGCTAAGAGGGGGATGAAAAATGCCATCAAAGCCCAGAATATATTCTATAGTTGGTGGCTGAGCTTTTCCTTTTGGCTCTCTAACCTCAAGCCCAGTGTAAGTTGGGGGATTCTGATTGGAGCCTATTTTCTGATGCTGATAATCAATCGAAATAAGGAGCATTTGACTTTTATAGAGCCTTTGCCTACAATCCTGGTTACGACCTATATGATATTTGCATTGGTTACTTGGCTGATATCACCTATCTCAAATTTGATGTTAAGGTTTCATCCAAGCGGGAAGTATCTATTGAGTGAAAAAGAAGTGAAACTATCCAATTGGACGGCTGTCTTGATAGTTATTGCTTTCGTTGGAGCAGTAGTTTGGGGGCTTTCTGCCAGTGCCTATTTCTATAATATTGGTTTTATACATATGTGCTGTGCCATTGCTTTTATCAAAGTGGTAGGGGATTTGACCATTGATGGCGCAGAGAGAAGAAACCGAAAGATCAGGCGGGCAGCAACAGTGTTAGGTATCTTGGTAGGGATAGTTAGCTTTTGTACTTTTCTGCTCCCAGCGTATGGTGGGCTAATATTTGACAAGGTAGCTTGGGTTTTTCTAGGATATCAGTTTTATAGTGGTTACCTGGATTGAGAAGTATTGAAATACTAAGATTCATAACCTAACTAAGCTTTTCCCGTTTAGATAGAGGCTAAGAATTAAAGTTTATGTTGTCAGGTATTGAGAATTGCTATGACAACTATTTTTTATCATAAATCAAAATACTATGACCCAAAAACCATCAAATGCATTCATAGCGGCTTCTTGGGCTGCACTTGTGATTGGTATGGTAGGCTATCTTGTAGGATTGTGGAGAGCAGAAATGGAACTGAATGAAAAAGGCTATTATTTTATAGTGCTTATGTTTGGTTTGTTTGCTGTAGTCTCAGTCCAAAAAAGTGTTAGGGATAAAATGGAAGGAATTCCTGTAACTGAAATATACTATGGTATCAGTTGGTTTTCGACCATTATTTCCATTGGATTACTGATAGTCGGATTATGGAACGCTACGTTATTGCCAAGTGAAAAAGGGTTTTATGCTTTTTCATTTTTGCTGTCGTTGTTTGGAGCCATAGCCGTACAAAAAAATACTCGGGACAGTGCTCAGTTACAGACTAAGCAGAAGGAAGACAAGATTACTTTTGAGTAAAATTGTTTTGAAACGCTCAGATCATATAACAGGAACGGAAGCTTATGGCTTCCGTTTTTTTGTGGGTCGAAATGAGGCTTTTGATATAACGAAATTGGTGTTTTGGAACCCCAAATAGGTTGGCTGTAGCATTGGTATATTAAGAATGTGTAAAAATTATATTTTCAGGTGATTTTGGTATGGTATTTTATATGTTAAATCAGCTACATGCTATAGCAAATAACAATCTAAAAGCTTAGAGATTACTACCTTACTTGTTTTATTGTATTGGACTAAACAAATGTAGGAGACTGTAATAAATTGTGTCAAAATAATAAGCTGTAGCAGTATATCATAGCTAAACTAACCATTGAAGGTTCATTATGGACATCACGAAAACACTTTACACACAAGTAGCTGATAGTGACCAACCTTTTCCTTACTGTCAAGTTCATTTCTGGAAGCAAAAATCACAGATGGACTTTATCTGGAAAGGAAAGGATATCTCTACTACTGAGATGAGGGAAGGACAATACCTTAGCCTTGAAGTCATGAATGGTCAGCATTTTCAATTTATGTTAATTGACTTAGCTGAATTCAATTGTAATTGGGTTTCAGAGTTGGAGTGGATTAAGGAAATGTGGTTTCCAGAACTGTCCAAAACAGGAGTGAAAAAAGTTGGCGTAGTAATGCCTGAAAACCTATTCAGTCAGATTGCTACTGAGCAATTTGCAGCAAGCTTTAAAAGCGTGTTTCCTGAGGTACAGTTATCCCTGTTTACATCTCGTATAAAAGCAGGACTGTGGTTAGTCTGAATTTCATTAAACAGGATTGCCAATTTTTTCATAAAGCGCCATTACGCTTTCCTTTATTTCTTTGTTGCTTGCATACAAAGCCCCTTTGTGGTTCATAAAGGTCGAGTCTCTTCGATTTAGTTCTAATTGCTCACCGAACATATCAGAAACTTCAGCATTTGCTTCTTTAAAAATGCAGGCAGAGGCAGCAAAATCCCATAAACTGCCACCACCTTCAGTAGGTTTGGGTAGTTTGAAATAGCAGGATGGAGCATATTCTAAAACCCAGCAGGCATTCATGGCAGCACCACCTTGTACTATGATGTTTGTATATTCGTATCCGAATGAACGACCTATCTGTGCTATACCCTCTTTATATACATCATACAGTTTGTGTTGAAGGAACCCTTTGTCTGTTACAAACGTGAAAGTATCTGTAGAGACATTGTGGGAACGCCAAGGAAGAGCATTGCGAAAAGCGCCATTACCTTTGATAGCATGAAAGAGTGTCTGACTATTAGGGTCGTAGATAACACCAATCATTGGAGTGCCTTCTTTGGAAACCAAAGCAATGGATACTGAGTAGCCAGCTACGGACTCTGTAAATGGTAAAGTACCGTCTAGAGGATCGATACACCAGAAAAAGTCTTTTTCGAGTCTGGATAAGTTGTCCTCACTTTCTTCCGTCAGTAAAGCCAAATCATATTGCTCACAGGTAGGATGCAGAACTTGAAGGATAAGCTCCTGACTTAAACGGTCAACCTCTGTGACGACTTGTGCGGCAAGGCTTTCTCCAGTTGTTTTCCTTTCTACTTTGAGCTGCTCACGAGAGTAGTTTGCAATAAAGTGACCTGCTTGAAAAGCGGCAGAGATTGCACATTGGCATAGCAAAAAAAGGTCTCTGTTGGTAAGTCTCATGATTTGGTGATTTATGCATTCAACTTTTCAATAACTTCTTGGGCGATTTGCTCGCTGTAACTGTTTATTTTCCAATGACCGGGACTCCAACCTTTCAAGAAGCGGTGAAAATCCGTCCAAGCAAACGGAAACATTTCATGCCAGTTACTTTCAAGGTCAGTAAAATTGATATTTATTCCTTTTGCCTTGATGGCACTTCTGAGTTGACGAAAATAATAATCCAGCAGTTTGCCTTCCATTGCCTCGCATTCATCCTCATTCAGACAGCTCCCGATAAAATAAGCAACGTCTTTCATTCCACAGCCTCCTCCTACATACTGGAAGTCCACAGCCGCAACATGTTTACCGTCTTGTGAAAAACAGAAGTTGGCAAGCTTGGCATCCCCATGTACAATTGTCTGAAAAGGAGATTCTCGAAGTACCTGATCTATGTGTGAAGCATTCGCTTTCAACTTTGAATCAGTCAAAGCTTGCAGTTCATCAGGTCGGGTATCCAGATGCCAATAGGTGCCTGTTTCCCAAAGGTTATCCGGTCTTTTTCCCATAAATGTGGCGTGGAAATAAGCTAGCCATTTGAGGCATGCTGCAATCTCATCCCAGCCAACAGCATGTTTTCTTGCAGGAAACCCCGCAGCATCCAAATCTTCCAATACGATCAATACTTCATCGCCCTGAGCTTCAAAAGCAAGACAATTAGGTATTTTGCAGTCATTGTCACAGAGGCTACTCCATTGCTGATACCAGGCCGTTTCAACCTGATAGGATTTAAGTTTTCGGTTATGGGAAATGTTGGTATTCCAACCACGAGGATGGTTATGTTCATTTGGGAGTTTGACGTGTTTTACCACAATACTATTGGTGGTAGCTCCTTCCAGTCCGTACCTGATAATTTGTCCATATCCACTCCATAATTGCTGTATCACTTCAATTTCAAAAAGATCAGTGGCACCAGTAGCCTTCAGAATAGTATTTTTAAAGTGATTGTTCATTATTAGCATTAATATGGTGGATAGAATTTACCGTTATGGATGACAAATATAGTAAATCGGACTGAACTGAAATTCTCTACTTTTCAGTATCAAGTCGATACTTTGTGTAAAGGATGATTATCTTTATCAATACAAAATCGATTTTAGGTAAAGACATCATTATATGGAAAAGCAGCTAGCAGAATTGCAGGAAGTAATTCCAAAGGCGGGTAAGCTTAATGAAAAAGTATCTCGCAGCGAAGTAGGGTGGCATGTAGACCATTCTTTAAAAGTATTGAACAACATCTGTTTGGAGTTAAAGAAATCTTCGCCAGAAGATTATAAGCCTAGTTTCAGTTTCAAAAAGTTATTAGTGCTTACACTGGGAAAAATACCAAGGGGTATTGCGAAAGCTCCCAAGGGGGTGCGTCCGCCAATGGAAATCAAAGAAGAGGAACTTTATATTCAGTTAGAAAATGCAAAGTCATTGTTAGATGAGATTAAGAGGCTTCCTGAAAAAAGTAATTTCGAACATCCTTATTTTGGAAGGCTTGACCTGAAAACATCAATCAAGTTTATGAGAATACATACAGAGCATCATCTTAAAATTATAAGAGATATTCTGACAAACTGATAGCGTTATTTTCTTGGAGGTATTTGTTTGGATTAGACAAAAAGGAAGCGGGAGTGAATTTTCTAAAAATTGATTATTTGGTGCATGGCAACCAAAAGCAGCAAGATGCATTTCGTGAGTTACAGAGTTTACGACTGTTTGAAGTACTGAAACCATATCATCCACTTTTGGCAGGGACCATCCCAATTAATATTGATATAAAGGATAGTGACCTAGATATCATATGTCAATGTAAAGAACATCAAAAGTTGATAGGACTGGTTACTGATACTTATGGTGAAATGCGTGGGTTTGAAGTAAATCAAAGAGTCAGGGATGGTATAGATTGTACGGTTATTAGGTTTTATGGTAAGCAATTTCTAATTGAAATATTTGCTCAGGATATTCCTTCCGAAGAGCAGCATGCTTTTCGTCATATGCTGATCGAAGACCAAATCTTAAAGATGAAGGGCGAGGATTTCAGACAGGAAGTTTTAAAACTAAAAGAAAGAGGTATTAAAACAGAGCCTGCATTTGTACAGCTTTTAGGGCTAAAGGGGGATCCTTACAAAGCATTGTTAGCTTGGAAAGTTGATTAAATATTTAGAAAAAAAAATCATTGTATGGTAGCATTTTTACATACGTCATCATCGCATATCAAACGATTTGACCTATTGCTTTCCCAAAATAATATTCAAACACCGGTTACACACTTTGTGAATGAGGAATTACTTCAATCGGCGCTTACAGATGGGAAAGTTGATCTTGAAGGGTTTCATGATCAGATAAACAGAATTAAGGAAAAAGGCTTTTTATCCATTGTTTGTACCTGCTCAACTTATGGGGTGGAGGCAGACAAGCTCGAAGGAGTAGAGAGAATTGACAGACCTGCGGTAGAATACCTGCTGCAGAATTATAAGAAAATAGTTGTTGCTTTTACTGCGAATGCTACTAAAGTTTCAACTTTGACACTTTTTAAGGAGGTTTCAGATTCATTAGGGATGGTCAGTCATATAGAATTTTGTGATTGCTCTGCTGCTTGGGCTCATTTTGAAAATGGTAATATGGAAGCATATGAACTTGCTATTGCAGATTTTATCAAGTCAGTAGCAGAGGAGGCTGATGCTGTATTTTTGGCTCAAGCATCAATGGAAGGTGCCAAGAAATACCTTACTACATTAAATATCGAAATCGTATCCAGTGCACTTTTGGGAGTACGGTATTTCTTGAAATAATTTTTTCTTTCAAATATTTAACATTACAGGAAACAAAATAATGTAATAAATTAAATGAAAGAAATAGTGAATGGAGGGGAGAGTGGAAATATTGAAAAGCCTCCGTTCAACGCTAAGCTAAACGGAGGCTCCTATTAGTTTTGATTATGCAATTGTCTTGATCAAGCCACCTTCGGCCTTGATACTTGACCCATTGATAGCGGCACTCAAAGGAGATGCAATAAAAGTGACTACATTGGCAATTTCCTGAGGCTTGATAAATCGTTGTAAAAGTGAGTCAGGCTCTGTTTCCTTAAAGAATTCTAAAACAAACTGCTCTTCAGTTTTACCTTGTACAGCAGCACTTTCCTTAAGCCACGCACTGACACCTTCTGTCATGGTTGGGCCGGGTAGTACGGAATTTACCGTAATGTCTTTGCCACTTCCTTTGGTAAGGTTAGCAAGTCCTCTCCCAATTACCAATTGAGCTCCTTTGGTCATAGAATAGTGCACCATACTTTCAAGACCTCTCATACCAGCTTCACTGGAGATATTGATAATTCTACCAAAATCACTGTCCAGCATTTTTGGGAAAAAATGACGACATAACCTGACTGTACTCAGTACATTCACTTCAAAAAAAGTTTTCCACTCTTGATCAGAAATCTCTTCAAAAGGTTTAGGGTTAAAAATCCCCATGTTATTGATCAGAATATCAAGTTTGCCAATTTTTTCAATTTCTTGAATAATCCGGTTAGCATCCACTTCATTTGACAAGTCTCCTTCTATGGCAAAAGCTTGTCCGAACTGAGAAAGTTCAGAGACTACCTCATCAGTATTATTTCGTCCATTGACTATTACTTTTGCGCCCTCTTTCAATAGCGTAATAGCGATCGCTTTTCCTATACCTTTGGTAGAGCCGCTTATAAAAGCGAGTTTACCATTCAATTGTAAGTCCATCTGAGAAACCTGGTTTAGAGAAGAGAATAATAAATGTACTGACTTCTTAACAGCCCTAACTTCTTGATAGTTTGAAAACGCAGCCATGCTGACTAAAATCAATTACCATCCCCAAGTTCCAGTACCACCTTTGAAAGGTCCCACAATGTCTTTTGTAATCCAGCCACCATAGAAGTCTCCTTCTTGTGCCCTTACCACTTCATCATTAACAGTGCATTTATCCATCATTGAAGGGTAAACGGCAACATGATTCTTGATCGTTTCAAATCCTTTGTTAGGATTAGGGTAGTACCAAGCTGCGTTCCGTATTTCAATACTTTCTCCCTGAATATGGTAATAGTGAGCAATGCCCTTGAATTCACAGTTTGAAGTTTTGTCGCTAGGGATCAGTATACCCGTTTTGAAATCTTCCACAGGAATATAGTATACAGGTGGATGGCTGGTTTCCAATACACGCCATGAACGGTTTGTATTGGCAATTTCCATTCCGTCAAAAAAGATTTTGATGTGTTTACTGACCCTTTCAGCAATAGGTGGACGAGGATAGTCCCAAACAGATTCTTGTCCAGCTTTTGGCTTGATTATTTTCATAAAGTATTAAAAAGCTGTTTATGAGAAATGTTTATAAAAATAAAGACCACCCTGAGTGGGTGGTCTGTTAAATACTAATGTGTTGATAGAGTTTATTGAGGAGAGGTGCCAGAGCAGATTGTAAGTTCGCAGAACGCAAACTGACTTTCTACACTTGTGTCATAGATTACAATGATATGTGCGCCTTCAGGAAGAGTACCAATAGATTCGTTTTCGAATACAGTTTGTTCGCCTTCAGTAGCTTCTCCTACATATTCTACAACATTGCCAATTAATATGATCTCATCTGATATTGGATCTCGATAACCAAGTTGGAATTGAAGTGTACTTGGAACATCACCTAAAAATGTTTCTTCAACATTATCAATGATATTAATTTTTAAAGTAACCTCATCATTGCTGTTACCTTCGCCTAAATCTATGATAACAGTTCCTTGATCTTCAAAATCATCATTAGAAGTTAACTTTTCACCTTCTTCCCCTACCAGTTCTTCAAAAACTTGGGTAGCAGTTAAAAGGTTATCTTTAATTGCCGGGAAGTTGGAACCAAATGGATTTGGAACCTCGTCATTGAGCCAATCATTTGTATTGACTCCATTAGTGAGGTTGTATAAAGGTAAGAAGTTATACCCATAGAAAGTAATTCCGCTCTCAACAACTTCTTCTATTGAAGTACCTGGGGTCAAGTATGTTCTACATTCTTCTTCTGATGTTGGGGTACAAATCAGTTCTCCTCCAAAGTGAACGGTAGGTACGGTTGCTTCTTCTTCATATTCACCATAACCAACTCCACCCAGTAGCTGTATCAGTTCTTCGTCAAAATAGTCAGCCCAAGTTGCTTCACCATCTCTGATATCACAGATCTGATCATAAGTAATGGAGAATTCAATCATTTGACTTTCAGTAGGCGTAATATTTTCCAGTTCAGAGAGTGGTTGCCCAGCCTCTTCGGCTACTTCAAACAATTCGATTTGAACTGTAAAGACTCCACCACAGTTACTTCCGTTATGAAATGCTAAGCAGAGGTAATCAGGGTTTCCATTACGGTTAACCAGTTGAGTAGAGGTTCCTTGCCAAGTGGCCCCATTACCTTCCTGAACCGCCCAAACTCTATCTCTAAAGATTACTTCTTCCCCACCACAAAGTACTCTACCTCTCATACTTGCCAGCTTGTGTTCATAACCTTCACAGTAGTTGGTGTAGAAGTAAAGTCTTTTTACCGAAACAGGTACATTGTTGGCAAAAAGGTAACCAAACTGACTAAGCATATCAGCATCATTGATACACAATACTTCAAGGTGCCAGTTCATTTTGGAGTTTTCTCTTACAACAAATGTATAATAGTCTTCTGAGCCATCAGACCCGTTTACAAAATCAGCATAAGCACCTGAGATAGGCAATGATGCTTTAATGATGTCTTGATCGGTTTGAAGACCTCCATTGTCACCGTTCTCTTCATAAATGATAAAACAAGTAAGAACATACTCTTCAGGTATCAGGGAAAGTCCTTCAACATAGAACTTCTGGATTTCGCCATCTGTGACTTCACTTGCCACAACAGGAAGCCAAACAGGGTCTAGGGCTACTCCGTCTGACTCCAAGACAATATAGGCCCAATACTCTGCATCAACCTGCAAGTCACATTCTCCAAATGTTTCCCTTACGCCATTGCCAACGATATTTCCATTGTTATTGATAATTTCGTCTGCAGCAACCCTTGCATTGGATAACATTGAGGTTGAGAATGAAAAGTCAATGGCTACTTTGTTTGAGTTGGGTGATTTAGACGGGGAGGCAATGTCATCTTCATTGTTCTGGCATCCAGAAAATACTACTAATAAGACTGTTAGTAGTAATAATAGATTAGAAATTTTTTTCATGGTTTTTAGCTAATTGAAAATGAGTTAAAATAAACTTACTTGTTAGGTGTTTTTTTGACTAAAAGGGGTGTTTTTATTTAGTCAAAAGGATTGAAAAGAAAGTAATGTATCAGTAAAAGTATCTGGTTAAACAGCCTTGAGAAGGGCTTTTTTTTGATTTTTGGGTGGGGTTATTTCCAAAAACTTTTATTTGAAACATTACGTTTCTAGCTTGATTTTTAATAATAATTTAGGGTTAAACAAAATGTAATTATTCGCTTTGTTATTAGTTTGTGATGTGAAGATACTGAAAGAAATTTAGTGTGTCTGTGTAAAAAAACGACAAAATATTATTTGTTTAGATGTTGATTTTATTTCTATATATGTCGTTTTTTCTTGTATATAAGGATGTGTGTTAGCCTCATAAGTTTAACAACAAAAGCCACTGGTATAGTGGCTTTTGTTGTTGATGAACATTAGTTTATTTATTGTGGTGTTGGGCAAATAGTTAGACCACAGAATGCGAAGCGTGTTTGACCTTGTCCTGTATCAGAAATGAAAACCAAGGTACTGTTAGCCATAGCCGGTACTGTGAAATTATCATAGACTGTGTAATCTCTGGTAACAGTATAATCTCTGAATGACATAGGCACAAGTGTAATAAACCCTGTTGTATTATCTCTATATCCTAAAGCAAAGCTTTGATATCCAGATGTATTTGAGAATAGATTGATCTCCAAAGAAACCTCTCTTGCAATATCTGTTGGTATTTGAGTGTCAAAGGCCAGTGTAGTGTAGTTTGCACTATACCCTTGATCTATTGGGTACTTCCCATCTACAGGCTCATCAAATACCATTGAAGCCATGATTGACATATCATATAGAGGGTCTTTATCTGCACCTGGAGGGCCATCGTAGCCTTCATTGTATAAGGTTTCAAAGTATAATTCCATATTGTCACCAGCATCATCATCATTTAGGCGCAAATCAACACTGTTAGCGTATTGTGTCTGTAAGCCTCCATAGATGTTGTTAATCATCATCATCATCGTCATCATCATCATCATCATCATCATCGTCATCATCGTCATCATCATCATCGTCATCATCATCGTCATCATCATCATCATCATCATCATCATCATCGTCATCATCATCGTCATCATCATCATCATCATCATCATCATCATCATCGTCATCATCATCATCATCGTCATCATCATCATCGTCATCATCATCGTCATCATCATCATCATCATCATCATCGTCATCGTCATCGTCATCATCATCGTCATCATCATCGTCATCATCATCATCGTCATCATCATCATCGTCATCATCACCTTGGCCATTACAGTTTAGGTCATAACCAAAATGCACTGTAGGAATCGTTACATCCTCCTCATATTCTCCAAATCCAACACCACCTAGTAATGCAATCTCATCAGAGCTTAAGATTCCTTCAAGTAACAGGTAATCAGCTAACAAAAGGTTGCCACTTCTAATATCACAAACCTGATCGTAAGTAATTGAGAATTCAATAACTTGATCCATAGTAGGTGTTATGTTATTCAGATCTGAGAAAGGTTGACCTGCTGTCTCTGCAATATCAAAAAGCTGGATTTGAACAGTAAAAGTCTCACATCCACTTCCATTATGAAATGGTAGGCAAAGGTAATCAGGATTGTTATTTCTGTTTACTAATTGGTAAGACGAGCCTTGCCAAGCACTTCCATTGTCTAATTCTATAGCCCAAACCCGATCTCTGAAGATGACATCCTCACCGCAAAGTACTCTACCTCTCATACTAGCCAATCTGTGTTCAAAGCCTGCGCAGAAGTTGGTATAGAAGTAAAGCCTTTTCACAGAAACAGGTACATTGTTGGCAAACAGGTAACCGAATTCACTAAGCATATCAGCGTCGTTGATACACAGTACTTCAAGATGCCAGTTCATTTTAGAATTTGCTCTTACAGTAAATGTATAGTAGTCTTCTGAACCGTCAGATCCATTTACAAAGTCAGCATAAGCGCCAGTGATAGGTAAAGAAGCCTTAATGTAGTCCTCGTCAGATTGAAGGCCATCTGTGTCTCCACTTTCTTCGTAAATTATGAAGCAGGACATGACATATTCATCTGGAATCAATGAAAGACCTTCTACATAGAATTTCTGAATTTCACCATCTGAGACTTGGCTAGCGACAACAGGTAGCCAGACAGTAGTGAAACTACCAGAGTGCTCCAATACTATATAAGCCCAGTATTCTCCATCTGCCTGCAAGTCACATTCTCCAAATGTTTCCCTTACACCATTACCAATAATATTTCCATTGTTATTGACAAATTCATCTGCGGCAACCCTTGCATTGGATAGGATTGAAGTGGAGAATGAAAAGTCAATGGCTACTTTGTCAGAGTTGAGTGATTTTGAAGGGGAGGCGATGTCATCATCATTGTTTTGACATCCAGTAAATACTACTAACAAGGCTGTCAGCAGCAGCAATAGATTAGAAATTTTTTTCATGGTTTTAGCTGATTAAAGCTAGGTTTAGGCTGTTAATTAATAATGATAATAAAGTGTACTTTCAATTATTCTTGGCTTGCGGCCATGTGCCTGCAAAACCAAGCACCTTGCAGGCCCAATGACCTGCTACAAAAAATTAGATAAAACAATCTGGTAAGACACGAAGAAGTGTCTTACTAATGTCTGATTTTAATTGTTTAGGAAAAGGAGTGTTTGATTGTTTTGAGTTTGAATTATGAAAAGGGCTAATTATTCGCTTTGTGTGTTTTATGATATAAAGATAGTAGTATCTGATTTGTAATGCTTTGTAAAAAAACGACAAAGTTTTTGAAGTGTATGTATATTGTTGTTTGAGTAGTTTCAAATTTGTTATGCATCTAATATAAGCGATTGTAATATGTGCTTTTGTGTATAATTGCGACAAATAAATTTCGAATGAAAAAATAAAGAGAAACCCCCTCCAATCAGTAGTGTGCTCGATTGGGAGGGGGGTATATGATTCTATTAAGTACTTAAATTATAAAGGGCTTGGACCCTGACCAGCCGGACATCCTACACCAAATGTTCCATTGTCAATAGGAGCATTATAGTAATTACACTTTAAGCCACCCTTAACTACGACTTCTTGCAAAATACATGACATAGGGATTGTTACCTCTTCAGTTATTTCACTGTACATTATGCCTAAATCACTACCTGAAATTGGCGTGTACATATCTATGTCAGTTTCAAAGCCTTCAAATTTAGGGAATTTTCCTGGGTCTGACTCCCAACCACTTCCTGTTTCATACTTTACAACGTATTTTTTATCTCCACAAATCACTTTAAAAGCAACGTATGAAATACCAGGAGTACAGTCATCTTCATTGCTGTCAGGTTTACAAATAGTTAAGATTAAGTCTCCATTACAATCTTTCAAGATGGCATTGATATCACCACCTTGTGATTCTTTGGTTGCGATAACCTCACCATCTTTCTTGAGTTTATAACCGAACCATCCTGACAGTCCTCTAGCCCAATATTTTAAGTATTCTTTTGTGACAGTACCGATTTTGTTGCTGGCTGCAGGACCACAGAAAAAGTCTTTGTAGTCACCTGCTGTTTCTTTTAATATAAACTCATAGCTGTTACCTATTCCTTCTAGGTGACCGTATTTGAAAGTGTAAGAAACCCATGCTTCAGTAGGAACTGACGGATAGCATCCTAGTTCTACTTTATAGTTTGTATTCTCATTCTTTTCAAGGATAATTTTGAACTTGAATTTTCTACCAATCCACTCACTAGCACCATTTGAAGATTTATATACCTCAGCAACACCAAATAGTTTTTTATTGTCACCATCAACTTGCAAGAATGATTTACCTTCAACAGCTTTCAAATCAAGTTTCTCTCCTTGAACATCGAATAAAGTGAACAAATGGTCTGCACTTCCTACTTTACATCCCGGAGTGAACATATCAGGGATTTGGTAAGTTGTTGCTTCGCATAGACGGTATGTCTCAAATTCAGGATCTTCGCAAGGGTCCATTCCTAGCTCACCTTCATCACAAGCGTCAGAGTTGTAGTGGCCTATACCAGTGCGGTCGTCTCCATTTGGATAGTAGGTAAGGTCAAGCGTTGCAAGGTCAAACTTCTTGTCCCTGATTTCACAGATCTCATCGAAGGTAAACATCTGTTCAAAATCCCATTTTTTGTCAGTAAGTTTTGGTCCAAGGACAAGTTGGCCATCTGCGCTGGGACTTTTTCCGTAGGTATTGAATCTGATAATAAATTTACAATCGTCAGAGGCATGAACAGGTAAACAAAGAAAGTCTGGATTTTTGTAATCATCTACCAGTTGAGAACCACCATTACCAACTGGAATGGAGAAAACTTTGTCACTAAAAATTACTTCTTCTTGAGCATCACCGCATATTCTTGCTACTTCACCATAGAGGCCTGCTACTTGGTGGATGTTTTCTTCATCGCAATAGTTTGCGAAAAAGTAAACACGCTTAATTGGCACAGGCTCAAAGTGAAAAAAAATGTATCCGTAGTTTGATAGTACATCTTCTTCACCTAGGCAAAGTACTTCGAGGCTTAAGTGGTTCTTACCTCTTTCGAATACGTCAAAATTGAGTTCATTCTGAACGAAATCAGCATAAGGGCTATCTCCAAGCGGCAACAACATGATCGGTTCATAAGAACCGTCATCTTGCTTCTCTTTTACAACAAACAAAGATATATCATAGTTGCCAGGAGGAAGCGCAAGCCCTTTTAGAGAATATTTATCACCATTTAGTCTGTCAATTTCTAGTTCAAATACTCTGTCAGTAAATGTTAGACCTAAGCAAACCTTATAGTTTTCTAGGTGTTCCAAGTCAATTAAGTTTTCACATTCTCCGAAGTAAGGAGCTGGTGTTGCCGTTCTGGCATTTGAAAGACTTCCTGTTGAGAAGGAAAGTTCTACGGGTACGCTTGACGGTGAAGCCGCATCGTCTTCTTGGTTGTTACATGCTGTAAATGCTACCAGCAGTGAAGCTAGTAGTAAATACAAGTTTCTGAAGTTTTTCATTGTGTAATTAGAATTGGTTCTGTAGAAATTATAATTGAATTGTATTGATTGGTAAGTAATGGTTGTTTAGTTATTTACACTTTTTGGTCAGGCTAATCAGGTTACTGTTTTCAGTAAGTATACAAACCTCATCATATGTCAAATGGAATTGGAAGGTGGCTTCGGGGCTGACGCCATCTAAGTGATTAAGATCAGTGTTATATGGATAAGCTTTTACAGTGATTCGGAATTTGTCATTACAATCATCATGGACTGTGAGGCATATAAAGTCATCTTCCAGTTTTGATCCACCGTTTGTAGCTACTGCATTAGCCTTATCTTCTGATACCACTTCTGGCGTTTTGTCTTCTGTACATAACCTTTCAACTTTACCAGTGATAGAGGCTACTTGGTAATTCCCATTTTCGTCACAGTAATTGGCAAAGGCATATACCTTTTTTACTCTTACAGGTTTGTCTTCTTTATACATGTATCCATAGTCGGATAATGGGATATCTTCTTTTTTACAGATAACCTGAATATCTAAAAACGAATCTTCTTGTTCTTTGACTTTCAGTTCATATTCGTTTGGGATTTGATCTGACAATTCCTTTGCGAACATATGGCCAGACGAGGGCATTACCATAGCTTCTGAATAAGAACCACCATCTAGCTTTTTTACTAAAATGAAACTGGTTATGGTATAGTTGGCAGGTTCCAGTTCAAAGGTTTCAAGTATAAATTTGTCGTTATCTCTCTTTGTGATATTTAGTTCTTTATAAACAATGCTGTCATCTGCTTTAAGGATATTTACCAAGGCTTTGTATTGATTAATATTAGTCTCAGAATAGTCACAACCACTTGTGAGACTAGTTGCAGTATTGGTAGAGTCACTCAAAGCTGTAATGTCAGCAAGTGAAAAACTTATTGTAATTAATGATTGAATAGGAGGAGTTGGGTTCGGTATTTCTGCTACAAGATCTTCTTTGTGGCATCCGCATAAAAAAAGAAAGAGTAAGAAGAAATAAGCTTTAACCATGTTACTAATATTCAAATACTGATGTGTTTTCATGGTTGAATTGGTCAAGGAAGTAGGTTCATTAAGATGAAAACTTCACATCATCTTGTCTGTATAGGTAGGTGTATTAGTGTGATTAGTTTTAGTTGATTAAAGAAAAACTTCCAGCCCTAAAGTAGCCTTTCTGACTGGAAGTTATTTATGTCAATAAGTCAATGGATTATTCAGGGTTGTGGTTGATTGGTACAGTAATCAGACCGTTACAATCTTTCATAATGGCATTTACATCACCTCTACCTTCAGATGTTCCATAACGAGTAGTTAAAGACCACTTGAACCAACCTGAGATACCATAAGCCCAATACTTGTTATAGTTTGTGTCGCTTACGATACCAATCTTGTTGCTGGCACCTGCACCGCACAAGAATTTAGAATATGGATCTTCTGTGATGATAAACTCTTTGGAGTCACTTTTTAGCGTAGTCTCAACAAGTTTGTATCTATCCCAATCCTCATAAGGCTGAGGTAAATAGCAGCTTAACTCCAGTTTTTTGTAATCAGAGTCAATAAGTTTCAGTTTCATTCTGAAAGCAAATATACCATCTACTTTATTGTCTTTTTCTTTTACATATCCCTCTATGATTTTAAATGTAACTTCTCTGTCATAAATCATTTCAGTTTTCTTTGTTACAGTAACTCCGCACTCATTATCACCTTTATAAGCAATGAAGTTCAGGTTTCCTTGGTCTTTGAAGTTTAGGATTGTAAGCAGGTGATCAGCATCGTTACCTTCACATTTTACATTATAATCACATGCTTCTACTGTACCTCTTGTAGCCTCAAGCAAGCAGATAGGTTCGCCTTCACAAGTGCCTAACTCTCCTTCGTCACAAGCATCAGGGTTTACGTGTACAACTCCAATGTTGTCACTGTTTGGAAAGTAGTTGACATCCATTCCAAATGCTTCTTTGAATTTATCTCTTAGGTCAGTTGCTTGACGGTCTCTGACTTTACAAACTTCTTCATAAGTTAGGTCAATATGGTACGATTCAAGAGGCTCAACTTGTGAATAAGCTTCGCTGAATGAATTATCGCTGCCTACATAGCCTTCCATAACAGGGTAAGTGTAAATCCAGATTTCAAATCCTTCATCACAACCGTCATGTACAGGCAAACATAAGAAATCAGGATTGCCCCATTTGTCAACCAATTGCGAACCACCGTTACCTACAGGCTTCGAGAAAACTTTATCAACATAGATGATTTCACCATCACACTTTCTCTTTACAATACCTTTCATGCCTGCGACTTGGTGCTTGTTGTTTTCGTCACAGTAGTTTGTAAAGAAGTATATGCGTTTGATAGGAATTGGCTCGAAATGGAAAAAGATATAACCATAGTTTGACAGTACATCTTCTTCTCCAAGACAAAGTACTTCAAGGTTTAAATGGTTCTTACCTCTTTCGAATACGTCAAAATTGAGATCATTCTGAACGAAATCAGCATAAGGGCTATCTCCAAGCGGCAACAACATGATCGGTTCATAAGTACCGTCACCTTGCTTCTCTTTTACAATAAACAGAGATATATCATAGTTGCCTGGAGCAAGATCAAGTCCTTTAAGAGAATACTTATCACCATTTACTCTGTCGATTTCTAGTTCAAATACTTTGTCAGTAAATGTTAGGCCCAAGCAAACCTTATAGTTTTCTAGGTGCTCCAAGTCAATCAAGTTGTCACACTCTCCAAAATGATACTCTTTTGTAGTGGTTCTAGCGTTGGAAAGGTCTGCTGCTGAGAATGTGAGTTCTACAGGAATACTTGATGGGTTCGCAGCATCATCTTCCTTCTGACAGGATGTAAAGGCTACCAGCAATGCAGCTAATAGCAACATTAGGTTTGAAATTTTTTTCATTTTAAATAATTGTAATTGGTTTGGTTGAAATGATAATTGAATAGTAATAGTTAGTGCAAAAGCACAGTTTGTTAGAAATACCTATTCTTTAACAGGTTATTCTGAATTGGAATTTTGGATATTAAAGAAAGGTAGGTAGCAGTGTTTGTTGGTGTGTTTTGGCTTCTGGTTAAAAGTTTAGTGGAACAATCGTTTAATTATTTGAATTGGTTGATTTCAGTAATGCTAGTTGTAAGAATATATCCAAATGTAAGAGGATCCAGATTGGGCACCATTGTAAAAAAACGACGAATGCAGGGTGTTATGATTTGTTAAATTCAAAACACTTTGTTTAGAACTGATTTCGTAGAAAAACTGTCGCTTTTTTACAGTAATGCCTCAAAAAATGGGGTTTTTATTTATGCAATAACGGGGGATAAAAAAAACGGCAATAAGCCGTTTTCCTAAAAATCATCTTCTACTATTTCCTTTACCCTGCCTACAGTACCATCGTCCAGTCTTACCTTGATGCCATGAGGGTGGTTGGGTGATTTGGTCAGGATTGCTTTTACAATTCCTTCAGTCAGCTCGCCTGTTCTTTGATCCTGTTTCTGAACAACTCTGACGAGCATTCCTTCCTTGATATTTTTTCTTACAGTTCCGTCCACTTTAATACAGGTTTTGTTACCAATACTGCAATTTCAGAAATTCTGAATAAGCCCAAAGGAATAGTTGGAATTTGGCAAGTAGGTTTTGTGGCGTTTTTTGATTTAAAATGGCTTTTAATGACCTTAAAAGTGTGATTTGGTGAGGATTGTCAATAGTGTTGTTGATGGTTGTTATTCTTTAATTTTTTTTAAAAATAATCATATTTTTTTCTTGACTGACTCCATTTCGTGTACTTTATTGCTACTGCAAACAACGAACAAAAGTGCTGATCAGCTAAGTTTGAAGTTGCTTTATTTGTGGTGTTTTAGGCTCTGAATCTTCTGTGTTGTACTGGGGGGCCGTGAACTGTTGTTTTGAAGATTCGCAGTCTGACTTGTAAACCTTAAAACTTCAAAAGGTCATGAAAAAAATAACAAACTGGGATGAACTTAAAGATGTCCTGAAAGGTGGTGAGTGGGATGTTGATTGTGTAATTGAAAGAGTTGGGGAGGATAGAATGCCATTCTATATTGGACAGTTTTCAAAGAAAGAAAAATTGGAGCCAACTTTTGTTGAATTGAGTCAGCACTTCGGGGATTGTATGAAGCACTGTGAGGGAAGTCACCTTACCTTACATTAATCAATAAATAGGACAAGTCTTTCTGAATACTTAATATAGAAAAAGACCTTTGACTGCATGTAAATGAAGTATGCAGCCTAAAGGTCTTTTTTGTTTTACAGGTTGTGTCCCATTTCATCATATGAATCTTCAGGGGCATCAAGCCTAATATTGATGATAGGTTTCTGGACTGCCAAGTTATTTGGATATGAAACCTGATTGCCACGCTCATCAAGAATCCTGACGTTGAAAAGGTTGATGTCAATTACTTCCCCTTCAATTGAGTTATCCCCATCCTGAATTCTGATTTTTTCTCCAATTTTAAAAGGGTAGTTGAAAAACAGTACCAAAGAAGCTGTGATATTGCTTAATATTGACCATGAAGCAAAGAATGCTACACCTATTACGGTGAAAAAAGAAACAAAATATACGGACAGACCATGGAAGGAGACTTCCCAGATAATAGCTACTATCGTTATAGTCAAGACAAATAGAAGAAAATCACTTGTCTTGCGGACGTATGTTTGCCTTTTGAGGGAATAGTTGTGCCTTTCGACATAAGTGCCGATTAATCTTCGGGTTAAAAACCTTAATAAAAGTGACAGCCCTAAAGCCAAAGCTGTAAGTATAATCTGAATGTCGGTAGTACTCATATTTGTATTTTGTTTTTGAAAAGCAAATATAGTATTTATGCCGCTTTGGAAAGCTTATGGTATCGTAATTTCAACTTGATATTCTATGCAAACTTCACCTCAGATTCAATTAATAAATTATAGCCGCGAAAACTATACGGAGCTTCAGACTGATAGCACCGAAGAAATTGTCAACTCACTCAATCAGAACGGAGGATTGGTGCATTGGGTGAATATCCAGACCTTGGATAGACATGTGGTTAAGGCTGCTGAAAAGATCTTCAAGTTCCATCAACTGACTACAGAGGATATTCTAAATACCAATCACTTACCCAAGTTGGATGTATTTGAAGACCATTGTTTCCTGATTATGAAAATCTTTACCTATTCTGAAGGGAAGAAAAGGTTTGACTATGAGCATGTTGGTGTATTGCTGTTTGAAGACAGCCTTTTGCTGCTTCAGGAATATCCGGGAGATATTTTTGATACGGTAAGACTAAAGATCAAAGAGGGGAGTGGCAGTATCCGAAAAGGTAAGTCAGATTATCTGTTCTATGTGCTAATAGATACTTTGGTAGATCATTACCTCGAGATTATGGAAGAAATGAGGGAACGCGCTGAGCGGATGGAAAACAGTCTGCTGGAAGGGGAGGATTCTGTTACGCTGAACGAGATTATCAAGATGAAGCGGCAGATGAACCGTATGCGAAAGTTTACTTTTCCACTTATTACAGAGGTTAAAAAGATCAAGACAGAGCCTCCAAGCTTTTTTGATAAGTCCACACTCACTTATATGGAAGATGTCTTTGACCATCTTTACTTGTTGAACACGAACTTTGAGTACTTGCGAGAGCGACTGATGGACTTGATCAACCTGTATCATTATAAGCTAAGCGAAAACACCAACCAGGTAATGAAAGTACTTACCGTGGTTTCAACGATTTTTATTCCGATCACTTTTGTGGCAGGTCTGTATGGAATGAATTTCCAAGATATGCCTGAGCTTGGATGGAAGTATGGCTATCCAGCCGCAATGGGAGTGATGGCTGCTATTGCGGGAGGAATGATCTACTATATGAGGCGCAAAGGTTGGATGTAAGTAAAAAGGCTTGAATGGTTTTCTCATTCAAGCCTTTTTATTTTAATGTGAGTGATGGATTAGGATTATTTCGTCCTTTAGGGCAGAATATGGCAATGGGATGAATCTCATAGCTATTTTATAAAACCCTTTCAGGACAAAGTATGTCAACGATTGACTTTAGTCCATCGTCGTGTAAATGATATTTTCAGCCCTGAAAGTGTAGCATAATCCGTAGTTCACGTTACTTTAATGTCCTATATCATATTCCTTTAGCTTATTGTAAAGGGTTTTTCGGTCAATTTTAAGCAATTCTGCTGCCTTGCTTTTATTTCCATCACAGGCTTTCAAGGCATTTTGGATGGCGATTTTCTCAGCATGTTCAGTGGCTGATTTCAAATCAGGGCCAGGTATGTTGTCTGAAAGGGTAGAGGCCATAGCTGAACTGTCTGTCATTTCGAAAGGTAACACATCCTTTGGTATCTCTTTTCCTTCTGTAAGCAATGTTGCCCTTCGGATAACGTTTCTCAACTCTCTCAGGTTACCCGGCCAAGGATAAGCCATAAATACCCTGATTACTTCTTCTGAAAATGATTCTACATTGCTACCCACATCCTTGTTTGCTTGCTCGAGGAAGAAATGGGCATAATGCATAATGTCATCAGGCCTTTCCCTTAAAGGTGGGATATGGAAGCTAAATTCATTGATACGATGGTAAAGGTCTTCACGGAAACTACCTTCATGAGACTCTTGTAACAGGTCTTCGTTGGTGGCCGCAATAATCCGCACATCAATCTCAATAGATTGTTGTCCTCCTACTTTGGTAAAAACCCGCTCCTGTATTACTCTCAAAAGCTTGACCTGTACCTGATAGTCGAGGTTACCGATTTCATCCAAGAATATTGTTCCTCCGTTTGCTCGCTCAAAGCAACCGGTATGGTTCCTTACCGCTCCTGTAAAAGCACCTTTTTCATGTCCAAACAGCTCGCTGCTGGCCAACTCCTTGGTAAGGGCTCCACAGTCAACTGCAACAAATGGTTGGTTGCGTCTATTGGAGGCATCATGAATACTTCGTGCTAGGTATTCTTTACCACTACCAGTTTCTCCTTCTATCAGTACAGAGAGATCAGTAGGCCCTACTTTATCGACATGCTTCATCAACCTCTCCATATCCTGACTTCGCCCTTTAATGTAGTTCTTGTGAAGAGGGCTTTCTGTCTCTACATTTTTGGCAGAAGTAAGCGCACTGTTGATTGACGCCAGTATTTCATCAGGGTAAATAGGCTTGGAAACGTAGTCATTAGCTCCTTGCTTGATGGATTGTACCGCCAGCTTCACATCCGAAAAACCAGTCATGATAATACATTTCAGGTCTTCCTGAATTTTGCGGAGGTTACGGAGCAATTCAAGGCCGTCCCCATCCGGAAGTCGGAAGTCAATCATTGCCAAGTCATAGCGAGCATGTATTAACGCTTTTTGTGCTTCAATACCTGAAGAATAGGCAGCAGTCTGAAACCCTTTTTTTTGTAAAAACCGCTCCATCAGCTGGCAAATATTAATATCATCGTCAATTATCAGGATAGAGCGCGTATTCGTGTTCTGTGTTTTATTGGTCATATTGTCAACCTCCTTGAATAGGTATAGTATAAAGCTTTTGGATTCCGTAATAGGTACGGTATTATTTAAACTTACAACAAATTAACAGTGTATAAATGTTGCTTGTTTAAGAAAAAACAAATTTGTGTGAACTGCGAGCTTAGTCAATCCAAGATGACCGTGTGATCAAATCAAATAAAAAAGGAAGCACACGACTAGGTGTGTGCCTCCTCAGTATGAGCTACATTATTGGTACTGCCCTAAAGCAGTCGATCGGTGTCACTTTTCCTGTTTTTCTCAATGCTAGTATGTCCGCCAATACCTGCATCACCCATTCCATAAGTTTCAGAAGGCATTGTACCAGTTCTTGATTCAGTCAGGTTGTACACTGGTATACTGGTAGCTTCTCTAACAGAAACCCAGTCATTCAGAGGCATACCTGGAACTGATCCAACCTGATCAACGGTATATTTCAGGAACAGCTTCATAAATCCATCCACTTCCCTGACAGCCAAAGACCTGTATGGGAAAGCCCTACATAGCTCTATATTGTCCTTTACATTGACTACGACGTGTGAGATCAAACCTGAAGTCGGGTTGACTGCCAAGTCGACAACACGCCCTACCATATAATTATCTGCTGAAAATACATCACGGTCCATTATTTCACTGGCCTTGATGAGAAATGACTCTTTCATAGCTGTAGCATTTTAAATTGTGGTGTTTGTTTATTTCAAGAAACTTCTCAGCATCCAGATATATTTTTCATGGACACCGAGCCTGTTGGTCAGGAGGTCGGCAGTTGCCTCATCATCCATGTATGAAGCTGCTTCGGTAATGCCTCTAGCAGTTCTTACCAATGTTTCATGACTGTTTACCAAGTCCTGAATCATTTCTGCTGCACCCCACTCACTATTACCTGACCTGATTTGTGTAAGCTCTGAGAAAGCACCCAGTGAACCTGGCGCAATAAATCCTAGTGCCCTGATTCTTTCGGCTATCTCATCAATCGCTTCAAACATCTCGTTATATTGTTCCTCTGTCAGTTCGTGGATCTGTTTGAACATAGGCCCCGTAACATTCCAGTGGTAGTTGTGTGTCTTGATCATTAAGGCGTAGGTATCTGCCAACAGATGTGACAATCCGGTAGCGACACGTTTACGGTCGGGTTTTTTCAATCCAATATTTACATCTTTTTGTAAGTCAGCATTTTTCTCCTTCACCATATCTTTCGATGTCATATTTTCAGTGTAATTCATAATCTGTGTTTTTAGGTTTAAATAATTAATTGTGTACACCTGTATATATGAAAAAAGCATTCCATGTGGCAGGAATGCTTCAGAAGCCCCAAAATCGGGGGATATGTGTGTATTTGGGTACACACCTGTTGAGATGTTTCAACAAGCGGCTAACGTTTTTTGAGAAAACTGATGTAGAAAGTGGTACCTACACCAAGTTCTGACTCCAGCTTTATTTTGCCTCTGTTTCGGTTGATAATCCTTTTGACCAAAGGTAGCCCGAGCCCTGTGCTTGAGCCTTTTTTAGCTTCTTTTCCAAGTGTCTTGAACAGTTCAAAAATATCATTGAAGTGTTTTTTGTCAATTCCAGACCCGTTGTCCTCAATTTTAAGGACGGTGTACTGTTCCTGCTCCTCGGCGGCAATGTTGATGACCGTGAGTTCCTTGTCTCCATACTTGATGGCATTGCTTAGCAGGTTGCGTATTACTTGGGTAAGGGCAGTTCTATCAAACTTGACTTCAGGCAGGTTTTCGATATTGAGTTTTACTGTTTCATCAACGGGTAATACAGGCAGGACTTCGTCAATGACGCTATTAAGATCCAGCAATTCGGTTACATCTTCATGAACGGCAGACTTTGCATAATCAAGCAGGTCGTAAATCATCTTTTTCATTCTTTCTGCCGCATCCTTTATCATGACGTACATCTCTCCAACTTCCCCCGTGAGGATATCCTTGTGGAATGACTCCATCATGCCTGTTGCCATAAAGATGACATTGAGTGGCGATTTGAGTTCATGGGATACAATGCGGGCAAAGTCATTCAGCTCCTTGTTTTGGTTGGAGAGTCTGGCTACCAGTTCTGTCAGTTGCTTGTTTACTTCACGAAGGTGGTCTTCCTTTTCAAATAGGCGACCGTTCAGCTCTTTCAGGCGTTCATTCTGTTTTGAAAGTTCTCTTAATGGTTTCTCCTTGACAAAGGTGTTGATCGCAGCTGTCCCCAAATGATCTGTCAACTCATTGATGGCGCGGATTTCGTCCAACCATAATCCGGGGTTTTGCTGATACTCTTCTTCCAGATAATAAATCAGAATGTTTTTTAAGGAAAACATAAAGTAAGAAGCTTCTTGAATGGGGAGTCCCATGTTGATACGCTGGCGGGTAATCTTGAGAATAACCCCACGCATTTGCTCATAGATTTTTTCTTTCCCGTTGGGTTGTGAGAAAGTCTCAATGATTAGGTCAAGCAATTCCTCAGAGTCTTTCTCGAATTGCTGGCGTATATCCATGGAAGCATCCTCATCATATGAGTTGAGCTGTGTATTGGCCCATTCAACAATAATTTCCTCTCTATTTTCTTTTAAGATCTTAAGCGTTCTGAGTTTCATTTCCGGTTTGCCTGATAGTATATGCTGAATATGTAGAAAACAAAAAAAGAGGTATGATTGATCATACCTCCAATATTAATTTAGGGCAGAATAAACTGATTAAAAACTATTGGCATTCAGATTAGCAATTTTTAATAGTTTGACCGCCTGATATAAACTTATTTACGATTTTTTACCACCGATGTTCATGTCCTTGTATTTCCGTTCCTCATCAAGGACTTTTTCCAAACGTTCTTGAATGCTGTCCATGGACATGTTGAATTCATTTTCCATCTGATCCCAATTGATGCGGTTATCATCACCAAATGTTTTGATTTTGTCTCTCAGTTCAGTGTTCTGTTCCCGAAGGTCTTTCAGGTTGTTCTGTAGGTTTTCAGTATGTTCACTGAGGTGTGCTTCGAGTTCATCAATTTGGTTGTCGATGCTGTCCAGCCTTGTGTTGAGTTGGTTGAACATGATGGCACGTTCTTGCGTGACAAACTTTTCAATCATGGAAACGGCTTCTCTGACTTCTTTTTTTACCTGATCTTCCGTGATTTGTTCAGATGCGATTTCACTTTCATCTTTCACTACTCCTTCATTAGAATAGTATTCCTCTTTTGTAATGACCAAAGTATTGGGAGCGGTATCTTCAGCTGTTTTTAGGGACTTGTCCAGTTCATATCCTCTAGTAATGACTTCTAGGTCTTTGTCGTCCATTTCAGTACCTCTGGAGGTAACCTGTTCCTTATCGAGTTCAAGGCTTTCCTGTCTTACCTTATCGTTTGGGCTGTCGCAGGCAAATAGTGCTGACATGATCAGCAGACTGAATACATAAGTAATATTTTTCATGGCTTCTTAGGAGTTTTTTGTGGTTCATAATAGTGGTTTAAGGAAATGATGTAATAGTGGGAAAGGCTATCGGGCAATGAGTAATAACCTAGCGGCAAAAGCACGGCACCGATAGCGGAACACAAAGATGTACTTGTTGAAATAGATTTCGGTCAGTCAGTCTGACGGAATCCCAGATTCATGGCGCTTTAGATCAAACAGCTTTCCAAGTCTTACAGATATCATATTGAACAGTGACTTGATAATTGTGTTGCTCGAGATGTCTTTGTGAGCATCCATGACTTGCTTGAAAGTTTCAAAGTTATCCCTCTCCATTTCTGAACAAATGTCGATGAAAGTTTCATCTGTTCTGTCTTTGAGCATATCTGAGTACTTGAGCCACATTCTTTCCAATATATTGTCAATATCTTCCAGATGAACCGGTACTCCACCATGGTCCCGAATCAGTTCGTTAATCCTGTTTCTCATTTCCTGACATTCTTCAGCCCATTTGGAGGTGACTTCCTGTACAGTGGCACTGCTTGTCAGTTTAGAGATGTCTTTGTACATGGCTGCTGAATTGTTGCAGGCGCCTGCCATTTTCCGGAGAGCTCTAGCAGTTGTTTGATCTTCCATAGCTGTATAAGTTATAAGTTTGGTTTTTGGGTGTTGTTCCTTGAAAACAACCTGATATGTATAAATCAATGCTATCGTTTCAGGGTAAAGGGTACCTTGAAACGATAGCGGTTAATTTTTACTAGTATCTGAGAATGGCACACATTCGGGTGTGATTCACAGGCATTTGTCGGTCATCTACCATGTAGACTTTACCTCCATTGTTAATGGTGTTGATGATCGCCATATGCGAAAGGTTTTCTGCGTCACTTGGATCACTAACCTTTGATTTGGAAGCTGGAGATACTGAGTGGGTTTTCTCTTCATAATATCCGAAGATATCTTTTGATGTCTTGTTGATCAGTAGTGCCTCAACACGTCCGTCCAATGCTTTAGGTAATGAGTTCCATACACCTGCGGTGGTTTTACCTTTGGTTTGCAACTTTTTGTAGTTTCGCAAGATACTTAGCTTGCCTGTGTCCAATACTGGCTGGAGTACTCGCAAGGCTTTTTCATGTAGTACTGTACGGTTGACACCTTCATGGTTACCTGTAATAAACCTTTTATGTACATGCGGGTAGCTACAGATTTTCATAAAACTGCTGGCAACATTTGGTGTTGCAGCAATCACCAGTGGCGCATCCTCATCATGAAGCATTTTCATCATGCCTTTATCAACTTCTCTTAAGAAGTTTTCCAGTTCAATTTCTTTGTAATCCTTGTTCTTGCCTTGACCATGATAGACTGTACCGCCTGAGCTGTGGTGCTGCAAGCTTCTTTCTTTCTCGGTAAAGCGTTCTGTTTCTGCAAGCCTTTGAGGCATTATATCTTCTATATAGACATCAGCAATACTATATCGAGTTCCCTCAAAGAACTTAACATTGTTCTGATTCAGGCTAAGAATGAAAAATCTGCATACACCATTGATAAGAGGTATCAAAGGTGTCAGGTACAACCTGTCACTCATATAAGTCATTTCTTCCGTCTCAATAGGCAGGGTGTGGAAGGTCATCATCTTAGAGGTTCTGAAAATGACCAGACAGTCAGATAGGTGGTGCCATAGTACATGATCGTCAAGCAATGCTACAACAGGTTCCATAAACTGTTCACGCTCCTTGTTGTCCAATCCTTTTTGGTCGAGCATTTTTTCCACTTTTTTTAGCTGGTTTCTCAATCGTATTTTTCCTTCTCCTTCAAGCACTCTCTTACCTGCCCTTGAAGTTGGGATATAAATCGTCATACAAAGCTTGTCTCTGATTTTTGCTAGTTCTTTAAATTTGTTCTCACTGAAAAGTTTCATAGTAGTAGTTGTTTTTGAGTTTAATAGTCTATTTATATTATTGATAGTCAAATAAATGTGCCATTTGTGGGATGTGGGGATAAACCCGATTTGACGGTATGTGGATGTGTTGGTAGGTACACAAGTGTGGTGTGTTTTCCACATTGGTTTCAGTAAATGAAAAAAGACCGTCCTAAGTGACGGCCTTAATATTTATGGATTGAAATTATCGTTTTAGTTCTCAATTTTTTGGTTGACAGATCCATTGAGCATGGATTTCAATTTCTCACCGCCCTTAATGCCAAAATCCAAAGTACGGATAGGGAATGGGATCGTAATATCGTGCTCATTAAAAGCCTTATGAATTTCTATGATAGCGTTATGTCTTGCGTGCAGAAAGCTTCTTACCGTATTTTGGGCAAGCCAAAACCTTATCGTAAAGTTGATGGAGCTATCTCCAAAGGCGTCGTAATATAATTCCACTTTCCTGTCAGGATCACGCTCTTCCACTTTGTTGACTGCTTCGATGGCTACTCTTGCCGCTTTTTCAAGGTCGTCACCATAAGAGACACCCACGGGAATGTCTACCCTTCTTTCTCCGAAACTCGAAAAATTAATAATGGCATTCTGTAGCACCTCTTTGGCAGGCATGATGACTTCTTGCCCCTGTAAAGTATGCAAGTGTACTGATCGGAGACTGATTCTGCGGATATGACCAGTTTGACCATTCAGCTCAACAAAGTTTCCTTCCCTGAAAGGTTTCCTGAATGCGATGATCACTCCTGAGATAAAGTTGGTGGCAATGTCCTGAAAAGCAAAACTGATAGCCAAACCAACGATACCGGCACCTGCTAACAGTGAGGTGACGGTCTTGTCAAGCTGCATGATGCTTAAGGCGACGAAAACCCCTGCAATCATGATGATAATGTAAAAGATATTGATAATGAGTCCGCCAATTTCCTGATCAAACTTAAAGCGCTGCAATATATTTTTGGTGGCAGAGTGAAAGCCTCTAGCGAGAAAGTAAAACATGAGGACCACCAAACAGGCGACAACGAAGTTTGGTAAAATCAAGATGGCAGATTCCAGCCATGAGTTTAGTTTTTCTAGTAGTAAGTCGTATGCCTGTTCTATGCTCTTCATATCGATTAGGTTTGGGTTGTTACATTTCAATTATTTCTTCCACTGTCGCTTTTAGTTCCTCCAGCTCAAAAGGTTTGGGCACAAAGGTGTCACCTCCAGCAGAGAGTGCTTCTTCAATGTCTGTTTCAGATGCCGCGCCACTGATGACAATGATCTTGGCGTCAGGCTGCTGTTCCTTAATTTCTGGTATATGAGGAGTACTTTTACCTTCCTGTAGATGTACATCCATGATTACAAGATCATAATCATGGTTCGTGAGGTGTTTCATGCCCTCTTGAATGGACGAGGCAGTGTCTGTGAACAACTCCATCCGAGTGAAGAACATTTGTAGTAGCCTACAGATATAATCCTCATCGTCTATTACCAGAAGGCGAGGAGACGTTTTCATGGTCTTAACTGCTTTTCTGGTTAAAAATAAGAATAGGTACAGCGACCTTATTGCTGACATCATCAATTACGTCCTCATACACGAATTTGTCAAGGAATCGCTGTAGCAGATTTTTGGAAGTCTTGTAGCAGACGACAAGGTCAGCATTGTGTATCCTTACATAATCAGTGACTGACTGTGCCACATGTTCTGAAACAATGACATGTAAGTCTTCTACAATTGGTTTCAGGTCAGGTCTTTCCATAAGACCATGTGTAAACTGTTTTCGTTGTTCCAGTGCCTCATCATCGCTGGATTCACTTACATGCAAGACCTGAATCTGAGACTGGAAAGGCGCTACGAGCCTGACCAACTTGGAAAGTACCTCAAAGTCTTGGTCTTCATAATCGGTCAGGTAAAGGGTATTCTTGATAGGACTGTAATGTGCTGAGTCAGGAATTACCCAAATCGGTACCTCAACCTCTTCCCATAAGGTGTCATGGCTGCTGCTGAACAGCTTTTCAAGCCAGTCCTTATTCTGCCTTTGTCCCATTACAATATAGGCAACATCCTGATTATGGCTTCTGTTTTTAAGAAAGTCATTGACAAACCCGTATTCGATGGTATAGTCATCTACGGCATGGTGAGACGGAGTGGACTCATTGATGGAAGTAATAAACTGGTTCATACGGCTTTCGGCAATATGAATGTCTTCTTGTACACGTGGGTATTCCATTTCTGGGGTATAAACAGGAACATAAGCTCGAACGTAAGAAACGTAGGTGTTGGCATTCAGTAAATGCACAAGCTCGACATGCATTTGCAATGATTCAGCTAGCCGCATAGCATAAGCTGTGGCATTGGCAGACTCTTTAGAGAAATCTGTAGGTACAATGATCTTTTTCATATTCTCAGGTTGCTTTAGGTGGGAAATCGATTTCTGATATGTGCTTTTTAAACAAGAAGAAATGTGCCATTGACCAAATAGGTTATTTTATCCTTAGTTGAGGATGAAAAGTGAGGGAATATTTCAACAGCGTGTGGTGCTGGTTCTACAAAAAATAAGCTTAAAAAATCACTAAAAAATAGCAAACCAAGTGTTTAACAGTAAACGTATTTTTTCTTCTCAGAAAATTAAAATCAAGTGAAGAACTTTTTATTGTGATATTCCATTTTTATAGCTAAATCGGGCACCGAAACTAGGCCTTTCTACCCTTACTTTTTTGTATCACAAATTCAGGTTGATCAGTAGTAGGTTTACCATCCAGAAGTTGACTTTAAGGGAGGAGAGAAGTATTTGGGTGATAATGGTTCCATTTTTTATAAATTTTTAAAATACTTATAAATTGGAATAAAATATTGATTTTTTGGAAGTTCCTGTTATAATGTAAGGAGCGTTAAAAAGGAAGTTGTCAGGTTTTTAAGACAACATTGGACAATCCTTTTATATATTTTTTTATTGCTATAAATGCTGATTTGTCTGTAAGCAAATTATTAAATGAAAAAAGTGACAAGAAAAGCGGAAAAAGTACTGATCGGAAGTACAGATCATGTTGATATTCCGCAACTACATTTACAAGACATTGCCTGTAAAATTGATACAGGAGCTGAGACATCAGCAATTCACTGTCATAAGGTGAAGCTGATCGAACGGGAAGGGCAAGAACTTATTTGTTTTGAATTGCTGGATCCTGAACATCGGCAGTACAATGGAAAAGTCTTTACCACAAGCAACTTTAAGGAGCGGAAAGTAAAAAATACTTCAGGTAGTGCCGAATATCGCTATGTGATCACTGCAGAAGTGGTAATCTTCGGAAAGGCATATACGACAGAGTTTACCTTAGCAGACCGAGAACGCATGAAGTTCCCAATTTTGCTAGGAAAACGTCTACTGAAGAAGAATTTCTTGGTTGATGTGTCAAAAGACAATTTATCTTTCAAACAAAAAAACAATCACGACTCCGAAAAATGAAAATTGCTGTATTGTCAAGGGGTAAAAACCTTTACTCAACGAAAAGATTACTGGAAGCTATTGAGGCGGCGGGACATGAATCAATGCTGATTGACCATACACGAGGCTATATGGTGATGGAAAGTGGTGAGCCACATGTTTACCTTGGTGCTGAACAGGTAAAAGATGTGGATGCTATTATTCCTCGAATTGGTACTTCTGTGACATTTTATGGAAGTGCTATGATCAGGCAATTTGAAATGCAGAAGGTGTACACTACACTTGGCTCATTGGCACTGGTAAGGTCAAGAGATAAGCTGAGAAGTATGCAAATTCTGTCAAAGCATGGTATTGGCATCCCGAAAACCGCTTTTGCAAAGCATCCTTCTGATATAGAGAGCCTTATTCAGCATGTAGGTGGTGTTCCACTGATCATTAAGCTGTTGGAAGGAACTCAAGGACTGGGTGTAGTTTTGGCAGAGACCAAAAGTGCTGCCAAGTCTGTAATGGAAGCTTTCTATGGGGTGAAAGCCAACATTATCGTACAAGAGTTTATCAAGGAAGCAAAAGGTGCTGACTTGCGTGCTTTTGTGGTTGGTAATGAAGTGGTTGGGGCCATGAAACGTCAAGGGAAAGAAGGTGAATTCCGTTCAAACCTGCACAGAGGTGGCGCTGGAGAACTTGTAAAACTGACAAGAGCAGAGAAGTCTGCTGCTGTGAAAGCGGCAAAGGCTTTAGGACTGTCTATTGCAGGTGTGGATATGCTACGTTCTTCTCGTGGTCCATTGATTATTGAGGTAAACTCTTCTCCAGGACTGGAAGGTATTGAAACCGTAACAGGAAACGATATTGCTGGAAAAATCGTCAAGTTTATCGAGGAGAACATCCATAAAGATGAGCGATCGAAAAAAGATAAAGTTGGGGTGTAACCTATGCTGATTTCATGGTACAGCCATGTCAATGACAACAGAACAGTTGGTTGTTAAGCTTCAGGAGAGGTTTGATGACCGCCTTTTTGAGGTACTTGTCAGACAACAAGAGCATATTATCAGAAGGCAGTGCTTAAGAATGGTTGGAGATGCTGATACGGATGATCTTTTTCAGGAAATCTCCATTTCCATGTTTTTACATATCAATTCACTCCGGAACCCTGCCAGCTTTCCATTTTGGCTGAAAAAGACCGTAGCGAATGCTTGTGTCGATCGTATTCGGATACGAAAGAAATTGGCAAACTTTACTATAGAAGCGTTTACGGATATAGTAGAGGAGGAAGGAGAGGATGAGTGTGTAGAGGAGTTATTTATCTCAATGGACGACTTGCCTAAGTTGTTAGGTCAACTTTCAGCGGAAGATCGACAAATCTTGGAGATGAAATATATTCAGAAAAAGACGATCAGGGAGATCCAGTCATTGACAGATGCTAAAGAAAGTACTGTGAAAATGCGACTGAAGAGATCAAGGCAAAAGTTACAATATCTCAAACTGAAAATGCTGGGGCAGTAGCTCCAGCATTTTCTTTTATAACTCCTGAATTGTAAAGAGACTAAAAGTCACCTCCATCGTTGAACTCTTGCTCAAGTTCAGCTTCCTCAGGGCCGGGGAAAGTTTCCTGTTTCACTTTTTCACCATCTTTAGTGATGTAAAGCAAAAACCTGTTGGTGTAGTCACTACCCATCAGGAGTATCTTATCGGTTTTTGTAACCTTGTATACAGTTGTAATAGTGCCACTTTCGAAAGCATCCTCAAACAACATCATGGTGTTTTCTGGTGTATCATCTTCACTGATCATTAACCCTTGCTCCAGTAATTTTCCATCACTTGAGAACTTTGCATAACCTTCTTGCTGGCCTTCTTCAAAACAAACGAAATACGTTTTGCCATCACCAAACCACTCGTACGGTTCAGCATTTTTGTGAAGAGAAGCGAATGCTTTCAGAACGGGAGCAGGAACATTGTTCTCTGCAAATGCAGCGCCCAGTCCTACCAGAACCAGCGCAAGCGTCAGAATTGTTTGTTTCAGAATGCTTTTCATATCTGTATTATTTTCAGATATGACGGAGAAACAGGAAAAGGTCACATCACTTTTGAAAAAAAAATTATTTCCGCCTGATACTGTCCTGTATTCTTTTGATGAGCAATGCAGTAATTCGTTTTTTTAGCTCACTTTCATGGGAAAGGTAAAATTCAAGCTCATTTTCATTCAAATGCCCTATTACACTGCCAATCAGGATGTTTTTAAGCGTGCTGTCTTTTTTGAGTGCATTCTCAGCAAAGTCCATTCGTTGACTGTCAGATTGCTGTTGAAGGTCAATGCCAAAATGATCCAAATAGTGGTAGTAAAGCTTTATGATTGTATGATGCAGTTCCTTGAGGATAGGGCGTAGTGTTTCTCCTTGAAAAGCCTCTATTTCACCAGCTGTCTCAGGTGAAAAGTAAACCTTTTGTCTTGGGGTATCTTTTTTCATAATACTGTACTTCAGAGATTGTACTTTTAGGTAGGAACTAAAGGCACCCGAAAATGTTGATGAAAAAAAAAGCAACCATGCTATGTGGTTGCTTTTCTGAGTATCTATAACCAATGATTTTTTATATGTAAATCGTTTGAACAGGTTGCTGAGTTGACTTTTTGTATTTGTAATACCTGCTCTGACGAGGGTCTTCTTCTACAATTACGACAGGTTCTTCTCGAAGTGCCAGTTGTCTTAACCTGTCTACACGTTCAGTTGTGGCAGGGTGAGAACTTAACCAGTTGTAAGTGCTAGGCTTATAGGTTGGTAGTAACATTCTGATCAATTGATTTGCCTGCATCAGTTCCAGTTTTTGGAGTGCTTTAGCTAAACCTTCTGGATCTCCTGTTAGCTGTGCAGCTCCAAGGTCAGCTTCAAATTCTCTTGTTCTGGACAAAGCCATCTGTATCATTTTATTGATACTGGGTGCTGCCAACAACAACAGAATTGCCCACCAAGAGATTGACACGTATCCAAATAGCCATAGTGGGAAGTTTAGGAAAAGCATTACACGACCTGCAAAGGATAGAGATCGAGTCATGCCTCCAGCCAATGCAGCAATGGTTTTGATACGGATATCATTGTTGCGGATATGGCTGATCTCATGGGCCAATACACCATTCAACTCTCTTCTGTCCAGTATCTCCAAAAGTCCTTGCGTCATAGCTATGGAAGGATTGGACTTCGTGCCGATAGCAAATGCGTTTGGCTGCGGAGAAGGAATCCAATATAAAGATGGTATATTCTGTAGATGAGCTTTTGCAGAAAGCGCTTCAACCATTCTGAAAAGTTCAGGAGCCTCATGAGGGTGTAGCGGTCTTGCGTTGTTTGCTTTTAATGTAAGTTTGGGCGAAAACTTGGGAGCAAGTAATAATGCTGTTCCTCCGAGCATCATGGCAAGTAATAGTCCATTTTCCCCTAAAAGCAGGTGACCTAATAATGCCAACAATGCGAAGATGACCCCAAAGTAAAGAGAGGTATGAAGTAGGTTTCTAAGTTTTTGATATATAAATAAGTCCTTTTTCATAGTTGTTACCGATTTTGCTCTAATGGATCATGGTCAATCCATATTCCATCTTTAATTACCGATAAAAACCAGCTTGAGTTGCGTCATTTTGACATATGTTACCTTAAAAAATACAAAACAATGTCAAAATGACTGAATTTTAGATCAAAGGTTGATCTGTTCCGAGAAGTGAGGCATTGAGGAATCCAGCGACTTCTTCTAGCGTATCAAAAGCCAAACCTCCGTTTTTAATGATCATGATTTTGGTTTTTTCTAGTGACTTGATCTGATGGGAGGTAAAAGTAGTTAGACCATCTTGAAGCAAGAAGCAGAAGATTGTTTTTTCAGGATGTTTATTGGAGTCATCTACTGCTTCAGCAATAGAATAGATTCCATCCATTTTTGGTGTGATAACGTATAGGCAATAATCACATATTTCTCTTTCCCTTAGCTCTATCTGATAAGCCTCTTCATCCCACTCCTTGATAACAGGGTTGAAGTAATCTATTACCAACATGGGGATCAGTTCCTCTCGCCAACTTGAATTATTGACTGTCCCACCCAAAAATACTTTCATAAAAGGTAGTTCGTTTAAAATGCTTGCTAGTTATTAGTTTTTGAATGCAGCCTACTCAGTGGAAGGCTGCATCCTCTGATTTTGGGCAATAAAGGTTTCAATTTTATGTGCTCAAAATCAGTTCAATCGTTTTTGCTGATTGTGAAAGATTTCTTCCTTTTCACGGGTAATATCTTTTACACCTTGACTCCACTGTGTATTGACAGATTGCTTTTTAGTGGACCCAGCCTGAGAGATACGCCATTTCTGGTTTTCCATATTCAGCAGGTTCTCAATTTTCTCTACAAATTTAGGGAAAGCATCATCCTCATCATATGGCTCTGTTTTCGTCATGTACAGGTATTTTTCCTGATTGAGCGCTTCAGCCGTTGCCCGATATTCTTTCCACAGTTTGTGATGTTCTCCCAGTTCCAAGAGTTTGTTCATTATAACGACAATAACGCCACCAATTGTTGCTAGTATTTGTAACATGGTGGAGATTTTAAAGTTGTCATCACCAAAGATTGGTTGATCAGTAAAGGAGCTTGTGCTGAACGTGATAATGACTGGCACCGAAGAAGCAATCAGGAATTCAATTTTCTTGAGTAGCTCATATCGGTTTTTATGAAAAGTACTCTTGCGATCAAAGTATGTTATCTGTCCGTCAGGTCCATCCAGCCGCTCATTAATATAAATATCATCAGTAAGCAGAGGTGCTTGACGCGAAAGGGGTTGCATGTTCTTGGCAGCACCTTCATATTGTTCTCTCTTGTAGGACGCTTCCGATATGTTTACTTCTGTATCATGTTCAATGCTTTCTTCATGCGTTCTTTTTATATCTGGAGAATTGGTTTCAGCGTTTAGAATTTTTTGTTTCTCAGTACTCATAGAGTTAGTTGGGTTATGTAGCAGAAATTAAAATTATGATTAGCTAAATTTTATGTGGGCTTCTTATGGCATACCAAAATCTGCGTGAGTTTTAGTAACATTCTATGTTTTGGTGTTAATAGGTGATTCACGCTGCTTGATACAATTGAAATCTCCTCAAAGGAAAGCCCCATTTAAGTGTGACAAATTAATATAAAAAATCAGTTTTGGTAAGCAAGGAGGAATTTTTTGCATTTTTCAGTAAGGCTTCCCAATTTAAACCCCGAAATGTTACTTTCTGATTTGATTAATTATAGAATATGGGGGTGTAGTCTTGCAATACCTGATTCCATTATTTTGCATTAAGTAGATATGTAAAAGTGGTTGGCCATGATTCTTAAGTATAGTAACGTGTCAACGGATTTTTTTAGCCCTTTAAAATAGCTACTGACTAAACTGACATGCAGATTTCTAAAAACAGCTTTTCCCTTTCCAAAGGGATGTTTATTTCATATGGCAAAAATGAAAGCTTGCTTTTAGCTGCACGCCTTCACCAATATTTTACGCTCTTGCAGGATGAAACGTATTCAGGAGCGTGGTTTGAACCTGTCAACAGGCCTGCGGATATTACTTTTTCGGAGTGGAGTCATGAAAGTATTGCATCTGCACAAAACTTTGTGTTTATCATTTCCCCTGATGCTTTAAGAACCCCTGAATGTATCGAGGTCTTGGCTTATGCCATAAAACTAGGCAAACGAATTGTCCCTGTATTGCATATCAATCCTACTGAAGATGATTGGAACGCTTTGGTGGAGGAATGCAAACGGGATGGGAAAACTCATCAGGCAACATTATTTGGTGAGGCAATTGATTTTCTGAGAAACCATTCCCAGTGGGTTGATGCTGAAGAAGAGGTTGATACAGAAGCCTTGGCAAAGTGGCTTGCTAACTATGAAAACCAGTGGGAGCAGCATCAGGACCTAGCGTATCTGCGACAGTGGGAGGCCCCGTCAAGTGTAAATCTGTCAGAAAAGGTTTTAAAGCAGCTTCAGCAAATATTTCAATCAGGTGCTGATCTGGTCAATATGCATACTGAGATCTTGAAGCAAGGGCTAGAGTGGTTGGCTTTTGATAAGGAAGAGACGTATCTCTTGGCAGGGAATGTACAAGTGGATGATTGGGTAGAGAAAGTTAGAGATTGGCAGGGAGAATACTGTTGTACATTGTCAGATCTGCATATTGAGTATATCAATGCCAGTAAGAAGTATATGAATGGAAATAGGGCAGACCTTTTTGTATGCTATGCTAACAATGATCTCAAGGAAATGAGGGAGGTTCAGCGATATTTGCAAACACATTTGCTCACTACTTGGACAGATGTAGATGATATTGGGAAAGGAACCGTTTATAAAGAAGAGATACTAAAGGGGATTGAAAATGCTAGGACAATATTGTTGTTGCTTACATCATCTTCTCTTAAATCAAAATATTGTCAGGAAGAGGTAGAGTATGCTGCCTCATTGGGCAAGAAGATATTTACATATCCTATTGAGGACATTTCTGTAGTGTCTTTACCGAATTGGCTCGATCAGCTACAACAAACTTTACTTGAGAGTACAGATGAGTTGTTGTTAAAGCTAAAGGGCTTAAAAGCACCCGAAGCGATTAATGATACTGAACAGGGTACGGGATCGCACTCAGGCAGGAAGTTTGAGGAGCAAGCGCAGGAGAATGAAATTCTAATAAATGAAAGCGATAAGAGCTTGATTACAATGGCTGAAAAAGACCAAAAGACGAATAAGAAGCTGAAAGGGCTGTTGGTCGCTTCATCGGTATTGATGTTTGCGGCAACTTCAGGGTGTCTGTATACATGGCTTCAGAAGGAAAATGCTGAGAAGGGGTTGTTAGCTGCTGAGGAGGCTAAAAATGCTGCTGTTCAACAAAAGTTGAAAGCTGAACAGGCTTTACTAGTAGCTGAGAATGCACAAAAGGAAGCCGAAAATGCCAAATCAGAGGCAGAGCGTCTGTTTGCAATTGCAGAACAGGAAAAGCAGTTGGCATTAAATAAAGCACAAAAAGCACAAAGGGATAAAAACGCTGCATTGTATCAAAAGGAGCAGGTACAGGCTGAGGTGGCTTCTTTGACTGAGTTACTTCAAAAAGCGAAAGAGCAAGTAGAGGAGAAGAAGGAAGAAGCGATTGTCGCTCAGGAAGTGGTAGATAACAAAACCTTGGACGCTGAAGCAGCGGCTAAGGAAGCCATGGTTAATCAGTTACTTTATTTGCATCATCAAGCATTGGTAGATGCTCAAGACCATACGAAGGCAATGCGTATTGCTGAGGCGGCTTATTTTATGGGAAGTGATGTGAAGGGAGTTGAAGCAGCTGTGCTGGAATCGGCTAAGAGCATTTATGCACAACAGCCATTTAGAAAGGCATCTTTCAAGCAACACCGAAAAGCGGTTAGTCAAGTACTGATCTCACCTGATGGTTCTGAAGTTCTCTCCCTTGATAAAGATGGTGTAGCAGTAAGGTGGAATTTCAATGGTGTACTACAGGCTGAGTTGGCATATACGGGTGAGAATATTCGTCAAGTAATGTGGTCGCCTGATAGTGAGAAAATACTGATGGAACTTGAAGGGGAAAACAGGCGTACTCGTGTCATTATGGTTTTAAGAGATGGTCAACTTTATGGAGCGTATCAGGGTACATGGCCTGCCGCTTTCTCAAAGGATGGAAAGTATTTGGTGATGGCCAATGATAAGTCGGGTGGAAGCTACTGTTACAATTTGAAGGAAAGTAAGTCTACAAAGCTGAAACATGCAGGTAACCCTATCAGCTTTAACTTCTCTGAAAGCGGTAATCAGTTGGAAATACTCCTTGAGAAAGAAATTCGGGTATGGGATCTCAACAGTAATGAGTTAGTATCAAAAGAAAGCGTTCATCGGAAGACAGCAGGCAAAAAGGATCCAATAGCAGAGAAGGTTGATGTGCTATTGAGAAGAGGTAGCTGGAATGCAGGAGAACAATATATGTCTGCCACCATTGAGGAAGCAGCGCTGAAGGAAAAGCTTTCAAACTGGAAAAATAAGTCAGGTAAAAAGAATGCATTTTTCATGCAGCTGGATAAGTTGGAACCATATGACCATTTTGTGCTTTCAACGGATAGAAAGCGTCTGATGGCGTGGAACAATGAACATCTGGTAGTGGTAGATGACAAAGAAAGAGAGTGGCATTTACCTTACAAAGTTCAGTCAGCAGCCTTGAGTGTAGATGGAACCAAGCTTTTGACAAACCAGTCCGGAAATCAGCAAATTGCGCTATGGGACTTGGAAAATGGAACAGTAGGCGATTTGTTGAGTGAAGGTATCGAACATATTTACAGGTCTCCATCTGGTAAATTCACCTTGGCAGTAAATAAAGAATTTCAGATCAAAGGTTTTGACTTTGAAGGAAATGCATTGTTTGCAAGTGACCTGAACCGATTTGAGCGAGTGTTGTTCTCTTCTGATGAGCAGTGGGCGATGTTTGCGGAAGGTGATACGGAAGCAGCCAATAAATCACAGGTAATGAATTTGGAAACTGGGAAGGTGATGCCTTATGTCGCAGAAGAACATGGTGCATTGAAATTCAAATTACCAGAGGCATATACTGACATTGTAATTGAAAGAGAGTATAACATGCTTAAGATATTTGAGCAAAAGAAAGAAGTGGCGTTTTTAGAATTCTCCATTCCTGTATATGAAGCAGCCTTGACTCCAAACCGTGACTACCTGATGGTATGTACTGATGCTGGTTTGCTTTACAGGTATCCATTCTCTAAGCAGTCAGTTATCATGTCTTTGCAGGATAAGTCAATCGAAGAGCTTCAATAAAAGCAAGTACTTAGCTAATTAAAAAGCGGTCTTTCAGTTAACCTTGAAAGACCGCTTTTTTGTCCTTAAGAATTTATTACCAGTGCTTATTGATTTTCATAACCATGCACTGACCTGGTTCTAGCCTTGCAGATACCCAACTGTCATGGAAGGTATAGTGAATGCTTGAAAGGTGGTCGTAATAACTGTTGTTGTATGTACCTTCAATGTGCAGGTAAAACTCTTCCGAATGGCTGAAATTGGTATTGGCAACTATCAGTAATGAGACATGTTGTTGCCAAGGGTCAAACCGTTCAAAAGCGATGACGTGTCCAAACCCACCATGAGGACGGTGTATTTTGATAGAATGTTCATTACCATTGGCAATAAAGTTTTCCCCTTCAGGCAGTAAGTTGCTGTTGTACTGTTCCCTTAACTCACTTACCTGTTGGATAAATGGAATAATATGGTTGTCAGTATCCCAATTCAAAGCACTTTTGAAAAAGAGGGGAAGTTGCTTGTCTCGGAAGTAGTCATTTTCTTCCTTGGTGAAATTCAGCCCTGTGTTGACAGGCCAGTCTTCAGCCAGTTCAAAACCCTGATGAATCAAAGGAATACAGTTTGGTAGAAAACTGTTAATCACATAAGTACACTTGGTATGTGCGATTCCTCCTCTTTGTGTTGCCCTAGGTGTATTATGTGTTTCAGGAGTTCCATAAAAAGGAACTGCTAACCATTGGGCTGCATCTTCAATTACTCTTTGGATACCATCGGGCTTTGAAGTGACTCTCCATTCGTGTCCCAGTACCGCATTGTAGCCAGCTTCTCGGCTAGCTAAGGTAATGTCAAAATTTTCTTCACAGAATGCGAAATCAGGGTCAATAGCTCTTGCTTTTCCTATAATCTCTTCCATTAGGGGTTGTGGTACAGCATGCCCCATGTCCATCATGACCCCATCAATACCAAAGCTAGTCTGATAATGTGGAATAACACCGGCTAACCTGTCCCAGAGTGGACGGTTAACATTCGCAGGTTTTGCCAATTGCGGATCATAATACCGTATGGTATTGTAAGCGATGTAATTGAAGTCATTCTCGTCCTTCGCAAATGGGTAATTGTACATCCGTAAGTAGGTCACATCTGTCCATGCTGGCTGTATATCGTCTGGCGGCCAATCAGCAAAGGCTCCAGGAATGATTAGTTTCCCTTCTTTTGTGTAGGCAACATATTTTCCATTTTCAATTTTAATCTGCTCGGGTGTTGGAGGCTTTTTGAAAAGCGACCTGTATGTAGTACTTGGAGGAAAGTATGTACCATTTCCCTTAGGGATTTTCTTTATTTCAATTAATTCATCTTCTGGAAATTCTGGACTGTGATATTCATGGGAACGTGTGGCATCAATCCAGTAAAACCATTCAGGGTGCTCCATGACCCAATCACCTCCTAAAGAATTTGTTCTGAGTACAAACTCCATTACTACCCGCATTCCCATCATATGGGCAGCTTCTACAAACGCCTGAAACTGTTCATCCACAGAAAATGGAATAAGCGTGTCTGCTAACAGTTCATCGAGCTTGTATTGGTTTCTGATTGCATATGGTGATCCCAAGTCCCCTCTGTTGCCATCTTCCCCGATACTGGTCAATGGCAGGCAATAGACAGTGTTGATTCCCAAAGATTTGATATATGGCAACAGTGCTATACACTTAAGGAAAGTACCAGTCTCCCTAAAGCCATTCTGACTCATTGTGAGATCATCAGAGTGTGTACCTATTAGCCCATCATTGTCGTGGTCATAGGCAGCAGTCTGTCTTGGGAAAATATTGTAAAAATGTCCTGTATAGGTCCAGTCTCCACCTCTTCCGTGGACTTTATTCTGGATTTTGGAGAGAGGTTTATTGTAATCAATTCCACTTTGAGCACTTGCCAAAATGCCTTCAATTGCCTCTTTAAACCAACTTATTGGATTTACACCTACTGGACCACTTGGGTTATCCTGACTTAACCAAAGACCAGGGACATAGTAAGTCCTTTTTTCTTCGGTTTCATGTTTAGTCAAGTAGTCAAGAATCTTTTTAAGGATAGATTGGTGTGATGTCATGTCAATGTATTTATGAGGTATAAAGCCCAAAAAGTGATGTTGATGTATCTTCTTCGAAATTTTCAGTTTTAAAAAGAATTGGTCATTCTTGATATAGGTGTTTTAGACTTTTTCCAAGAATGTTTAGTGGGGAATCCACTGAATATGTCCGAAAATATTGTGAGGAAAGTTAAGATTACATGATCTCAATCACTTTTTTTGTTAATGAGAATGAAACCATATTTTCAACGGGTTGAAATAAAAGAGAATCGAATGTTTTTTGTACAAACCAAAGAAAAAGAGGAGCTAATTACTCCTCCTGATTTTCATAATATTCCTCATACATTTGCCTGATGACTTCTTCCCCAACGGAGTTTTGCCTTTGAGCATCACGTTGAATACACTCCTCTAGCTGCGTATCAAACTCTTCGATAGACACGGTGACTTCCTCTCCCGTTTCAACCTCTAGCATCTGTGCAATAGCCCTTATTTTCTTGAGGTGTATAGGGGCTAAGTTAGTGTCATCCACTATAACATTCCTGCCAGCCTTGATTGAAGACCTTATCAGCCAGTCTCTCAAAGTGAGGACAAATCGTTCGTTATCTGGAGAGTGAACGGAACTGTCCAACATCTCCCTCATTTCATCTCGGTTGACGCGTTTCCAAACATTAGGCTCTTTTTCAAGCAATGCTTTGGCAAAAGTTGTTTTGCCAGAGGCTGGTAAGCCTCTAAGGACAAGTATTTTTCTCATCTGATAGTGGTTGAAAGTCGTACGGTTAGCTTAATGGCTAAGCCAGTACTTAGGCATTGAGTTTACGCTCATCTTTGAGCAGTTCAATAGCCTTTTTTATTCGTGACTGGATTGTTTCGTCTTTTTTGGCATCACCAATCCACTGTGCGTATTCTTTTCGGTATGTATAAGCCAGCTTTTCAAAAAACTCTTTAGCTTCCGGATTTGCGTTTAGTGCATTTTGAAATACCTCTGGTACCTCAATCGCAGGCCTTCTGACTCCTTGTGTTCTTCGGGTAAGCTTCACATCATTCAAAGGGCGAAAGCGCAGCGCTGACCAGACTTCATCAATGGCAACTTGAGAAACAGGTACATACTGTAAGTTTTCCATAATATTCCAGCCTGTATCACGAGTAATGTCGGTTTTGATACCACTGGATTTTTTAGGGTAGGAGCACCAAAGAATCCCTTTTTTGTCTAAAACCTTTACAGCTGTAGGAACCAGCTTTTTCAGTTCTGCCTTATTGTGAGCGAAAACTTGAACAAACTGATAGGCCTGTCCTTTAGCTACCTCAGTATCAACCGATGAGAGATTCAGTGAACCTAAATAATGAAGGTACTCTTCAGGGGCGTTGATTATCAATATATTGTATTCAGCTTTTAGCTGAAGCTTTTGGGTAATGGCAGAAATATCGATCATATTCTTTGGTTTTAATATCGAACAATGAAAAAGGGTCTTGTTTTCAGGTGAAGAAGTTTATGTTGGGGCTTTCTTCAAATCCAAATTAAATGAAATAAAATAAAGATAAAATGCAAATATCTGTTACTGAAATCTTAAAGATTTGTCTGCGCTAATTACCTTGTGAGGATTGGTAGTTAATAATATTCGTCACTACCTTTATATCTTGGTGATTTAGTAAGACAAAAAATGGGTTGTGAGTTAACCTCAGACCCAAAGAGTAAAGTGCTGTTACTCATAATAGAAAGATTAATTACTGTGACGCTAACTGATGAGTTTTAGAAAGCCTTTGAAAATACGGAACGAGTCATTCTGGTTGATGCTCCTGCTGACAGCCCTTTCTTTCGGCTTGATAATATTTTATGTGTATTATCGGGCAGGGGAACAGGCAAAGAAAATGGCATTTGCTGTAATGACTTCAACAGCCGAAAAGCATGCACAAGGGATCGAAGGAAAAGTTGAGCTGGTTTTGGATCAGGTTGACTATCAGGGTGAGCTTGTTGAGATGAATTGTGAAGATGGAGATTTGGACCTGGATATCCTGAACCGAAGCCTTTTGCATTTGCTTTCTCATAATGGTAGTATCCATGCTACTTGGGCTACGTTTGAACCTGAATACTTGAAAGAAGCAGGTTTATTAGCCAATCAGAATAAAGACAGTGCAGAAGTAAGTCCTTTTTGGTATAGGACCAGAGAAAACGGAAAAGACGACTTCCTTTCTGATGAATTGCCCTACAGAAACGTAATCAATAAGCTGAATCTCAAATCAGATAAAACAGAAATCCTTCATACCCGCCACATCTTCCATGACTATGATCACAAGGTCTCAACTGGTGAGTTTTTTACAATTGTAACCCCCATCACACTTAAAGGAAAAAGGATTGGCTTGGTCGGTGCTGATATCAAAATGAGCAAGATCAAGCAGATGATTAATGGTACTTCCATGTTTTGGCAGGAATCAACCATTTTGATCTCTAATGATTTTCAGATCGTAGCACACCCTCATGAAGAGTGGGAAGGTAAGTATGTGGAAATGCCCGAGAATTTGCGTCGTAGGTTAGCTGCGATGAAACCAATTTCTAGGGTTCATTTTAATAGGGACGGTCAGGAAGAATATTACGAGACATTCATTCCTATGAATATTCGGGGGGTGGCAGAGCCGTGGTTCTTGTCAATTAGAATGCCGATGTACCTGCTGATGGAGACTTCAAAGCAGACAAGAAATTACCTGCTGGTGATTGTATTTGCTGCTTTGGTGGTGATCTCTCTTGGGATGTCCTATGTGGTAAGTAACTGGAGAAGGGAAATCAATAACAGAAAGCAAATCGCGGAAGAATATAAGCATACAAGTGAACTGTTGAGAGATATTCTGGATAACTCAGAAAGGCTACTCATGTTTACAGTTGACAAGGATTTTAAGCTGATCAGTTTCAATGCGGAGTTTGGAAGGATATTGGAAATGATATCAGGAGCTAAAGCACATAAAGGCAATGACATTTTCTCATTTTTCCCTGCCAACTACAAGGCGCTTGAAAGAAAGTATAAAGCTGATGATAGGCACTTCACTTTGGAGAAGTTTGAGTATCATTTGATTAGGGCATTGGATGGCGATGCATTCTCAATTACAGAGCTGTATGGTGAACTGAGTTTCGAGCAGTTCTATAACCCATTCAGAAATCAAGAAGGTGAAATCATCGGTGCGACCTGTTTCTTTATTGATGTAACTGAACTCAAGATAGCAGAAGAACAGCTAATGGAGTCAGAAAGTAAGTTCCGTCAGCTGTATGAAACCAGTGGAGATGGATTTGTGCTGATGTCTGTTGACCGTTATATCACCGACTGTAATGATACATTTGTTAGGATGATGGGGTATGATAACCGTAAGCAGTTACTAGGGAAACATGTCAATGAGTTTACACCAGAGAAATGGCATAGTCTGGTGGAGTATTCACTGAATGAAATTCAGGAAAAAGGTTACTCAGCACCTTACGAAAAAGAATACCTAAGAAGAGATGGAACCCCACTTCCTGTAGAAGTGAGGATCAATAGTATTACAGATGAGTATGGCAACCTGAAAGGTCTTTGGGGTAGTATTCGTGATATTTCAGAAAGAAAATATATTGAGGAGGAGTTGCAGGTTTATCGGGATCATCTTGAGTTGATGGTAAAACAGCGTACCAAGAAGATAGAAAACCAGAAGCTGGAACTGGAGAAACAATCTGAAAGCCTGAAAAAGGCGCATGATGAAATTCAGTCGAAAAATAGTGAGCTAGCCAAGCAACATGATATTGTACAGCAATCCCTGTCTGATTTGGAACAGGCTTATAAAAACCTGAAAGTGATGCAGGCCCAATTGGTAAATGCGGAGAAAATGGCATCACTCGGGCAGCTGACTGCAGGTATTGCACATGAGATCAATAACCCGATCAACTTTGTGTTCAATAACGTGACTCCACTGAAAGAGGACGTGGCAGAGATCAAGGAAGTGATTTCTCGTTATCGTGAAGAATATGCAGGGGAAGAGCTTCAGAAGCTGTGGGAAGAATATGATGTATCCTTCCTGTTTGAAGAAATAGAGTTGCTACTTCAAGGTGTGGAAGAAGGGGCTTCAAGAACTGCCAGTATCGTTCAGGAGTTAAAAACATTCTCCCGAACCAATGATCAGGTTTTTGATAAAGCCAATGTTGAGCTGGGCATAGATGCCACTTTAACGCTACTCAATAACAAGATTAGAAACAAGGTAGAGATCATCAAGGAATACGGTAATATCCCTGAGATTAGCTGTAATTTAGGTAAGCTGAATCAGGTATTTATGAATATCCTGTCTAATGCGGTTCAGGCAATTCCTGATGAAGGAGTAATCACAATTAAGACAGCCATTGCCGAGGGTAAAAAAGTACCTTCAATCAGCATTACAATCCGTGATAATGGTATGGGAATGGAAGAGCAGACTCAGAATAAGATATTCGACCCATTCTTTACGACCAAAAAGGTAGGAGAAGGTACAGGACTGGGCTTATCCATTTCTTTTGGTATCATTCAGGATCATGGAGGAACCATCAAGGTGAATAGTAAAGTTGGAGAAGGAACGGTGTTTGAAATTGTGTTGCCAATTGAGCAACCTGAAAAAAAGTCTAAAACAAAAGATAAGCAACAAGTAGATTTTTAGGATAAAAATAAGCCACCGGAAAAGGGGGGATGACTTTCCGATGGCTATAAAATTGGGGAGGGGGATAAGTTGGCTAGCTTGGAGATTATATATCTTATTTGGTTTAATTGTTAAGGCTTTTTCTATGATTAAATTTAATGGTTGTTCATGAATCCATGAAAGGCTGGATTGTAAAAAATTCATTTTACCTGAAAATTCTTTTTTTAGTGCAATTGTAGTGCTGCTTAGTTGCAAATCAGATTTTTGAAGGGAGTATGTCTTACCGTTAATCACTAACTTCATGAGGCTGTAATTCTTACATGGGTACTCTTCCTCAGTAATTTGACATAAGTATTTGGCGATAGCCATTAGCTTGAAAGTTCAAAAAAACTTTTAGCTAACTTATGAGAATTACCCTAGTCTTGAGCATACTTATTTTCATACCTAATTTCGCTCAACCCCAATCTTTTTTACATCAGGTTTCTGCTTCTAGTGCTTCTACTGGTTATGCGGATATCGCATCAGTTTATAGTAAGAGCATTTCCGGAAATCCTGCCATCATTTCAAATTTCAAGGAAGCTAGCCTACTTTCAGGTTTTGCCTATCGCTTTAATCATCCTTCTTTTTCTACCATGTCTGCTGGAGTGGTGATGCCTGTTGCTTCTCCCATCAGAGTCTCATTGCTTGCTGCCAGATTCGGAGATCGTGCTTTTCATGAGCAAGCTGTATCACTGTCAGTATGTCATCAGGTAGGGGAAACGTATTTGGGGCTCAGCTTGAATGTGATGGAAGAAGGTGGGGAGCAATTACTAACTGAGCGGAGTGCAACAATCGACATTGGAGTAGCTTTGCCATTACTTTCATCATTGAGGCTTGGAGCAATGGTGAAAAATATCCTTCGAACTGCCTATAGGTATGAAGAAAATTCTATCCCCACTTATATCCAGACAGGTATTGCTTATGAACCTTTATCCGATAAGTTAGAGTTACAGTTGGTAATCAGTAAAGAGGTAGCAGGTGAGAAGGCATTACATGCGGGTGTTTTTTATAAACCAATTCCTGAAATAAGCTTACAAACTGGTGTTAGAACATATCCCTTGTCTCAACATTTTGGAATTGGTTGTAAGCTGAATAAGGTCAGTGTCCATTATGTCATTGAGAGAAGCCAATATTTACCTGTCAATCATCTATTGGGAATGTATGTGCAACTTTCTAAGAAAGCGGCAATATGAAAATTGTACTCCTGATTTTCTTGATGTGTCTGTCATATTGGGTATTTCCGCAGTCAAGGCATCCTGCGTATAATACAAAAACAGCTGAGCCTTTTATGGAACAGTACTTGGCAGATGCAGAAACCACTTCTCCTGATTTTGAGCTCCTCATGCATTATTACCTTTCTCCGTTAGACTTGAATAAAGCGGATAAAACAGACTTACAGGTATTAGGTGTGTTGAATAATGAAGAAATTGACGCTCTGATTGCGCATAAGGCAAGGTTTGGAAAGCTACTTAGCATTTATGAGTTGCAGGCAGTGAAAGGGTGGAGTCAGCATACACTGGATAGAATCCTACCATTTGTCAAAATAAGTGATGCTGGAAATGATACTGATAGCCGACCATTACTTGAAAGAATTAGAAAGGAAGAAAATCACTACTTGCTCTTGCGTTGGCAGAGAGCATTGCAAAAACAGCAAGGGTTTATTGACAATAAGGAAGGGAAGTCAGCGTATCTAGGCAGCCCTGATAAACTATTTTTAAAATGGCGGTTGAGTAGACCAAGGGATTTTAGTTTCGGTATTACAGCGGAAAAAGATGCAGGTGAATCATTTAGATATGGAGCTGATTACATATCTGCTCACGTTGGGTTATTTAATAAAGGAGTGCTAAAGTCTTTGATTATTGGAGATTATCAGATGCAGATCGGGCAAGGACTTTTGTATGGAGGAGGTTTTACGACAGGAAAAGGAAGTGAGACCATTCTATCAGCCAAAAGGAACCACATAGGTATATTGCCATATTCATCGTCTATGGAGAGTGGTTTTCTTCGGGGTTGTGGTTTTACCCTAACAAAAGGAGCTTTTGATTTTACAGGTTTTGGTTCTTTAAGGAATTTGGATGCCAATACTGAAGCAGAAAACATTACCATCAAAGAAGACGGTTTTCATAGAACTGAAACTGAGGTTAAAAACAGGAAGCAGCTTACAGAGCTCTTGACGGGAGGACACTTGAGATATCAACCTTCGTTTTTCCCATTGCAAGTTGGATTGACTTATTCTCAAACCCGGTTTTCTCACCATTTATCTCCAACTCCTACTTATTACAATCAATTTTACTTTCAGGGAAAAAGATTAGCCCTTGTAGGTTTTGATTTGGATATAACTTGGCAAAACCTGACCATTTTCTCAGAAGTGGGGAAAGATTTAAATGCAGGGTTGGGGTATTTGGCAGGAGTAATGGCTGGCTTATCTAAATATGCTGACTTGACATTGTTGTATCGGGACTATGCAAGGGATTTTCATACGTTTTATGGAAATACTTTTGGCGAATCTTCTCAGAATATAAATGAAAGCGGGTTGTATGTAGGGTTAAAAGTTTATCCGAACAGACAATGGGAAATCTCCGCATATATTGATCAGTTTAAGTTTCCATGGTTACGTTTTCAGGTCAATAGACCTTCAGTGGGGTATGACAGCTTTCTGAGAGTGAAATGGAAGCCATCTAAAGCAATCGCCATGTACGGTCAGTATAAGTGTGAGGTGAAAGAGAAGAATACGGAGATTTTAGCCAATACGGAAGTGTCCCAATTGACGAAGCAACAATGGCGATTTGATGTTGATTATGGAGTTAGCAAGGAACTTAATTTAGGAGTAAGGTATCAGGCAAGTCAGCAATTGCAAGACGGAGCTGAAAGTACAAGCGGAATGGTCTTGCTTCAGGATGTGAGTTACCAATACAAATCCCTTCGGTTTAGTGCACGTTGGGCAGTTTTTGATACAGACGACTATGATAATAGACAGTACGTTTATGAAAAAAATGTATTGTATGCCTTTTCCTTTCCCGCATACTATGGGCAAGGTATGAGACAGGTTTACATAGTACAATACAAGCCTTCAACCCGAATGTCAATTTGGGGACGGTATGCTGTGTCACACTATAGTAATCAGGAAGTAATAGGGAGTGGTAATGACCTAATTGAAGGAACAAAAAAGTCAGAAGTCACCCTACAGCTTTTACTGAAATTTTGATTTGTATCATCATTGTCCATGCGATTATTTTTATTGAAAAAAACTATGTAATTTTGATCTATTGAAAAATAAATTTAGATAAGTCTAAAAATATATGGATGCATTTTGGATAATTCTGACAGGAGTTTTGGTCGCATCAAGTTGTGGACTGCTAGGTTGTTTTCTCCTTTTAAGGAAAATGACGATGGTTGGGGATGCCATCTCTCATGCTGTTTTACCCGGTATCGTAATCGCATACCTTATTTCAGGTTCAATCAATAATGTTCCAATGCTGGTTGGTGCGGCCATCTTTGGCGTGATTGTAACAGTGCTGATTGAGATGCTAAGTAAGCGAGGAGGACTTCAGGAAGATGCAGCCATAGGGGTTTCCTTTACCGCACTTTTTGCCATTGGTGTTATCCTGATTTCTTTTTTAGCAGGAAGTGTAGACTTGGATCAGGATTGCGTACTATATGGGGAGATCGCTTATGTACCCTTGGATGTGTGGGAGTGGAATGGTGTAGAAATGGGGCCAGCTGCTACTTGGATGCTAGGAGGCAATCTACTATTGGTCATTGCTTTTATACTGTTCGGTTATAAAGGTTTGAAGTTGACTAGCTTTGATCCTGTCTATGCAACCAGTATAGGAGTATCAGTAAACTTATGGCATTATGCCTTGATGGGAGCTGTTTCAATGACAACTGTGTTTTCATTTGAATCTGTAGGGGCTATTATGGTCGTGGCATTTCTGGTAGGTCCTGCGGCAATTGCATACTTACTGACAGAGAAACTTTCCATCATGTTGGCACTGTCTGTTGTGGCAGGGGTTATCGCAGCGATAGGGGGGTACTATTTAGCATTATGGCTGGATGGTTCAATCGCGGGAGCGATGTCTGCAATGATCGGAATAGAGTTTATGTTGGCATTCCTTTTCAGTCCAAGCCAAGGGATTCTCAATAAGAAAAAAAGGTTGGCTGTTTAGGTTCACCTGAGCATTTTGAATAATAGAAGAAGAGGTGTTGAAAATATTCCTTTCCTTTGCAGAAGAATAATGTGATTTTTGACGAATGGAGGAAAGAATAATTCTTGGGATAGACCCAGGTACCACTGTAATGGGATATGGTTTGATTTTGGCAAAGGGAAGTAAGCTATCACTGATTCAGTATGGTGTCATTCATTTGTCAAAGTACAGTAACCACGCCTTGAAGCTCAAAAAGATTCATGAGAGGATTACGCAGATACTGGAAGAGTACCATCCTGATGAAGTAGCTTTGGAAGCGCCTTTTTTTGGTAAAAACGTTCAGTCGATGCTTAAACTAGGTAGAGCTCAAGGAGTAGCGATGGCAGCAGCACTTATTAGGGATATTCCTATTACAGAATATGCACCCAAAAAAGTGAAATCTGCCGTAACAGGAAATGGAAATGCGACTAAAGAGCAGGTTGCCAAGATGTTGATGAACATCCTTAATTTTAGAACAGCAGCCAATGAGTTACTGGATGCGACTGATGCCCTAGGAGTGGCTGTTTGTCATGTCTATCAAAAAGGGGATAATACAAGTAAAACCAAGTCTTGGGGAAACTTTTTGGCACAAAATCCTGATCGAATAGTAAAAAAATAAGTACGAGTTTATAGATTTGTCAAGTTATTAGTCTAATTACGGGCTAATTGCACACATCGCTTTCAATTTTAGTGGCACGCTGATGGAAGAAGACTTTGAGAGAAGGGATTGGAAATGAGGGTGTTGCAATTTTTTGAAACCAAATTACATCGTTAACCATGTCTTATAATCTATTAAAAGGAAAAAGAGGAATTATCACAGGTGCTCTGGATGAGAACTCAATTGCTTGGCAAACTGCTGTCAGAGCAGTAGAAGAAGGTGCTGAAATTGTATTGACTAATGCACCAGTTGCCATGAGAATGGGTAAAATCCAAGAGTTGGCGGATCAGTTGAATACAATTGTGATTCCTGCTGACGCAACATCTTTGGAAGATATAGAAAACCTGTACAAAAAGGCACAAGAGCACTTCGGTGGTGAGAATATAGACTTTATCCTTCACTCAATCGGCATGAGCCCGAACGTGAGAAAAGGTAGAGAATATGGTGACTTGAACTACGACTATTACCAAAAGTCAATTGATATTTCAGCTCTATCATTCCACAAGATGATGCAAGTTGCTGAAAAAATGGACATCCTGAATGAGTGGGGTTCAGTAGTAGGACTGTCATATATTGCAGCTCAAAGAGCATATCCTGATTACAGTGATATGTCACAGGCTAAAGCAGTATTGGAGTCAATCGCAAGAAGTTTTGGTCAGCGTTTGGGTGAGAATAAGAAAGTTCGTGTGAACACGATTTCTCAGTCTCCAACTCCTACTACAGCGGGTCAAGGTATCTCAGGTTTCAATGTATTCCTGGATTACGCAGATATGCTTTCTCCACTAGGTAATGCAACAGCAGGAGAGTGTGCTGATTACATCATCACTTTATTCTCTGACCTGACTAAGAAGGTTACAATGCAAAACCTTTTCCATGATGGTGGTTTCTCAACATCAGGCATCTCACATGCATTGGTAGAGAGATTGAGCAAGTAATTTTATTACTGCTTTAACAAAAAAACGGTTGGTGTTATCAAAACACCAACCGTTTTTTTATGACCATCTTTATTTACTATTAGGAAAGCCAAATGAATAGCATTCCTACTTCAATGTTCCTTTATAAGTATTGTTGTTGAGTTCTTTCATTCGAAGAAGTTCTCCGAGTCTGTGCTCATGCTCATCAACCCACTGAATCTTGTTGTAATCATTGTTTGGATACATGTCAAAGTAGGAAACATATTCACTTCCAGCCTCTTCAAACTTATCCGTAAAGTACATTTCAATCATTACAAAGTTCTTGCTGATGTTACTGACTAGATCCTGATAAATAGGATCACTGGCAAACCTGTTATTTGTTTCAGCCTCTTCTGCTATTTTTCGCTCAATAATTTTCTTTTTAACAGCAGCTCTTCTTTTGTTTTCTTCCTTAATCAGTTTTTGACGCAAACCTTCATAAATTTTGTACTGGTCTTCGGGTAAATCAAATAAGTCTTTACCAAAATAGAGTTTCCAGAAGTAATCGTTGTCAGGCTGAGTTTTTAGTTTTGCCCAAAGTTCAGGCTTCATAAAAGGATCATTCATCGAAGCAATATCGTTCGATACGGTCTGAGCCTTTGCATTGGAAGTAAGAAGGTTAAAGGCAAAAAATAATAATATATAGAAAAAGGTTTTTCCTTTCATTGAATAGCGATAGTTAAATTCAGACATACTAGGTCTTTTGTATAAAACTCAAAACTTGCTGAAATATTTTTCCTGATAGCAGGATTCGCAGTTAAAGTATAATTTCTTGTATCAAATTAAGATTTTTTGTGCCTGTCTTCAAACTCATTTTAAGAAGATACGACGGAAGCGCTTTGTTTATAGGTGTATGCATGGATATATCAGACTAAAAGTTGGAAGATAATGCTCAATCTTCGAACAAGAATGGTCAAATCCTTGATTTCTGTGATGTATTTGATGGCATAAGAACTATTTTTGCACCTTAAAAGCTAATTCAGCTAAACAGGAATAGTACAAAAGCGTTGCCAAAACACTTTTATTTTGCAACTGTCTGTGAGATGGAGAGAAAGTTTTAGGGAAGAGGATTATTACAATATGATAAGGTTATAATTTTAAAGCTGTGCTATATTTGTATGGGATTTTGAGTTGGACCCAAAATGATTGATGAGAATGGACCACAATAAACTGAACAAACTTTCAGCTTCCCTAAAAGGAAAGCTATTGTACAATGATACCATCCGTACATTATACGCCACGGATGCGTCTGCTTACCGAGAAATGCCTTTGGCTGTTGCTATACCAGAAACAGAGGAGGATATCAGAAAGCTTATTGTCTTTGCTAATGAGCACAGCGTCTCATTGATCCCACGTACAGCGGGTACCTCGTTGGCAGGGCAAGTAGTGGGTAGTGGTATTGTGGTAGACGTTTCACAGAAGTTTACTTCTATACTGGAAGTGAATAAGGAAGAGCAGTGGGTACGTGTACAACCTGGCGTTATCCGGGATGAGCTAAATATGCACTTAAAGCCATATGGGTTGTTTTTTGGCCCTGAAACGTCTACGGCTAACCGTGCGATGATTGGGGGAATGGTCGGTAATAATTCTTGTGGATCCAATTCTGTGGTCTATGGAAGCACAAGAGATCACCTGATGGAGGTGAGAGGCTTTTTGAGTGATGGAAGTGAGGTAGTCTTCAAGGATATTAGTCCTGATGAGTTTCTTGCTAAATGTCAAGGACCCGATACGCTGGAAACGAAGGTTTACAATCAAGTCAGGGAAATGCTGTCTGATGAGGTAAACAGGGAGGAAATAGAGAAAGAGTATCCTAAAAAGACGATTCCAAGAAGGAATACAGGTTATGCATTGGACTTGCTGGCAGATACAGAACCATTCAATAACGATGGTATGCGTTTCAACTTCTGTAAGTTGATTGCAGGCTCTGAAGGTACTCTGATATTTATTACGGAAATTAAACTTCATTGTGATCCAACTCCTCCTGCCTATAAAGGGCTGGTATGTGCTCACTTCAATACAATTGATGAGTCTTTACGAGCAAACCTTATCGCATTGAAATATACGCCATCAGCAAGTGAATTGATGGACCATTATGTGTTAGAATGTACAAAAGCTAACATAGAACAGGCGAAAAACCGTTTCTTTGTGCAGGGAGATCCAGGCGCGATTTTGGTAGTGGAGATCAGTAGAGATAGTGAAGAAGAAGTGAAAAATGCTGCTGATGCTATGGTGGAAGAGATGAAGCAAGCAGGACTTGGTTTTCATTTTCCATATGTATTTGGTGATGATATCAAAAAAGTCTGGAACCTGCGTAAGGCAGGGTTAGGCCTATTGTCAAATACGCCTGGAGATATGAAGCCTGTGGCAGTAATTGAAGATACAGCGGTAGATGTTAATGACTTGCCTTCCTATATAGCGGACTTCAATGAGACACTTACAAAACACAACCTGTATTGTGTTCATTATGCTCATGCAGGTTCAGGAGAGTTGCACCTTCGTCCTATTCTTGACTTGAAGACAGAAGAAGGTAACCAAATGTTCCATACCATTGCTGATGAAATAGCCCATTTAGTAAAGAAATATAATGGATCATTGAGTGGAGAGCACGGAGACGGTAGACTCAGAGGAGAGTTTATCCGATTTATGGTCGGGGAGAAAAATTATGAGTTGCTAAAAGAAGTAAAGTTTGCTTGGGACCCGAAAAATGTATTCAATCCAGGCAAAATTGTGGATACTCCGCCAATGAACACAAGCTTGCGTTATATGCCAGGTATCGATACGCCAGATATTGATACAGTGTTTGATTTTAGCGCTACACAAGGTTTGGTAAGGGCTGCCGAATTCTGTAACGGTTCAGGAGATTGTCGTAAGACGGAGCTGTCAGGAGGTACCATGTGTCCAAGCTATATGGCTACCCGAAACGAGAAGCACACGACTAGGGCTAGGGCTAACATCATGCGAGAGTATTTGAGAAAGCCTTATGAGCAAAACCGTTTCAATCATAAAGAGATTTATGATGTGATGGACCTTTGTTTGTCGTGTAAGGCTTGTAAGTCTGAATGTCCTTCCAATGTGGATGTCGCAAAATTGAAGGCAGAGTTTCTACAGCACTACTATGATGCGAATGGTGTTCCTTTAAGAGCGAAGATGATAGCAGGTTTCAGTAAGTTGAATACATTAGCTTCACTAGCACCTTGGGCCTATAACTTTGTTTTCAAGTTTGGTCCTACAGCTGCAATAGCCAAGTCTGTGTCTGGGTTTGCAAAAGAAAGGTCTGTTCCTCTTTTGCATAAAACGACTGTCGATAAATGGTTTAAGAAGCACCAGAAACAACTGAAATCAGCACAGGTCAATACAAAAGGAAAGGTATACCTTTTCAATGATGAATTTACCAACTACAATGATACTCCTGTAGGTATCAAGATGGTATCTCTATTGGAGAAGTTGGGTTATGAGGTAATTATCCCTAAGCATATCGAAAGTGGCAGGACTTACCTTTCAAAAGGTCTGGTAAGAGAAGCAAAAGAGATTGCTATTCAAAATGTAAACTTGCTGAAAGACATCATCTCTGAAGAGGTGCCATTGGTAGGGATTGAGCCATCCGCAATTTTGACTTTTAGGGATGAGTATATTGACTTAGTACCTGATTACATGAAAGCAGATGCTCGTAACCTGGGAGAAAATGCACTGCTTTTTGATGAGTTTTTCGCTAAGGAAATAAAGGCTGGAAATATTACAGCTGACCAGTTTACTGAAAAGCAACAGCTCATAAAGGTTCACGGACATTGTCATCAGAAGTCAATGGCTTCATTGACACCAACAAAGCAGATGTTGTCATTGCCAACAAACTTTGAGGTGCATATGATACCTTCAGGGTGCTGTGGAATGGCAGGGTCATTTGGGTATGAGAAAGAGCACTATGAGACTTCTATGCAGATAGGAGAGTTGGTACTTTTCCCTACTGTTCGTAAGCAGCCAGAAAGTGTGATGATTGCTGCACCAGGAACAAGTTGCCGTCATCAGATAAAAGACGGTACTGGAAAAACAGCACTTCACCCAATTGAAATATTGCATGATGCATTGAAATAATGGTGCTAAAACCATCGCTTATAACAGAAAAACCGGATTTGCTAATCCGGTTTTTTTTATAGATAATCGCTACTTATTACAAAATAGACCTAAGCCCAAAGGAGATTTAAGGAAGAGGAATTTAGTCAATAATAGCGTTTGAAGACAGTGTAATATTTTGAAAACCTGAATAGTACTGTCAATTATTGTAAGTGAAATGGGTATTCGCCATTGTTAGATTCTGCTGTTAAAAAAGGCTAAATAGCATTAAAATCAGCCAACAGATACTAAAATACCTCACAGCCTTTCTACCTTTGTATTAGAACCATTAGAATTTGGATCAATAAACTTTATGAAAAAATATATTCTGCTGCTTAGCTGTGCTTATGCTTTTTGGGGCTGTGACCAGGTTCAGCACATTTTTTCATCTGGTACTGAGGAAGGTGGAAAAGGCGCAACGCTTGCTAGAGTACACGATAAATACCTATATGAATCGGATGTAAATGAGATTCTTCCTGCCCGCATTTCTCAGGAAGATAGTGCCAATATTGTTGGAAGATATATCAATTCTTGGATTAATAGAGAGCTGATTCTCTCCGAAGCTGAAAAGAACCTTGTGATGGATGAGGCGGAGATGGAGAGACGTATGCAGGACTATAAGTTTCAGTTGCTGATGTATGCTTACGAGCGTAAGTACGTAGATGAGCATCTGGACACTACCGTGACTGATACGGAGATACAGGCTTATTATGATGAGAATGAAAAGGAATTTCTCCTGAAATCAAATATTGTAAGAGGCTTGTTTCTGAAATTTCCAAAGGAAGCACCAAAGTTGGACAAAGTTCAGAAATGGATGCGTTCATCGAAGGAAGAGGATAAGGAAGAGCTTAGATCTTTGTCGTACAGTTATGCCGATTTTGCACACCTGAATGATGAGGTTTGGCTTGACTTGGATGAACTCTTGTTCGGAACGCCATTTATGAAAAGCACTTCTGATAAGATTCAGGCATTGAAACGTAACAATTTCTGGTCTGCTGAAGATGGCAGTTATCAGTATTATTTCCTGATTGAAGAATACAAGATTATAGATCAGGTTTCTCCATTGCAATTTGTACAGGAGCAGGTGCGTGAGATTATCATTAACCGTCGAAAACTCCAGCTTGCTAGTGAGCTTGAAAAGAAACTTTATGACCAGGCGACTATAAATAAAGACTATGAGGTATATCGTTAAAGGGATATTTTTGGGATTGCTGCTGATTTTTTGTGGCAGCGTGACATTGTTGGCGCAGAAGAATGCTGTGGTTGACAAGATTGTGGCTAAAGTTGATAACCACATCATTTTACTTTCTGATATTGAAGGAGGCTATCAGCAGATGCTGGCAAATGGACAGTATCCACCCAACACACAAGAAGCTAAGTGTGAAATCCTGAAGCAGTTGATCATGACTAAGGTAATGTATGCCAAAGCACAGATCGACTCCGTTGAGGTAGATGATGCACAAGTGGAAGCTGAGCTTGATCAGCGTATGCAGTATTTTATATTGCAGGCAGGCTCTCAGGAGAAGCTGGAGCAAACACTTGGTTCATCTGTAGCTGACCTTAAAAATGACCTGAGAGAGCAGGTAAAAGAGCAGCAGACTGTTCAGAAGATGCAACGTGATATCTTAGCTGAGGTTAAGATTACACCTGCACAGGTAAAAGAGTACTTCAATAACATCCCTGAAGACAGTATTCCATTCCTTCCTGCCGAAGTAAAAGTAGGGCAGATCGTAATGGAGCCTGAAGTTAGTGAGTCTGAAAAAGAAAAAGTCAGAAAGAAACTGGTTGATATCAAGAAGAGAATCCAAGGTGGCGAAGACTTTGCCCTTATGGCTCAACAATATTCTGAAGACCCAGGGTCTGGCAGAAAAGGTGGAGACCTTGGTTGGCACGGTAGAGGTGAGTTAGTACCTGAATTTGAGGAAACAGCACTGACTATCGAAGAGGGAGAGATCGCAGATCCTATTGAGTCTGATTTTGGATATCACCTGATTCAGTTGCTTGAAAGACGTGGTAACCGCTTCCATGCAAGACACATCTTGGTTCGTCCGCAATCTAACACGCAGGATATGGATAGAGCTGTTGCCAAGTTGGACAGTGTAAGAAATCTTGTGATGGGGGATAGTTTGAGTTTTCCAGAGGCTGCTCAAGAGTATTCTTCAGACCAGTTGACTCGTGCAAACGCAGGTTATTTCAAAAACCAGTCAACAGGTAGCTCTTATGTTTCTACTGAAGAGCTTGATCCAGTTGTTTTCTTTACGGTTGATACGATGAAGGTAAACAACATGACGAAGCCAATGCGCTACAGAACTGATGACGGTAAAGAAGCTGTAAGAGTAATTTATTATAAAGACTATAAAAACCCTCATTACGCTAACCTGAAGGATGATTTCCAAAAACTTTATCAGGCAACCCTGAACAGTAAGAAAAATGAGATCCTTCAAAACTGGGTGAAAAAGGCAAGAAAAGATGTCTACATTGAAATTGATGAAGACTTTCAAGGATGCAGTTTCCTAGAGGAATTTAGGCAGTGATACTACTGTTTGTTAGTCGAAAAAAAATCCATCTTGTAATAAGGTGGATTTTTTTTGTCTTAAAGCTGTAAATCCTATAATTTGATAGTATTAATTCCAGTTGTGTCAAATATTGTACTTTGGTAATATTTAAAGTGAAATTGAACCGATAGTGTATGGTTTGATACGGCTTTTTGGAGATCAGAACCCTTTATTATCCTGTTGCAAATTTTAATCTGCAAAGGTTTCAAGGCTTCTTATCACGATTTTGAAATTTGTTCAGGTGAACTAGAACCAGTCATAAACATATGTCAGTACATTTTCAATCAGACAAAGAAGCAGCTGATGCGCTGCATGCCTCCTACAAAAGATTAAGAGAAGAGATCGGAAAGGTGATTGTAGGTCAGGACGAAACAGTCAAGTTAGTCTTGACATCCATCTTTTGCCAAGGTCACTCCCTGCTTGAAGGAGTTCCAGGGCTTGCGAAAACCCTGTTGATTCAAACTGTATCATCAGTGTTAGACATGGAGTTCAATAGAATCCAGTTTACACCTGACTTGATGCCTTCTGATATTCTTGGTGCGGAAACTATGGATAAGGATAGGCATTTTCACTTTGTGAAAGGTCCTATATTCTCCAATATTGTCTTGGCTGATGAAATCAACCGTACACCGCCAAAAACACAGTCAGCCCTGCTTGAAGCCATGCAGGAGTATTCTGTGACTATTGCCAATAAACACTTTGAGCTGCCTAAGCCGTTTTTTGTGTTGGCTACTCAAAACCCGATTGAGCAGGAAGGTACATATCCACTGCCTGAAGCGCAGCTTGACCGTTTTATCTTTAACATTACTCTTGATTATCCATCTTATCAGGATGAGGTCAACATTGTCAAGAATACAACTACAGATGTACGAGTTAAGCCTGATAAGGTACTGGGCAAAGAGGAGATTATCTATTTCCAGAACTTGGTAAGAAAGGTACCAATTGCTGACAATGTAGTAGAATATGCCGTGAAGCTGGTTGGTAAGACTCGTCCAAACTCTGAACATGCTTCGGATTTCTCAAACAAGTACCTTGATTGGGGGGCAGGTCCAAGAGCATCGCAGTTTTTGGTGTTAGCAGCAAAATGTAATGCACTGCTAAATGGCAAGTATTCTCCAGATATTGAGGATGTACAGGAAACAGCAACAGCTATCTTAAGACACAGAATTGTCAGGAACTTTAAGGCTGAAGCGGAAGGTATTTCAATAGAGGAAGTAGTGAAAAGGCTAATGTAGCCTATAATAGACATATAAAAGAAAAGCACTTTAGATTACATTTCTAAAGTGCTTTTCTGTTTTTATTGAGCTTCTGCTACTTCCTTAGCCAACTGATAGATAATATCAATTTGCTCTTCAATAGTGGTGTTGGTAGTGTCAACAATTCTAGCGTCTTGCGCGACTTTCAAAGGACCTTCTTTTCGAGTTGAGTCAAGGTGATCTCTGTTCTTTAAGTCTTCTAATACGTCCTCAAAGTTCACCTGCTCTCCTTTTGACTCGAGCTCTATCTGTCTTCTTTTAGCCCTAACTTCCACATCCGAAGTCATAAATACTTTCAGTTCAGCATTAGGGAATACGACAGTGCCGATGTCTCTACCATCCATGACGATGCCTTTTTCAGTACCCATTTTCTGCTGCTGATCTACAAGGAAGTGTCTTACTTCAGGAATAGAAGCGACATCACTCACCTTGGAAGTAATCTCCATTGTACGGATTTTGCTTTCAGCAGATTCACCATTCAGGTAGATTTCAATATTCCCAGTCACATCATTTATAGCAAACCTCAATGAAATTTCACCCAGTGCTTTCTTTACTTCCGTTATATCTTGAATATCAATTTTATTCTCCAGAATGTAATAAGTTGTAGCACGGTACATAGCACCAGTATCAATGTAAATGTAGTTCATCTTGCGTGCTACAGCTTTAGCCGTGGTACTTTTGCCACATCCTGCATGGCCATCAATGGCAATTATTATTTTTTTCATCTTAAATCAAGTTCTAAATGTAATTGTAGCTTTGGTTTAAAAGGGATAGGCGGGCAAAGATAAGGAAAACAATGAAGATATTGGAGTCGAAAATTCAACGCTGAAAAGGTAAGAGATCACTACAAGCTGGGTGATCTCTTTTTTTGAAAGGCTAATATTTGATACCTATTTTAGCGAACAAGAAACTCATCACCCAAGCAGGCCCTACCAACAGAAACTGTAAATCTTTCAGGAATGAAGGTTTTTTGCCCTCAACCTTATGGCCATAAAATTGGAATATCCATGAAACAATGAATATCACTAATGAAACCTGCCAAAGTGGGGCAAAAGTGGCTATATAGTGACAGCCTACGATGGAAACAGCAGATAGGATTGCCATGCCTATTGTAATAACCAATGAGAGTCTCATGTAAAACAGGATCAGTATCAATATGCTGAAAAGTGTCGCAAAATGTGCATATGGCAGTAGTTCAGGCATAGAAGTAGGTACAAGCCCCTTTAGGAAATCAGCAGGAATAGAAGCAACTAAACCCACAATGCTGAAGTAAATGAGTGGTACTGCTAAAAAGTGTATGGCTTTATTCAGACTGTTTTGGTGGCTTTCACCGTACTCGCTAAAAAGTTTATCAATCTTTCTCATAGTCATTGTTTAGATAGGTTATGGAATAGTTGTCATTATTACGTGTATTAATGTAAATATTTCAACATTACTTTCCATCATGATTGGTGAGAAATTATTCACTCAATATTGATATTCAGACACAAAAAAAACCGACTCTATTGAGTGTCGGCTTTTCCAGCTCCAAAATATTCAACAAATCATGTCTATCGCAATTACTAATCTTTATACGCTTACTGCTGCCAGGTCGTACTTTATTTTTCCGTCTACAAAAGTTTTTACTATCTCAAAGTCATTGTCTAGCAAGACAATGTCTGCTTTATATCCAGCTTCTAGTTTTCCAACATTTTCAAGGCCTAGACTCTGTGCCTGATTCCATCCTGTGGTCATAACCAGTTTCTCCAATGGGATATTAGTTAGCTGGTAAACGTTTCTTAGTCCTTCGTTAAACTTTAAGGTGCTACCAGCCAAGCTACCTGATTGAAGTCTAGCCTCTCCATTCGTCACTGTCACATCTAATCCGCCAATATCATATCTACCATCGTCCAACCATGCGGCTTCCATTGAGTCTGTAATCAGCATAAGGTTTTCAATTTTCTGTACTTTGAAAATCAGCTGAATCATATCAGGGCAAAGGTGAATCTTGTCACAAATAAGCTCTAGCTTGAGTTCATTGTCCATCAACCCAGCGCCAACCAAACCAATCTCACGGTGGTGCAGTGGCGTCATTTGGTTACAGAAGTGTGTCAGGTGTCTAAGGCCATTGCGTTTAGCCATCTTCAGCTCCTTGAAAGTAGCTTCAGTATGGGCTGCAGAGCACATGATTCCAAGATCAGTAGCCTCCTTCACAAACTCCATAGCACCTTCTTTCTCAACAGCTAATGATACAACTGCTACATCATACAAATCGTTGAGTTCCTTGATCTCAGCACTGTTGGGTAACCTGATGAAATCAGGGTTTTGGGCTCCTGCACACTTTTCATTAATGTAAGGGCCTTCAATATGTACTGCCGGTACCTTCGCATATTCGGGCTTTCGGGCATATTTAGCGACCGCTTTCATGGCCGCTTTCAAATCTTCCTGAGGGGCAGTAAGGGTAGTAGGTAAAAATGAGGTAACCCCTTCTTGTACCTTGGCTCTTGCATGTATGGCAATTGCCTCACTGTCTCCATGCATTACATCAGCACCTAAGGCACCGTGTGTATGTATATCAATAAACCCAGGCATGGCCATCAAACCTGTTCCATCAATCACCTCCGTTACATACGGTATGTCTTTTCCTGGACGATAGACCTTGATGATTTGGTCTCCGTCAATCAGGATAGAAGCTTCCGTAATATATAGGTCCGGTGATACGACAGTTACATTGTTGATCAGTTTCATTATTTGCTTGGATTTAATTGCGAATAATCATTTGTGATTGCTATTTGATACTAATTAAGTGAAAATAAAGGGAGCATGGTTTCACTGAAAATGGTGAGTTTTTGTTTTTGGAATGTAAAATACCTGAAAGCAGTGAGTAGGGGTTTTGCTTTATGTGGCTGAAAAAAGTGAAGGTGAATCACCAATAATTATGAAGCATTGAAAATTTGTGTTTTTTTAAGTCAAATTGTGGTGTAGAACATCAGAACAGAATTAGTAATAAAACTCATGTGAATTTGACTAAATCAGGTTGGGTGGTTAAGTATTATTATCCCGTAAAAATTGTAAACACCTTGAACCCGAAGGTATCTTTAATTTTAACCCTACCCATATTGATTTCATGTCAAACTTAAATCAAAAGAACTCTCACAATTGTTTTACATAAGGTAGTTTGACAAATATCCGTACAAGCGGTATTTACATTTTTAGCATTGCTGATTATGAAACAGGCACTCTTGCTATTATTGCTTTCCTTGTTTACCCTAGGAACAGTGATAGCTCAATCACCCAAAATAGATAGTCTGAAAGATCAACTTGTTGAAAGGAATGATCCAGACAAAATTGAAATTTATGTAGAAATGGCTTGGCTTAGCCGAGACATAGCACCAGGTGCTACAGTTGAGTATGGTGAAAAGGCTTTAGACCTTGCTAGCAATACAGGCAACCTTGAGCTAATACCCAAAATCCTCAACTTTATAGGGATTGGTTACAGAAACCAAGGTAACTACCCAATGGCATTGCAAAGTCACCGAGAGAGCTTGTTACAGGCAGAAGAAGTGGGGAACAAGGTACAAGCAGGGTATGCCTATATTAATATTGCCAACCTTTATTTCTTTCAGGGAAATAATCTTAAAACGCTTGAAAACTTAGCCGAAGCCCTGGAAGTATCTGAAGAATCCGGAGACAAGCGCTTGATGTCATACTGTACACAAAACCTAGGAAATGTCTACTTAGAAGAAGGAGACTACGGAACGGCTCTCAAGTATCAGCATCAGACATTAAAACTACGTGAAGAACTGGCAGATGAAGAGGGGATTGTCTCTGCTATGTACAGTATTGGTGATGTTTACTTGAAAAGAGGGGATTTGGACCGTGCCTTGGATTATTATCACAGTGGTATAGAAAAGGCTCAGGCGATTCATTATCCTATTATGGAGTATATGCTTTACCAGTCGATTGGTAAGGCCTACGTCATGATGCAAAGCGATGATACTAATCAAAAAGCACTAGCGTACTTATTGAAAGCCAAGGAAGGCTTTGCTTCTTTTGGTCGATCTGAGAAGGGACCTGATCTCTATGCTGATATTGCTGAAGTGCTAAAGAAAGAAGGTGAAGTGGATGAGGCAACCAAGTATGCACATGAAGGATTGCTGAATGCAAAACTTATAGGGCAACGGTCTGTAGAGCGTCGACTGATGGGAATGTTGGCAGCGCTCTATGAGGAGCAAGGAGATACCGCCAAAGCGCTTACATACCTGAATAATTATGTAACCTTGGATAAGGAGTTGGATAACCGAGAGCAGATCAGTAAGCAGAATAGGTTACAAACCAATATGGCGCTTACAGAAAAGGAAAGAGAGATAATACGGCTTGAAAGTAAAAACAGTCGTGTATTGTCTGAGCTGAAAGCTCAGCAACTGATCCTATTACTGTTGGGGCTAGGATTGGTAACGTTGACGCTATTTGGTATTTACATTTTTCGATCTAGGAAAAGAACCGAGGAGTTCAATGCTCGATTGGTTTTACAGAATAGACAGATTGAAAGTCAAAAGAGTCATATCGCCGAGGTCAATACTGAATTGGAAAAGAAATACAGTGAACTGAAGACTACGATGGGGCGACTGAAAACAGCCCATAAACAACTATTGGAGGCAGAGAAGATGGTATTGTTAGGACAGTTGACTGAAAATATTACCCATGAGGTAATGGTGCCGGTCAACTTTATAGCCGAAAAATTGCCTCCTTTAAGACAAGATATCCAACATGTAATTGCACTCTTGGCCATGTACAAGGAGCTGACTCCTCAAAATGCAGCGGAGATTTTGAAACGTATTCATGAAATGGAGCAATCCATGGACCTTAACTACTCGATTGATGAGATTGACCAGTTGATTGAAGGAATCGAAAAAGGAACCATCAGGACTCAGGAGATCGTCAATGGGTTGGGGAGCTACACCAAGATGGATAACCTCAAATGGAAGGATGCTGATGTGCATGATATAATAGTAGCAACATTGAGACTGCTAAGAAGGAGAAGCCATGAGCATATTCCAGTAATCAAGCATTTTGCCTCTGATTTGCCACTTTTACGTTGTATACCAGGAAAAGTCAGTCAGGTGATGATGAATATCGTGGACAATGCTTATCAGGCCTTGGAAGGAAAGCAGGATGGGAAAATAGAGATATTTACAGGACTAGTAGAAGGCACCCATGAAGGTGAAGATGACTTTATCTATATCAGGATAAAGGATAATGGTGTCGGCATGTCAGAATATACCCAAAAGCACTTGTTTGAGCCATTTTACTCCACAAAAGAGATTGGAAAAGGCGTTGGATTGGGGTTAGCGATCTCTTATGGGATTATTGAAGAGCATCATGGCAAAGTGAAAGTGTCCTCTCATCAAGGAGTTGGTACCGAGATTACCATCTATTTTCCGGTTTCAGGTGAATAACAGAAATCCCTCATGAATTGAGGGATTTCTGTTGTATATCAATTTTCTTTTTTTAAAATATCCGCAACTTTTTTAAGTCCTTTGGTTGCAACATCTTCGATAAAGAAGAGGTCTGGGGTAGGCGGGAATTCCGTTTTTTGAGGATTGACCACATATATTGGAACTCCTGGGTTCGTCATAAATGCCAAACTTGCGGCAGGGTAAACGAGCATTGAAGTTCCGACCACAATCAGGAAGTCAGATTGCTTGACTACTTTTTCAGCTTCAAACATCATAGGAACTGCTTCCCCAAACCAAACAATATGTGGCCTGAGTTGTGAGCCTTTTTCACAACAGTCACCCATCTTGATTTCCCAGCCTTCTACATCGTAGATAAGTGTTTCATCATAAGTGCTTCGGGCTTTGAACAGTTCCCCATGTAGGTGAATGACATTCGTTGATCCAGCTCTTTCATGTAAGTTGTCTACATTTTGCGTAATGATGGTTACATCGAATTCTGCTTCAAGATCTGCTAAAACCTTGTGACCGTCATTAGGGAAAACCTCCAATGCCTTTTTCCTTCTTTCATTATAAAACTGTTGCACAAGGGTGGGATTACGATGCCAAGCCTCGGGAGTGGCGACATCCTCTACACGGTGTCCTTCCCAAAGTCCATCAGCACCCCTGAAAGTAGGAATGCCACTTTCTGCACTGATACCCGCGCCTGATAGTACGGTAAGTTTTTTCTTCTGAGTCATGGAGTTTTTGGTTGAATGTGATCAAGTATTTCTTTTAATGGCCAACTAAATTTAGTGAATCAGTCAAAAATATAGGAGGAAAACACAACTTTACCCCACTAATCGTTAATTTCGCGATTTTAAGAGACAGATAGAGCTTTTAAGCATTTCGAGAAATGAAATCGAAGAAAAACTATGAAACACTGGATTGAAGCGGCTAGACCTAGAACTTTACCTTTGGCATTGGCTAGTATTGGAATGGGCAGCTTTTTGGCAGCTGGACAAGGCGCATTTAGTTGGGATATTTTTGTACTGTGTAGTTTGACGACTATCCTGTTGCAGGTTTTGTCAAACTTTGCCAACGATTATGGAGATTCCATTCATGGTGCTGACAGTCAAGATAGGGAAGGACCAAGCAGGGCAGTACAATCTGGAGTGATCACATCTACTGGCATGCGCAATGCCGTTATTCTTTTCTCAATATTATCATTGGTTTGTGGTTTATCATTACTCTATGTTAGCCTGAGTAACTGGAATGAGTTTTTAGGTTTCCTAGGGCTGGGCGTTCTAAGTATTATCGCTGCAATCACCTACACAGCTGGTAAAAAACCTTATGGTTATGCAGGGTTGGGGGATATTTCGGTGATCATATTCTTTGGTTTGGTAGGTGTATTGGGTACGCTCTATCTTTATACCAAATCATTTGATTGGGTTTATGTGTTGCCGGCGATAAGCTCAGGCTTGTTTGCAACTGGTGTATTGAATGTCAACAATATTAGGGATATCGAATCAGATATAAAGGCAGGGAAGAAGTCAGTACCTGTCCGATTGGGTAGAGAGGCTGCGGTTTGGTACCACAAGTTTTTGTTGAACGGAGGGATGATTTGTGCCGTGGTGTTTACGATGCTAGATTTTAGAAGCGGATGGCAGCTAATGTTTTTGGTGACTTTACCGCTATTGAGGAAAAATGAAAAAGCAGTAAGAACATTAACGAAACCGTCTGAACTGGATCCATACCTGAAGCAGATGGCTATGACGTCTTTACTGTTTATGCTGACATTTGGAGCAGGTTACGTATTGTCCCGTTAAGACAGATAACAGTTTATATAAAATCAAAATAAAAGCTCTACAAGGACTCATCCATGATTCCTTTGTAGAGCTTTTTTGTTAGTTAAGTTTAGTAAAGTGGTGATAATGGGTATAGATCAAGTTAAACGTAATATTTTATTTGCTTTCAGAAGGAGTGTATTGAGCAATTGATTCCTTCTGTTCATTAGTCTTGATACGTTTTGTTTCAATGGCATAAGTAATGGTGTTCGCAGAAACAGTTATGCCATTAAATGTGATTTTTTCATTTGTGCCATCTGTATAGGCTTTGATGATATTATTAGCCCAGTCTATTTCTATCTTCGGAGCTTGTATTTTATAGTCGCTTCCCTCGATATAAGCATTGCCCACAAGTTCAAGCACTTTTTCCCTCACATCGAAATGGGACTCCTTGCTGTGATAATATGGAGGAGTCGTGTCATCCTTCACAGGGGAGATGGCAAAAGATTGAACTGTAATCAATAAGGCGAATGCTGCAAGCGTGAGTTTATTCATAACCAATTTCATTATTCTTATATTTCTATTGAAGAATTTCAAGTCGTACGATTAGATAAACATGAATGCGTTGTCAAAAGGTTCATTTAAAAGTCAGATTAAAGTTTTAATAGACTTTATTAATTTTCTTTAACTGAATATTCAGCTGTTTTTCCATATTATGTATTGATAAACAGCTCTTTGTTTAAAGATATTAAGATAGTATTGTGTTATTTTTATTTTCTTCTCAAAAGAATATTGTAATGAATTCAACTTTTTTAGTGTAAAAGTCCTATAATCGCCTATATTTGCGATTGATTATGAAAACATCTTCTCAAGACATATCGAAAATTCTGAAGCACGTAGTGCTGGTAATGCTGATTTTGCTGTCAGCATCAGCAGATATGCTATGTCAACAGGTAAGTGTTGAGGCAAGAAAGGTGGTAAGTCAGATGAATACTCAGGATGAGACTGAAGACGACGCAACCAATTCTGATAATGATGTTTTTGTAAAGGCACAAACTACAAAAGCGACTGTTCCCGCATCCTTGCAGGTGGACTTGGTGCGTATCGCCCATGAAGTGGAAGTCGTAGTTTATGAATCAGTATTGATTGAGGAGCCTGTTCAGATGCTGGTGCATCCAACACTATTGGACTATTATCAGCGATTGTTCAGTTACTATATTGTCGCCAACGCTCCATAATTTTTTCCCTTTCTATTTGGAACCACTTTTTATGGTCTCCATACCTTATCTCTTTTCCAATTATTTTATTGAATAGAGTATCATGCATCTCACAGTTGAGTGAGGCTGCTTGCTATACATCACAGAGATGAATTTGCTTGCTGAAGATAAGATTACTTCAGTTTGCAGGTGCTGATCTTTGTAAGACTTATTTCAACATCTATATATCCAAACAAAACACAGTTTAACTATTACTGATCATGAAAAACAGAGGCGGAATTATTTTGCTGGCGGTGATCGTAACAGCGTTCTGTTTGTTTGATTTGTCTTTCACATACGTTTCTAGACAAATCAACAATGATGCAGAAGCTTACGCTACCGATTCAGAGGGACATTTCAACTATTTCAAGAAGCAATCATACGTAGACTCGTTATGGAACGAGCCGGTATACAACTTCTTGGGAGTGAAAGAATATACACTTCGTGAAGTGAAAGAAAAAGAGCTTGCTCTGGGGCTTGACCTTCAAGGTGGTATGCACGTTATCTTGGAAGTTTCTCCAACAGATATCGTAAAAACACTGGCAGGTAACAACGTTGACAAAGCGTTTGAAACAGCATTGGAAAATGCAGTAAAAGAGCAGAGAAACAGCCAAGATAACTTCACTGACCTGTTCTTTAACGAGCTGGATGCTCAGGCTCCAGGTAAGTCATATGCTGAATACTTTGCTACTGCAGCTAACAAAGGTAAAGTAAGCTTTAACTCTTCAAACACTGAGGTGAAAAGAGTAATCGAGGCAGAAGTAAATGATGCTGTAGATAGAGCTTTCCAAATTGTAAGAACTCGTATTGACCAGTTTGGTGTAACTCAGCCAAACATCCAGAAGATCCAAGGTACAAGCCGTATCCAAATTGAGCTTCCAGGTGTTGACTCTCCTGAGCGTGTAAGAAAGCTGTTGCAAGGTGTTGCAAAGCTTGAGTTTATGGAAGTGTGGACTCCACAAGAAGCTACTCAGCACTTGGTAAGACTTAACGATACTTGGGTTAAGAAGCACAAAGCTGAGGAAACATTGGCTCCTAAGACTGAGGAGAAAGTAGAAGAGAAAAAAGGTTCTGAGTCTGATCTGTTCGAAGGTGCTGAAGGTGATTCAGCTACAGTAGCTGAGGCTGACTCTGCAAAGACTGAGGAAACTGCGGTTTCTCCACTGTTCGAATATGCTAAAGGTGGTTTGATCTACTCACTTGAGGACACTGCAAAAGTGAACGAAATGTTGAGAGACCCACAAGTGAAAGAACTGATTCCTTCAGACCTTGAGTTTGCTTGGGAAAACAAAGGTTTTGAGGCAGGTGAAGGTCAGGAGTTGATCAGACTTTACACTCTGAAAAGAGGTAGAAAGTCAGGTCTGACAGGTGATGCTATCGCTGATGCAAGACAAAGCTTTGACCAGAATGGTCGTCCTGCAATTTCTATGTCAATGAACGTAGAAGGTGCTAAGAAGTGGAAAAGAATCACAGCTTCTAACTTGGGTAACCCAATCGCAATCGTATTGGATAATAGAGTTTACTCTGCACCTACAGTACAGTCTGAGATCGGTGACGGTCGTTCAGAGATCACAGGTAACTTCACTGCTGAAGAAGCAAAAGACTTGGCTAACATCCTGAAAGCGGGTAAACTTCCTGCTCCAACTAGAATCGTTGAGGAAGTGGTTGTAGGTCCTTCACTGGGTGAAGTAGCACAGAATCAAGGTCTGACTTCAATCGTAGTAGGTTTGGCACTGGTAGTGCTGTTTATGATTGCTTACTACTCTAAAGGTGGTTTGATTGCTGACCTTGCGTTGGTGGCAAACATCTTCTTTATCTTCGGTATCCTTGCTGAGCTGGGTGCTGCTTTGACATTGCCAGGTATTGCAGGTATCGTACTGACAATCGGTATGTCGATTGACGCCAACGTACTGATTTTTGAGCGTGTACGTGAGGAAATGAGAAAGGGTCTTCCATTGGTGGACGCTGTTAAGACTGGTTACGACAGAGCATTCTGGACGATCTTTGATGCCAACCTGACTACTTTGCTGACAGGTTTCATGCTTTATACATTCGGTACAGGACCAATCAAAGGTTTCGCAGTAACATTGATGATCGGTATTGTATGTTCATTCTTCTCTGCGGTATTCTTGACTAAAGAGGTTGTAGCTTACTTGGTAGCTAAGAAAGGTAACGATGCAAAACTGTCGTTCTCGTCTCCAATTTCATCGAAAGTAAAAGACCTGAACTTCGATTTCATCAAGGGTAGAAAAATTGCTTACATAATTTCAATCGTAACAATCGTTGCTGGTGCTGCAGTAATGGCGACTAACGGTCTTAACCTTGGTGTAGACTTCAAAGGTGGTCGTTCTTATATCGTTCAGTTCTCTCAAGAAGTAACTCCATCAAAACTGGAAGGTACACTTGACAAAGCACTGAAATCAGCTGACGTAAAAACTTACGGTTCTGAAGACGTTCTGAAAATTACTACTGCTTACCTGATCGATGAGGAGTCTGCTGAAGCGGATGCAGAAGTAAAAGATGCGTTGGTAAAAGCTATTGAGTCTCACACAGGTGATAAGTTCTCTAATGCTAAGAATGCATCTGAAGGAACATTTATCATTTCTTCAAGCTCTAAAGTAGGAGCAACGATTGCGGATGATATCGCTAAAGGTGCGGAAGAGGCTGTAGTGTTCTCACTGTTGGCAATCTTCTTCTACGTTTGGGTACGATTCAGCAACTGGCAGTTTGGTCTGGGTGCAGTAGCTGCCCTATTCCACGACGTTCTGATTGTAATCGCAATCTTCGCTATTGCTACATTGCTAGGTGCACCATTTGAGGTTGACCAAGTATTCGTGGCAGCGATCCTGACAATCGTAGGTTACTCAATCAACGATACCGTGGTAGTATTTGACCACGTGCGTGAACACCTTGCTGAAAACAAAGGAACTTCACTGAAAGATACTTTCAACAAGGCAATCAACAATACGTTGAACCGTACGTTAATCACATCACTGACTACCTTGCTAGTAATCGTGATCCTGTTGATCTTCGGTGGTGAAGTATTGAGAGGTTTCTCATTCTCTATGATGGTAGGTATCTTGGTAGGTACATACTCTTCAGTATTCATTGCATCTTCAATTGTTTATGATACAAACAAGAAGTTCAACGTGAAAACTGGTGACAAGAAAGAGTCAGCTAATGCATAAGTGGATTAGCTTATAGATAAAGAAAACCCGAGGGAAACCTCGGGTTTTCTTGTTTTGGAGCTTTTGTAATAGGAGGTAAGTGTTTAGTTAAGCAGATGTATCATTGAAATTGGAAGTTTAAAACGCTTCAATGATTTATAGGTTCAACTCCTTTGGAGTTGGATAAATGGATTTACTTATACCGCAGGCTTTTGCCTACGGCTACTATTATTCAATCCCTTTGGTTTTTTCTTTTACAACAAACCATATTAGCTCCGGATAAAAGACGGATTTTATAGTGTTTTTTATAACAGAACCCTGAATGGGTTGAACAGGATAACATCATCATTTAGTAGATCATAATATGTGAAAGGGTTAGAATAGAAAATCTCTATTCCAATTCAATACTTGCGTAATTTGGCTTTGAATGAATAGCATACTTTGCTTGTTTAGCAGATACAAAAAAACACCTCCGGATATAGCAGAGGTGTTTGTGTGGGTAAATAGGTTAATAAAAATAGGTTACTCTTTGATGACTTTGAAAGTCTTTTGAATTCCTTCTACTGTGACCTGAAGGATGATCATGCCTGTGGTAGCACCTTCCAGAGAGACAGGTAGTAAGGTTGATCCAGTATTGATATAATTGATGTCATTATATATGATTGCACCATTTACCTGAATGCCCATAATGGCAATCTGAACAGGTTCAGGAGCATAAATCTGTAGGAAAACAGAAGTATTATCGGCAAGCAGGTTTGATGACCCCAAGGAAATATCCACATTGGTCATTTCACTATTTCTGATAATTACTGTAGGTGAGTACTCAAACTTATTATTGAAGTCAACTTGTTTTAAACGGTAATAAATCGTGTTAAAGCTGTTGAAGTTATCCTCAAATTTGTAATCGATTCTTGTTTGGCTATTTCCACTGCCTTCTACTTCACCCACTTTTTCAAAAGTCTTACCATCTGCAGATCGTTCTATTTCAAAGTGACTGTTGTTTTCTTCTGAAGCAGTAGCCCAATTTAAGGATACAGACTCACTATTTCTGTTACCAGAAAAGAAGATCAACTCCACAGGGAGTAGCTCATTGAAAATGCCTCCATCCAATCCTTTTGAATTGATGATTTCAATTAGTTTATAAAGGTTTTCATTAAGTTCTATTTCATCTGTAGGTCTAGTATCTCCACTTCCTAACCCACTTCCTGAAGAACTGTCTACGTAAATAGCCGTCTCAATACTGTTTTGAACTTCAGGGTTTTCAGCAATCATATTACCCATAACTACAATATCTCCACTAGAGCCACTATTTACATCAAGGTTTCCTTGTTGGTCAAGAGTGTAGTTATTTAATACAATCAGGTTGCCATTGCCTTCAACTGCTATAGTTGACTTCTGTAGTTGGTGTAGGTTGTAGACAATCAAAGTGCCTCCATCCTCAATCGTAATGTTTGTAAAGCTTGAGCCTCCTCCAATCTCAAGATCCCCTTCTATATAAAGTACCCCTCTTATAGTAAGATTACCGTCATCAAATGAGACTGTACTGCTGATCATATCCGCATTTTCAATGTAGACATAACCATCTGAATAAATCGTTTCATATGACCTGTCTTCTTCAGTTGTATATAATACCGTATCTCCACTGATAATGATACTGCCTATATTTCCTCCACTTGGAACAGGAGGGTAGCCTGAAGGTGGGAAGTCCCATGTGTTGGAATGCGTCCATGTTCCTCCTGAAAAATTGGAAACATAGGTTTGTGCGAATAAGCCTTGAATCGAAAGCAGGAATGTCAAGGTTAACAATAGAGGAAGTAAATAAGATATAAGATTGGCTGTTTTCCCTTTCCTATATGGAGATGAAGAGAATAAATATTTAATCATAGCTTGGGTTCTTTTCGATGGTTGAGTAACTAATCTAAATCGGCAAGTGAATTCGTATGCTTACCATACATCGGGTGATGTGTATTTCATGCTGAGGCTAATTTGTAATGAAGTTAAATGGCTCAGATAAAGTACACTGTAGGAAAAGCAGCGATTTTCTGTCAATTAATGCTGTGTGCTAGTGTTTGAATAGAGATAAAACAATGATAGGGAATTATTGAGGAGGTAGCGTAAAGTTTTAGCAAAGGAATGTAAAGGTGTAAGGTATTTTGCTTTTTTTGAAAAAATGGAGTCTGAATGGTGTTTTTTATTTTGCATATAACACGAATATAGGATGTTACAGATCTGTTTATCGGTTATTTTAAAATAAATGATAAGCTGAAAAAGCATTTACTTATATGCTATAAATAATTCAATTGATGAGTTGTAACTTACAGTTTTTGTGGAGCATGAAAAGCCATTTTTGGGTTGTTATATTTTCGTTATTGGTAGGTTGTACTACAGTTTCAGGAACCACTGATCAAGAGAAAATTAATGGAGTCAACCTTGTAGCCATGAAGCAACAAATAGGGAAGAAGCAGGTTGAGCCTATCAGTAAGTTGGGCGCAAATTGGGTGGCAATTATACCGTATGGATTCACTGACCCAGAACTGTGTAATGTAACATATGACCACCCAAGGCAATGGTATGGAGAGACTAGCAAAGGGGTACGTGAATATGTGGAGTTGTCAACTCAGGAAAAAATGGAAGTGATGCTAAAACCTCACCTTTGGGTAAAAGGACAAGGTTGGGCAGGCGATTTGGAGTTTGAGTCTGAAGTGGAATGGCGTAAATGGGAAGACGGCTACCGTAAGTATATACTTCATTTTGCTGCAATGGCAGATTCGTTAAATATCCCGTTGTTTTGTATAGGAACCGAGTGCCGGAAGGCAGTAACAAAGCGAGAAGGTTTTTGGAGAAGTCTGATTAAGGAAGTGAGAGGTGTGTATAATGGTCAAGTAACATATGCAGCCAATTGGGATAACTATGATAAGGTCCGATTTTGGGACGACTTAGATTTGATAGGGATTGATGGCTATTTTCCTGTATGTACTGATAAAACACCTGAAGTAAATCTGCTTGAAAAGGGATGGGAATCCGTTATGCTAAATCTGGAAGAATTGGCTGAGCAATTTCAAAAGCAGGTCATTTTTACAGAGTTTGGATATCAGAGTATAGACTATGCCGCAGATGGTCATTGGAAACACAATGGAGACACTTTACAGGTTAATCAGCAAGGTCAAGCGAATGCATATCAGGCTATATTCAACTGTTTCTGGAAGGAAGATTGGTTTGCTGGAGGTTTTCTTTGGAAATGGTTTCCAACTCACGAAACGTTAGGGGAAAGGCAGGATAAGCGTTATACTCCTCAAGGGAAATTGGCAGAAGAGGTAATCAGGAGTTTTTATAACAAAAGAATGGATTAAAGATAAAGCGTCGCAATAGATCACTCAATATTGCGACGCTTTATTTTAGTTGACTGCGATACATGAAATCTCAACATTCACGTCTTTAGGAAGTCTAGCGACCTCTACAGTTTCTCTTGCAGGAGCGTCATCACCAAAATAACTGCCATAAGCTTCATTGATCTTGCCGAAGTCATCCATGTTTTTGATAAAGATGCTGCACTTTACCACGCTGCTGAAATCCATTCCTGCTTCTTCAAGAATAAAGCGAAGGTTTTTCATTACCTGATGCGTTTCTTCTTCGATACTACCGTTAATCAGGTTGCCTGAAGCAGCATCAAAAGGAATCTGTCCAGAAACATATAAGGTGTTTCCTGCCAATATAGCTTGGTTATAAGGCCCGATAGGAGCAGGAGCCTTGTCACTTGTGATAATTTTTTTCATTTGTCAATTGGTTATATAAAATGAGAAATATATAGGATCCAAATATCTGTAAAGCATAAAGCCATTCTCCTGTAGGTAATGGCTTTATGCTTAATTTAATCAGTTTAGAATCATCAGTTTGGCAAAAGCCAAAATAAGTGTCTTCTCACCTTCACGGTCAAACCTTACCTTGGCACGTTTGTCTGCGCCATCAATTTCCATTTTAGTAATGATACCTTCTCCAAACTTGACGTGCATTACACGCATTCCTTCCTTCAAGTCATTTGGATCACAAGCAACAAAGTTATCAGGCACCTGAGTCGTCTTCTTGTTAAAACCTGAGGTTCTTCTTTGGTTAAGGTTTGTAGGTTGATTGTTGTTGCTTCCTACTTTGGTAAAGCCACTTGGTACACGAGGTGGTTCATTGCTAAAGCTGCTTGAAACAACACCTCTGGCATTGATAAATGTACGGTCAATCTCACCAAGGAAACGGCTAGGTTCACACATGATCAATTTGCCAAAACGGTAACGTTGTAGTGCAAATGACAGGAAGAGTTTCTTTTTGGCCCGTGTCATGGCTACATAGAACAGACGGCGTTCCTCTTCAAGGTCAGCCCTGCTTTCCAGCATCATTTGTGAAGGGAAGAGATTTTCTTCCATACCAACAATATACACATGATCAAACTCAAGTCCTTTTGACATGTGAATGGTCATCAGAGTAATGGTGTCTTCGTCGGCATCCTGATCCGTAGAGGTGATCAATGATACTTCCTGAAGGAATGAGTCCAGACTTTTATCTTCTTTTTCAGGATCTTCTGAAAATGCCTTGATAGCGTTCAGTAGTTCTTGAAGGTTTTCATAACGTACTTTTCCTTCAACAGTCTTGTCGTCATACAGCTCTCGAAGCATACCAGAGTTTTTGGCAATGAGGCTGGCAGCTTCAAAAGCGTCCTTCTGCTCCACAGTAAACTGGAAGGCTTTGATCATATCAGCAAACTGCTCTATAGATGTAGCGGCACGACCACTGATAAAGCGTCTGATATTTGAGACAACATCCCATATTTTCAGGTTGTTCTCATTTGCAATAACTCTCAGTTTGTTAACGGTAGTTAGACCAATACCTCTTTTAGGGTAATTGATAATCCTTTTGAAGGCTTCCTCGTCAGCAGGGTTCATGACAAAGCGCAGGTACGCTACCATGTCCTTGATTTCCTTTCTTGAGTAGAAAGACAAACCACCAACAATCTTGTATTTGATATTGGTACGGCGAAGGGCTTCCTCTATCGCACGTGACTGGGAGTTGGTACGGTAGAGGATGGCGATATCACTGTTCCTAAGGCCATGTGTCATTTTCTCTTCAAAAATGGAACTGGCTACAATTTTCGCCTCTTCATTGTCTGTCGCTGTCTTGAAGATTTCAATCAGAGCACCTGCATCATTCTGGGTCCAGACGTTTTTAGGAAGCTGGTGCTGGTTGAAGCGGATAATGGAGTTAGCCGCCTCTACAATGTTCTGTGATGAACGGTAGTTTTGTTCCAGCTTGACCACCTTCAGGTCCGGATAGTCTTTCTCAAAGTTCAGGATATTCTGAATGTTAGCACCACGGAAAGCATAGATTGACTGAGCGTCGTCACCTACGACACAGATGTTCTGGAAACGGGCAGCCAGCTTTTTGGTAATGACATATTGGGAGATGTTCGTATCCTGAAACTCATCAATCATTACATAGCGGAACTTGTCCTGATACTTGTTCAGTACATCCGGAAACTTGTGGAACAGTACGTTGGTATTGAAAAGCAGGTCATCAAAGTCCATGGCATTTGCCTTGAAGCATCTGATCGCATACTCTTTGTATATTTCCGAGATCTTGTGTCTGCCGGAAGCCTCATCTTCAATGCGAAGCTCATTGTTGTTCTCATACATGCGCCAAGATATCAGGTTGTTCTTGGCACTTGAGATGCGGGATAGGACAGAATTGGGTTTGTATAGTTTGTCATCAAGGTTCATGTCTTTGACAATGCCTTTGATCACAGATTTAGAATCTTCGGTATCATAGATGGTGAAATTGCTCTGATACCCCATTTTGTCAGCTTCAAAGCGAAGAATTCTGGCAAAGATGGAGTGAAATGTGCCCATCCAAAGGTTTTTGGCATCACTGCCTACTACCTCTTCGATCCGCTCACGCATTTCACGGGCAGCCTTATTGGTAAAAGTCAATGACAATATATTGAAAGGCTCGACACCCTGTTCCATCAGATAGGCGATCTTGTAAGTCAGTACCCTCGTTTTGCCAGAGCCTGCACCAGCTATAATCATCATTGGGCCATCGTTGTAAACAACAGCTTCTCTTTGCGGTTCATTTAAGCTTTCCAGATAATCCATACTACTCTAAGAATCTATGCAATAAGGGGTTAGCCCCTATGGTTGTGCCATATATGTTGTTAACAAGGCGATCGTTTCCATTTTCCAATAATTATAAAGGGGAAATGAGTCGCCAATAGTTGCGCAAGTTAAGTAATTTTTGACGAGCAAACGGATATTTCCCATCTTAGATATTAGGCAAAGACGGCATTAGACTTGCTATAATTTAATTTGTAAGAAAATAGGTGTGTTTTTTTAAGCCTAAATTGTGTTCCTAAAAGATAGGAATAGTGTAATTAGGAATTTATCGGGATATCACTTTTGTTTTTTTACAGAACTTTTCAATTTGTATTGACTATGAAGGCAATTTAGTTACTAACAAATTAAATTGATTAACTTATAGGAAAGGCATCTACCTGCCGATTTATGTTTCTTGAACATTTTAAAGTTCCTGCCATGGATTTCGATCTGAATTTTAGTCAAAATGTAGCGGTGAAAAAGGGAGACCTTTTGGTAGCCGAGCCTTTCTTGAAAGACCCGAATTTTGAGCGTTCTGTAATCCTGATCTGTGAACATACTGATGAGGAAGGGTCCTTTGGTTTGATTCTGAATAAACAGTCGCTTGTCAGTGTGGAGCAGGTGACCGATCAGCTCCAGCTCAATTCACCACTCTATGTAGGGGGCCCTGTAGAGCAGAATACTTTGTATTACATCCATAAGTTTAAGGATTTGGATGGGGCTTTGCCGCTGAAAAATGGACTTTACTGGGGAGGTAGTTATGATCACCTCAAGGAGTTGAGTACTACGGGGCAAGTTAGTACCGAAAATTGCCGCTTTTTTATGGGTTATAGTGGTTGGGGTAGCTTTCAGCTGAAAGGGGAGTTGGAAAGAAACTCTTGGATCGTCACACATGCCAACCTTTCAGGTCTTTTTGATATTGATCCTGATAAGTTATGGAAAAAGGTACTTACAGCGATGGGCGGCAAGTACAAGGTCATTGCCAATTATCCTATGGAGCCACGAATGAACTGAAACATCCTCTTAAACAGGAATCGTTTTTGAGGAGATATAAATAAGTTTGAAAAGAAAAATTATTCTGATAGAACGGAATTAGGTAAAATGAATTTTGGACAAATCCATTTAATTCATTTCAGTTTAGTAAGAAATTGCTAATTTTGAATTGAATAGAATCGGATTTTTAACCTCAATGTAGGCGCTGTTTTTAAGTACAGTTTCTTTTGTCCGATAGTAACAGACGGTACTTGCATTGAGTTTTGAAAGGTACGTTTGTTATGAGTACACATTCGGAAGAAGATCGTAAAGACAAAGCTCAAAATGTGGAGGCCGGAAACAATTCTAGTGAAACAAAGGGAGCTGTGAATCAAGAAAACAGGGATTCAGATAATAAAATCTTGGACATGGAAACTGAAAAGCAAAAGGTAGAAGAATCGGTGGCTGCTGATAAAGCAGCTGAGCAAGCAAATGTGGAAGCATCGGCATCTGCTGAAAATGCAGATTCTCACGAGCATGAGGATGACCTTGAAGAGGACCGTGATTACTCAGGTTTATCCAAAAAAGAATTGATTAAGGAGAGTGAAAAACTACTCCACCACGCTGATGTTGTCAAAGCTGAAAAGCATGCACGTCAGCTGAAAGAGGCGATGGACCATATCCGTGATGAAGAGCGTGAGGTGGCAAAAGCTGAATATGTAGAAGCACAAGGTAATGATGAGGGGTTTGAGTACCATGACACAGACCTTGATGTTTTTTACACCAACTACAAGGCAATCCGTGAGCGCAAGAAGAAGCATTTCGAAGAGATGCAACAGATGCGTGAGTCTAACCTGAAGAAAAAGCAGGCAATTATTGACAAGATCAAGTCACTGATTGAAGAGACTGACCAGAAAGGGATTATGGCTAAGATGAAAGACCTGCAAAAGCAGTGGAAAGAAATCGGTGCTGTCCCTCAAATGGAGGCGGATGAGCTATATAAAACTTACAGTGCATTACTCGATATGTTCTATGACCAAATGAGCATTGAGTTTGAGCTGAAAGAGTTAGACAGAAAGAAAAACTATGAGGCAAAAGAAGCCCTTTGCGATAGAGCAGAGAAGCTGATTGAGCTTGAAAATATCAACGATGCCGTTGCACAGCTGAACTTGCTGCACGACGAATTCAGGTCTTACGGTCCTGTCCCTAGAGAGCAGCAGGAAGAGATCTGGAAACGTTTCAAGGAAGCTTCAGACAAGATTTACGATAAGAAGCGTGAGTTTGCTGAAGTATTCAAGCAGCAGCTTAACGAGAATATGAAGCAGAAGCAGGAGCTTTGCTTGAAAGTGGAGCCATTTGCTGAATTCAATTCTGATCGTATCAAGGAATGGAATGCTAAAACAAAAGAACTGTTAGCAGTTCAGGAGGAGTGGGAGAAAGTAGGACCACTTCCAAGAGAAGTTGCCAAAGAAATCAACAAGCAGTTCTGGGGTAACTTTAAGCAATTCTTCCACAACAAGGGTAAATTCTTTGAAGAACTGGAAGCACAGCGTGCAGAAAACCTTCAAAAGAAAGAAGCTCTTGTACTGAGAGCGGAAGAGCTGAAAGAAAGTGCAGACTGGAATGCAACAGCCAACAAGCTGAAAGGCTTACAGCAGGAATGGAAAGGCATTGGTCCGGTTCCTGAAAAGCAAAGGGATGAGGTATATGCTAAGTTCAAGGCAGCATGTGATTACTTCTTCGAAAGAAAGCGTAACAAGCGTAAGGAGGAAGACAAGGTCTTTATCGAAAACCTGAAGAAGAAAGAGGAAATCTGTCTGGAAATTGAAACAATGGCAAAAGAAGGACAGCCTTTCAGCATGGAAGTGCTTGAACAGCATATCGATAATTTCTTTGCAATTGGTTTTGTTCCAAGAAGAGACAAGGATTCTATTCTGGAGAAATTCCTGAAAGTTGCAGAAGGCTATATCGATAGTGCTAAAGTAAGCGAAGAGGAAATGGAAGACCTGAAACTGAAATTCCAGGCAAGCGTGATCAGACACGTACCAAATGGTGCCAAGAAATTCAGACATCAGGAATCAGGTTTGCGTCACAAGATCACAAACCTTGAGAATGATATCGCACTTTGGCAAAACAACTTGGCATTCTTTGCTCATTCAAAGACAGCCAACCAAATGAAAGAAGAATACCAGAAGAAAATTGAGGATGCAAAAGCTGAAATCGGTAAGCTGAAAGACAAGCTGAAGATGATTCAGAATATCTCAGATGCTGAATAAAAGCACTCTTCTGATCAAACATATAAAAAGCACCAGTTTGCAAAAACTGGTGCTTTTTCTTTTATCAGATATCAGACATGCCATCGGTTCAGTATTTTACCAATTACCTGTTGGAGTGGTTTGGCTGAATCAGGTTTGCTCTCAACCACGCCTATGATGGGGAGGAAGTCTTCATTGTAATTCAGCTTCCATATTGGGTACTGCATCGAGTCTGGACAGAGTAACCAAAGAAAGTCAGGTTTGAGGTGATGACTTGTTCCGAACACCCTCAGGCAGGTGTAGTACTTCAAGGCTGCATCCTTGATGTCTTGTTCCACAACCACCTTTGCTCTTTTGTATTTGGCATCAATGACTGCATAACGGATGTCATGCTTTTGAGAATACTCTAATACAAAGTCAGGAGTATAGTAGTGGTTTTTCTTGTCTACTTTTCCATGAAGTACAAGGTGGGTGTCTCCAGGATCACGTTCTATTTTAGGGTTGTAAATCATATTCAAGACCCATTCTTTCCCATTCTTTTTCCCTGTAAAACAGACATACTTGTGGATCATGCCTTTCCTGTGCTTGAACTCTATCTCATATTCTTGGTTTTTCAAATAGTCCTTGATAACATCAATGATTCTATAATAATTGAATAGCTCATAGAGTTGGTCAAGGAAGTTGAGATTCATGACACTGCTCTGGTTGAGGTTGAGCACAAATTGTCTCATTGAGCAAATGGCAGTATAGACCCTTGAGTAGTGTCTTTTCTTAAGGAAAACATGTGTGACTTTTGGGTATTCGTTCAATGGGCGAACCCCTTCAAATAGCTTGGTATAACGCTGTTCAATAGCATAAAACTTATTTCTGAGCTTTTCCAACTCATCCATTGAGCGTTTGTAAAAGATAAATTGTACTGCTTTGTAGTTGGCGTGTTCGGTGCTTTCAAAGTTTTTTCCCTCCAAAAAGCTTCGCAGGAACTCATCTACCTTGTTGATGATCTCATGAACTCTTTCTAGTGCACCAAGGATGGTTTCATTCTCATAGGTGCGGTAGTCATGGGTATTAACTTCTGAGGCAACCCTGTCCAGTACTCCGTATTGTGTGCCCACTTCAATGGCTTCAGGCCACTCGGCAAAGGAATCATCAAAATGGACTTCATCCAAGTGGCTAAGTAGCCATTCAATACTTTTACTCCCAACAGATCTTGCCCGATATGGTTCTACAACAAGTTTCTTTCTGATAATGGAGTGGGGGAGTTTCCAGAAGTCATAATACAGCTCTTCCATTACTTCCAAAAAGTCATAGATGACCCCCAAATTGCGAAGCGTTAGCTCATTTGTTTTTTTAGGCTCTACTTCGATTGGTTTTTCATCTTCACGCTCTTTGTCGGTGCGTTTTATTTCTCCTGAAAAAAACTTGAGCAAAAGGTCCTTGTTCTTGTCATATAGGTATGAAAAGAGTTGTTCTGCCTCAGAACCTGTCAGTTTTGATGCATCTACCCTGACCGTGAATTCATAGCCACAAAACCAGATTGTGATATACCCCAGCCTGTTGGAGAAGAACTGCATCATATTCGCCTTGATATAATGTTCTTCTTCGTGTTTGGTCAGGTATAATGGATCAATAAGGTCTCCGTCAATTGCTAAGCCGAAGTCTATTGGAATCTCTTCATCCTTATAATGCAGTTCCATTTCGTAGAAACGATGCTCCACTACAATAAGGTCGCCGTCGCTGTTTGGGGCAATTTCATCACGGATCACCTCATAGGGAGGGTCAGTATTCTTACGTAAGGAAAAAATTTTCAGTTCGAGCATATAATAGTGAGACTGAAGATAGGAGACTGAAGACCAGTGTTGTCAGATATATAGTTAACTAATTTCTGAAATTGCTTTTTCTAAAATCTCCTACCTATTGGTTAGTCCATCATAAAGTAATTGAAGTAGTTCTGTGAGTAGCCTTCCCGTTCTCCTTTTGCAATTATGCGGGATAAAACAGAGGCTGCACGTGAGTCTTTCAGAGAGAACTCATTGATTTGCTCCAAAAGCTTCTTAAGTCCGTCATGGGCTTCATGACCTTGAAGATCGATTTTGGTCAGTATTCTTTGCGCAATGCAATAATCCAATGGCCTTAGCTGCTCACTCATTACATGGTGTGCCACGTTACAGTATTCTACAATTGATTTTTTAACCCTTGGACTGATGTAAATGCCAAGTTGCCTCAATGTTGTTTCAATGGCATCATATTTCTCCTCCAACTCAGGGTCGTCAAATTCCATATACTGAAGGCTTTGTTGTTGCTTAAAGTCGGGCAAATCAAACAAGTCCCGCATCAGTTCAAAAGGAAGGTTTAACGGTTCTATCTCAGGTACTTCAAATGTTGGAAACTGCATCTGTCTAGGTAAATCCAGTCGAATGATTGGTGTACGGTCTAGCAGTCTTGGCGAAATTTCTTCAGTTGTTCGGTCAATATTCATCGTACCAATAAACCTTAGGTTATTGGCATAGGTGATTTTCTCTCCGTCACCAAGGTCAATACAGATAGGTTTTCCCTCATGGGCATACGAGTCGGTCAGGTTGTAAAACAATCCCCAATAGTGCTCCATAGGGCTAAGATTGGCCTCATCCAGAATTATGTAAGAGTAGGGTGACTGCAAGTGAAGAGACTCGTTCATCTCCATATTCAATTGAGATAGCAGGTCGTAAACTCCAGTAGAAGACTTGTGAAAACGCTTGGAGATTGGATTTGCAAAGCCGATCAGGTCTTTCTGTGATGTCCACCCTCTGGCAACAGGAACTTCAACAATCCTGTTATTTGGAACCAACGATTCGGTTACCTTCTTGGCTAGAGAAGTCTTTCCGGTGCCAGGAAGTCCCCAAAGTAAGGTCAGTGAATTTTGATGAACGGATATGAGTAGGTTAGCAACAAAATGCTCAGGGTAATTCCTGCCTGCCTGTACCATTTTCCTGTGTACAGCTTGAGTCAACTCTTTTAGTGTCTTGATCTCAGGAATTCCTATTACAGGCTGCTTGATGAACTTTGGCTTGTCTGAAGGTCGATCAGAGAAGTTTCTACCTGTCAGGAAGTCAAAATGTGTTTTTGTCTTGATCAGGTCGTGCAATACCTGCTTGGACTTATTTTGGGTGTCAATGAACTCATCCTGAAGAATACCGATACTTTTTTCAAGATCAGCCTTGAACAGGTTCAGTTCTTCTATTTCTTTCTGTAAGCCTTGGAGGTCATTATAGGTCTTGGCAATTTCAATCTCTGCGGCTCTTTCCTTTAGGTCTAAACGGACTGTTTCCAGCTTTTTAAGTGTCTCATCCAGCTCACGGTTGATCTCCTCTTCTCGCTCTTTTAAAAGCGCTTCACGAATTTTTTCCTCGTCTTCCTGAAGGGAGTTGATATTTAGCTTGATGTTTTCAACTTCATGCTTGAGTTGGTCAATAGTGGAAAGTTCTTGGGATTTGACGAGTCGTAACCTGTTCAGTTCATTTTCAAGCTCCAGCTTTTGTTTTTCGATATCGCCCAGTTCACTTTTGAAGAAGTCATTTTTGGCAAGTCGGCCTAAGAACAGGCGTATCTCATCTACATTTTCCTTTCCCTTGTCAAAAATATCTTTCAGACGCTCATAACGGGAAGAAACGCTCTTGATGTTACTGTTGCGTGCAATAACTTCCCAAAGGTTTTCACTCTTGTCAAAATAGCTCTTGATTTCCAGTTGCTGCTCAACCCAGTCAAAAAGCTCTCTTCTGCTTAGAAAATCGATTCTTTCTGTAATATATAACTCAATATCCTGATAGGACTTTACCAGCTTGCGTGAAAGGCGCCCATATTTGCCCAAATCCAGTTCCAGATACAGGCTTTCAGGTAGATTGAATATTTCTACCTGCTTTTTCAGTCCCATAGATATCTTGATGGACTTTGTCTCGGAGTTGGTCTGAACACCCGTAAAAGCACCGTAGATCTTTCCGTTATCTGTATCTTCTATCAGAAACTTTTTGCTGTGGGTTACATAAACTTCTTCAATCAGGTCATAATACCGCTTATCAGGGTAGAATAGCTGGCGATCCAAGTCCAGTTTGCCTTTGAAAATATCAAGGATGTGATCTTCATAGAGGTGGTCCAGTTTATCGGCGTGGGTTACATATTTGGTTAATGAGTTATCGGAGTTGTATTGTTCGTCTTCGGTTCTTTTAGCATTGGTTCTAAGTCCTTTAACCTTAATCAGTTCATCGGGGAGGTATTCAGTTTCAAGTGGTTTACTGGCTAGAAATATGCTGTTGCCCAAATCATTAAAATCCAATTTTTCCCAATTTTCCCCATCATAGTAAAATAGGGGAATAATGAATTTTTTGCTTGAACGGTAGCTTTTGGAATCTTGTATGGCAATAATGTAACTATCTTCGTCTAAGGCATAATTATTATCATAATTGTCGAAAACATTTGAGATCTGGTTTATTTTCATGAGTTATATATCTTTTTAGCATGGCTATCTTATTTTTTTCCAATTGGAAATTACGTAAGGGAGGTAACAAATAAAAGTTGGACAAAGAAAAACCCTTAAGGAAAAATATTATCCTTAAGGGTAATTTAGTGTTATTATCTTTTGTTTCTTTTAGACTTAGGTGAGCCTGAGCTTCTTGACTTTCTTTTACTACTTGAATAGGCTGTCAGCTTACCAGCGTCACGCGCTTTCTTCAGCCTGTTTTTTTCCTTATGCTTAGCCTTCAGCTTAGGATCTTTCTTCTCATGGAACGCACCTTTAAATGTTGGATCCTCTTTTTTACGCTGATTATCGATCTCCTTTGCCATAAACTGGCGCTCATCTTTAGGCGTCTCCGTGATTTCAACATCAGCAGGCATATCAATCACTGGAAGAGGAATGCGAATCATTTCCTCAATTTTCTTGATATGATACTTTTCGGCAGGGTTGCAGAATGTAATCGCAGTACCAGTATTGTTAGCGCGTCCTGTACGACCTACCCTGTGTACATATTCCTCATAAAGGATTGGTACATCAAAGTTGATCACGTGGCTTACCATGCTGACGTCAATTCCCCTTGCGGCGACATCTGTAGCTACAAGGAAGCGGATATTACCTTCCTTAAACTCGTTGATGGCATTGATACGTGAGTTCTGTCCTTTGTTGGCATGGATAATCCTTGTAGCCCCTGCATCTATGCGGTCAAGGTATTTACCTATGCTATTGGCATTTTCTTTCTTACGAACAAAAATGATCACCCTGTTGAAAGCTTCCTCATCTTTGATCAGCTCTGTCATCAGGTTCAGTTTTGTGCGGAAGTTAGGTGCGTAATAGACAGACTGCTCAACCATCTCCGCAGTAGTTGACTGAGGCGTGATCTCAATTGTGTGTGGAAAATCAAGAAACTCCTGACTAAGCTTATGTACGATGTCAGGCATAGTGGCTGAGAAAAGCAGGTTTTGCCTTTTGGTAGGCAAGATTTCCAGCATTCTTCTGATTTGAGGCATAAAACCCATATCCATGATACGGTCTGCTTCATCCAGAACCATGTACTTGATTTGCTTGAGTAATAGCTCACCTTTTAGGTAAATATCCATTACCCTACCTGCGTACCAATCAGTATGTCAATACCATTCTGAATGGTTTCAATCTGTGTTTTTGGACCTATACCACCATAAACGGCAGTGTGTCTGATGTCTGTATATTTAGCTAGCTGTGTAAGGTGGTCGTCCACCTGTATCGCTAACTCTCTTGTAGGAACAAGAATCAGTGCACGAGGCAAGTCACCTTGTGCATATTTTATTTTCATCAGAATAGGCAAAAGGTAGGCAGCTGTTTTACCTGTACCCGTTTGCGCTACACCCAATATATCCTGCCCACCCAAAGCAGGTGGGATTGTTTGTTCTTGAATAGGAGTTGGCTGCTCGAACCCTTGCTCTTTGATAGCGTTCAGCAGCTGTTTATTTAATTTGAAATCTTCAAATGTCTTTTTCTCTTCCATTACCTATATGCTATATAATCGAACAAAGGTAGTGATTATGACTGAATACTTCCTGTTGTATAACAAAAGTGATAAGAAGTAAGTGTTTGCCTTAAATGCTGACCCTAATACCTGGGCCCAACATTACAAAGAAAGTTTCATCTTTGATCAGGTATCCCCAGCCGAAGTAAATTGGAAGACTGAGTTTTCGCCCGGGTTTGTCCAACGGGTGCAGCGAGAGCAAGGTAATCAAACCCAAGTCTCTGTCTTGGTTATCATCACTCAGGTTAAAAGCGTTGAGGGCGATACTGCCCACACCAATACGATAAGGACGTAGTTTTCCGATAGTGCCAGGTTTATAGAACTTGAACTGGGCAATGGCAGCAATACTTACACCACCAAGACCCCCGATGTCCTCTTCTCCAAAACGCTTTACCAACAGACCCGCAGGGAACGATACATCGATATCAAAACTGCTTTTCTTACTTAAGTATAGAATGACCTTCTTCTGATAAATGCTTTCAGCGTATCGGTCTCTCTTGTGTTTGATATTGATTTCAATCCTTGACCATTCTTCCAATCTATATGTTTTCAGACCTAAATGGTTATTCAGGTTGATACTCGTCCCTGAACAATCTTGTTTCTCGTAGTTGAAATACCTAGGAGAAGTCTCATCAGGGCAAACAACAAACTCATCAATTTTAGCAAGCTCAATTAGCTGTCCTTGGCTTCCCAGTACCCTGACATCTAGCTCAAGGTATTGTTTGCCAAACAAAAGTCCATTGGCATCGAGTGCTTGCGTATCGAAGTAAAGGATAACGTCCCGAACACTTTTATTATAGAAAATAGGCTTCTCGATTCTGTCAAGAGGTAAGCGATTGTATTCATCATACTCTATACTGACAAAATCAAAGTCTCTTGGCCTTTGGTATTCCTTTATCTTTAGTGAGCGTCCTGTTGGTTTGCCACGGTCATAGATTTCAATTTCTGAACGGTTGATGTCCATCGGTATCTTGAGACGGGCTGTTTGGACATTGGCACTTTTGACCAATGAGTCAATACTGCTTTTGTATAAACCTTCAAACTGGTATTCGGCTTTCTGCAACTCTTCACCTTCAAACCGGACTTCTACCTCTTCTCCTGGATTTACTGTCAGGTTGGTAGTCCAGTTACGGCCACGTCTTAGGATACTGACCTTATGCAAGGTTGCATTGGAACTAATGGAGAAGTTGGTGATGAAAACAGCTTTGTCTCCATCCTTGATATAGAGATATCCCTGAGACGCATTGTGCTTAGAATAAACCCTCAATTGGCATAATACTCTGTTGTTACCCAAAAGTGCTTTGGTAAAGAGTTCTGCAACTAAAGCACCACCTTGTTCTTCTTGGGCCTCCAATCTATAGGTTTTCTGAAGGCGCAAGTTTGGGTGGTTCTGAATTTGAATTTCGATACCCTTCACAGACGAGTCCTCTGTTTGCGTGACATCTTTACGGTCTGTGCTCAAAAAAGCCAAACGACTTTTCTTGACAATGAAAGAAAGGTTCAAAGGATTGGTCTGAAATTCCTGAAGGTCAGATATCAGGTTTGGTTTAAAGGTCTTCAGCCTAAAAGACAATTGCTGCTTTTTGAGGTCTTGTGGCAATACATGAAGGAACAGCTTTGCGTCTTTTTTGGTAATCCGATAATAAAGACCATCAGACTCCTGCCACAGTTCCATTGGTCTAATATTTTGGGTATGGTTGCTGAGCAACTCAAATACACGCTCTTCCCCCACAAACAGCTCACGTGGTTCATAATTATAATCTGCAAGCTCTATACGAGTCTCGGTATACGGCAATAGCTCAATCTCCTGAATGATTTCCTTACCATCCAACGTCCATATTGCAAATGAAAGACTAGGGAATTCGGACTTGACAAGGTCTTTGAATCGAATTTTTAGCCTGAAATAATCATCATTGAAGTTGAACGGTTCTTCCACTATCTCAAACTCAGGAGAAGAAAGGATTTTCACTTCTGATATATTCCGCATGTTGCGGAGCGTCAACCTGATTTCGGCCAATTCATTTCCATCCTGAAACCTGAAAGGAAGTACCTCTCTTTGCCCTGTTTTAGCCCTAGGCTTTTTTAGGTTGAATGTTAAGGTATCAATGCTCAGTGATGCATTTGAAATATAGTTGGTGGTATATTGATTTTGAGCTGATACAGGCTTTGGGCCCAATAAAAGCAGGAGCAGCAGCATCACAGCTGCTGGAAACAATTTATTACCTGTTGAGATAAATAGAAGTTGCGTTTGATTTAGTATTCTGTTAGTCATTCTCCTTCGTCTTCAAAATAATTGGTGCACTTGGGTAGAGTGGAGTGGTTTATTTGTTAGGGCGTTACTGAGTAGTATGAATGCCTTAACATTTCCATCCAATCCATTGAGTTTTCTAAGAATAATTATAGATAACACACGAACATTTATAATAACGCAATCTCGTCAATGCAATTATTCTTTTCTAAACCGATTGCAAAGGATTGTCTAAATTTTTGTTAAGTATTAAAGGTTGACTTCAATCCTGTCAAGAATTGATAAAGTCAACCTTTAATACTTGTAGGGAAATTCGATCTTTAATTGATTGTTCTTTTGGAGAGGTAGCTGAAAGGGCCTCCTAAAAATGGCGGATAACCTGCGCCGAAAATAGCTCCAAGATTTCCTTCTTTTTCTGAGAATAGAAGGTTATTGTCTTGGCATTCTTGCACTTCAGCAAGCATTTGCTGATGGAGGTACTCTCCAATATCAGCAACTTGTGAGTCATTGGTTTGGTCAAAAAGCTGTAGGACATCAGGGTTACTTTTGAGTTTTCTGATTTTCTTATCCTTTTTATAAAGGTAAAAGCCTTTTAAGGTACTTTTACCCATAAATCTTTTGTCAGCCATCGAACTTAAAGATGCTTGAAAATCACCTTGCAGAAGTGAGTTTACAGCTTCAATGCCAAGCTCATCCATCCATTCAAATGGGGCGAGTGAAAACCCCTTAACTTTAGCTTGCTTATCAATGTACGCTATGGAGTTTCCAGCTTGAAGCAATTGGAGTGCAGCTACAAAGTAACTCTTGAGCAGTTTTGGAACGAAAGCTTCATTTTGAGTGAAAATGCAGTTTTTGCCTTGCAATGAACCAACTATCCAAGCTGTGCCTTTCGCCTTGTTGGTATTCGTTTCTGTTAAAATAATTTCCAGAAGCGGTGATTTGTCAACTGGAGATCCATACTGAAAACCTACCAAATCAGGGAGTTGTTGGTTCAGTTCAGAAAGCGGTTTACTAGGGTTGAAACAGGCAACGATTGTGTTTTCAGGTACGGAGACGGATGCCATAGACTGCTCATCAATAATCAGGAAGTCTAGGTTTTGAGGAACTTCTTTGTCGATGGTATGCGTGAGTTTTTCAAACATGGAGTTGGCTTTCTCCTGAGTCAGAATTCCTTTCCTTTTTTCGTTTTCAATAAGCTTTCCCAAACCCTTTTGAATATCATCAACCTCATGCTCATCAGCACTGAGGATGCATACATTACAATCTTTTTTTAGCAAGGAAAAAGACAGTTTGGTAGCATTGTCTTCATTGAGCCTTAACCCAATACTTTTTGGCGCTAAAGCTTTATCGTTATACGGATTTTTCTTTAAGTCTGTAATTGTGAAAAAGAGTTGGATCAGCTCTTGGGCTTCTGGTGTTTGAAGCAATTGACAGAACAGGTTTATTTCATTTTCAATACATTGATCCAAGTTGTGTGAGGTGTTGAATTCAATACTGTCAATGATAAGTGGTAAGGCAGGGTACAATCCCTTGGCCTTTCGCTGAATGGTTTTGCGAGCAAGGTTAAATACTAGTTTTCTTGTCAGTGGGTTAGAATCCAAAAACTTGCTTAAGCCATTTCTTTTGTCCACTTTATTAAAAGTACCAGAAGCTAGGTCTCCAACCATTTGGATCGCAGTTTCAGTCAATTGTGCTGGATTGCATAGTTTGTCAGCAAGTCCCAGTTGGTAGGCTTTTTTAGCATAGACGTTTTTACCACTGAGCGTGATATCCAGTGCTTGTTGAGTACCCACTCTTTTCCAAAGTCTGATAGTTCCTCCCATACCTGGAAGTAGTCCCAGTTTAACCTCAGGAAGTGCCATCATTGTAGAAGGATCCTCAGAAACCACAATGGCAGTACAGCCTAATGAGATTTCCGTGCCACCTCCCATACATGCGCCATGAATGGCAGATACAATGGGTTTGGGAAATAAGCTGAGTCTCTTGATCAGTTGATGTCCTTCCGCTGCGGCTTTTCTGACTTCTTCATTGGGTAGATCGATAAATTGCTTGATATCAGCTCCTCCCATAAAACCTTTCTTTTTACTGATGAGCACGGCACCTATCAAAGTAGGGTCTGTCTCCACTTCGTCCAATAGACGATGGAAGTCAGCAGCAAGGGATATGTCAATAATATTGACCTCTGAGTCGGGTTTGTCAAAGCATAGGAAAGCAATGTCTCCTTTTCTTTCAAGGTAGATCAGTGAAGATTTTTCAGTCGTAGGATTGTGGTTATTCATTGTCGAGTACATTGTCTACCTCTTTGCTTAAGGTGTTAAGCAGAAGAAGTGTATAAATTTGATAAGTTGGTTACATGAAAACTTGTTACTTATAAAGATAATGTACGACTTGAATAATTTTGCGAAAAAGTTGAAGTAAAATTCTACTAGAAAGAGAGGAGAATAGTGGGTAGAAAAAATGTGGGTTAAAAAGTGTTTTTAATTTTATTAAAAAATGGTTCCTATTTTTATAATCTAATTAAAAAAGTGAGCTGTTTTTTGGTTTATATTGATTAGACTCTATATTTGCACTATCAAGAATTTTAAAATTGTACTAAAAGCTGAATGAATTTTTATGGCGGACGTCTTGTTCTTGTAAATGTGCACAGATTGAAATTTGAGCACAACTTGAACCCACTGCCATGAATAGGATCTTACAGAAATATGATTTATACATCTCAATATATTGTCCAGCATATGACCATGATTATCCGTTGTAACGGATAGCAGTGGCCTGGCGGTTTATTGATTTGTATTAACTGTATATAATTGTATTTAGCCGGTCACTGCTGAGAAAAGAACAGCAATGACCGGCTTTTTTATTTGTCTGTGGCCAACCTAAGCAGGCAACATTATTGACCTTAAACTTACTGATGCAATGAAAGACAAATTCACTTTTGAGCTAAAGACTTCTGACGGGGTATTCCTGTCTCTGGATGTTTTAAATAGCGAAACTTTTGAAGACGCAAGAGAAGCCGTACAGAAACAGTGCCCTGGCGCTAGAATCGTTTCGGTATTTGAATACAAAAACGGTCACATGGTGAAGCAACACAGTCATCGCATCAAGAAGGTGAAGGTCTAGCCAAGGTCTTTATCTCTTAAACTCATCCTTGTAAATTGGAATTCTGAAATTGACAAAGAGATTGGTTAGACTATTTTCAGAGTCAAACAGTTTCGAGATAAGAGAATAAGACCCTACAGATATAAATCGCCATCTACCTCCAATACCTACATTCAGTTTCTCTGCAACATTGTTGTAAGTGAGCGGTAAGTAGGTGCCCCAGCGTAACTTTTCGTATCTGGGAATTACATTGAGCGCAAAGATATTGTCAAGCCTTTTTGATAGCAGATCGAAATCAGGAATAGTCAAGGCAGGGCTAACATGGAGATAGAAGTTATTCCCAAAATTATAATCAAATTGCAGGATCAGGCTGAGTGGCAGTCTGATCCTGTAATCAGTATTGGTTTCTGATGTGATATCAAAAGTTTTTTCCAATGCATCAGCAGCTTCCTCCAGTGTGTGGATTCCTGCAAAATTTTCTGTAGCTGCCGAGTCAGCTGATACGGATATAGATTGAAGCTGCCTGCTGTCTTTATATTTGATACTCCCTATATCATTGACTGTAAACCCAACCCTGAACTGGTAGTCATCGCCATATTTCTGATTCTGCGGACGGTATTCATATACAGCGCCAAAGTCAAGACCATACCCTATACTTTTGAATAAGTCGACAGACTCGCCCTCAAATAAATCATTGATGGTATTGTCAAACCCGAAATCAATTTCAGCATTGATATTTTGCAGTTCTGAATTGATATCAGACTCTAAGCCGATGTTATCAATATCAAAAAAGGCTGAACCTGTACCTGAAAGTATCTTGAATTTACCTCCAAACTTGACCCTGTGATTTTCTGAAATATCAAATGACCTTGCGTAACCTGCACCAATTTCCATCCACATATTCAGGTAACCTGTTACAAACTCTCCATCAAGTACTTGTTGGGCAAGATCTGATGCTCGTCCGGATATAAGATCAAATAGCTCTAGCTCAGATACATTGTAAATGCCAAAAGCCCTTATTTCCCATGTGAGGGATACAGCCGAGCGGTCGTTTATGGCATAAAGGACTGATGGGAGTTGTATGTTACCTGTAATGAAAGCCCTGCTGTTATCTACCGTAAAGACATCATCAATGTTTTCAAGTCCACCTGCCTGAAGTTTATTGGCAATGTCAAAACTAGGCAAGTAATTATTTGAGAGTGCTGAGATGTTAGCACCTGCAACATTGATGTCTAGTTTGAAAGGTGTATCCGCAGTATTGGCTGGCTGATACCTCATACCTCTAATGCCGATATACCTGCTGGAAATATCTGGTTCAAACTGAGCTTGCAGCGGTAAATTGAAAATTGCTAACAGTGCAGCAATGATGAGCAGTGAAGATTTGTTAGGCATGATAGCAGTCATTGTGGTGGTAGAAAGTTTGAGAATATGCCCAAAAGGGTACTATGACTACAGTAAATCAATCCAACTTACAACACTGAACATTAAAAATCGATGACATAAATGCTATTTGCCGAAATGGTTGGCAATGCTGTTCACTAAGTTGTAATCAGCCTGTTCATAATTGGGATAAAGTTTCCTCATCTCTTGTTCTGCTTCCTTGGCTGTTTTAGATGAAGCGATAACCCTTAGAAACTCTTGAAGGTACACGATATTCTCATCAATTAGCTTCATATCAGCGGGAGGTCCATGGCCTGAAAATACCTTAGGTTGACTGCTGTTGTATTTTTTCTTCAATGTCTGTAATTCCTGAATCCAATTGATAATGCATTGTTTATCGACACCATAGCCTAACCACAGATGTACTTTGTTGTAGCAAAGGTCGCTGACAAATAGTGCGTTGAGATCATGAATGTAGACTGTAGTGACATGAGGGGCTTCAGCAGATGCATAGTCACTCTTTAAAAGGAGTTGAGTTCCATTAGGAAGGGAGAGTAAGGTGTCATTCAGTACCTTTATTGCCGCTAGGAAGCTAAAGTCAGGTATGGAGTCTTTTTCAGATACCATATCTGGTAATATTACATCTGCAGCTGGACGCTTCAATGCTTCCATCATTTCCTTGATATCTTTCTTGATAGAAGAGGTTGCTGTAACCGTGTTTGCTTCAGGAAAGCTTTGCAGAATCGTTGGCAAGCCTAGGAGTTGACCAGGGTGTCCGTGTGTAATTAGGATTTCCTTGGGTTTTCTCTGCCTGTCGTTAAGTCTCCGGACAATTCTTTTTGCATCCTTTTCATTGCGGAAACAATCGAGTAGGATAGCTGACTGACCGTCATAGATGATATAGGAGCTTAAACTTCCAGACAAGCTTTTGATCCATTCTATACGGGCTTTGGGAGCTTTGTCTTGCGCTTTTGAATAAAAAGGCAATTCCATAAAAAACAGTGTGGCACATATTAAGAGAAGGAGAGGTGCCAAAAATAAGTGGCGTTTCATGATTAGCTGGTTGGTTATCAGTTATCTGTGTGGTAGATTGCACTGAACAAGTTAGGAAAAAAAGATGAGGTGTTGAAAACAGGACCTTCTCACTCTTTATTTTTGAGAATAGTTTCCTAAATTTGTCTTTGTATACTGCAAAAATCAGATTGAATATGACAGATCCCAATTATAATACAGCTAGGCCCGAGCTAAAACTGAAAGAATACGGTAGAAACGTACAGATGCTTGTGGAATACATCTCAGAGCTTGAGGATAAAGACAAGCGTACAAAATATGCCAATATACTCATACAGTTGATGAAACAGCTGAACCCAAATGTAAATGCTGGCACAGATAGCCTTCAGCGTACATGGGATCACCTTTATGTTATGTCCAGTTTTGATTTGGATGTTGAAAGCCCTTACCCAATTCCTGAAGAGGATGTTTTGTGGAGAAAGCCACAGCGCATTGCATACAAGGATGGTGAAATGAGGTTCAAACATTATGGCCGCAATATTGAGATGCTGGTAGGTAAAGCACTTGATGAGGAAGACGAAGATGTGAGGTTGAAAGCATTTGCCAATATTATGCGCCTGATGAAAAACTTCTATCAGTCATGGAATCAGGAAAACCCTGATGAAGCTGTAATTATGCAGGATATTGAAACTATGGCGAAAGGTGGTGTTGATATGATGGTAGTGCTTGATAAGTTCCCATTCTTGGTGGACAAGCGTAACTACAATGATGTGATCAAGAAATACAACAGCAGAAAAAGAAAGAAGTATTAGTCTAATACATACTGAATTCATAAAGAAAAATCCTTCCTGAATATGGTAATTTCAGGAAGGATTTTTTTATCCCCTTACGTAGACGAAGGTCATGTACACAATGAAAATTAGCATAAGCATTCCTCCTTCAAACCTGCTCAATAGCTTTTTTCTTTGGGTATGGGAAAAAAGAAAAACGAGTACAATAGCCATGATTTGTACTATCAAATCTGTGTTGAGGTGGTAATGGTAGGGCATCTTACCCATTAGTCTTGTTACAGGAAGAATAAAGACGATATTGAAAATGTTAGACCCTGTTACATTACTGAATACAATATCCATCCGCTTTTTTCTGACAGCCATAATGGAGGTTACCAATTCGGGCAGGGAAGTACCTGTTGCCAAAATAAAGATGGCGATAAATTCCGTACTCTTGCCTATGTATTGACTGATTTCCAGTGATTGTGTAACCGTAAGGTAACCACCAGCTGTGATGGTAACCATACCAACCACAATATCCTCAAAAATCAGTAGGGCAGGCAGCTCTTTCACTTCCGTTACTAATAACTCATTTTCTTCAGGTTCATGGGTGACCAAGTACAGCAGGAATACGATAAACAACAGAAATATTAGTCCTGCCTCCAAAAAGCTCAATGTGTCTGCATACTCTTTTCCAAAAAAGTAGGCATCATTGACCAAAACGAACAGCATTACCGTTACAATCAGTGCGTAAGGGATATCCCTCCAGATATTGTTACGGTTAATCATTATGGGAGAGATCAGTGCTGTGAGTCCCAGAATAAATAGAAGGTTGAAGTTATTACTGCCTATGATGTTGGCAAATACGACATCTGTTTCGCCATACAAATGGGCTACAATACTTACCGTTAGTTCTGGAACGGATGTGGTGAAGGCAACAAGGCTTAAGCCAAGTGTCACTTCTGAAAGTTTGTATTTCTGGGCAAGGGAGGACGTACCTTCCAGGAATTGGGAAGGACCTTCGATAAGAAGCCCAAAGCCAAGAAGTAGCAGTAGTATGTTAAGCCAGATCTCCAAGTTTAGTTTTCAGGTAATGGTATAGTACTATTTGTTGAATCGAAGGGCGAAGTTAATGTTTTTCTTGTTCACTTATATCAGTTTAAAATGGTCAGCATCTAAATGTGCTGGGAACTTTTCTCTAAACTTTGAAAGTATATCTTTTTCGAGCGTCACCTGCCAAATACCTTCTTGTTCTTGAGGTGCTAAAAGAGCTTCTCCTTTAGGTGAGTAGGCCGCTGTATGTCCATTGTAAGGAATACCATTTCCATCGGTACCCACTCTGTTGACACCAATACAATATGACAGGTTTTCAATAGCCCTGGCAGCCAGTAATGTGTCCCATGCATTGACTCTGGCAGCTGGCCAGTTGGCAACATAAAGGAGCAGGTCATAGGATAGTGATTGGTTACGTGACCAAACAGGGAATCTTAGGTCATAACAGATTAGAGGGCATATTTTCCACCCTTTTAGGTCTACAAGTAGGGAATCCTTTCCAGCAGTGAAACTGAGGTGTTCATCAGCCATACTGAATAAATGGCGTTTGTCATACTGCTCATAAGTGCCGTCAGGTCTCATCCAGATCAGCCTGTTATAGCAGTTACCATTTTCCTTGACAACATAGCTACCTGTTACTACTGCACCAGTTTGAGCAGCCTGCTGCTTCATCCATTTAAAGGTAGTAAGGTTCATAGGTTCAGCCAGAGAGGCAGCTTCCTTTGCAAAACCGGTATTGAACATTTCAGGGAGTACAATCAGGTCAGTTGGAGAGGGGATTTGCCAAATCATTTCCTCCAGCATAGCCAAATTGGCTTCAGGAGAAAGCCAATGTAAGTCTGCTTGTATCAGTGTTATATTCAGGGCTTGTGTTGTCATTGAATGGTTTTTGTTTGCCAAATTTAGTTTGCATCTACAAATACGAGCATAAAGTAGAAAAGTCCACGATCGTTCTGAACGGCTGCCGCACTCATATAGTTAAAGTCAGGGTAGTTAATGTAGTTGCACCCTCCTTCCATAAATTGGGAAAATGCTGTGCCCGCAGGATCAAGGTTGTCATTGAAAGCATAACATCCTCTTACAGTTCTTACCGTAGTACCAAAGTTGGTTTTAATGGTATTGAAATATGGTGCTGCCAAGTCATCATTTTCAGCATTTGACCTGAACAATACAGTGTTGTAAAGTGCGTCACCCTCTGTACAGCGTACAAGGTATCGTTTAGCTTGCTGAAAAATCAAGAGGTCATGCTTTAACTCAGGTAAACCTGAAGCAGTTCTGTTAGCGTTGATTTTGTCAAACAACTGAGTTTCGATATAAGATCGGTTAGCAAAGTCGATTTCTCCTCTTTCCTCACAAGCTGAGAGAGAGAACAAGGCTGCCATGTATAAAACGAAAAAATACTTGAGTTTACTCATACCAAATGGGCTTTCTGCTTTGTCACAAATATAGGTAACCAGCTTGTATAACTAAAAAGTAGATGTGAAGTGGCTAACTAATATAAATACTCCTTAAACAACAAGACCACCCAAGAGATGTTGGGTGGTACTTGAAATTTTTAATGTATTGTCAGAATCTACTTCTTGTAGAATTTCATTTTATAGTCGTAGTTACACTGGCCTTTAGTAATCTTGTCCAGTTTACCTTTCAACAGGCGTCTTTTCAGAGGGCTTAGCATTTCTGTAAACAGGATGCCATCCAAGTGATCATATTCGTGCTGAATTACACGTGCAGTCATCCCATCAAACTCCTTCTCATGCTTTACCCAGTTTTCGTCAAACCATGAAAGCGTGATACGTTCAGGTCTGAAGATTTCTCCTCTGATACCCGGAATACTCAAACAACCTTCCTCATAACCCCAGTCATCGCCATCTTCTTCAACGATTTCAGGGTTAATGAATACCATTTTCATTCCTTCCTCTTTGGAATCTTCGTCCAGCATAAGGTTTGAGTCGATCACGAAAATTCTTTTGCTGATACCTACTTGTGGACCTGCAATTCCAACACCACTTGCTTCGTACATTGTATCAAACATATTGGCAGCGATTTCCTTTACGTCAATGTCGCCTTCTTGCTTGATTTCTGCTGCTACTTTTTTCAGGATCGGATCACCGTATGCTATTACTGGATATATCATGATTAAATTTGAAATAAAATATTGATCGCCATTCAGTACGTCATCATCAGGAAAATGAATTACTGCTGAAAGCATTCTGAATAATCAGGCGTATTTGATGCTATGATTTGAACTACAAAATTACGTTTTTCATTACAATTTTTTAGAACAGGGAGTTCCCTTTTTGTTCCAAATACGATTGCAGAATAATAACAGCACTGACTTTGTCAATGTTTCCTTTATTACGTCGATCCTTCTTTTTGGAGCCGCTTGCAATCATGGCATCCAAAGCCATCTTGGATGTGAAACGTTCATCAATCAGGTGAACAGGCTTGTCCGGAAAAATCTTATTCAACTCCTTCTCCAGTTTCAGTACAGGCTGTGTTGTATGTGTATCTTCTGTATTCAGTTTACGAGGATGTCCCAACACAATAGCCTCTACTTCTTCCTTTGCCATATATTCTTTGAGGTAAGGGATCAGCTTTTTGGTTTCAACTGTTTCAAGCCCACTTGCAATGATCTGCATTGGATCTGTAACAGCAAGTCCTGTTCGTTTGAGTCCGAAATCTATACTTATAATTCTAGCCATTGTAGATGTTTGTTTGGTGCAAAGGTAATGCTTTTAGTAAAGAATTCACTTTAAGGGGGTAAAACTAGTCTTAAGAGCGCATCTGAAGAAAACACAGGTTCGCACTTAATGGGCGCAATCATTGTTTTGATAACAATGTGCTTCTCTGTTTAGTTGTAGCCCTCAGTTTTGGATTCCATGATGCATATGCTTAAAATTTACTTTACTGCCATTTTACTTTTAATCTCTGTTTTGCCTGCTTTTTCCCAAAAGGAGCAGGTGCTGGCTGTATTGGATAAATATGGCTTATACCTTTCAATGCTTGAAGCAGGGTTAAAAGAGGAGGGAGCGGAGTATTATTTCAAATGCTCAACTACTATTGAAAGTAAGTCAAAGGTTATGAAATATACCTTTGAGTTTGACCCGAGAAGGTCTGCTGGTGCATTCTGGGTGGGCAGTAACGGGGGAGAAGAAACTACAGACAAGGAGACAAGACAATTGGAAACGTATTTGAATGAAAAGGTAGCAGAAGCAACGGCAGACATAGATGAAAACTCATTACAACTTGAGGCTGATACGGAAGAGGAACTGGTGATCTCTTTTAAGTATTCAACAACCACACTTCCTTCCTCATATGCATTTTTTGCTGATTGTCTTGTAAAAGCTCATATCAATAAAGCGGAAAAGGCTTTCACTTTTATCTCTTTTGAGAGTTTCCGACCGACTGTGCTAATGGGGAAAAAGGTTGAAAAACTGAAAGGGTATGGAACATTATGTACGCTTCATGGCAGTCAGGGGTGTTTTTTTGATCAGCTGTTTATCAATGCAGCGTCTACATGGCTGGGGAAGGATTTTAGACTGCTATCTAGGTACTATGATTATGGTAAAACACTTTAAAAAAAGTCCTCTTACGATTTTCTGAAAACCTATAAGAGGACTTGTCAAGTTTTATTCAGCGATCTTAGCTGCAATGGCTTCAACCGTCTTTTTAGTGTTTCCGATAAAGATTTCACCATCAATTATAAAAACAGGACGCTTCAGGAATGTGTACTCTTCCAATATCAGCGACCTGTAATCATCTTCATTCAGCTGCTGATCCTTTAAGCCTCTTGCTGCATACTGACGAGAGCGACGGCTGAATAGCGACTCATAGCTACCTGCAAGTGCTTTCATCTCATCTAGCTGCTCAGTTGTGATAGCGGCAGTCTTAATATCCTGTTTTTCAAAATCCTCTCCGATTCCCAATTCCTTTATAATTCTTTTGCAAGTGTCACAAGTGGAGAGGTGATAAACTTTTCTCATAGCTACAGATAATATTTAAAACATTAAAATTATTAGACCACCACCTGGTAGTCAGGTTGTTTGTATTGTATTTCTTCAATATTGCCTTTTATCATATGAGCCATTTTATCTGTAGGGAGGTCATTTGGGTCATGTCCAAATGGATCCTCAATTTCCTCAGCAATAATCACAAGGCTCATGGCTACATAGTAGATGATCAGTACCGGAACAAATGTCCACCAACCCAGCTGGTCTATAAACCCAATCGGCATGATCATGGCATAAATCCAAATATAAATTTTCAGTAAGTAGGCGTGAGCAATAGGAATCGGTGTATTGTGAATACGTTCACATTTACCAAGTACAACCAGCAAGTTGTCGGTGTATTCCATAAACTTGATGCGCTGGAAGTCTGATAGGTTACCACGTTCGTACTCATGTTCTATCACTTGAAGCATCATTCTGACCAAACCATTAGGGCGGTGTTGCCATTGTTTGAGTTGTTCAAGGATATCGTCAGGAAGGAATGTTAGTTCCTCAAAAATAACTCCTTTCCTAAGGTGTTCTTTCAGTACAAAAGGGAATGCCTTAAGCATAAGAAACAACCGCTTTTTATTTTCAGATTCTTCTATTTGCATGTGGATATGCAATGCAAAGTGCCTGCAAATATTGACCATTGAGCCAAGAACTTTACGGGCTTCCCACCACCTGTCATAAGCTGTGTTTGTTCTGAATACCAACAAAACACCTAAAGCAGCTCCCAATAATCCTGGCAGTGAAAAACTGCTGGCAAAGTTGAATTCTGTTAGCTCATGTATCGCGCTGAATAGCAGGCAGGGAATGGCAATGCTGATTAGGTTACGGGCAAGTTTTCGGACTAGATAGCCTTTGAACTTGACAATCAGGAAGATAGTAGAGTTGAATAAATCTTTAGAATCTTTTTCCACGATAGTAGTAGTTTTAGCTTAAATGATGATGAGATCTACACTAGGTGCGTTCATGCTATTGTTAGTTACGATTTGGGTTCTTTTCCTTCAACTTGATAGACAGAATGTGAAAGGTGAACATTTGAATAATTAAATGTACCTCTTGTAACATAATGGCAAAATTGGAAATAGTCCTGTTTCAGCCAGAATAGGTGCTAAAAGCCACTTCAAAGGACTGTCATTTGTTTTTATTTAGAATGACGCTTTTTATAGTACAGCAAATAATTGTGAATATCCAAAAAAGAGGAGGAATTCCAAAGGGTGGGCATTTGTTTTTGAAAAGAAGGCAGTTTACATTTGTTCCATCTTAAAAAGCAGCTAGCATTTGCTGATCAAAAGATAATTTCAATTTAGACTTTCCACCCTTCGTATTTAGGGTTGTATATAAAAGTATAAGGTGGAATGTTTTTTGTGAACTATTGTAAAAATTCGAAACAAAAAACATTCGAAACCATTAAAGCATTAAGAGAGTTAAACTTTTTTCATTTTCATATTTACTGGACTAAGGGCTTCGTCAATGATGAAGTCCTTTTTCAATTTTTAGGCTTTTGAAGGGCTGTCATATGATACAAACCTTTCTTTAAGTTCGGGAGTTGGCAGACGGCATGCATCTCTTTTTCCAAACCACTTATATCTGTTTTTGGCAATTACTTTATAGACAAAATCACGAATTGGTCTTGGGACTATTATGAACGCATACAATATCGACCAAAATCCCCCCAATCCTTTAGCCACTTTTAAGGCAGCTGTAGAACGTTGGCTCACTTTGTCGCCCTCTACCAATACAAAGCTGTCAAAATCATTTTTGTCAAGGTCATGCTTTTCAAGAAATTGCTGTCCCTCTTCGGACTGAAGTGCTGCAAACTTGAAGCGAGCATTTTTGTCATGGTCAATTACAAAGTTGATAGCCCCATTGCAAAGGTTACATACGCCATCAAATAAGATGATTTTCGGATTCATGCCAGTTCTTATCTTACGCTCGTGAGTTCTTGAATTAATTCCTTTTTATGGTATAAAAATCACTACAAACATTTAACTTCCCATAGACTTTAATGTTTTTTTTGAGAAAGTCTTCAACGTAAAGGTCAATTATACTTACGACCATTCAATTACAGGAAACGAGTGGTTGTTTTACTATTTTTTTGAACAAGCATATGAGAGAAATCGTTTTTCTGGATACCCTGACAATGGGAAAGGTTTCCAACCTGAAAGTCCTCGATAAGTTTGGGCATGTTACCTATTATGAAACCACTTCAGCAGAGGAAGTTTTTCCACGGATAAAAGGAAAAGAAGTAGTGGTGACAAACAAAGTGGTAATCAGTGAGGCCCATATGCGGGCATGCCCTGAACTGAAGCTGATTTGTATTGCTGCAACTGGAACCAATAATGTAGACTTGAACTATGCTGAAGAGGCAGGCATTGCTGTAATGAATGCGGTGGACTATTCTTCTGACAGTGTAGCTCAGTTTACGGTAGGGATGTTGTTGCACTTGCTGAATAAAACCACTTACTACGATCAGTTTGTACATAACGGTGCATATAGTGCACTACAGATATTTACCCATATAGGTCCATCGTTTTTTGAGTTGAAGGATAAGAAAGCAGGCATTGTAGGGCTGGGAAATATAGGTGGTAAAGTTGCACATATATTGGAGGCTTTTGGGATGGAAGTGTTGTACTATTCATCTTCAGACACGAGTAGAAGCAACAAGTACAAGAAGGTAAGTCTGAAAGAGTTGATGAGTAACTGTGATGTGATAAGTATCCATGCTCCACTGACGGATAAAACCAAAAACCTGATAGGAGCTGAAGAACTTTCCTTGATGAAATCTCATGCCTTGATTTTGAATACAGGTAGGGGAGGGATTTTAGACGAAGAAGCTTTGGTGGAAGCGATCAACAATGGTGAAATTGGAGGGGCAGGGATCGATGTATATGAGAAAGAGCCACTTCCGAAAGGGCATATTCTGCTCCAATGTAAATTCCCTGAAAAGTTATTGCTGACACCTCATGTAGCTTGGGCCAGCCAAGAGTCAAGGCATTTACTGATGGATAGAGTGGCGGAAAATATCCTTAAGTTTTACGAAAGCTGAAAATGAAAATAGCCTGTCAGTGAAAACACATTGACAGGCTATTTCAGTTGTAACAACACTTGCTTTTATCTTTCTATCCGGATTAAGCTTCTTCCTGTGTGTTACCTTTAATATTGGAGGTCTTGATTTTGTTGAGACTTTTCGTTTTGCCAAAAAGCTCAATGGATTTGTTATTGTAGGCCAATGCCGCTTCTTCTGCAGTTTTGAAACTTCCAAGAGGAATAGGCTTACGGTCTTTGTAAATTACAGCTCTGTAATTGTAACGGTCTTTGAATACACCGATATATCCCGTTTTATTACGTGTAGAGCCAATGTTACGTTTGATGTCTGAGCGGTTACTCCACTCTAAGTTTTTCACGCGACAATCAAGCCTATTGCCGTTGATGATTTTAACAAGGTCGCCTTTTCGAGTGTTTTCTTTTTCAAGAAACTTTTCGGCTACCAGTTTGTGTAAGTAAATAGTCTCTGTTTTGTATTTACCCGATTTCTGTTTCCATGATTTCTGGAATACAGCCCTACCTGATGAGTGTTCTCTAAGATTGTGTATAAAGTCCAGGCTTTTCAGATAAGGGTTGTCTCTTAGGTAATCATACACAAAGTCATCAACAATCACCTCTTTTGGTGAGTTTTTCAACTGCAGTTTGACAAGCATAGGAATAGTTATTTATAAAGGGTTGATCTGTTCAAAAAAATGCCTTACTCCGAGAGGAGATCCAGCTTCAATTTTTTTGACTGATTCGGTTTCAAAAAAAAATGGTTTCAGTTAGGTTCAGAATAGTTGCTAAGTGCAAAATTTCCGAATAATAACACAATTATAGGCTAAAAGACAGAATAACACAATTTGTTTGTGAGGATTGTTGAATTTTACTCTTTATCCTTACGCAGTTTTTTAGCTTCCTCGTGCTTGTCTTTTCCCTCATGCCAGTACTTGCCTGCAATCTCAATAATCTCTTCTTTTTTCTTAGGAGTGATGTCCTGGAACTTGCCCATTTTTCTTCTCCCTGCACGTTTCTTAACTGAGTTACACGCACGCTGAAAACCCAGTTCTTTTAACTTTTCAGCTATCTTGAGAAAGATGAGTCCAATTTGTTGTTCGTCAGTTTCTCTGATTAGCTGATTTCGATAATTCATCAAATTCCCTAAGATAAGTCCATAATCTTTTGTTCCGATTACTCTCAGATCTCCAGGTAGTTTTTACGTTGTCTCATTTTAGTAAAAAGCTTGTCGGTACGGGTTATTTATGATTAAATAATTCCTTGAAAGTAGTATATGAGTGATCAAAGCTCAAAAAAATTGCTTTTACTCTCTAGCTAAATAAAGCGAAAAATATGATTTAAATCCAATATTTTTATAAAAAAAATTCAATGAATAGTGTGATTAATAGGCTTTTATAAGGTTAAAACATTGACATTTAGATAGTTATGTGTTATTTAGTTTTATGCTTTGTTGCGTGTAGTATATTAAAATACCGCCGATTATAATCGGCGGTATTTTGTTGAAAACACAAATTTTATATGGTTTCCATTTCTTTTTCCATCGCATTCATTCGCTGTAAAAGCGGTGGGTGCGAATAGTGGAAAAATACAAAAGCAGGGTGGGGTGTCAGGTTGCTCAATGAGTCCACCGTAAGCTTCTTCAAGGCACCAATAAGTGCTAGTCCGGATGAGGTCTTAGTAGCATAAGCATCAGCCTCATATTCATTCTTTCTAGAGAATAGATTCATCAACAGTCCAGTAACCAAAGATAGTGGGCTGTAGAGAAGTGAGAAAGCCAATAGACCAAGGTGGAATTTAGCTTCACCTGCTCCTAATGCTACTGAAAGCGCTTCCAGATCAATTACAAGGCTAAGTACATAGAGCGTAACGAACATGTTTATAGCAGTAATCACAATGCTCTGCAAAGTGTGTTTTTTCTTGTAATGACCTACCTCATGAGCCAGTACTGCTACAATTTCATCTGTATCAAGCTTTTCAATCAAGGTGTCATAAAGAACGATATTTTTATTGCTGCCTAGTCCACTAAAGAAAGCATTGGCTTTTGTGCTTCTTTTAGAACCATCCATAACCATGATTTTTTTCAGAGGGAAATTAACGGTAGCGGCATATGCCTCAATAGCAGCCCTTAATTCGCCTTCTTCCAGTGGTGTAATCTTGTTGAACAGTGGAAGCAACAGGTTAGTGTAGAACATGGTGATGAGTAGCATTACAGCCATTATAATTCCCCAACCATACAGCCAGAACATAGACGGGTAGCTTTGGTAAAACCAGATAAAGGCAGAAAGTAAACCTCCTCCTACAATGGCGCCTATTACCCAACCTTTCACTTTATCAGCAATAAAAGTAGCAGGTTTCATTTTGTTGAAACCGAATTTCTCTTCAATGACGAAAGTGTTGTACAGTTCAAAAGGAATACCAATGATGTCTGAAATAAGTGCCAGTACACCAAAGAAAAATATAGCCTGTAGCATTGTGTTTTGTGTCCATTCAGACACAAGTCCGTCAAGCCATCCGTACCCTCCAAAAGCCAACATGGCAATCGTAAACAGGAAGGTAACTGTACTTGAAAACAAACCAAACTTGCTTTTTACAGCACTGTATTCTTGTGATTTTCTATACTTGTCTTCTTCGTAGATGCCAGTCAGTTTTTCGGGTAATGGATTGCTCATGTTTTTGCGGTTGAGGAATGAAAGGACTCTCTCAAGCACAAACTCTGCAGTAACAATGGCCAGAATAACCAGTAGTATAATTTGACCTTCTGAATTTGTTTGATACATGGATCTTAACTTTTTATCTCATTTCGTGAATTGCAACTCCATACATTGTTTCAGATAACCTTACATGGTACGCAAAGTTGCAGAATTATCATATTGCTAATTGCAAATCTAAGAAACATTCCCATTAGGCGTATAATGAATTGGACAGAAAAGCGAACATTGTGTACTATCTATACGTTTTAAATGGGTAGAAGGCATATCATCAACCCAACACAACCGACAGACTATGAAACACTTAATTATCACTTTGCTTCTGACGCTCTCAGCGTCCTTTCTGTGGGCGCAAGACCCATTATTCAATAAATATACCTCGCAAAGGGTGAAGGAATATTTAGAAGAGTTTTCGCATCCAAACAACCAATGGATGGAAATAACACGACAACTTCAGGAAAAGCCTGTTACGCTAAGTGACTTGCAACAGAATGAGTCTGCTCAGCAATTGTCACAGGGACAGTCTTTTGAGCAGGCAGTGGATAAAATCGATGACGGTGACTTACTGGATGAGTACTTGGTGCCATCTAAAGGGTTTACTGTTAGGGGAGAAGAAAGGAAGGTGTACCACTTGAGAGGGGAAACGGCAATTCAGCTTTACAGTGATGGTACATTCCTGTATATACCTGGTACGAACAGGATACTGCATAGGACTGAAGCGGTTCCCTTTAGGTTTTCTGTGATTCAATTGAAATAAGGTAGCTCAAATTACCAAAAGAAAAACGCCTGTCATTTAAGCTATGACAGGCGTTTTTGGTTAAGTCTCTGAATGCTATTCAACCATCATCTTTTCGATCAATAAAATCAGGATATGGATGATTTTTATATGGACTTCCTGAATGCGGTCTGCATAGCCAAAGTGAGAAACCCTTAGCTCTATATCAGCCATGCCTTCCATCTTTCCACCGTCCTTACCAGTAAGTACAATTACTTTCATACCTTTTTGACGGGCGGCTTCTATCGCACGAATAATGTTAGCGGAATTTCCACTTGTACTGATTCCGAAAAGCACATCACCGTTTTGTCCTAAGCCTTCAATGTATCTCGAAAATACATGATCATAACCAAAGTCGTTACTGACACATGACATATGACTTGGGTCAGAAATGGCTATGGCTGGATAGGAAGGGCGGTTGTCCCTGTAGCGTCCAGTTAGTTCTTCAGCAAAGTGCATGGCATCACAGTGTGAACCTCCATTGCCACATGAAAGTACTTTGCCGCCTTGCTTGAAGCTATTTGCCAATGTTCGGGCAGCTTGTTCTATGCAGGCTATGTTTTCAGGATCAGCCAAAAAGTTGTTCAGTACAACTACTGCTTCATCCAGTTCTTTTTTGATTATATCTTGATATTGCATGGCAAAAAATTTTCGGTTGGCAAGATAAGAAAGTCACTTGCGGTTTTCAAAGCTGATCTGTCATTTCCCTAAGGCCATTAAGGTATTGACCCGTTTTCAATAGCCGACTTCCATACCATGAGAAAAGCTCCCCGTCAACAAGGAGTACCTTAGATGCCGGCAACTGTTCCTGAAGCTCATTGATATGCTTTTCCTTGAAAGGATATGGTTCAGAGGACAGGAATATAAGGTCAGGATTTAATTGTTGAATCTCTAGAGTGTTTATTTCAGGATATCGTGTGTCAGAGACCACATTTGTCCATCCAGCTGCTGAAATCATATGGTCAATAAAGGTTTGTTTTCCTGCTGCCATATAGGGATTTTTCCAAATCAGGTACAGTACAGATTTAGAGGAATGTGAGCCTTTAAGTTGCTCAAATTCGGATAGTATACTTTGAGTCAGTGTCTTAGCTTTCTCTGATTTTCCCGTGATGGTCCCGACCTGATTGATCATGTCTATAGCCTCATCGAGATTGGCAATATCACTTGTCCAAACGGGATATTTTTGTCGTAGGGTCTCAATTCCTTCTTGATAGTTCTCTTCCTTGTTCCCAATGATAAGGTCAGGTTTTAGTTCATCAATGGTATCCATTCGGAACTTTTTAGTGCCTCCTATACAGGTTTTTTCCTGTTTCCAGCTAGAAGGATGAATACAAAATTTTGTAATTCCAACCACTTCATTTTGAAGTCCTAGTGTGTATAGCAGTTCAGTTTGAGAAGGAACAAGCGAAACAATTCTTTTAGGTAGGTTGTCTAATATAATGCTGTAGCCAGTTTGATCTGTGAATTGCATGTTAAAATTAAATATTAAGAAAAGTTATCACTTGGTTATTTTCAATTTTGCTTACAATTTAAAAGATTGAACTATCAAAAGATATAATTTGTATAATCTAGGAAATATTGGTAGGTATAAGGTGGGTGTTTAGCCCTCTTTTTGAAGGGAAGAATTACCAATATTTCGCTTTTTTAAATTAGAACAGAAAAAGAGTAAAACAAGTAGCATGGAGCAAGTTCAGAAATTTATAGTAGAGGATTTGCCAGCAATGGTAATGAAGTATGGGGTGAAGGTAATTGGCGCTGTAGCACTATTTATTGTTGGTTGGGTTGTAATTAACTCGTTCTCTAGGGTTGTTGCCAACCGAATGAAGAAAAGAGCTGACAATGAAGCGTTAGTTGATTTTATCAAGACAGCACTGAATATTACGCTCAAGGTGTTGCTGATTGTAGCCGTAATTGGTATGATTGGCATTCAGACAACCTCATTGATTGCTGCTTTGGGATCAGTTGGTCTGGCAGTAGGTTTAGCGTTGCAAGGTAGCCTTTCAAATGTGGCAGGAGGGGTACTGATTGTAGTGCTACGTCCTTTTAAGGTTGGTGATGTGATTCAGGCACAAGGTGAAGTAGGAAAAGTGGAGGCGATAAGTCTTTTCAATACAACAATTACCAACCCGCAGAACAGAAAGGTGGTGATACCAAATGCACCGCTCTCCAATGGTGTTATTACCAACTTCACAGAAAGAGGCTCAGCAAGGTTTGATGTCAATATTGGTATTTCATATGATGCAGACGTAAGAGTGGCACGTAAGGTATTACTTGAAGTCATTAAAAGTGATGAAAGAGTATTGAAGGATCCAGAGCCACAAGTAGTGGTGAATGCATTTGGTGATAGCTCGGTTGACCTTATCGTGAGAGGACATGCAAAAGTAGATGACTATTGGCCAACTTATTTCAGTGTAATGGAAAACTGTAAGATTGCCTTGGATGAGCATGGCATTGAAATTCCTTTCCCACAACGTGTATTGCATGTAGTGAACTCTGAAAACAAAAACTTGGCATAAGTTTACTTTTCTTACATAGCAAAGCAATCCTCCCCCGAATAGACCAGTTCTTTTCGGGGGATTCTTTTTCTATAATGCTGTTTGATTAATTGTTTTGAACAGCTATGAATGATACCTCACAAAGACTGACCATTAAAAAACTGGCTGAAGAAGACAGGCCAAGAGAAAAGATGATGCTAAAGGGCAGACACGTCCTGAGTGATGCTGAACTGATCGCCATTCTGATAGGATCAGGAACCCGAAATGAGTCTGCAATTGAAGTTGGTAGAAAGTTACTGATCAAGGCTGATAATGACTTGTACAAGCTTTCACGTATGGGCATAAAAGAGATGAAATCAGTTGATGGAATTGGTGAAGCAAAGGCAATCACCATTATCAGTGCTTTGGAACTTGGGAGAAGACGAAAGGAGAGAGAAAAGCCTAACCGTGATAAGATTGGGCAATCAAAGGATGTGTTTGACTTGATGTCACCTGTTTTATCCGATCTAAGTCATGAAGAGTTCTGGGTACTATTGCTGGATAGGGCAAACCACGTATTGCGTAAGGAGCAGATTAGCTCGGGAGGTGTTGCAGGTACGGTTGCTGACCCTAAACTGATTTTCAAGAAAGCCTTGGATTGTTTAGCTTCGGGCGTAATTTTGGTTCATAATCATCCTTCTGGTAACACAACTCCAAGTCAGGCTGATATGGAAATAACCAGGAAGGTCTGTGAAGGGGGCAAATTGCTTGATATTGCTGTACTGGATCATATCATCTTTGCAGACGACCTGTACTATAGTTTTGCTGATGAAGGAATGATGAAATAATGTGTCATTATAACCAGTTAACTGTCAAATACTTTAATAATAAATGAAGAAGGTAATCGGAATTATCGTATTGCTTGGAGTAGTCGGAAGTGCATTTTATATGCTTAGCAATACGAATAATGAGCAGAATGTTGAAATGTACATGGCAGAGATCGAGGCTTTCAGAAAAGAAAACCATGAGAAGTTCTTGAAAGAGAGTGAGTCACCACTAGAGCAAGAAGACCGTGCTTACTTTGAAGGTCTTAAATACTTTGAGCCAGATCCTGTATTTAATGTCAAAGCCGACCTTGAATGGGTAGGATTCAAGGATGTAATGACGGTCAAGACATCAAAAGGCAATGATCGCCGATATGTCAAAAAAGCATATGCTGTATTTACCTTGAAAGGAGAGGAGTATAGAGTAGCGCTTTTGCAGGATGAGTTCCCAATTAAAGGAATGGAAAACTTGTTGATTCTCGCTTTCACTGATGAAACCTCAGGACATGAAACCTATGGGGCAGGGAGATACATTAATTTGGAAGTGAAAGGTAACCAGAAGCAGGTTGACTTGGACTTTAATAAAGCCTATAATCCATACTGTGCTTATAATACCAATTATGATTGTGTTATTCCTCCGCAAGGCAACCATTTGGATATACAAGTACTAGCCGGTGAAAAGACTTACAAATCCCATGATTGAGTGAGTAAGTCTGGACTAAAACAAAAAAGGAGTCAACTGTAATGAAACGGTTGGCTCCTTTTTGCTTAACAAGTTATTCAGCTTATGCTTTATAACGGTTAAGGAAATTCTCTAGTGTTTGCGATAAAACCACGGCATTTGACTCTACCTGAAGAGTCGCCTGTAGAGTCTCAGTCCTTAAATCATTAAGCAGAATACCTGCATTTGATTTAATTGACATGATCTGACGGTTCAATTCCTTGAACCCTTTCTGGAAATCAACAGACAGACTGAAACTCACATCGTTGAGCAGCTGCTGTTGCATTTTGGTCAGTTCTTCAGTCACGTAAAGCAACCTTTTCTGTGCCTCCTCTACTGAAGAAGGCATCTTTCGTGTCGAGAATCGGTTGATAGTAGTCGTCATATTCGGGGTGTTGATCTAGTGAAAATACCTTTCGCAATCGGTTGTACTACAAATTTAAGTAGGGAATGTCATATTCCCATCATAATCAGGACAAAAAATGTAATATTGAGGTAATAATTCTCTTCTTTTTAGCGAATAAATAATCTAATGTATACTGTGTTATATTTAAATGTTACCTGTACACTTAAATGTTGGTGGAATAAAATATGGTTTAATCTTTTTGAAGTTTAAACATTGAATATTTTGAATTTTTTTTGATAAGCAATTAAAAAAGCAGATCAGTAAAATAGTTTGGGTACTAATCTAGTGTGTACTGATGGTTAAACTTTCTTAAGTCAAATCACCATTATTAAGCGTGTTAAAACTGTTTTTTAGATTGGTAATGAGTAGGAGAGGTTAGGTATAAGGCTATGAATATGGGGAGAATTGTCTCAATTGAAAAAAAGAGCTAAATTTTATATTAGTCAATTCAAACGGTTGTTTTAACATCAATAAAAACTATTGGTGAAGTGACACCATTAACAGAATCTGCTATGAAAACTACTCACACAATTATCCTGCTGCTGACCTGTATGGTAGTAGGCATAACATCTTTTAAACTATATGAGCCAAAATCCACTTACAAGGTCGATTCCGAAGCGAGTAAGATGGAGTGGGTTGGGAAAAAAGTGACAGGACAGCATACAGGAACAATCAAGATTTCTGACGGAGCAGTTGAAGTTTCAGACGGAAAGTTGGTAGGAGGTAACTTTACCATTGATATGTCCACCATCAACAATACTGATCTTGAAAGTGCTGATGATAAAGCCAAACTGGAAGGACACCTGAAGTCTGATGACTTTTTCTCGGTAGAAAAGTTTCCTAAGGCGACTTTTGAAATTGAGAAAGCGGATGAGAAAGGTGGTGGTGAATATGAGATTACAGGGAACATGACAATCAAAGGTATTTCAAACAAGATCTCATTCCCTGCATCAGTAACCATAGAAGACAACAAACTTACAGCTGCAGCAACAATCACTGTTGACAGAACGAAGTTTGATGTCAAGTATGGCTCAGGAAGCTTCTTTTCTGATCTTGGAGACAAGATGATTTATGATGACTTTGAAATCAACCTTGACTTGGTAGCTAACCAATAATTAAGATAAATATCATTTTATGAAGCCTACCTATGAATATAAATAGGTAGGCTTTTTAGTTCTCTGGAACATAAGGTGCTTTTTACTGATTGCTTCTACTAACCTTTATCATTTCCGTATTTACAGTTATATTAAAGTAGCTACTAACGGCACATTATCAATAGTCAGAAAAGACATTGCAAAGAATCCTCTGAACTCACTTATCGGTGGGCTGGTTTTTGATTTAATGTCTTTTACAATTCAACAGCATGCTGCATTTCTATCGTAACCTTAACTAATTGTACCTCAACCACACAGTCAACCCAATCACTGATGGAGAAAGCTTTTGAAAAAATATCAGCCTTTTTCAAGGACATAAAAGATGGACTGGAAACCCATATTTGGCCTTCATTCGGTCAGATTCAGCCTGAGGCAGAGCTAGAGGACAAGCTCAAATCATTGCCAGGGAAATTCCAGAATGAATATTATATCTGCCTTGAGAGGGAAATCCAACGCCAGCGAAGACACCGGAATGTAATCACTTTTACCACTTTTTTTCTGGTAACACAGGCTGAAGTGTTTTGGCCTATGGCAGCCGCAGGAGCCTACTATTGGTATACCAAAAACTTTACAATCCCCCAACTTTCTCATAATGTTTACAGGAAAGTGATGTTAAAATATCGACTTGCCAACCATGAACGAATAATGGATCGGAGCAATGTGGCAAGGAGTAACCGTATGTTACCTCGTTCAATGGAAATACCTTTTGATCCTTCCAATTTGACGCTTGAACATCTGAAAACGGGGTATTTACTGGATTTTGAGATGAAGACTTGGTGCGTGACAAGGCATATTCAGTATGATTGGGATAATGGAACTTCAGAAAGGTTCTTTAAGTTGATGCAGCACACAGACCAAAAGCTGCTGATAGTTAGGAAAGAAAGTGAATACCTTCAGTTGATGGTAGGAGATAAGGTGAATGTTTATGCTATAGATGAGGATATTGATACTGATATTCTGATGAAACAGCGACCTAAAAATGTCTTGAGTTATAAGGGGGAACGCTACTTCAGGGATGAACATAGAGAAGGGTATGCTTTCAATATTACGGAAAGGGAATTAGGAATCAGAACTAATATTTGGGATTACTATAATGAGGAGCGAAAGAAGATGGTTAGGGTAGAACAAGTAGAGAGAAGGGAATTCAAGGCATTTTACGCAGAAATAGTTTCTCCTTACAACTTTACTGAGATATTACCACCTCAAGACACCGATAATCCTCATGACGATGATATGTTCTAGTGTTTTGAATTGATATTAAAAAGGAAACCACATCTATATCAAGAAATATAAATGTGGTTTCTTTCTTTTTATACCTTATCAAAATCAGGTTTTTTGTTTCTTTTTCTTAGCTGCAGGGAAAAGAATATTATTTAGAATAAGCCTATACCCTGGAGAGTTTGGATGAAGGTTCAAGTCCGTAGGTTCCTCTTCAACAAAATGCTGGTAATCTTCAGGGTCATGACCACCGTAGAATGTCCAAGTACCTTTGCCATATGTTCCGTGAATGTATCGGGCTTCATTGATCTCTTTGTTTTCACCCATTATGATGACATCACTTTTGATCAGGTTTTTCTTGAATGCAGTTGTCTGTCCCATAAACCCTTTGATGATTCTTTGGTGATTCTGAGTCAACATGGTTGGAATTGGATCCCATTTTGCAGAAAACTGAAAGAGTTTAAAGTAGTCATTTTCTTCACTCAACCCTCTTTCAAATACCTGATTGTCAATATTAGAGTATTCATATTTGTAAGGGTTCATAAAGAGTTCAAAATCTTTGAATGCAAATGTTTTCCCAAAGTCAATTTTTCTTTGTGCGTTAGGGTCGGGAGGATCTCCATCATACATGTAGTCACAAATGTCAACGCCTTCAGCTGAGAGTGCTATATCATAAGTGTCAGAGGCTGAACACATGGCAAACAGAAAGCCTCCACCTGAAACGAAGTCACGAATTCTATGGACTACAGCCAGTTTCAGTTGAGATACTTTTGCAAAGCCATGCCTGTTGGCTGACTGCTCAAAGTTTTTCTGGTTATCGATGTACCATTTCTTTCTGCCATACACTCTGAAGAACTTTCCGTACTGCCCTGTGAAGTCTTCATGATGAAGGTGTAACCAATCATATTGAGGTAGTCTGTCCAACATCACCTCATCGTCAAAAATAACATCGTAAGGGATTTCAGCGTAGGTAAGTACCATTGTTACAGCATCATCCCACGGCATTTTGGCAGGGGGAGAATAAACTGCAATTTTTGGTGCAACCTCAAGCTTCATCACATCCATATTGGCTTCTGGATTGGAAATGAATCGCTTGATCTCGACCGCTTGAGCATCTGAAATGACTTCGTAAGAAACATTTCTGATGATTAACTCATTTTCAAACTCTTGTATATATTCAAACAAAAAGCTTCCACCTCTATAGTTCAAAAGCCATTCTGCTTCTACTTCTTTTTGCAGTACCCAATAGGTGATACCATAAGCTTTTAAGTGATTGGTTTGCGATTCGTCCATCGGGACGAGTAAATAGGATGCCTGCAATGGAATTTGAAGGCACAACAATGTAAGTAGTGTCAGTATGGTTTTTTTCATGACTGATATACGGATTTCTTTTGAATTGTAATGTCAGTTTAGTCAGCCTTAAAATCAGGTCTGACCGACAGGTTTATTGAATCCTCCTTATATACAATTACCGAATCCTAAGGTAAAATCCAAAACTTTGTTCCAATGTAAATATAAAGCCTTCTTATCAATTGCACTAAACATTGGAAAAATGAGCATGTTCAAAAAATAAAAAAACCGTTCCCATACCTTATAAGAAGGAGGAACGGTCCTATTTTATTTAGACATTTTAAGTAAATCAATTTTCTGTATGCAGCATAACGGAAGGGTTACCCTGTACCTGAACATTGGACGATGGGTTGCTGAATACCTCTGCACGTTCATCAGCATAGACTATGACATTACAATTGCCCGATGTCTTAACCTTGATATTATCCACTTTGAAATCACTAGTGATGGCATTGGCATATCCTCCAACTTTCAGTTGTAGAAAATCTCCAGTACCAGCAATTATTACATTAGCATAGTCTGACGAGGTAACCACCAGCTTTTCTGCATTTACCACAGCTGAAGTATTGACAGTGCCTTCTAAGTCCATAGTGAGGCATGGTGATGCAATCTCATCTAAGATCAGTTGTCCACTACCATTATATTTGATACTCGATAGGTCTTTGATATAGACAACAATTGGCAATATATCCTGTTCTGTCTGCCCATTTCCTTTTGAAATATGCAGTTCATTGTTTTTTACCCTAAGCCTTAAAGAACGGTCAATTGGCTCTGGCACCTTTACATAATGCTTGTTGCCTTGCTTTACTACCACTGTAATATTCCCTTCGATACAAACAGATTTGTAAGGGTCTAATACCTTTTTGACCATTGGCAAGTGTGCTAACAACGCATCTATATCTGTTATACTTTGCACAACGGGTGGAGCCATTTGAGGTGTAGGTGGAGTAGGAGGAATGGCTGGGTGTTGCAGATGAGATGCATTGAGGGAATCCATATTCACGTCATACTCCTGCAAGAAGTTCTCTTCTGTAAATACCCACATTCTGTTTTGCATGAATGGATCGAAGAAGCCAACACCTTTATCTTCTAATAGTGTTTTAGTAGCATCTTCAATCATGAAAGGTACACCTGAAGGAATCATAAGTGTCAGGTGTAGCTTTTGTTTTTTGTATGGCGCGCCATGAGTCAGCTTGAAATGAGAGTTTATATTCAAGACATCATGGTCATATTTAATATCATGTATGATAGTTCTGGCATTAGCAATGGCTAACTGTCTGGTTTTTCCTTTGGAAGAAAAATGATTGATGATTTTAAGGTCATCGCCATTATACCCTTTTATGTCAAGAGAGACCTTAGTAAGGTCATTCATTCCTAGAAAATCGGAAGTAATGCGCAGGTAAGGAGTTGTAATTGGAATTTGTACATCTTCCTGATATGAACCTGAGGCATTGTACTCAAGCTGAAATGCTCCAATGCTAGTGCCTGTTACAGCCAATGAGGCTAGCCAAATACCTCCCATTACAATATGGGTTTTCTTACCGATTACCCACTTTGATGCAATCATTGAAATGCTTACCAGTCCCATATATATGAGGGGTAGCATTACCGCTAAGGACATCGCAATGACTAACGTGTTGGGTAAGGTATACTGGAAAGTATCAATTAGGGCTACATCATATGGTAAAAGCTCTTCATTGTTGATATTGAGGATCGTTTCATCTCCTAAAAGTTGAGAAACGGTAAATAGCTTTAGACCAAAGGCTGATGCCAATCCACTCATCGTAAGCATGACAAAGAGCACAATCATCATGATGAAACCTGCAAAAATACCTACAAGCCTCATCAATTTGACCAGAAAACTGTCATTATTAAAAAGGTCAGATACTTCTGAGCTAATTCTTTGTCCTGTACGCTTGAAATTTTCTGAGCTAAAACGTTCGCTAGAGTCAAATCCTGCAAACTTCTTTTTGACAAAATGCTCAATATTCTCAAGGTTTATGGCTTGCCCGCTACTTTGCATCTTGTCTTTTAAAGACCTAGCCTTTGGTGAAATCATCCACAAAACGACGTAAAGAAAGAAACCAAGCCCATTGATAAGGGTGGTGACCACAAAAATAAGCCTGACAGGGACTATACCGATGCCTAGATAATTGCTGACACCAGCTGCAACACCAGCTATCACTTGCTGGTCAGGGTCTCGGAAAAATATCTTTGTTCTTTGATCTGGTTTCAGCTCGCTGCTTCCAGGAATGAACATCCATGCCACTATATAAAGAATGGATAAACCTAAGCAGAAGTAAAAGCTATCATAGAAATGGAAAAGCGGTAAAATTATGCCAAGCCTAACCCAAAGTGGGTCTATATGGAAGTAATGAGCTGTACCTGCACAAACGCCTCCAAGAAGCTTTCGATTCATGTCACGGTACAAATGAAGATTTTCGTTTTGTGCTGTAGCAAAAGTATCTTCTTGATAAGCTCGTTTTTGTGAAGTATGAGAAGACTGAAATGATTGGTCTGCCTCATTTTTTCGATAAAGCGGTTCATCTGTTTCGTCAGCAAACCCTTCAATACTGCCCATTGACTTGATCAAGTCATTGACGTCTTCAACAGTGATAAACTGTTTGCTGGCACTAACTTTTGACAGGAAAATTTCTGCAATGCGGCTTTCAATATCGTGAATGATCTGATCGCTTTGCTTGAATTCTGCAAAATATTGGTCAACGGCGAATTTATACTTGATAAACTTTTCTTTCGCATCAGCTTCAATGTAAAAAATAACGCCACCTATGTTAATGCTTTTGAATTGATCCATTTCCTCCCTTATCGCTAATTAAAATTATATTCATTCTATTTGACACTAGAAATAGCTTGAAAAGTAAGTCAGGTGTTTATAAAATCCTGCTTATCACATTCCAAGATACATTTTGTGTATAACAACTTCAAAGCCATATATGGTGCGTTAAAGCCTAACTATGTATAAATCATTGATAATGAGCAACTATGGAGGGGTTGTGTGTAGTGTTTTAGGACTTTTCTTATTTATAAAGCAATTGTGAAACTGTCCGTATTTGGACGTAAATCCATAAAAATGAACATGCTTACATGTTTTTCTTAGAGAAGAAGAACTGATTACAATCTCTTGTTTTAGAAGTAATTTTTTAACAATAAGCGAAACAAATATGATTGGTGAGAATTAAAATAATGGCAGGTATTTAAGGATGGAGTAGGAGGTAAATAAAAAAGGCTACCATTGAGTGGTAGCCTTGTATTTTATTAAAAGAATAAATCTTATTCTTCGTTTTTCTGATTCAGTCTAAGCTTGGCTTTCAATTCCTGAAGAGCAATAGAGCTAGAAGCGGTATTGCCTGGGCCTATTGCTTTATTGATTTCATCATCAATACTAACATTGGCGTCAGAAATTTGTCCGTAGGATTCAGCAAGTGCTTCTTTCTGTTCTACTTTCTCTTTCATGCGCTCAAGCATGTTCAATGTGCTAGAAGAATCAATATTAGCTAAAGTCTTATTCAGTTTAGCACTAGCCTCACTTACTTTAGCACGTGCCTTCAGCGTTTTCGCCTCGTTCTCCCATTTCGAAATCTGAGATTTCAGCTTTTGAACATTTTGTTCCATTTGAGCCACTTGAGACTCATTTTGCTGAAGCATTTTCATATGAGTAGCAGCCGCTTGCGCTTCTTGCTCTTTTCTGTTCAAAGCTTCAGTAGCAAGTCTGTCAGCTTCCGAAGGGTCCAGTTGCCCTGTTTCTGCTTTTTGCAGCAGCATCACAGCCTTCTGCTCATAGCTGATAGCAGTTTCTTTATGCTGCTCATACTCTTTGCGGGTACGGATCGTCACAGCCTTTACCTCAGCCAAAGATTGTAAACTCTTGTTCAGGTCAGTTTTTAGGTCTCTGATTCCCTGTTCAGTCATTTTGATGGGATCTTCCAGCTTGTCAATAGCAGAGTTGATCTCTGAAGAGCCAATCCCGAAAAGTCTTTTAAATATGGACATAGTCTAATTATGTGTTTAATTTTTTGCGTATTCGATAAGTTGGTTGTAATACTCTGAAAGCAAAAGAGCCAAAGAGTTAAGAGAGCCTTCCAATTCATTTAGGTCAAGATTCTCAAGCTGTAAGGTGTCTCTGAAAATCAGTTTCTTGCCATCATTGTCCAATGTAAATGCGCCATGTACAATTTCTCTGTTTTTGATCAGCAGTTCTTTGTATACACTTGCATCATCCTTGATTTCAATGATCGGCATTTCAATAATCAGGATAGGATCTTCACAATCAACAATTACATTCATCAAGTTTTTTTCCTCATCCTGAATCACAAACAGCTCTTCAGTTGAATCTTCATGCGTGATGTTGTACCCTAAGTCTAGCAGGTAGTCACGAACTTTTTCAAAATGGTTCATCTCAGATTTTAAGGTTTAAGAATAAGCAAAATTGCATTATTACGTGATTTTACGGATAATATCTTATAAAAGTTATCATGTAGAGAAGTTAGTTGCTTTTCGTAAAAGTTACAATCAATAATAAGTTTTCATTACAGCGTCATTTTTTAGTATAATTTCTACTTTTCTTGTAATTTCATTACAGAAATCGGTTGCGAATTATCATTATCGAAAAATGTCTTAGCAAGCATGACATCTTACATCAGAACAAAAACCAATGATCCCTTATCCTTTTCCAAAGAAGTGAGTAAAACATTATTGCTGGAGATAGCCTGGGAAGTATGTAACCAAGTTGGAGGTATCCATACTGTGATCCGTTCCAAAGTCCCAACAGCCATTTCACGATGGGGGCATGAGAATTATTGTCTAATAGGCCCATATATTCATGGAAATGTAGCAGCGGTGTTTGAACCAATTTCAGATGATGGCAATGACCTTGTCAGTAAAGCTGTCAAAGCCATGAGAGGTATGGGGTACGAAGTACATTATGGGTACTGGCTGGTAGCGGGCAGACCCAAAGTAGTGCTTTTTAACCCATGGAATGAAGCCTGGAAACTGGTGGAATGCAAAAAAGACCTCTGGGAGCGGCATAAAATTCCTAGTGGAGATGGCAATCCTTTGCTGGATAATGTCATCATGCTTTCGGAGCAGATCACTAAGTTTATCGAAGTTCTTTCGGATATCAACAATTATGAGAAAAATGTTATAGCCCATTTTCATGAGTGGATGGTAGGTTTGTCCATTCCTGAAATTAGGCGAAGACAGCTTCCTGTGATTTCGGTATTTACAACCCATGCGACGATTCTCGGACGTTATCTGGCCATGAATGATCCCAATTTTTATACTAATCTGACAAGAGATAGGTATGCTTGGGACTTTTGGGCTACGCATTACAATATCATGCCTGAAGTGGCCATAGAAAGGGCGGCAGCACATGGAGCACATGTCTTTTCTACAGTAAGTAGGGTGACAGCCAATGAGTGTCGTTACTTATTGGGTAGAGAGGTGGATGCGGTGATGCCAAACGGAATCAACTTGGAGCGTTTTGAGGCTATGCACCATTTTCAGAACCTGCATATTGAGTACAAGAAGAAAATCCATGAGTTTGTAATGGGACACTTCTTCCAGAGCTATAGTTTTGATCTGGATGATACCATGTATTTCTTTACTTCTGGCAGGTATGAGTACCGTAATAAGGGTTTTGACCTGACATTGGAAGCACTGGCAAGACTTAATGCCAAGATGAGGTTCCACGGAATCAACAAAACAGTTGTAGCCTTCTTTATTACAAAACAGCCTTACTATTCCATTAACCCACATGCCTTGCAGTCACGGGCAGTAATGGGGGAGATTAGAAAAACTGTAGACCAGATACAGAGGGAAATAGGCGATAAGCTGTTTTATAAGGTTACACGGAGTAAAGGCAACGTCATGCCTAACTTAAATGAGTTGGTAGACGAAAGCATGAGACTCCGCCTTAGAAGGACAGTGCAGTCGTGGAAAACGGATAGTTTGCCAATGGTGGTGACTCACAATCTGATCAATGATAGTCAGGATGAAATCCTTGATTTCTTGAGAAAGGCCAACTTGGTGAATAATGCGCATGATAGGGTAAAAGTAGTGTACCATCCTGACTTTGTTTCATCCATAAATCCACTTTTTGGAATGGAGTACAATGACTTTGTCAGAGGTTGTCATCTAGGCATATTCCCTAGCTATTACGAACCTTGGGGGTATACCCCATTGGAATGTGTGGCGAGTGGTGTACCTGCCGTAACAAGTGACTTGGCAGGTTTTGGTGATTTTGTAGCCAATAATTTGAGCAGATCAGACTACGAAGGTATCTATGTGGTCAAAAGAAGGCACGGTAACTTTGACCAGTCGGCTGAAGATTTGGCAGAGACGATGTTCCGTTATGTATGTTTGAACTTGCGTGAGCGAATTGACCTTCGGAACGCTACAGAACGCTCATCAGTACATTTTGACTGGGAAGAGCTGGAGAAGTATTATATAAAAGCCTATAGAATGGGGCTTGAAAAGGCTAAAACAGACTTTAAAGTGGTTTGATAAGCTATTTATCAGACAGGTATCTGAACTTTATTTAGCTACCTGTCTGTTATTTTTTTATTATTTGATGTAATATTTCTAAATATTATTTCCATTTTTGTAGCCAATGTATTAGACTTGATGTCTGAAACGAACATTTGAATTGATTTATTAAAAAATTCACAATAAAGTCTTAGCTATTATGAACGCAAGCCTGTTTTACCAAATGCAACGAATGTGTTGCTGTCAGAGATAAAACCTTTGTAGCTTGCCTCACTGTGAACATTTTAGGAAACCCAAGAAAACATTTAACTCACTCCAATAGTTAATTCCTGTATTCTTATTGGTTCAACCTCACGGCAAGTCCTCGAGGTTTTATTTTAATTTTTAAAGCCACATACTCTATAGAAATTATAGGGTAAATAGATTAAGTAGAATAAAAGTATCAGAATTATAAATTGCTTGATAAATGAGAAGCTTCAGAACAGAACTGGAAGATCCGATAGTTGAAAATGATATCATTGAGTTGGAGAAGAAAATCCGCTTGTTTAAGGATGGTAAGATAGATGATGAAAAATTCAGAAGCCTTAGGTTGGCACGTGGTGTCTATGGACAGCGTCAGCCAGGGGTTCAGATGATCAGAATCAAGATCCCTTTTGGTAAGCTGACTGTACGACAGTTGAGGAGAATCAGCCAAGTAGCAGACAAGTATTCCAATGGTCACCTTCATATTACCACTCGTCAGGATATTCAGATTCACTATGTGAGTTTGGAACGTACTCCAGAGCTTTGGGCTGAACTTGAGCAGGATCAGGTTACATTGAGGGAAGCTTGTGGTAACACAGTACGGAATATTACAGCATCAGCAAAGGCAGGTGTGGATGCTGCAGAGCCTTTTGATGTATCTCCATATGCGCATGAAATGTTTACTTACTTCTTGAGAAACCCAGTTTGTCAGGAAATGGGTAGAAAGTTCAAGATTGCTTTCTCGTCATCAGATAAAGATTCTGCATTTACGTTGATCCATGATGTTGGGGTAATTCCAAGGATCAAGATTGTAAATGGTGAAGAAGTACGTGGCTTTAAGGTGTTAGTTGGTGGTGGCTTGGGTGCCCAGCCATCTTTGGCACAAGTTGCCTATGACTTTTTGGAAGAAGATAAGCTGATTCCATTTACAGAGGCGCTGTTGAGAGTATTTGACAGGCATGGTGAACGTCTGAGAAGACATAAAGCAAGAATGAAGTTCTTGTTGAATGAGATCGGTCTGGAGGCTTTGATGAGTCTGGTTGAAGAAGAATGGACTGCACTCAAAAACAAGTCTTATAAAGTAGCTGGCAATGCAGGGAATACTACTGAAATTGTTTTCAGCGACCAATATGGTAACTATGAGCAAGTAGAGGAACCAACTTCTGAAAGGTATCAGAAATGGTTGGAAGCCAACGTTTTTGAGCAGAAGCAAAAAGGTTACTATGGCGTATTCCTGAAAGTTCTATTAGGTAATACAGATACAGATACTGCCCGAAAACTGGCAGAAATAGTAGAGCGTTATGCAGCGGATGACCTTCGTCTGACAATCAACCAAGGTGCCTTGCTGAAGTATGTTCGTAAAGAGGCTTTGCCTGCTTTATACAGAGAGCTGGATGCGCTTGGTTTGGCAGTGCCTGGTTTTGATACCACAGTAGATATTACAGCTTGCCCTGGAACAGATACTTGTAACCTGGGTATCTCAAGCAGCACAGGTATTGCAAAAGTATTGGAAGATGTCATTGAGAAGGAATATCCTGATTTGATTACCAATAATGATATCAAGATAAAAATCAGTGGTTGTCCGAATTCATGTGGTCAGCATGGTATCGCAAGTATAGGCTTTCATGGTAGCTCACTGAAAAACAGAAAGAATGGTATGGTGTTGCCAGCCCTTCAGGTACTTCTTGGCGGAGGTATAGATGGAGAAGGTAATGGCAGGGTTGCTGAAAAAGTAATCAAAGTGCCATCTAAGAAAGGTCCACATGTCCTTCGTTTTGTTTTGGAAGACTACGACGAGCATAAACTGGATGGTGAGTACTTCAGTGATTACTTTGAGCGTCAAGGCAAGAACTATTTTTATGAGTTGCTTAAGCCATTGGCTGACTTGGATGCACTTGAAGCTGCCGATTATATCGATTGGGGTCGTAAAGAGCAATTTGCTGTTCAGACTGCTGTAGGTGAATGTGCTGGCGTCATCATTGACCTTGTAGCTACATTGATCTTTGAAACAGAAGAGAAATATGAATGGGCTCAGGAATCCTTTGCGAAAGGTCAATATGCAGACGCTATCTACCATGCATACAATGTGTTGGTAAACGGAGCAAAAGCTTTACTACTTTCAGAGGATGTGAAACTGAAGTCACAGGCTACTATCCTGAAGGCATTTGATGAGCATTATGTAGATGCTGGAAAAATAAAACTGGATAGCTCTTTCACTGATCTGGTACTTCAGATTAATAAAAATGAACCAACTAAGGAATTTGCTGAGACTTTCATTGCTCAGGCAGCAACATTCCTGCAAACAGTTAAGGATCTTCGTAGGCAAGCCATTTCAGCGTAAGCCCATCGGGATTTGATTGATGAGAACTTAAAAGACCGAATTGACATGGCGACAACCAACAAACGTCCACACCTTACCCTTTTGGGAGCTGGAATAGGAGATCCTGACTTGATTACTGTTAAAGGTACTAAAGCATTGGCGCAGGCTGATGTGGTATTGTATGATGCATTGGTAAGCAAGGAATTGCTGGATTATGCACCTGCTCACGCAGAGAAGGTTTTTGTAGGAAAGAGAGCAGGGCACCATAGTGTAAAGCAGGAAGATACCAATAAGCTTATTGTCTCCTTTGCATTGTCAAAAGGACATGTTGTAAGGCTGAAAGGTGGTGATCCTTTTATTTTTGGTAGAGGACATGAAGAAATGCAGTACGCAGAGAGCTTCGGTATTCCGACCACTTATATACCGGGTATTACAAGTTCAGTTGCCGCAGCAGGGTTACAGAATATTCCTTTGACCAGAAGAGGTATCAGTGAAAGCTTTTGGGTTGTGACAGGTACAACAAAATCTGGTGAACTTTCATCAGATCTTGCATTGGCAGCTCAATCCACTGCAACTGTGGTGATTCTGATGGGAACAAAAAAGCTACAGGAAATCATGAATGTCTTTTCCGCTTTTGGAAAACAAGATATGCCTGTTGCAATCATACAGAATAGCTCTATGCCAGACGAGAAAGTGGGAGTTGGAACAGTGAGTTCGATTGTCGAAATTGCTGAGAAAGAGCAACTCGGTTCGCCTGCTGTAATTGTGGTAGGTGAGGTTGCCGCTTTGCACAAGGAGTTTCCGTTAGAAATTTCGGAAAAGGTCAAAGCTTACTCATCATAAACTTGAAGATTTAAAACAGAATTAGATGAATACACTTTATCCTATTTTCCTGAAACTGGATCAGCTGGAGCTGCTAATTGTTGGGGGTGGTGCAGTTGGGCACGAAAAACTGTCAGCTGTACTGAAAAACAGCCCTGAAGCTAAGGTGAACTTGGTTGCTCCAGAAATCAGGAAAGAGGTAGAAGAACTGGCAACAGATTATCCTACAGTAAAGTTGCATTACCGAGAGTTTCAATGGGAAGACTTGAATGGGAAACATTTGGTTATTCTGGCTACTGATAAAAGGGAGTTACACGAGGAAATCAAAAAGGTGACAGCAGAAAAGCATTTGTTGACCAATGTGGCTGATACACCTGATTTATGTGACTTTTATCTGAGTTCAGTAGTGCAGAAAGGTGACTTGAAGATTGGTATTTCTACCAATGGGAAATCACCAACGCTTGCCAAAAGAATTAGAGAGTATCTGGAGGAGGCATTGCCAGACGAGGTGCAGGAACTAATGGATAATCTTCAGGTATTTAGGTCTAAACTGAAAGATGATTTCGCACATAAAGTCAAAGCATTAAATGACTTGACAAAGAAAGTGTTTTAAATGGTACACACTTCTGCTTATTTGAATAATTGATTTAGAAAACCCTTCAACTGTTACAGTTGAAGGGCTTTTCTTTTATGAATGGTATATACCAGTTTATTGTTCAGCAGGAGGTGTCAGGACATTGTCAATAGTATGGATAACACCATTGTTAGCTTCTTGATCAAATGGAAAAATGACAGTAGCCGTATTATTGAGGGTAATTTGTTCACCTGCAGTTACTGAAATAGAAACACTTTCATTGGTAGTGGTATTTGTCAGCAATGTAGGAATGTTTGAGGAGGTTAAGGTTGATGAAAGCATCTTACCTTCTCCAATATGGTATAACATTATTTGACTTAGGTTGCTTTGGGCAAGCAGGTCTTCAACGGAATTGATATCATCTCCTTCCATTGCGATGAATGTGTCAAAGGCATTGTTGTCTGGTGCAAAAACCGTGAATGCTTGGGAGTCATCTTGCAATGTGCCTAGAACTCCTGAAGTAATAAGTGCTTGTACAAATGTTGAATAATCAGGATTTGCCACCAGTTGATCAGCAATGGTATTTGGTGCAAGTACTTGGTCAATTACATGAACTACCCCATTGGTGGACAGAAGGTCAACCGGATCAAGCACAGCATTGTCAACACCACCTTCATTCAGGATACTGATTGCGTCAGATTCATCTGTCTGGAAAGTAATGAAATTGTTATTGAGGGTAATCAAGGTGTCACCATCTGAAATGGAGTTGGACGGGTGGAACGAGTTGACAACATGATAATTTAGAATTCTGGAAAGTATGGCTCGATTCGCTGGTGAAAGTAATTCCTCAGCAGTAAGGCCAACTTCGTCCAGATATGCATCAAAAGCCTCATTGGTAGGTGCCAAAACCGTAAATTCTCCTGATCCCGAAAGGGTGCTTAACAGACCTGCCGAGTCAAGGGCAGCTACTAGGGTTGTAAGCCCATTGTCTGTAGCGATTTGAGCAGCACTACTGCTGGATGGAATTAGAATGCCATCAATAGTATGTATATAACCATTATTGGCAGGGATATCGGTTTCTATGACATTGACATCACCAATGGAAATATCACCACCTTCAGTTACGGTTACTTGAAAACGAGTATTGTTATTGGTTAACAAGAAGTCTCCATCACTTAATGAAGTGGAAACGACACTCCCGATTATGAGGTGGTGCCTTAAGTAAGCTTCTAATGTTTCGGATGGAATATCGTCGATTGATTCAAAATCACTATCAGTAAAAAACAGGTCAAATGCAGTATTGCCAGGAGCAAATAATGTGAAGTCCTGTGACGGATTGTCTAGCGTTTGAACTAGAACTGGGTATTTGTCAATGGCGGTAACGAGTGTTGAAAATGAATCAGTGTCGACTAGGAAATCATAGATAGTTGGAGATGGAGCAGTACCTGATGGTGGAAGAATGATTTCATCAATAATATGTAATACCCCATTGGTTGCTTCCAAATCTCCTCTTGTAATGGATGCAGCTGGATCAGTGCCGTTGCCTACCATAATATTTCCACCTGAAACACTTACAGATAAACTATCTCCTACAACAAGGGTGGCAAGCCTGTCTCCATCACTAAGGTCATTTGTTCGCAATGAAGAAGGCGTAACATGGTAACGAAGTATCTTGCTGAGCACATCTTCAGGTATATCAGCAATGTCACTAATGTTTTCAGCAGTCATATATGCTGAAAATGCCTGATTGCTGGGGCCAAATACAGTTCCAGAACTGATTGTACCGACAGCAGCATCAAGTCCGGTATTTTGGAGGGCTCTGGCAAGGGAATCGGTTGTGCCTGTTTGTGATTGAATAATATCGAAAAGGTCATCATTCGGGTTAATATTTCCACCGCCATCATCATCACCACAACCTGTCAATATCGTTGTCAAGATGATAAGAAATGATAAGGTTTTTGAACTGAGTATTTTCATCGTTGAAAGGGTTAGTATGTGTATAGATTATTGATCTGAATTCGGGGGTTTTTTGGTATGGTATAAGAATGTTAATGTGAGAATAATGTTATGGATTATTCTTGAAGGATGAGTTTGTATTTTAGATGCAGAAAATAGTAAAGAGTCTTGGATTATTATATAGGCTCAATGGTTTTCTCCGTTAGAGATAAGAATGGTGAAATCTACAGTTAGAAAAATTCAATACTTAAATGAATTTTAATGGTGATTTCTCTTTCTTTGTAGTAAAGGAATTAAAATAAGATAACCTGACTTTACATTTGGGTGAAATCTGTTGATGATTCAAAATTACTCAATGACTATTTAGCTATTAACTTTACAGTTTTTTTACTGATTAACGATACAATGAGAATTATTTGCTTACTGCTACTGTTTCAGTTTGTTGCGTGTTTCTATTCTTTTGGGCAAGATGATGTCAATGGTTCATCAAGTAGTGATGCTATGTTGACAGATGAGGTGGGCAGCAAGATTATGGTCAATCCAGAAACAGCGACAGACTTCTTCAATCGGGCAGTATTCAAAATGCACAGAAATGTGATTGATGGCGCCATAGCTGACCTGACAAAAGCTTTGGAGGTAAAACCACTGCATTTGGAAGCCTTATTCCTAAGAGGGAGACTTTTTGAGCGTACACACCAATCCGAGAAAGCATTCATAGATTTTTCTGAAGCTATTAAGATAAAGGCAGATTATGCGGAAGCCTATTATGAAAGAGGTAAGGTTGCTTTCAGGCTGGAGCGTTTCGAGCGTGCATTGGGTGACTTTAGTCAGACCTTGCTTTTCGAGCCTGAGTTGGCAGCAGCATACAATGATAGGGGAAGTACTTTCCGTAAAATGGGCATGAAAGAACAAGCCTTGGATGACTTTACTTCTGCGATCAAATTAGACCCATCAATGCCTGTTTTTTACCATAACAGGGGAATTACTTACCATGAACTAAAACAGGACGAGAAAGCTTTAACAGACTTTGATATGGCATTGGAAATCTTACCTGATTATGCCAAGGCTTATGTGAGCAGGGGACTACTTCGATTTGAATTGAAGAACTATCAAGGTGCTTTGGTTGATTTTACAAGCTGCCTTCAGACAAATCCAGATTATCCAATAGCTTACCTAAACAGAGGATTGGTCTATTTCCAGATGAAGCAATACAACTTGGCAATGAAGGATGTGGAGAAAGCCATTGCGATTGATGCCTATTATGCGAAGGCTTATCTGGCTAGGGGCATGATCAAAGAAATGATGATGGATGCTGAAGGGGCTTGCAATGATTGGCGATTGGCTGAGGAGCTAGGAGCATATGAGGCAGCCGATTATATAACGGAGGCTTGCCGTTAATACATTTTACTTGCACAATGATAATAACCTGAAACCAACATTTTGGATGAGCTCTAATACTAACTTTTTATATATAAATATTCAACAGCCTCGATTTAGAGGGCTAATTGTTCTTATTGCCTTTCTGTTGATAACACCTTCGGTGAGTTGGGCACAGATTGAATGTGATACTTGTGGGGTGAAGTTTTCAGAAAACAAGTTTTTGGACGCTTACAGGAAAAAGGCCGTATTTGTGACGGATTCAGCCGAAAGCTTGCTAGATAAAGCCCGATTGCTGATCAATATGGGTGATGATATGCAACGCATATATAGTCAGCCTGATGAAGCACTAAAGTATTACTTAGGAGCTTATGACTTTCTTTCAGATGACGCAGAACTAAACTTCAAGGTAGGTAAAAGCTTGGTGATGTCAGTTTCTGAAGATAAGACCTCTGCAATTCCATTTCTGAGAAGGGCTGTAGAGCTTAACCCAAATGTAAATGATAGCTTGAGCCTGTTGTTAGGCAGGGCTTACCATTTGAATTACCAATGGGATTCGGCAATGATATATTACCATCAGGCTGAAAAGAAAGTTGGACTTAAAAGTGATTGGAAAATCTCAAAATATATCAAGGAGTGTGAGTCTGGAAAGTGGTATGCAGATAAGAAAAACAGGACCTTGATCAAGAACCTTGGGCCTGCCATCAATTCCCGTTTCTCGGATTACGGCTTAATGATCGATGCGGCAGGAAAGCAGATTTTCTTTACCTCAAGAAGGCACGAGTTCAGGTCAGATAACCCCGATGTAAGGACTCACCTGACAGAGCATATTTACAGTGCCAAGGTGGAGAATGGTAAATGGTCACAGCCAAAACCTGTAGAAGGATTGGCGGATGACAACCAGCACAACGCAACAGTTTCGTTATCGGATAACGGGGAGCATATGATTCTCTATAGGGAGGAGGATCTTTTTGTTTCTCATTTTGGTGAAACCGGATGGTCCACGCCAAAGAAACTGTCTTCAAAGATTAACTCACCTTATCTGGAGACTTCAGCCGCTTTCAATAATGGGGGAGATACACTTTACTTGGTTAGTGATCGTCCAGGTGAGTCTGTTGGCGGGTTGGATATCTTTATTGTTACCAAAGAAAACGGCAAGTGGAAGTATCCAGACAATATTGGGGAACATATCAATTCCGAATATGACGAAGAGGGTGTATTTGTAACTGCTGATGGGCAGTACCTTTATTTCAGTTCGAGAGGCCATGACTCAATCGGAGGGTACGATATTTTCCGTTGTGAAAGAAAAGAGGATGGCAGTTGGGGAAAGCCTATCAATATGGGGATGCCACTGAATACACCGGACGATGACGTGTATTTTGTATTGGAATACAACGGCAGACATGGTTACTACTCTTCGGTAAGGAATGGCGGTTATGGCGAAAAAGACCTTTATAGGGTGACCCTGTTGGGTAAAGAAAAACCATTGCCTTTTGACAATGAGGAGGAATGGCTGACGGAAGATGCTTTTGAAAGGGATGAAGATAGGTTTGCAGGACCTAAAATTCAGGAGCTGATCCAGCACATCATGAATGGAACAGGTACGATGTTGATGGGAATTGATGAAGTCATTCAGGAAGTCAATAAGGAGGCATTACTGAGAAAAGAATAATATAAGACGGTTGGGGGATTTCTGTCAGAAAAGTAGTGGATATTGGCTATATTCTTTCTGATAAAAGGCTGACGTACTACTCAGGCAATCGAACCAAGAAATTTACTGCAATTAACCCAACCGTAATTTATGTACAAGTGTGTAAACGAAGGCAGTTTTACAGCCGTAAAATTCACGCACAAGTTCTACAGCAAATATGCATTCCTGCTAAAAACTGACCGAGGAATAGAAGTTACTGGCTATGATCTGCTCACTTCAGAGGAAGTAAGGAAAGTCGTCAGGGATTTTTTGGTCGAGAGTAAAGGGAGGTGGCTTGTCGAAACGGTAATGCATAACCAGTTAAGGCTCAGAAATGACGAAAACCTTTCTGACAATATTCAGGATTGTCTGCAACTTTTTGAGCGGATGGCTGAATTGTTGGAAATGAAGAACGAAAAGAAACGTGCTGCAATTTGGCAATCGGAATCGGATGGACATACAGGTGAAGTAAGTATTTTTGGTCCGCATGCACCTTTACCCATCTTCAGTCTACCAACGCAAGAAAAGGAGACACCGGTGGTCAGTTCTCTGTCTGATCATGATAATGTCAAAAACCTACCTAAATTCTTCCAAACAAAATATCAAGTATTAATTACCATTGGGGCATTACTGCTGGGAGTTGTCATTGGGCGACTTTGGACAGGTTTTGACAACCATGAGGTCGATGCTATGTCCCAGTTACAACATTTAAGGCAAACCGTATTGATGCTTTCTGAAGATCGAAAGCAGTTAGAGGAAGAAGCCGAAGCTTTAAGAAATGAAAAACTTGTACTTGTTGGACAGCTAGATATCCAATCCAAAACCTTGGAACCTGTGATGGAAGAAATTCAGAACCTGAAAAAGGTTTCCTCAGAAAATGATGTAGAAGTACATAAAGAAATCAAGCAACTAGAACAGGAGAATAAGCGCTTGGAAGAGCAGCAATCAATTTCAAAATCAGCTGTAGAGAAATTAAAGCAACAACTGGAAAAAGCCGAAGATCAAATAGCAGAAACACAAAAGCTTTTGGACTTGAAAGAACAGGAAGTAGAAGGGATAAAGGAAGAGTTGACAGCTTCTCGTGAAATGCTTTCGGAGAAAGAAACGAATGAAAAGTTGTTGTTACAGACGGAGAAAAACCTGAATAAGGAAACGTCAAATATGCAGAAATCAGTAGCAAAACTACAGCATGAGTATCAACAGCTTTTAAAACTGAAGCTCCAGAAAGAAAAAGAATTGCTTGCTGTAGAACAGGAGAATAAAAGGCTTTGGAAAGAAAGTCTGTCCTTAAGTACAAAACTTAAGGACTTGCAAAAAAAAGGTCAAAAACTGGAAAGAAAAAACGAAACCCTGACAGCCAAGGTCGAGTGCTATATCAGTTCTCAATATTGGACGTTGACAACACCTGAAACAGCATGGCGAGAGTATTGTAACAGAAAAGGAATTCTACTGGATGCAGAAGGATTGATTGTCAGTCAGTAGAATTGCTTTCAATGTTTTCGTTTATCAATGCACGTTAGGTTATACACTGACAGCTCCAGCAGTATTTTCCTGCTTTTTGTTGTTCAGCATGGATTTCCATGTCGTGATTTTGGTAGGCTCTTCAGGAGATACAAGACCTTGTCCTGAGAGAGAGACCACCTCATCAAAAGGAACCACCTTATTTTTATACAGGTAAGTAGCCCGAAACATGGCAATCGCATAAGGTTTGCCATCCTTATTTACATAGCGCTGCTCTAGGTAGCAGTATTTGTTGTCCCAGCAAAGTATTTCTGTCTCTACCCAGAATTTTTTGAGAGGTAAAATGGGTCTTATAAAAACAATTTCTTGTGCATTGACTACAGGAGCCCACCTATTTTTGAAAAGCTTTACAATCAATCCCATATGCGCAACTGCATAAAACCGTCCAAGATCAGCAAAACTGAAATACCTGGAATTGGTTACATGAAAGTTGAAATCACAGTCTGAAGGTAAAGCGTAAAACGATGTTTTCCATACGCTTAGTCCCTCAGTTTTCTTCAGGAAAGGTATGCGTAAAATAAAAGTAAAAAGCCTAAGGTAAAGGTTCATACAATAAATGAGTGAATGATCACAATATTTAGATGATCCGAATATAAATAATCAATTGTATAGTAGTGTGCTTAAGCGTAATATATTCCGAAAAGAACTATTCATTTTATAAAAAAATAGATAGGGGAAATTAGTTTCTGAAAGAGACATTTTAACGTTATGGGATTTTTTTAGCAGATAATCTGTTTGTTCTCTAAAAGAGACAAGTTCAAACATTTGCGTGTGGTGTTTTGAAACAGAGACCCAAACAAATAGCAACGATTATCAGGATAAAATAAGGTGTGATGGATAAATTAGAGACAAAACAGAGAATCATCGATAAGCTGCACGAAGAAGTAAACCTGTTAAAAGAGAATTTTGAGGGGCAGTTCAAAAGAAATTTTCAGGAAGCCGCAGATCAGGTAGATGAACAAGCATCCTATGATGAAGGAGGGTTTTGGGATGTACAGGCAGAAGAAAATGCCGAAAAGATGTCAATTTATGAAAAACAGATGGAGAGTCTGGGTAATGCTATCAATAAGCTCAACCAAAAGCAGGTGAAGCTAGAAGACTCAGTAGCATTCGGGAATGTGGTGCATACCAACAATGGGAACTTCTTTGTGTGTTTTGCATTTGAGCCACTGAAAATAGATGGCGTAAAGTTTATTCCAATAGCAAAATCTGCCCCGATTTATGAAGTGCTTCAGGGAAGAAGAAAAGGGGAGAAATTTCAGTTCAGGGACAAAACATTTGAGATACTGGATGTGTATTAAGAGCTACTTAGATTATAAATATTGAAAAGGTGTTCCCGAAATCGGAATGCCTTTTTTTATTTCTATAGGGGTTCATTTTAGAAACGGATTCAACTATATTTAAATCCTAAATTTTTTATGATAAACTAACGAAAAGAACAGATGGCTTCAGCATTCGGACATGCATTGACTGCAATTGCAATTGGGAAGGGGTATCCCAAAAAAATGATCACATGGAAATTTTGGTTTTTAGGGGCAATCTGTGCCATCATTCCTGATGCAGATGTAATCACATTCAAATTTGGCATTCCATACGAAAGTTTTTGGGGACACAGAGGTTTTTCACATTCATTCCTTTTCGCACTCCTTCTAGGTATTTTGGTGACGGTTATTTTTTATAGGAAAAAGTTGAAAAACTGGCAGTCAATAGGATACATCCTTTACTTCTCTTTATGTACAGCATCCCACAGTATTTTGGACGCCATGACGACTGGTGGTTTGGGAGTTGCTTTTTTCTCACCGTGGGACAATACCCGATATTTCTTTCCGTGGAGACCAATAAAGGTGTCACCAATTGGCGTAGAGAATTTTTTTAGCGAGTGGGGAGTGAAAGTGATTCTGAGTGAGCTAATTTGGATAGGAATACCTTGTTTGACTTATATATTTCTGATGGCAATTCTAAAACGAAACAATACTTCACAAAAGCTGAAAGCATGATTTTGTTTGATTCAAAACAAAAAACCAAACAAATGAAATTGAGTACAGCTGTGATATTATTTGTTTTGGACTATTAAGCAGAGGTATAATTGAAGTCGGAAGTTTTAAACTCATCGATGGTTTATAGGTTCAACTCCTTTGGAGTTGGATAAATGTAATTTACTTATACCGTAGGCTTACGCCTAAGGCTACTATTGTTCAATCCCTTCGGGATTATTTTTCATATAGAAAACACCGTTTCCGAAGGAAACAAACCATATTAGCTCCAGATGGCAATCTGGATTTTACAGCAATCAATATATCATAACCCTGAAAGGGTTGAACAGGATAACATCATTTAGTACCTCATAATATGAGAAAGGATTAGAGTAGGAAATCTCTATTCCAATTCAATACTTGCTTATCTCCATTGTTTTTTCTCATTCTTAAACCATTGGAGTCAGGTGGTATTGGTTTGGTATAAAGTGAGTTATGGATTAAGTCGTTACTATTTCGCCCTTTCAGGGCAAAAGTCCTGAAGGGATAAAATATATCAGCGATGGACTTTAGTTCTTCGTCATACAAATGATAATTTTAGCCCTGAAAGGGCGGTATAATCCATAATTCACGTTGCTTGAATGTTCGGTTCTATTCGGAAATTATAATTTCGTGTCGTAATCCCAGTTTCTCCCAAATTAAAAGCACAACTTACATTTGGCAATTCTGATCGCAACTTTATGATATATACAGGTCTTGATTTTTTGTCGTTGAGGGTTTAAAGCACACTTTCCAAGTCTATAGACCATCCCAATAAAAATGGCTCACCTGAAATATTCTCAACGCCAAAAAATTGAAGCATTGCTAGCCGAAGGAATTTCTCAATCGGAAATTGCTAGACAGCTTTGTGTAAGCCGTGCTACCATTAGCAGGGAGATCACACGTAATCAGTCTGAAGATGGGAATTATGTAGCCAAAAAAGCAGAGCATAAAAAAGAATTGAGAAGGTATATTGCCAATCAGCAGCAGCGGGATACAATAAAAGGAATACACCTCAAGCATAAATACCCAAAACTGGTCAAGCAGAAGAAGGTAAGACAATATCATAATCCCTTCCTGATATTTCTGGCTGCTACAAAACTCAAGCAAAGACTTTGTTTGGCCCGATTCAGAGTGGAATTGCGAGTTCTCAGGACTGATACGAGAGGTTATCGTGAACTGAGAAGCAAAACGCTTCGATTTAATCCTGATGGGATACAACAAAGAAATTCGCTAAACAAGATTTCGGTGATCAAAAGGTTTTATCGTAAAAGGTTATTGCACCCATTCGGAGGACGGGTACACCAAAAATTCTGGATGGACTACCGGTATTTTTTGCAGGCATTCCAATATTATGGAGAAAAACAAGTGAGATATTACAAGCTGCTTACTTGTATAAAAAACTCGGAGAGGAATGTGAAATTATATGATGTTGAGCTTGAGTCAGCCAAGATATTGGTTGATGGAATTTCAGCAGCCTAGAAAAGGAGAAACATATTCTTAAGTTGAAGATTCGATAGACCTATAAGGTCTTTTTTTTTGTGACAAAATTAAAGCTAACTGGAGATCTATTTTTTTAGAGAAACATTTAAGACAAATAAGACAGTCTGTTGCAATTTGGAATTGGGTGGTGGCAATACACGAAAGTAAATGGAAAATTAGATAGCTAAATAATAGACTTTGCCACGATTAACACTTTACAGCGAATGACGGTGATTGAGCGAAGCCGAAGTCACAATAAATAATCCCTTCGGCTTCGCTCAGGGAACATCAAAAGAATTTGATGAATGCTAATTTAAAAGCTAAACATTAGTAGCTGAGTGTATTTATGCTGAGCGTGGCGGAGTAGTTATAGTTTTTCGTTCTTAGGCATCTTTCAGAAACTACTCTACAATTGTAATAAAATATAAATGAGGCATTTAGGATATACAGAAAAATGGATTCAATACGGAATTATTGAAAAGGAAACTATTGAATATCAATTGGATGCATTACGCAAAGGAGAAGATCAAAACCCTGAGTATTACAGGTACCAAGCATTGGTTAATTGGCTGAAACCTAAAGAATTTTTGACGGATGAAGAGGCTGAAAGATTTATTGAACTGACAAAAGAGGATTCTGATCAGGCGATGGCGGGTACAGCAGTAAAAGTCTTGCTTACATTCGATTCGCTAGCAGATAACCAGTTTGACTATTTATGCGCTGAATTTTCAAATTTTAGAGAATGGACTGAAAAAGTAATAGGCAGGGAGAGAATTAAGAGGCAAGTCTTATCACAAAATATGACATATGAGCTTTTTGAAAAATGTTTAGCACACTGTCAGCAATTCAATGAAAAATTTATAATTTAATTGGTTGTTCAAAATACAGATAATCTAATTATTTTGAATGAAATTATCGGGTGTGATTTTGGAAAGCATATTAACAAAATGGCACAGTCAAAGCTAAAAAAAGGAAATGTTATAGGGTAGTAGTAAGTTTTTTGAACTATTATGAATACAGTTATATTATTAATTCCAGCATTATTTTTATTAATGCTCTTTCTTCCTACAATTGCTTTTATGTTGAAAGCTAGAAGGTATGGTGCAAAATTTACAATTTATGAAGCATTACTAAGAGCTTTTAGGAAGATAAATTATGAAAAACTTTTTAAGGCATTAGCAGTGGTTCAAAATGAGGGGCTGGATATCAAGTTGACTGAGCTTGAAACACATTTATATGCTGGGGGAAATCCTGAAATGGTAGTAATTGCTTTTTTGAAGTATCGAAACCACCCAGTAGTCAATTTTACAATACTCACGGTATTTGACCTAATGGGAAAGAACGTGTTGGAAATAGCAGAAAACGGAATTCCTGAATATGAATTAAAAATTATAGGGCACAAAGTTGGGAGGGTACAGGTTAACTATTCAGTGAAATTTATGGCTAAACTTTATGATTTGGAATATAAGGTTCAACTTGATGTGATTGAAAATGAAATAATACAAAAATTAGAGCAGTCTTCTTGGCAATGGGATTTTCAAGATAAGCAACGGACTAAAGAATTTATTCTATCCAATGTCTTAACCAAATCATATTGGGATGATATACTTTGTTTAAACCTGATAGAGCAACGGGTGTTTGTTTATTAGGGGTGTAGTAATTTTTATTTTATGGTCTTATATCAAAAAATTAAAAGTCAGTATGCTATAAAATTAATGGCAATTGTCAGTTGTGTGATGTTTATTTGTAGTGGTAATGCTGCTTAGTCAATACAGAGATGTTTTGTTTGGTTATGTCAAAGGTTATGCTCCTCATAATTTTGCATTTAACTTTTCATTTTTTCTTACTGCAATGCTTATTTCATTTATTCTGAGCATTACAGCATTGATAAGAGGCTTTTTGAATAGGGGGAAGTTTTCAGAGCCATCCGATAAGTATATAGTTATAGGTGGCTCTATGCCAATTGTGTTAACTTTTAGTTGGTTTATATTCAGGATATTGAGTGTTATTTTTTTAGACGTATGATCAGTTTTAAGGCTACTACTTTTTCAAGACAAGGTTATTGGATGTATCTACTCAAGCAGTGGGGTAGTCGAGTTTTATTATGTGCTGCAGGAATAGCCATTTACCGTCATGTATATCTCGAAGAACCATTTAACCTTGGAAGATTGTTTGCAGCATCAATTTTTTTGATAAGTTTTCCATATCTAAGACATGATAGGATAGAAGAAGTGGTGATCAATGATGACTTGAAAAGAATTAAATTAGTCTATTATCGGTTGATTTTTGGTAAGGATGAATGTAGTTTTTCATTCGATGAATCAAGAATCAAAGTGAAAACTGATAAAGAGTCATTTAAGATAGAATTTGGAATAAAGCAAGGTCAAAAATTTATTCTGAAGCAGGCGAAGGATGGATTTACTATTGAAACATTATCTAAACTATTAGATGAATTAAAGAATAGGCAATTGGTTTTAATACCTGATGATGACGCCTCCTGAAGGAGTTGAATTGTGACCCAAATGCTAATCATAAACAGTAAATAAATGTTTGCCTTTCTTCAGTATTATCAGACGGCCTTAAAAAAGGTTAGTTAAAGTATTGTCAACTATAAACTAATTTTTATGGGTTTTAATATCGCAGGTGTAGTAATCAACAAGAACTACAAGGATAACCTGAATCAGTTAAATGAGGATATGGGTCTTGATTTTTCAAAAGCAGAAGAAATAACTTTTGAAGTAGCAAGTAGTAATTGGAAGGAGGAGGGAATATGCGATGCCTACTTCTGCGAGATGGGAACAATTCTGTTTATGAATCATGAAAATTGTTTGGAAGGTACTTCTATAACTAATGGGATTAACGTTTTTACTTTTGCCATGTCAGAAGTTACCATGACATTTTTGTTTTCTTATTATGAAGGAGAGCTGTTAGTTAGGGAATTTATGGCACATGAAGGTGAAAAGGAAAACGAATTGGGGGAACCATTGCCTTCAGAAGCAGGAACAGATGAAAGCGGAGCTACATTTAACCAAATAGGGGCAGTTTTAGGTAAATCATTTTGGGATATTGACTTAGCTGAAAAGGCTTATAGATTATCATAAATCCAATTAGTTTTTTAAGCTATATGAAGGAATGGTATTGAAAGGCATTCCTTTTTTTATTGGAATGATAAACTAATCTTCCTTGAAATAGGAAACTTTTGCTCCAAATTTTGATTGAATAGGCTCAAGTTTTCCATTATTATATGTCTTTTGAATTATCCAATTCGTTCCAAAAAACTTGGAATAAGATACAAACTCACTGTTATGTTTTTTGCGGGCTTCAATTTTGGTGTCTAAAGGAGTATTGGTTGGAGTATAAGGCAGATAATCTCCATTTTCATTATAGTAGCCAATTAAATCGATACCAATAAAACAGCCATTCTCAGGGAATTCAATATTATATTCTGAAAGGTCATATTTGATTTTTCTGGCTCCTTTACTTAAGCAACTATTGAAATGAAATGGAGAATTTCTCTCCTATGTTTTCAAGGATATAGATTATCTGTTTTTCTAGGTCTTGTTTAGAGGTATAAGCATACTTAGGCAACCATGTATATTTTATTTCTTTCCAGAGTCTTTCAATCAAATTAAGCTCAGGAGAATAAGGAGGGATAAAGAAGAGTATAAGTCCTTTATCCCTCCATTTTTCGATTTGTTCCTTGAATCTATGACTTCGATGTGTAGGTGCATTGTCTAACACGACAATGGTTGGACGAATTATGTCACTGGCAAAGCGATCAAAGCACTCAATAACTATTTCAGAGTTGGCAGCCCCTTGAAAGAGAAAAGACTTGAATGATTGTGTTCTACTCATAAACCCGAGTACGGTCAGATTTGCACTTGGCACGGAAGGAAGCAATATCCTTTTACCTTTTAGTTGCCATGCATAAGGCACACTTGGGATAAGGTTGACGCCCATTTCATCAAAGAAATAAAGATCGATTCTTCCCTGCTCCTCCTTTTTCTTAAGTGTATTCAGCCATTGGTGGGCTTTTTCAAAGTCTTCCTGATTCCGTTTATGCAGCAAGCTTTTGCGGCTTCTTTTCCATCGGTAACCCCATTTCTTCATCCAACGTCGTAGCGTTGAGACTTTCACCCACTTTTGACAATGCTCCTTGATGTAGGTTTGAACTCTTGACAAGCGCTGTACGCCATCCTTTAGGAAATCAATGATTTTTTTTCCTCTGACGCCTTGAAACTTTTGCGGGGATGCTGCTGTGGCTTGCTATCATACAGACCTGAAAAGCCGTGCTGTTGCCAATGCTGAATCCAACGGCTAACCGTTTCGATTTTATTCACTTGCAAGATCTCAGTTAACTGTGTAAAGTTAAAGCCTTGGGCGTAAAGCAGGACTGCATGAGAACGGAGGCGTACCCGTGAGGAGGTATCGTACTTATACAGCTTTTCGAGCTTGCTGCGATCTTCTGGTGTCAGAGTCAGTTGTGGTTTCATGATATCACAACAAAACTTCCGTTTTCAATTGTTCCTCTGCTTAATCTGATATTGATTGGGTGAACAAGTAAATCTTCCCCTGATTTGTCGTTTTGGTTGTAATACACTCTAATTCGAACCAGTGATTCCCACCTACCATACTTTTTGGGTTCTGGATTTACATCAAAGTAAACCACCTCAATAAAGCCTGAAGCTTTTCTTTTGTTTGGAAGGTACATGGCGTACTGATTTGAACCACCAGTTAGTATAGACTTTTTTTCATTATTCTCAATTTTGTCACTGTACATTGATTGTTTGCTATTTACGGTGACTTCATTGAGGTTCAATGTGATTTCCTGTAAGTGTATTTCGATTTCATTTGACTTTTCTGTTATTGGATTTGGCAAGATATATTCTTTGTATCCAATATGTGATATGATAACAGTATCAGTAGGATTCATTTTTAAAGAAAACCAGCCCTTTGGATTACTGGTAGTGCCATTTGTTGAGCCAAGAACACCTATTTCAGCAAATGGGATAGGTGCGTGACTTTTCGCATCTAAAACTAGACCTGAAAAAATATTCTGACCAATTGCCTTGCTGTATGACAATGAGAGAGCAAGAAAAAATAGGAGTTTGGTAGTAGCCTTTATCATTGATATATATTGCTGTAGCCTAAATCAATTTTTAAAAAAATGAAGTTTATTTAACGCTTGCTAGCTGTAATAGCTTTTTAAGAGTATTACAGGAATTTCTGTCTAAGATAGAGTAGAATAACCACCTTGGCGAGCACTTCATTAAAATAATCTGACCATCGCTGTTTTGATAATTCCTTTCTCTCGTCCTAAATTCGCCGCAAGAAGGATGTTTCAACATTCAGATATTGTTTTACCAGAACTAACTTAGCAAATGAAATTTTTTTCAATGATTGCGTGTCTGTTTTTTATCACTATGATTAATGTACAAGCGCAGGAAGCTTCAGCTTTTCACCAGTCTTTTGCAGAAAAGTGGGAAAGGTCAAAGGCTTATACCTTGGCGGTAGCAGAAGCAATGCCGGAGTCTGATTATGATTTCAGAGCGGCTGAAGGGATTATGACCTTCAGAGAAGAGCTACAGCATATGGCAATGAACTTTGTCTTTTTGCAAGCATATGTAACTGGAGAGAAGGAGTGTGCTATCAGTCATGTCTCAGAAGGGTTTGACCATATGTCAAAAGCGGAGGTGATCGAGGCTTTGAACACAAGCTTTGATTTCGTGACTACAGTTTGGGAAAATACCCCTGAAAGTGCAATGAGCGATAAAGTGGATTTCTTTGCTGAAGGCGTGAACATGAATAAGGAAGGGATTTTCCACCTGATGCGAAATCATGTGACACACCACCGTGGGAGATTGACGTTGATGTTGAGATTGAAAGGGATTAAGCCTCCTCGTTATGTGGGGTGGTAATTTCATAAGGCTTTAGAATAGAGAAGCTGGATACTAGACTTTATTAACAGCATTTTATTTGCTGTGGTGAAGCTCAATGTATACCAGCTTATCTTTTGTCTTGGAACTTCTTATATTTGTAACCTTAAAAACGAAGAAATAAAAGCACATGAAGATTATTGCGATTGGCAGAAACTACGCTGAACATATAGCTGAACTGAATAACGAAAGACCGGACGAGCCTGTAATTTTCACAAAACCTGATACGGCTATCCTGAAAAACAACACACCATTCTACTATCCTGATTTCACAAAGGAAATTCACCATGAGGTGGAAGTTCTGATCAAGATTTGTAAGGAAGGAAAATATGTCAACCCTAAGTTTGCAAGCCGCTACTATGATGAGATCGGTTTGGGTATTGACTTCACTGCCCGTGACTTGCAGGCTAAGGCAAAAGACAAGGGATTGCCTTGGGCATTGGCAAAAGGCTTCAACGGTTCTGCACCAATCTCAGAGTTTGTTTCTAAAGAAGAGTTTGATATGTCCAATCTGGATTTCAGCCTGAACATTAACGGGGAAGAAAGACAGAAAGGCAATACAAGCATGATGCTTTGGAACTTCGATGAAATTATTTGCTACATCTCTCAGTTTATCACATTAAGAAAAGGTGATATTATCTTTACCGGTACGCCAAAAGGTGTTGGTGAAATCAAGGTAGGAGACAGGCTGGAAGGCTTTATCGGTGAGAGAAAAATGCTTGATTTTGAAATTAAATAAGAAACTGGAATATAGAAGCTAGATGCTAGAAACTAGAAAATAGATTATGTATTGTCTTTTCTCTAGCTTCTTCTCTCTAGATTCTAGGCTCTAGGTTCTTGACTCTAGAATCTATACAATGCTTACAATACAAAACCTATCTTTCCACTTCGGCAGTCGCACCATGTATGATGAGGCGTCACTGCATATCAAGCCCAAAAACAGGATTGGGGTTATTGGTTTTAACGGAGCCGGAAAGACTACGCTTCTAAAATTGATTTACGGTCAGCTTCAGCCTGACGGTGGCACTATCAGCAAGCCAAACGATTGTACGATTGGTTTCCTGAATCAGGATATGCTGTCTTATGAGACAGGACAGAGTATCTTGGAAGTGACCATGGAAGCATTCGGAGATATTATCACGCTTCAGGAAGATATTGATCAAATCCTGAAAGAAATGGAAACCAACTACCGTGATGAGTTGGTTGGGGAGCTGGCCAAGAAGCAGGAACGCTTTGAAGCAATGGACGGTTATACTGCCAAAGCAAAGGCGGAAGCTATTCTGGAAGGATTGGGCTTTTCGACAGCTGATCTGGAGCGACCACTCAGAAACTTCTCTGGTGGTTGGCGTATGCGTGTGATGCTGGCAAAATTGCTTTTGCAAAAGCCATCGGTCCTGATGCTTGACGAACCTACCAACCACCTTGACTTGCCGTCAATCCAGTGGTTGGAGCAATATATTTCCAATTATGAAGGAGCAGTACTGATTGTTTCTCACGATAGGGAGTTTTTGGATCGTGCTGTCAACTCAATTGTGGAAGTTGCAGGCGGTAAGCTGATCCAATACAGCGGAAATTATACCTTCTATTTGCAGGAGCGTGAGCAGCGCATGGAAGTGCAGCGAAATGCTTTCGAAAACCAGCAGCAGAAGATCAAGCAGACCGAGCAGTTTATCAACCGTTTCCGTGCCAAGTCTACCAAGGCGAGACAGGTACAGTCAAAGGTGAAGATGCTTGAGAAAATGGATATGGTGGATGCCGTCCATGAGGAAAACCCTGAGATGAACCTGCGTTTTACCTTTAAGCAGCAGTCAGGCAAGATTGTTTCGGAAATGAAAAACGTAACCAAGGCATATGGTGAAAATGTAATCTTCCGTGACTCTTCACTGCATATCGAAAGGGGAGACAAGATTGCTTTTATCGGTGCCAACGGTAAGGGTAAGTCTACAATGCTTCGTGTCATTGATGGCTCAGAACCTATACAGGAAGGGGAAACCAAGAAAGGTCACAACGTGATCACCACTTTTTATGCACAGCACCAGCTGGAGTCTCTGACATTGGACAATGAGATTCTGGATGAGCTTAAGCAGGCAGGATCGGAAAAGACAGAGCTGGAGTTGAGAACAATTTTGGGTGCATTCCTTTTCTCCGGAGAGGAAGTGAACAAAAAGATCAAGGTGCTTTCTGGTGGTGAGAAATCTAGAGTGGCATTGGCAAAAACGTTGATCTCGGAAGCCAACTTCCTGATGCTTGACGAACCTACCAACCACTTGGATATCCAGTCTGTCAATGTACTGATTCAGGCATTGCAGCAGTATGAAGGTACTTATATTGTGGTTTCTCACGACCGTCACTTTATTTCCCATATCGCCAACAAGATTTGGTATGTGGAAAATCAGGAAGTGAAGGAGTTTCCAGGTAACTATGAGGAGTTCTGTTACTTTATGGAGCAACGTGAAGCTGAACAGCAGGGAACAGACAGTACACAATCGTCCAAGCCAAAGAAGGAGAAGAAACAGCGATCAGACAGCGAGCGTAAGGAGTGGCAAAAGAAGGTGAACCAAACCAAGAAGAAGCTTGAAAAAGCCGAAGAGTTGGTCATGGAACTGGAAGAGAAGAAGGAAGCGTTGGAAGGCGAACTTGCCAACCCTGAAATTTTCAGTGATTCTAAAAAGCTGCAAGAGCTGAATGCAACTTATGAGCAGACCAAGTCAGATTTGGAGACAGCCAATGAGGACTGGGAAAACCTGATGTTGGAACTGGAAGAATTAGAAGAACAAGATAGCAATTAGTACTCAGTAAGGTACTTACCAATATTTTATGGCCCTTGGGAGATTTTATTTGATCTGCCAAGGGTTTTTATTTTGTATTTTCAGTAAAAACAATCAAACTTGAATTAATTCAAGGAAATTAACCCAACTACGAACTGTTACTTGTACGATGAACCAGATTCCAACCCCTCCAGCATTGGAAAAGCCATCTGTTTTTCAGCAATTTTTTGCATGGCTAAAACACCCCATTGACATTGCTCCATTGGTATATTTCCGCATAGTAGGTGGAGCTCTGATGACCATAGAACTTACAGGTGGGATGTTTACCAGCTATATTAAAAACCTGCTGCATCCCGGATTTCACTTTTCCTATATGCTATTTCCATGGATAAAGCCTTGGTCTGAGCCATGGATGATGTACCTGCATTTCTGTCTGAATGTAGTATTGGGGGTGATGGTAGTTTTTGGTGCTTATTATCGTATAGCCACCTTACTGCTGTGCCTGAGTGCGACCAGTATTTTCTTGATGGAAAAAGCACTTTATATAAACCATATCTACCTGTACTGCTTAATGGTTTTTCTGTTGAGCTTACTTCCGGCCAATAGGGCATTTTCTTATGACGTTAAGCGAGGTAAGGTAAAAGAAGTGTCTGAAGTTCCAGCTTGGACAGTTTATATTCTGGCTTTTCAGATTGCAGTAGTCTATTTTTTTGCAGGAATCGCCAAGCTTAATAGTGATTGGTTATATGCCCAGCCATTGAAGATTTGGTTTGCTTCCAAAGGGGATCACCCAGTGTTAGGATGGCTGTTGGTAAAAGAGTGGTATCCATATTTGGTGGCTTATGGAGGTTTGTTTTTTGACTTATTTGTAGTACCATTTATGTTATGGAAAAAGACAAGGAAAGCAACATTTTGGATAGCTTGCTTTTTTCATGCTACCAATGCCCTGACTTTCGGGATCGGAACTTTCCCTTGGTTTTCGGCTGCTGCCACTTTACTTTTCTTCCCTGCAGACTCTTTCAGGAATTGGAAGTGGCTCAACAAGCATTTGCCTGCAAAAGGAACGGCTGCTTTCCAATTTGATTCAGCTAATAGAATGGTTTACCCAATCGTTATCAGTTATCTGATCATTCAATTGGCAATGCCTTTTAGGCAGTTTTGGTATGAGGGGAATACCAGTTGGTTTGATGAGGGACATAATTTTTCATGGCATATGATGTTGCGTTCCAAATCTGGCAGGGCTTTCTTCTTCGTTAAAGATGGCGTAACTGGTAAAGAGGAAAAAGTAAGCCCAACAAAGTACCTAAATCGGAAGCAGTATGGCAGGATGATTGGCAAACCCGATATGCTGTTGGAGTTTGCACACTTTATAAGGGATGAATATGTAAAGAAGGGATGGCAAGAGGTGTCTGTATCAGCTTATTGTAAAGTCAGTCTCAATGGTAGGGATTCACAAATTATGCTCGACAGAAATGTGGTACTGACTGAGCAGGAGCGAGGCTTGCATCATTATGACTGGGTCAAGCCATTGACAATGCCGATCAAATAAAAAAGGTCTCTACTTAAAAAGTAGAGACCCGAATTTTGGATAGTTTATTTAGTAACTCATCAGTTAATTTGTAGGGAAAGTTTGAGCCTCAGCTTCAAACCTTTTTCTAATGGTTGGAGGTAAAGTATCCACCAGTACACTTCTGGCAGGATGGTGCTGATCGTAAATCAACCATTCAAATTCTTCATCTTCCAAGACCTCAGGTTCTCGGGTCTTTATTTTACAGATATAGTCTTTACCCTCTACCTCATATCTGAATTTTAGCTCGTGAGTTGTATGGTGGTTTGACTCATAAGAAATTTCAGATGATACCAGCTTACCCGTTCCCAGCTTTCCATTATGTATAATGCTTATTTTTTGAATTGCTTCCTTGAGTAACCAGAGTATAATACCGAATCCCAATAGTATCAGCATCGCAGCAAAAAGAATCGTACTCATATTGACATGTACATGTTTTTCGTTGGCAATGGTGGCAATTGAAGGATCTTTAGTGAGGTATTCTACCTCAATGGTTTGTCCTTTGCTATAGTCCCGATCTTCAAGAATAGTTTCTTTAGTATAAGTTTTCTCAGCTACCTTATATTGAAAATCATAGTGCTTTTGGTTGATAAATTCCCCTTCTTCGTTATTAAAAGATACATCTTCTACCGAGACAACTTCACCTTGACATACACTATTTTGATTGAGAAGTAATTGGAAGTGATGAGCATCAGATTCATCCCAAAGCATGGAGACTATGACAATGCCTACTATAATTGGTGCAATACCGTAGGAGTGTCTGTAGTCTTTAAAGAAGATGCCTAACATCTCCAAAAAAGTGATTTTCATATTTCTTGGTTTTTAGCTATTTCCCTTAACAAAAGGGTCTGTAAGTTATGAATATGGATCCTGACTTTTTTTGTGGAAAAAGGTATTGGATCTGTTCAAATAAATAAACGTAAATGCAATTATGCAAAGTATACATGTAATAGCTATACTAAACGTAGAAATTAATTTGAACAGCTTTGGATACCACAACCAAGAGATGGTTGTGTCAGGCATTTTTCCTTCCAGTACGTCTGTTTTGAAATCTGGGAAATTAAGGTCGCTGTTCGGTTTTGGGGATAAGTAATGATTTTGGTTTTTAATATGCTCAATATCTTTTTGAGTAGCCTGAAGTACCTTGTCCTGATGGTTTATCTTCGCCTTAAGTAGTTCCATATCGTCTTGAAACTGTATTGTCAGTTTATTCAGAGACCTAAGTTCCTGTATAATCTGTCTGTTGTAATGATTGTTTTGAGATATAGCTGTGACAAATTGTTCCCGACTGTCATTCATGATGACAGCTTGTTTGTGCAATTCAAGCAACTCATTGACGTGATCTTGCGTCTGTTGAAATTCTGAAAAGGCTTGAGGAGGAGTTTTAAGGAGTGTTTCCAAACGGGTGATTTCTTTTTCAAGCGACCGTATTTTGAACTCTTGACTTTTAATCATGTCCTGTTGTCCTGCATTCTCAGCTTCAAGTTTTGTTTTTTCATTCTTGAGTAATTCAGTAAGTAGCTCAATGTCATTACTCTTCAAAGTGCCCAAGTAAAATGCAGCCATAAGTCCTAAAACTAATGTGGATGGTTTTGCGAGACTTTTCAAATTGTTCAACAGCATTTGGTAGTGTAGATTATTCTTCATTGACAGGGTTTATGTTAAGATTTTGGTTTCTGCCATGTGTATGGCGATAGGTTAGTGTCAGTAAGCAAATTGCGCTTAGGATATGTTGGATTAGCCTTAATTCCTTCTCGTGTATGATTCATATGGAATTACTAATGAATCAATATAATGTATTAGATATTTTGCGTTCTCAGTTTTGGGTTTCCTTGTTGTTGTGCCATGTAAATAATTGATTATGACAATTTATTATTTACATCAATAATGCCAAATCCTGATAATTTTAGATAAAATCGCATTTTTGTTAAAATAATATTTTTTAATTGTGCCCAACTGCTATCAATTAGTTTTAAAAGGCATTAAGTAACTCAAAAATGAAAGCAATACTACGTAGAAACGAACATTCAAACCTTCAGACATTAGGCGAGTTCCAACTTTTTGATGGGGAAGAATTGGTTATGGAATGCAAGACACTGGAGCTTCCATGGAAAGACAATCAAAACAGTATCTCTTGTATCCCGACTGGAAGTTATAAGGCTGTTTTCAGGGATTTCGGAAATTATGCAGGCAGGGCATATCATATTCAGGAGCTGGATGGAAGCGAAGTAAAAGGAAGGTCAGGAATCCTGATACATTCAGGTAACTTTTTTACTGATACAAGAGGCTGCATATTACTCGGAACAGGTTACGCTGACTTAGAAGTCAAAAGTAAGGGGATTAAGAAGGATGGGGTTTTAGACCTTGTTAATTCTCGAAATACCATAAACAAGCTTATAGAGATTGTCGGTGACAAAGAACTTACTTTGGATGTGATAGGAGAGCCGGAGTCTGAAATTACTGTAACAACAATCGAACTGGATTTGGAAACAGCACCGTTTCAGCCTAATGACAGAGCAGTAGTGAATGTGAAAACTATATTGAACTTTAGGTCCGCTCCAGAGAAGTCAGCTCCAAAAGTACTTGCGTCTGGACTTGCAAACGGGACCTTTGTTCAAATCCTTGAGATGAAGGGTGAGTGGGCGAAGGTTTTTGCGCCTACTGTTAGAGGATGGGTACATGGTAATTTTGTCAAGAAAGATGGAAAAGAAGCTGTTGTAAATACTGAAAGCGGTAGGTTAAATGTAAGAACATTACCTGAAGTATCATCACAGGCAATTAATGCACTTGAAAAGGGTACACTTTTGGAAGTGTTGAAGGAGCAGGATGAGTGGCTTGAAGTGACCGCCTTATCAGTAGAGGGGTATGTATATGGGGAATACCTCTCTAAGTGATACGATTGCAAGCATTGGGGGAATGAAATAACAGAAAGAAATATTTATATGATCAATAACATCATGCAATACGAAATTAAAAACTCGTATTGCATGAATTATTTAGCTGAATACTAATACTATTAACCATCTCACCAATGAATTTCTTTGTAAGTACGATTACTTCACTTTTCCCCGATTCGGTGGAAGAAGTGCTCAACCTCTCATTTCTTGTCAGAAACTCCTTAACAATTGGTTTTCAAATTATTTTCCTGCTTTTGTCGCTATTTCTTCTAATAGGACTGGTAAAGCCCGGTTTGGTTCTTTGGGGTTCTGACACACCCAAAAGAAGAAATGTACTGATTTATTTTATGGCTGCTGTTTTTTCCTTTTCGATGATTTATGGAGGATTTGATTATGCTAGGGTAAAAGGGAAAGACTTGATGATCGCTCAGGTACAACCAAGTCCTAAAGTTGTAATTGCTGCTGCGGATTGTGACTTCTATATAGAAGGAAAGCTGAACAAGCCATATTTCATACAGAAAGTAGCAAATGCACTTTTGGATAAGGCTTATGAGAGTCCGTGGAGTGTAAAGTGGCAAATGCAAAGTATGTTTTGGGATTGTGATTTTTATGCCACATCAAGTTTGGAACAAATCCTTTCAGAAGTGTCGGGTATCGCTTATCAAAAAAAGGTAACCAAGCATTATACTTATTATAACCCTGCATTTATTAAATGGGGATTTAGGTACCTGATACCGGAAAATGCAGATGCCGAAAGTCAAAGTCTCTATGAGATGTATTTTAAAAATTGGGTGAGGGCATATGTTCAAGGGTATATGTACCTACATTATAATGAGCTTTTTGACAGTGAACTAAAAGCTTATAGGAGTGCTATTTGGCATGGAGAACTTTCTGGCTCAGAATACCTTCACATGCGGTTTAAAAACAATGAATTGACTTTAGGTAAAAATGTTAGCGATACTGCTCCTGAAATATTGGGTTTTTGGCTGAGAAGGCACAATGATGATACAGCGCCTATTATTTGGGAAGAAGTCCGAAGAAAATTAGAGCTGTTTGACAAATTCTGGTTTGATCAGGAAATCATCAGGCTTGAAACCGTGGCAAAGAATACGGATATGAAGATAGATCCAAAAGGTGAGCTACACCTGTGAGAAAAGTTTTAGGAACATGCCTAAATGTCATTGTTAGGGAGCTTTCTGTTTTGCTATCTTGAATAAAGTCGTTTTACCCAAGATTTAACTGAGTATCCATGGAAAAAATTTTCAGTGCCCTTGTTGTTAGGGAACAGGAAGCCGGAAAGTTCACCCGATCATTGGAGCAAGTCAAAATGGAAGATCTTCCTGATGGTGAAGTATTAATAAAGGTACATTACTCTTCTCTGAATTATAAAGACGGATTGTCTGCAGTGGGAAATAAAGGGGTAACCCGTAACTATCCGCATACTCCAGGTATTGATGCGGCAGGAACAGTAGCCTATAGCAGTGTTCCTGAGTTCAGTAAAGGTGAGGAAGTGATCGTAACGGGTTTTGACCTTGGAATGAATACAAATGGAGGTTATGGAGAGTATATTAGGGTACCATCTGCATGGGTCATTCCATTACCCAAAGGATTGACGTTGAAAGAAAGTATGATTTTCGGTACAGCTGGACTGACGGCAGGGTTATGTACTGAAGCACTCATAGCACATGGTATTACACCAAGTAAGGGACCGGTTTTGGTTTCTGGTGGGTCAGGTGGTGTTGGTAGTCTTTCTGTAGCAATTTTGAGTAAGTTGGGATATGAGGTTATAGCTGTTACGGGAAAGAAAAAAGCCCATGAAATACTGAAAAGTCTAGGTGTAGGCAAAATTATCAGTAGGGAAGAGGCCGTAGATTCATCAGGTAAGCCATTACTGAGACCCATTTATGCTGGAGCCATCGATACTGTAGGTGGTTCGATCCTGACTACTGCTATGAAAAGTCTAAAATATGGGGGTAGTATCGCTTGTTGTGGGTTGGTATCTTCACCTAAAATCGACCTTACTGTATTTCCATTTATCTTAAAAGGAAATAATCTATTGGGGATAGACTCTGTAGAGTGTGAAATACAAAAGCGTATTGATGTTTGGAATAAGTTGGCAGGACCTTGGAAGCCTGATCAGCTTAGCAAAATAACAGAGACCTGTAATCTGGATCAGTTAAGTGATAAGATTCAGCAAATCCTAAAGGGTGAATTGATGGGTAGGACAGTAGTTAGTCTTTATTAGCTTCATCTGGGGCAGCAACTTGACCACCTTTGTAAACCATCTCTTCATAACCATTGGTGTGCTGATATTCCCAATCAATATCTAACAAGACTCCTTTCATCTGTGGTGAAGATTCCAGCATCAGGATGAGGGAGTCTTTTGTACGAATACGGAGATCAGCTTCAAAAGTACCCTCATGAGCTTCTCCTAATTGAAGGAAGCTCTTACCTCTAAGGCTCCATACTTTTTTGAATTGTGGCGCAAATTCCTGACGCTGCTCAATGGCATTGAGGCAGCGTGATAGTTCCCCACTGTAATCAGTTTTGGAAGTGATTGTCTGAAAATCCTGTTCTTGTAAGTCAATAAGGCTAGGAGCTTCCTTTTTTTGGACCATAAGTACTTCATCACCTTCGTCTGATAGAAAAGCTTTTTCCTCTGAGTAGATATAGTGGTTGCCTTGATAAAACCTTTTGTCTGTGCCAACAAAGACAAGCTGGTCATCTTTCAGAAAGTACCTTTTCTTTAGGTTTCCATACTCCCCCATATTACCAACTTCTTCCACCAGTTTTAACTTATTGTCCTTGTCAAAAAAGGAAGTGGCAGAGAATGTATAATCCCCTAGAGAAAACATCATACTCCGTTTGAAATCATAGGAAGGGTAAGTTTCCTTCACCTCTTCAACATAATCTTGAATTTTTGAGATCTTGGCGTCTTCATTTTCGAGCTGTTTACAGCCTGTCCAAAGAATCATGATGAAGAGAAGAAGTAGAACTGATCTATTCATATTGGTTGATTAGCGTTTCATATTGAAAGTGTCAATAATTAAATTAAAAATTTTTCCACTCTTGCTAAAGTACCTTTCTAATAAAGGTTAACATTTGTTTAAGTGTCGCCTCTTTAGCTTGAATATGCGGAGTATGACCACAATTTTCGATCATAACAGAAATGGCACTTTCTCCTATTAGGCTGACAATTTTAGTTACTTGTTCTTGGGTGGCATATTCGTCATCGATACCTTGTATGATAAGGGATGGACATTGAATGTTATTTACCTCTTTTTCTATATTCCAACCTATAAATTCAGGTGTAAGCCAAGTGTCAGCCCAAGCGTAAAATAAAGTGTCTGTTTTTTCTCCATGGTATTTATACAGCTTGTCTTTTATTTTCGGATATGCAGCTACCGCATGTTTGATTCCTTCCAATGTAACTTCCTCAACAAAAATATGAGCCGCTTCCGTTACTATAGCCCTTGTTGGATGATGGGCTGCGTATAATAAAGCAATACTGCCTCCGTCACTATGACCGATAAGAATAGGGCGAGAGATACCTAGCTTTTCAAGTAATAAGGGTAAAACGAGCTGTGCCTCATGGTGTAAGTACTCAACAGTCCGTGGAGAAGATAAGGGATCGGACTGACCGTGCCCTTGTCTGTCATAGGATAATATGTTTAAACCTGTTTCCTGAGCCAGTAAGCTTGGGACATCTTTCCAAAACTCTATACAACCAAGCCCTTCATGAAGAAAAACAAGTGTTGGTGCCGCTGGATCTGTATTTTGTTTTAAGTGTTGAAACCTGATTAATGTACCATTAACTTCAATAGTCTGGTTATTATGAACACACATATCTTTATTATAGTTGCTTTATTAAAGGACATATCATTTTAAAAAGCTTCACAAAATGAAATGTTAGAAGCATTGTCAATTTTGTTCAAAAAAATGAAGAAATGTGAACTTTTTAAAAACATCCAATTGGAAAACCGCTTGAAGATCTCTATTCTTGTAGGCAAAAGAGGAATAATCGTCCAATATACCTACTTGAACTAATTAACGATAGCGTGTGAACAGGATTTTGACATAATTATGCATAACCAAGATATTCTGATAAAATACCAGCCCCTTCTTTATGCCATAGCCAACAAAATGGTAGGTGTTGGAATGGATGCCGAAGATGTAGTGCAGGAGACTATGGTAAAGCTATTGAAGGTAGATTTCTCGAAAATTGAAGACATCAAAAATTACCTGGCAAGAGCGATCACAAACAATTGCTTGAATTATCTGGAAAGTCTGAAAAGAAAAAAAGAAGTTTCTTTACAGAATGTGAAAGCGCAATTACCTGCTACAATTCAGCATATCGAACAAAACCTATCAAAGTTTGATATGGCCAATGAGCTTTCTGTAGGGATGAGAAGGCTGTTGTCTAGACTGACTCCTTCTGAACGTGGTGTATACTTGCTCAAAGAAGTCTTCAATTATGACTACACCGAGATTACAGAAATTTTCGAGAAGAAAAAAGATCACTGCAGACAGTTGGTGAAAAGAGCCAAAGACAAGATGCAGGAAGGGAAGGAACGCTTTAAAGTAGATCCTGAACATTTTCAAGACCTTTATAGCAAATTTCAAGATGCAAGTCTCAAAGGCAATATGAATAGTCTGATTGAGTATTTGCAGAATGAAGTAGGAAATAAAAACAGTGATTAAATAACCGCTTCAATTGTTACTTCTATCTAAAGAGATATAAAAGCCCTAATTACAGCTGTAATTAGGGCTTATTTTTTAGGGTGAATTCTATATTTGATCTCTTTTTGAAAAAAAACAATATTTTTTTCATTATATAAATTCTCTTAAATAAGGCTAAAATATTGAAAATAAGTAAGTTGAAATTGTATTGATGAAAGTCACTCTTTTCTAATCAGGCCAGTCACCTCCCACGGATCATAAGTGATGTTTATTTGTGTAACAAAAGAAAAACAAAGCACAAGAAATAACTATTAAACACCTTATGAAAAGCATTCTACAACCAATTGTATTTCTGATTTTAGCGATGATTTCACTGAATGTGTCTGCCCAAAATTCAGAAAAGGTAATCAACCTAAAAAAACAAAAGATTCAAATCCACGGAACTTCCACTTTGCATGACTGGACGTGTGACGTTACCGAATCGGCTATCAAGGTAATAGCAGACTTTGATGGAGCGGGTGTAACAACTTTGAAAGGCGCGACAGTCAACATTCCAGTAAAGGGTATCAAGAGCGGCAAAAGTGCAATGGACAGCAACACTTATAGCGCGCTTAAGATGAAAAGCCATCCAAACATTATTTTCAAGCTAAATGCACCTACAGAAGGCTCAACTTTGAAAGGAACATTAACCATAGCAGGGACTTCGAATCCAGTGACACTGAAAGCTGACAAGAAGGGAAATACCTTTAGTGGTAAATACACTTTCAAGATGAGTGAATTTGGAATTGAACCTCCAACTGCCATGTTCGGAACTGTCAAAACTGGTGATGAAGTAACCATTGAATATTCGGTTGACTTGGACGCTGGTACAGAGGTTCAATAAGCTTTATAACAAGGTAAATAATTAGAATTCAAGGTAAATAGATTTCATTTTCGCAGCTCATTTCACTGAGCTGACTATGAACCATATTGTTTAATATCAAAAATCTTATCCACTTTTAATCATAATCACCATGCGCAAACAAATACTTAGACCAATCTTAGCGCTTTTATTATCAGGAATCATCGGCGCTACAGCTTTTGCTCAAGACCCTATCAAAAGCAACAGAAATGTAGGTCAAGCAGGCTTGAACCAATTTGAAACTCCAAAAGAAGATTACAGCGATTTTGATGGTGTAAAAGTGAAACTTGGAGGTGATTTCGCACTTCAGTTCCAAGGACTTGACCACTCAAACGATGCACAGGATGTATTGGGAGCTGATGGTAGTGTATTGGTTAACAACACACTGAAGGAAATTCAGCCATACTTCAACAACGCCACTGCAAACATGAACATTGATGTTCAGTTGGCTCCAGGTGTGAGAATGAACTTGGTAACATACCTGTCTTCTCGTCACCACACAGAGGCTTGGGTAAAAGGTGGTTACATCCAGTTTGATGCACTGCCATTCCTGAACAGTGAGTTGGTAGACAAGATCATGAAGGACGTGACTATCAAAGTGGGGCACATGGAGATCAACTACGGTGATGCACACTTCAGAAGAACTGACAACGGTAATGCCATCTACAACCCATTTGTAGGTAACTATATCATGGATGCATTTGCAACTGAGATTGGTGCAGAGGTTTACTACCGCAAAAATAATATCATCGGTATGATCGGTGTATCTAACGGTGAGATCAAAGGTGATGTAGTGAAAGTTGATGACAGACAGCCTTCAGTTTACGGTAAATTAGGTTATGACAACCAAGTAGATGAAGACTTGAGACTAAGATTGACAGGATCATTCTACGCGAACTCAGGCTATAACCGCAACACGCTTTACGCTGGTGACCGTACAGGTTCTAGATACTACTACGTAATGGCAAACACTGAAGCTTCATCTTCAGCAGCGTTCACAACAGGTCGTTTCAGCCCAGGCTTCAACAAGGTGACATCATTCATGATCAACCCATTCGTAAGCTACAAAGGTATTGAGTTCTTCGGTACTTACGAGCACACAGCAGGTCTGGCTCGCCAAAATGACGAAGAGACACTTGAAGATGGTGGATACACACAACTTGCAGCAGACTTACTTTACAGATTTGGTGAAAATGACAACTTCTATATAGGTGGTCGTTACAACCAAGTGAAAGGGAATGCGACAGGCGATGCAGATGAGGTTACAATCAACCGTTACCAAATCGGTGCAGGTTGGTTCCTGACAAACAATATTCTTGCAAAAGTTGAGTACGTAAACCAAGAGTACAAAGACTTCGCAGAAAACAATATCCTTTACGGAGGTCGCTTTAACGGTGTTATGGTAGAAGCGGTGATTGGCTTCTAAACTTTAATCAGGTTTATTGACTTGTAAGCCCCACCCACGGTGGGGTTTACTCATATCGTAACTTAAAGATATTATCAGACTATGAAACTGCTTTCTATACTGCTAACTTTTTGGGTAGGTTGGTGGGGAGGACCTACATATGAAAAGTGGGACGTGAAATTCGACAAAGACAGCTATCTGTATATAGATGGCGCTACTAACCTCAATACTTTTAGCTGTGCATATAGTGCTTCTGAAATGGAAGACAAAACAGAAGTGCTGTTGGCAATTGATGAATTACAGAACTTTCATTTCAGACAAGCGATATTACCAATTGTTATTAAGAGACTTGATTGTCACAACTCTTTGATGAATAGTGATTTGAGAGAATTGCTGCAAGAAGAGGAGTACCCTAAACTCTTTTTGGTGTTGAAAGACCTCACGCATGCAGGCTTGAATGACAAGTATTACCTGAAGCTTTCTCTGAAAGTGGCAGGGGTAATGAAGCATATGGAGATACCAGTAATGTTGTTTCAGAAAGAAAACAGTAATAGGGTTGTTGGTTCGTTTGATTTCAAATTGACCGATTTTGGATTACATCCACCTTCTAGATTTTTTGGAGCGGTAAAAGTAGATAATACAGTCAAGATTTCGTTTTCAGTTTTGATAGAACCTAGCAAAGAAATATAGAAGTTTGACTTTGTTGAGCTTTTATTATTGGGGCGTAATAATGTTCCATAAACTACATGTGTGCTTTGTAATAGTTGGTTCATAATACGTCTGGCCCACTCATCATGGTATGAAGTGGGCTTTTTCTTTTTTGTGTTAACATAAATTTAAAGAATGTAATATAACACAGTGAATAGTCTATGTGAGTGCGCTGTGTGTTTAATTTTTAGTTGAAGAAAGCATAAATAACCTGAAACCTATTTGGAGTTTGATTTAGCCAATTTTACGGCGCAAAAAATGTAACTAAAATCAGATTTAAAACTCCATGAAAAACTTTTATCACTTATTACTATCTACGGTCATGATATTGATGACCACTGCTACTTTTGCACAAACCGCAGCATTGAGGGGAAGCATTTTGGACGAAAGCAACTTACCATTTCCTGGAGCAATTGTATTGGTCGAAGAATTAAGTAAAGGAACAGTCACAGATGTGAATGGCCGATACACGCTTACGGATATTCCAGCCGGAGACTATTCTATTAAAGTATCATACCTAGGGTATAAACCTGTCAGCAAAACTATATCAGTAAGTGGAACAACTGTTCTGGATTTCAACTTGACAGAACTGGAAACACTGGATGAAGTAACAATTTATGCTGGTGGTCAGGCAAAAGCACTGAACCAGCAAAAGAACGCAAACAATATTGTCAATGTAATATCGGCAGATCAGGTATCCCGTTTCCCTGACTCCAATATTGGTGATGCACTGAAGCGTGTATCCGGTATTTATGTACAGTATGACCAAGGTGAAGCAAGATTTGCGAATATCCGTGGTACGGCACCTCAACTGAACTCAGTGACTATCAACGGAGAAAGAGTGCCTTCAGCTGAGGCTGAAATCAGAAGTGTTCAGCTTGATCTGGTTCCTTCGGATATGGTACAGGCTGTTGAAGTTAACAAAGCAGTGACACCAGATATGGATGGTGACGCAATCGGTGGTTCTGTAAACTTGGTAACACGTACTGCACCGCATGCACGTAGAATCTCAGCGACTTTGGGTTCTGGATATAACTTTATTGGCAAGAAACCAATACTGAATGGTTCATTGGTTTATGGCAACCGTTTCGTAAATGACAAGCTGGGGGTAATCGCAAGTGGCTCGGTTTTCAATCACTACCTTGGATCAGACAATGTGGAAGCAGAATGGGATGGTGATGATCTGGTAGAATTCCAGACAAGACAGTATTACGTACAGCGTTTGCGTCAAAGTTTCTCATTGGGGTTGGATTATAAAATCAATGATAATCATACCTTGTTTGTAAAAGGAATGTACAACCATCGTAACGATTGGGAAACACGTTACAGAGTATCTTACAAAGATCTGGTAAGAAATGATGGTGACAACTATACAGCTGAAGAGATTGTACGTGAAACAAAAGGAGGTGCCAACAACAAGAACCAGCGTCTGGAAGATCAGCGTGTGTTGACATTGGGTCTTTCAGGTGACCACCTTTTTGGAAAAGTAAGATTTGACTGGGGAGTAAACTACGCTAAGGCGTCAGAGGACAGACCACAGGAAAGATATATTGCCTACAAAACAGAAAACCAAAGCCTGGATTTCTCAATGGTAGATGACAAACCACTTCCTTCCAATTCTTTTGAAGCAATTGACGGTAACTGGGAACTGGATGAGATCACAGAAGAGAACCAGTATACACAGGAAGAAGACTTTTCAGGTAAGTTTAATATCAGCATGCCGCTTTCACAAGGCAACTTTGCTAGCAACCTGAAATTTGGTGCTAAATACAAGTCAAAGTCAAAAGAGCGTGACAACAATTTCTATGAGATTGAACCAACTGATGAGGATGCGTTGATGGCTTTGATCCAGCAAAACCTTTCAAACGAAACAAAGGATGATTTCTTGGCAGGTGATTATAAAGCAGGATCATTTGTATCAAAAGAGTTCCTAGGTGGTACCGACTTCACTAGTAATGCGTATGAGTCTGAAATCAAGCTGGATGAAATGGCGGGTAACTTCAATGCGACTGAAAATGTAACAGCAGGTTACTTGATGCTAGATCAGAAGTTGGGTAAGAAACTGAACATGTTGGCAGGTGTAAGAATTGAGAATACATCAGTAACATACAGTGGCTTTGAGTACAATGACAACGATGAGACACTAGAACCAACAGCTGAGCAGACGAACGATTATATGAACATCTTGCCAGGTTTACACTTCCGTTACCAGCCTGCTGACAATGCGGTAGTAAGATTGGCTTGGACTAACACGATTGCACGTCCAAACTACTTTGACCTTGTGCCATATGTGGTGATTGAAGATGAAGAGATGAGCATTGGTAACCCTGCATTGGAAGCTACGACATCTATGAACTTTGACCTTTTGGGTGAGTATTACTTCTCATCAGTAGGTATTGTTTCTGGTGGTGTTTTCTACAAAAAGGTAAATGACTTTATCGTTAAAAATACAAATGACGAGATGATTGGCGGAACTGAGTTTGAAGTGACACAACCAATCAATGGTGGAGATGCTAACTTGATGGGTGTCGAATTGGGCTTGCAGAGAAGATTAGACTTCCTGCCTTACCCTCTGAACAGGTTCAATGTATATGCCAACTATACTTACATCAATTCTAGCGTTGAGAACTTCCAATTGGAAGACCGTGAGGATGAGGATCTGTCAATGCCAGGTACTGCAAACAATACATTCAATGCATCATTGATGTATGAAGCTAAGAAATTCAAGGCTGGGCTGTCATTCAACTACACAAGTGAATTTATTGAAGAGGTAGGTGGAGATGTATCTGAAGATGTGTACTATGACAAGGTGATGTATCTTGACGCCAATGCTAGCTACATGTTCTCAGAAAAAGTGAATGCTTATGTAGAAGCAAACAACTTGCTGAACCAGCCATTACGTTATTTCCAAGGGGTTTCTAACCACATGATGCAGGCAGAATATTACGCACCAAGATTCAGCATAGGTGTGAAAATCAACCTATAAATTGAAGAGTCAATAGGAGGGTATTAGCGTAGGTAAGTAGATTATATCTCAGTATACAATCCTATTGAAATGATTATAATTGAATTGGTGCTATTCCCGTCAGGTTTTACCTGTCGGGAATTTGCCATAACAAAAATCACTAGAAGAAATGAAACAGCAAATAATACTTCTATCAGTTATAGCAGGTCTTTTTACAGCGTGTGGTGTTAGCCATCAGACTGAGAAACAGTACAAAGACCCAAGAGAGTCAGATGAATCAATGAAGCAAGCTTATAAGCTTCAGGAAAAAGTGAAGTTCCGTGTGCAGGCAGATGCTGAAACGCAAGCAGTACTGGCTACTACAGAAGAGGATGCTGCAGACGATCCGGCAATGTGGATTCACCCTGAAGATCCTTCAAAGAGTCTGATAGTAGGAACGCATAAGAAAAAAGGCTTGTATGTTTATGACTTGGCAGGAAACGAGTTGGGCTTTTATCCTGTAGGAAAGGTAAACAATGTAGATATCAGACAAGGGGTCGTACTTGGTCAAGATACCTTGGATATAGTCGCGGCAAGTAACCGTAATGATAATTCCATTACCCTGATGAAGATGACGGCTGAAGGAAAGTTGGTAGATGTTTCGGCTCAGCCTATTATGACAGGTGAGGCAATTGATGATATCTATGGTTTCTGTATGTATCAGGATCAGTCAACAGGTAATTCGTTTGTTATTGCCAATGGAAAAAATGGAGTGGTCCAACAGTGGGCGTTGGCAGCGGCAGACAGTGGTAAGGTAACTGCAAGCTTGGCTAAATCCTATAAAGTGCCATCACAACCAGAGGGGATGGTAGCAGATGACGCTACTGGCACTTTGTATATAGGTGAAGAAGCACAAGGCATTTGGAAAGTGGATTTGTCCGTTGATACAGTTGCTACACCTGAACTGATTGCAAGTACAAAAGTAGCTGACAATGAGATGCTGGAAGCGGACTTGGAAGGAATTGCACTTTACAAGACTGGAATAGAGACAGGTTACTTGTTGGCTTCAAGCCAAGGAAATTTCTCATATGCAGTGTTCAGCTTAGAGAATAACTACGAGTATTTGGGTAGCTTTGCAATTGAAAAGGGCAAAGTGGATGGCGTGGAAGAAACAGATGGAATTGAGGTGATTACAGACTCATTGAGCGAGCAATATCCAAAAGGAATGCTAATGGTTCAGGATGGTTTCAATTTTGATGATGATAGCTTAAAGGCTCAAAACTTCAAGATGATCGACTGGCGTAAAATTGAGCAATTGCTGGTTAAAAAAGAGATGTAAGAGAAATAGGTTTAGAATTGTATATCAAAATCCGGAAGGACACATACTGCTGTTCTTTCGGATTTTTTATTTTTGAATTTGAGTATCAAATTCGCTTCAATGCATTAACTGATATACCACTTTGTGTAGCATTTTGAATGATAAGCGAAACATTTGCTCCCAAGCGACGTTGAAATAGCTATAATTTTTTTCAAACTAATCATTTACGTATGAGATTCATTATCACAATTTTTTTATCCCTTTTTATCCTGACTGCTTCACAGGCACAAAAGCAAACTATTGAACTAAACCTAAAGAAAGGGGAGAAGTACAATCAGGTAGTAAACGCTACTTCTACGATTCAGCAGAATGTTGCAGGACAAGAAGTTAATATGGAAATATTGCTTGGTGGAAATACGGCATTTGTTGTAAAAGACATCAAGAAAGGCGTTTATGATCTGGAAGTGAATTATGAAAAGCTAAATATGGTAATGAAACTTCCACAGGGAGAAATTACAGCCAGCTCTGAGGATACAGACTCTAAAAATATTTTTTCCATGCTTCTTGGAGAGTTGGTGAACAAGCCATTTTCCTTAAAGATGGATAAGAAGGGAAAAGTACTTGAAATCACAGGAGAAGAAGTGCTGTTTTCTAGTATGATGAGTAAGTTTCCAGAAATTCCACAGGCACAGAAACAACAAATCATTACACAGCTGGAGCAGGCGTATGGTGAAAATGCCTTAAAAGGAAATATTGAGATGGTTACTGCCATATTCCCAGAAAATTCAGTGAAGATCGATGATACTTGGTCAGTTAGTACAAAACTGGAAGCAGGTTTTTCTGCCAACGTGACGACAGAATATAAACTAAAGGCGGTTACAAAAGACGCCATTGTTTTGGAGGGAAAAGCAAACATCGATACAACAAAAGGCGCAACGGAAAGCCAAATGTTTAGCAGGGTTGATATACAAGGTGCAACCGTCTCTACTGTAAAGCTGTCACCAAAAACAGGTTGGATCATCAGTGCACATGTAGAGCAGCAAATGAAAGGGGACTCTTATATAAATAACCCTCAGACACAGGAAGAAATGAAAATACCTATTGAGATGTCAAGCGTAACTGAAATTTCAGATAATTAATAGTCAGATAATCAGTTTGTAAGATATCGAAATTTATCTTTTATATTGAACTGGAGAAATGCATAATTGTATCTCTTCAGTTTTTTTATTTTCAATCTTTTTTGAGATACCCAATTTCAATTAAGCATTTATTTAAACTTCTCTAACCCAATTATAAAAATGGAATTAAGCAACCTCAATAGAAGAGATAATCTAAAGCCAAATAGTAAACAGCAAAAATTATATCAGCAGTTTGAAAACCTGATTCAAGAACTTCAGACCAGAACGCTACCTAACAACGTGAAAAACATTATCAATAATGAGATAGAACAACTGAATCAGTTATCAGATAATGATAGACAATTCAGCAAAAAGCTGGCAAAAGCAAAGTCTAAAGTTATTGCAACACTTGACAAAGAGCTGAAAATTGTTCTGACAAATCATTATAGAAATACTTGGATGGTACTTGGAATGTCATTGGGTATGGTATTTTTTGGTTTACCTATGGGGACAGTATTTAGCTACAGTCTAGAAAATATGGCATTTTTGGGGATGGGTTTACCTTTGGGACTTTCTATTGGACTTTCATTAGGTCTAGCTTTTGGAAGTATTCAGGATAAAAAGGCTGCAGCGGAAGGGAGACAGTTAAGTGTTGAGTTTAGTATCTAGTCCAACTTATTTTAAGGGTGTTGCCTATGTAGAACCCTAAGTTTTTTTTGATGAAATAATCCTGAAACTAATTTTATCAGTAGTTAACACAAAGGTTTGGTCAGTTACTTGAAATGAAATTCCAGATGCTGTATTAGTCTCAACCAACCAAATACTTTAACTTGGCGGCTTATTCTGAGAAATAAACTGAACAGACAGACTAATGACAGAACTTTTTAATCCGGTAATCATTTCAGTGATAGTGATGATTACCCTGTGTTTGATGAGCCTCAATGTTATGCTGGCAATTCTGATTGCGGCTTTGGTGGCAGGACTGACAGGGGGATTTACGTTGACGGATACGATGCAGCTCCTGATTAAAGGAATGGGAGGGAATGCCGAAACAGCATTGAGTTATGTGCTGTTGGGTGCTTTGGCTGTCGCGATAAACAAGACAGGAGCAGCTGCGGTAATGGCGCAACGGATAGCCTTGATGGTTGGCAAAAGTAAAATGATTTTGCTTTTGGTTATCACTTTATTGGCTTGCTTCTCTCAAAACTTGGTGCCTGTTCATATTGCATTTATTCCTATTCTGATTCCTCCATTGTTACCCTTGATGGACAGGTTGAAACTGGATAGAAGGGCTGTAGCCTCTTCTTTGACATTTGGGCTAACGGCACCATATATTGTATTGCCTGTTGGGTTTGGGCTTATTTTTCAGAACCTGATTAAAGATCAGATGATTGCGAATGGCATTTCAGTTGACATATCCATGATTTGGCAATCAATGTGGTTACCCGGTTTAGGAATGTTGGTAGGGTTGTTATTTGCTGTATTGATTTCTTATAAGAAGAAACGTGTGTATCGTGAAGAAGTAGCCGTTGTCAATACGGAGAAAATATCCTTAAAACCGGCACATTACTGGACGCTATTGGCTGCAATATTGGCATTTGCCATTCAACTGCTGACAGGGTCATTGCCGTTAGGGGCTTTGGCAGGACTTCTTGTGATGTTCTTCAGTAGAGCGATCAATAGAAAGGAATTGGAAGAGGTGATGCATGATGGCGTAGGAGTGATGGGGTTTATTGCTGTCGTAATGCTGGTAGCAGCTGGTTATGCAGGCGTAATTCGTGAAACACATGCTGTAGAAGGGTTGGTAAGCAGTATTACACAATTGGTAGGTGCAAGCAAATTAGGAGGGGCAATGCTGATGATTCTGATTGGCTTGTTTGTTACGATGGGTATCGGCACTTCTTTTGGTACTGTACCAATTATTGCGACTATCTATTGTCCATTAGGATTGGAGTTGGGCTTTTCAACAGCGGGTATCATTGCCTTGATTGGCGTAGCAGGAGCTTTGGGAGATGCAGGTTCTCCAGCATCTGACAGTACTTTAGGGCCAACTTCTGGTTTAGCAGCAGATGGTCAACATGATCATATTTGGGATACCTGTGTACCTACATTTTTGCACTACAATATTCCGTTGGTGATTTTTGGTGTTATTGCCTCATTGGTATTGTAGCCAAGGACAAACCTTAAAATCGATTGGGTGATCCCGAATAGCATGACGTTATTCGGGATCAATTTTTTTTGTATGGGTGAAGTTATTTCTCTGAATTGGGCAAGGCTATTGGGTTTGACTTTTTGAACTGCTGATACTGCATCATGGCACTCATGGCATGCTGTATATAATCAATTCTTATTTCAGTAACCCTCTTGTTAAAGCTTTTGGAGTCGGGTTCATTTTGAGGTAGAGGTGAAATTGCTCTAGGTATTGCTCCTGTATATTTGCCTTCTTTAATTTGTGCATGTAGTAGGAAACCTATTCCTAGGTCTACGGCTTTGGTTATCTTTTTCCTGATAGCCATATGTTCTGGCAGGAAGTTCAATGCAGCCTGCAGACCTTCTAGTCGGGTGGCAGTGGGTGTCGTATTACCTTTTGTGTTAAAGCCCCCATAATAAACTCCTTTTGCAGGAGAAGTGATCTGAGAGTTTAGAATAGACTCACAGACTTGGGTTGCATGATTGATCAGCAAATCTTCATTAATCAGACCGGCTACAACTTGCTGGTGTTTGAGAATCTTTTCTGTTGCGAGTAGTGCCCAATGGTCAGCAGGAAGGTTGGGTTGCCCCTTTCTGCTTAGTGCCAGATATTCCATCGCTTTGTATGCCGAGATGATCCACTTTTCGGCGGGGTCAATTTCATATAGCATAGCCAGTCCCAAAGCAGCCTCTCCAGGATAATAAAGAGAATTCCATTGGTCTGTGAGCCCTCCAGCAGAAGGAATATATTTGGAGTAAAAACTGCCATTTTCTTTTTGCATAAAAAGAATCCCATTCCCCAAACCTATTAGCTTATTTAAAGAGGTGAACCCGGGTTGTATTTTTTCAATGCTAAGTAAAGCAACCAACCCTAACCCAGTGCCTCCTAGTTTTACTTGCTGCTCATTGTTGCTGTGTGTCACCTCGGGAAAGGACCATATTGCCAATGTATTTTTCTGTTCAGGAACAGGCTTTAAGGCAACCTGTTTCAAATAATTTCCTGACCGATTTAGGGCATCCAATACCTGCGTATTTGCTTTAAGGCTATGGTAGTTTGCCAAAGCGTAAATTGTACCAGCATGCCTGAGCATATTGTATTTGTCCAGAACATTGACGGAAGGGTTTGTGTTGATACGATATTCAAACATCCCATTTTTGAGGCAAATGCGAGTGAGGTACTGCGCCGAGAGTTCGATCGCTGTTTCAATGCTAAACTCATTTTTGGGTTCGTCCTTTTGTGATGCTTCTTTGAAACAACCACTAATCATTAAGGTTGTAGACAAAATGAAAAGACAGGAATACAAGTAAGAGAGAGTTGAAATTTTCATGACTGAATAGAGGTGATGATGAGTAATGGGGTGGTTATGCTGATAATTTTAGTCTAAAAAAAAGTTGTGTTGAAGCAGATGTAAGTTTTGCAGAAAACTCCTTTGTATATTCAATGATGAGTCACCACCGATTTAATTATTAGGAATGACTCATCTTTTTTATAGCTTATTTTTTCAATGACAGTGCTTCGGTTACTTGCTCAAGCTCATGTGTAAGTTCATGGGTAATTGAAGAACTTTTACGTAGCTCAATCTCTTGGGAAAGTGCCTCAATCTTATCAGCCATTGCATTAGTGTCCAGTTCAAAAGTTCCTTGTTTACTAAAGATATCAATATAGGTATTGATGTTGTTCTCTTCGACAGATTGGTTGAACTCCTGTTGTCTATCAAGAAGGTATTTAGCCATATGGTGATTATAGAATAGCGTCATTATCTTGGCCGTTGCTATCTTATAAAACTCAGCGGAAGCTTTAGTAAAGGTAATTTGGGCCTCTATTTTCTCAATAAGGCTTTCCATTTGAACCATTACATTTTTATTTAAAGTGTCTTTGGCTGCCAGCTTGTTTTCAAAATTGATTTTTTCTTCTACTAGCCTTTTATAGCTGCTCATTTTCTCTTTATGGAGTGCCAGATTATGGGTCAGTAGTTTGTGTAACTTTCCTCTTTTACCTCCATTGTAGATGACACCATCTCCATTACAACAAAAGCAGGTTTCGTTATTGAATTCTGTGTCAAGGTATTCATTGTAGCCGTTAAGTTTGGTATCATGTTGACACACATCGCACCAGGTATATAAGTCTGAAAAATAGTTTGATGCGATAAAGTATATAATTGGAAGACTGAAGTGGAAAATAGAATATAGGTTTCTGCCTAGTGCCCCTCCATTATCTTCAGGAGCTCCTGTAAAGTTGAATAGCAAGGCAGCTATGAAAAAGGTCGTAAAAAGAATCACGATATACACACCACCAACCAAAATGGCATGTGGGATCAGTGAAAACTTAAAGTTTACCTTTTGGGCATACTGTGCAGGTTCTTTTACTACTTGCTTGAATGAAACATCTGTTGCACTGGCATATATTAGGAACAGATAACAAAAGATCAGGTAATTAGCGATCAATAGAACTGATATTAAGATAAGAATCATATAATATACTGTTTAATGAGTTGATGTGTGGTATTAATCTAAGCTATTAAGTTTATCAGTAATCATTTTAATTTCTTCCTTAAGCTCATTGGTGATAGTATGCTCATGTGTAAGTTTGATTTTTTGGCTTAAGACTTCAATTTCATCAACCAAGAAAGACTTGTTTAAATCTATAGACTTCTCAAATGAATGTATATTTGTGTAAGTTGAAAATTTATTTTGTATTAAATTGTAGCTCAATTCTTGTTCTTTACTCGAGATATATTGTAGCATAGATTCATTGTAAATGAGTTTCATCATTTTGATAGCTACTGTTTTATAAAATGTTTCAGATGTTTGTGTGAAGTCAATTTGCTCTGTTAGGCTTTCCAATTCTGTTTTAGAGTTAGCATCAATGACGAGAAAAACAGTTTTGTTGTTTTTTATGAAACTTAAAATTTGAGCTTTTTCTTTTAGAAGTTTAGTTAACTTGCTTTTGTGTAGCTGATGTTGTTTAATAGTCTTAACTAGTTGTTGGTGTAACCTTCCTTTTTCTTCTTTTTTAACTAGTTTGCCACTTCCTGAACAGCAAAAACACTTTTTGTTAGACAATGGAACATCTAAGTACTCATTAATATTTCCCAACTTTTCATTCTTTGTGCAGATCATGCACTGTGTGTATTTGGATGAAGAAATATCAAGAATAGCATATGTTAATAATGGAGTCCAATAGGAAATAGCCATAAATGTTTTACCAAACGTAAAGTGTGTAATGTGTGATGAATTGAAAAAATAATTAAGAAAGTGTGAAAGTTGATTGATAATTATATATAAAGCAGAACTTAATAGAAAACCAATTGCTAGTGCATGAATAGAAGCTGAAGGTTCAATGTCAAATTGTGGCCTGTAAAGTCCTGGTTCTTTTATTACCATCAAAAATGAGGGAGAGTTTAATGATGCCCAAAGCATGAATAGATAACAAAATAGAACAAAATTAAGAAAACAAGGAAGTAGAATTGTAAAGTTCATATTCGTTCATTAAAAAAGTAGGAGGTAGGTAATTACCCTTTATTGTTAAGATGATTTGTTAGGCTCTTGATTTCTGCTTCTAACTCTTTGGTAATAGAGTTATCATTATTTAACTCTATCAATTCAATCAAGGTTTCAATTCTATTTGAAATTTCTTTATGGTCTGACAACTCTGAGTAACTTTCCTCTTTTATGTAAAGCTCCATTTGCTGGATGTTCTTCTGACGTTCTTTGTTGATATATGACTCACTTTTAGCGAGTTGTTTTTCCAGATGGATTGTATATAAATGATCTGAGATGAGTGTTGCTTGTGAATGATATAGCTCGATTGATTTTGTTGTGAAAGAGATCTCTTGTTGAAGTTTTTCAGCCAAACTGATTGCATGGCCCTTCAGACTATCTTTTATATGCTTGTTTTCAATTTGAGCGGTTAGTGAATTCAGTCTATTTGTCATTAACTCGAGTAAGCGGGTTTTGTAGAGGAGTAGTTTTACATTCTTTTTTAGCTTAAGATGTGACTCACTGATGTCGATATTACCTTTTATATACTGTTTACCATCACAGCAGTAACATGTTTTCTTATTGAAATGGGGTGTCATGTTGTAAATGGGTAAGTCTGGTGAGTTCATGGATTTACAAACAATGCAATACTCATACTTGTATGTGTAGATAAAATTTATGACATACACTATGTTTAGCACTAAAATCAGAAAGTAAGTTATTATTGCATTTGGAGCGATATGAACTAAAATAGCAGAAATAAGACTAGATAAGATCCATAGAATAACATATTCAATGGCAAACAAGAAGAAAGATAAGCCAATGGCATAAAGAATGGCACTTTTGTCTAGTTTACACTCTTTCCAATAAAGGCCAGGGTTAAGAGTGATGGTTGTATTGGATATGTTATCATTGCTAGCCCATATTAAAAAGTTGAAGCAAATAATAACATAGTTGATTACATAATTAGAAATGAAAATCAGCCACATATGAAAAAAATAAGGGGTTTTAAAATTGACCGTTATAGCTAAACCATAAATGTTTTCCTCCAACTTAAGAAGTTAATGGTATTTGCAACAAGTTATTTAAGTCGAAATAGTTTTTTAGGTCAATTGTTTTTCTTATTTCTTTTGCACCTTTCACTACAATACTTTACTTCATTCCATACTTTTGCCCATTTTTTTCGCCATGTAAAAGGCTTTCCGCATATAGGACATACTTTGGTGGGCAAGTGTTGTTTTTTCATTGGATTAGGTAAGCACTTCGCATATAGGACATACTTTGGTGGGCAAGTGTTGTTTTTTCATTGGATTAGGTAAGCACTTTCTTTTGCTCTTCAATATACTGGTGCAGGCCAACTTTTTCCATCACTTTTTTGAAGCGGGGGTGGTCATGAAGGTGACCCCAATGTGGCGTAGTCGCAAGGTAGACCATTACGCCCATCTTTTTGTCAGCAGCTTTTTCGATATAGTTCATTGCTATATCCAGATCACCCAAAGACATATAGATAGCAGCAAAGTCAATATCAAGGTTGACATCGGGTTCATGAGTTTCCCTTTCCTTAACCATGTTCAGCCATTTTATAGCCTCTGAAGTTTTTCCAGCTCTGGCATATGTAAATGCGAGTTGTGAAGATCCTCGGTAAGGACTTTCAGTAAGGTAATAGAGTTGGTGCATCACTTCAATGGCTTCATCGTGTCTGCCCATTGAGGAGAGTACCCATCCTTTGTGTTCAATCGCCCGACGGAAGGTAGGGGCCATCGCAATAATCTTTTCACATTGTTCTAAAGACTTTTCATAATCTCGGGCGTAATAATAGATTTCTGCTTTCATCATATTAACCGGAAGGTTTAGAGGGTCTAACTCTATTGCCTTCTGATTGTGATAAAGTGCTAAAGCCTGATTTCCTGTTATCATTAGGAATATGGCATAGCAGTGATTCAAGTCTGCTACACCTGGGTTAATTTCAAGTCCTCTTTTAAACAGTTCCTTTGCGCCTTGAAAGTCCCAATCAAAAAACATCTTGACCATTGCCATTGCCTGAAGTGACTCTACATGGTCAGGGTGAAGGTCTATGGCCTTATTAGCAGCCTTTTTGGCTTCAATAGTGGCTTGTTGTGGTGAGATTTGTCCTGTAGTTCCCAAATAGACATACGAGTTGCACAAGCCTACATAAGGCTGTAGTAAGTTGGGCGCTAACCTGATCGCTTTTTCAAAAAAGTTGACCGCTTTTTTGACGTCCTGAGGTGTCCATAAATTCCAATAATATTTTCCTTTCAGGTAATATTCGTATGCTCTCAGTTCATTGGTATTACTTGAATTCGCAATAGAAGAAGGCTGCTTGTTAGATTGGACACATATCAGCAGCTTTTGGGCTATTTGTTCTGAGATTTCATCCTGTAAAGCAAATACATCTTCAAGACTTCCGTCAAATGTCTCAGACCAAAAGTGGTAACCATCACTGGCATTGATCAGCTGTGCCGTAATCCGAACCCGATGGCCGTGTTTTCTGACACTGCCTTCCAGTACCATACTGACATTGAGCTGGCGAGCAATTTCTCTGACATCAACATTCTTACCTTTAAAAGCAAAGGAAGATGTACGTGCTGTCACTTTCAGGTCATTAATGCGTGTCAGTGCATTCAGAATCTCTTCAGTAATGCCATCACTGAAATATTCATTCTCAGGATCTGCACTCATATTGACAAATGGCATCACTGCAATACTGTTATGTAGCAGTTTTCCTTTGCCACTCAACTCATTTGGATGGGGAACATAAAGCGTGTCCTTCATTATGGCATAAATTTCCATATGATGACGAACGTGCTTCAGTTCAAACTTACCCAATAGCATTGCCGGTAACTCAGGGTGACTTTGTAATTCGTGGTAAACTTTATCTGAAATCAGTACAGCTCCGGGAACGCCAAAGCTTTCAATTCGGGAGGCAACATTGACACCATCGCCATAGATACCCTCATCATTGTAAACCACATCTCCTGCATGGATACCGATACGAAGAGGAACAGAAGGAGCTTCTTGTAACAGTTCCTGAATTCTGACGGCAGACTTCACTGCTTCCACCGTACTGCTGAAGATAATCAGAGAGCCATCCCCAAAGTGCTGAAGTATTTTGCCACCATACTCTTGAGTGGTGTTTTGCAATACTTCCCTTAGCTTATTTCTTTTGAAGATAGCCTCGTCCTCATCCTGTTGCATTAGTGCAGTGTAGCCGACCATATCCGTAAACATGATGGCTGCCAGTGTTCTTATTCCCGTTTTTTTAGAATCTGTCATTAGAGTCGTAGTACCTGATTGTAGTAAGTAATATAGTAAACAGTTCAAGTAGCGATTGGTTGCAGGATTCAAACCTTTTGATGGATTCACTCTCCCAATTTGACACTAGTGAACAGCTAATCTTCAGCTGTTCCGGTAGAACCTTACTACAGCAGTGAATAACCAAGCAAGTACCAAAGTCTTTGCTTGCTGCTTGAATCATATATTATAGAACACAAAATGTGGAAAGATTACTCCCTTGATTGACAGGAGATTGAATAAGATTTAAAAAGAAAAGATCCGTTAAAATAGGCTGGGCAATAGGACTATCTCTATAATCGGTTTGATTCTTGTTTGTGAAACACTGTACTTACATCAAAATGAAAGCCTGATTGAACCTAATTCTTTTCTGAAAATGATGGTAATGTGATTACCTTTGTAAGTACTGAAAAAGGCTTGATATAAAAAGCCTTGGATTGTGAGGAAATACTTAATTTATGATTCGTTGTGATTGACCTGATTGAGATCGGGTTGTCATAGGGTGAGAACATCTAATAATATATGCTAGAACTTTTTTCGTATTCGGAGAACTCGCCACTACTGTTTACACAAAGTGCCTTCTGGCTTTTCTTTGGAGTAATTATGGTGGCTTACCTGTTTCTGCATGGCAGGGTAGAAGCAAGAAACAGGTTGCTATTGGTAGCCAGCCTTTATTTTTACTATCTGTCCAGTGGCTTTTATTTCTTGCTACTGGTATTTTCCACTTTTGTGGATTACTATATTGGTGGCGCAATTTACAGGTCCAATAGTCCGACAAAGCGAAAACGGCTGGTTACACTCAGTGTAGTCATTAACCTGACATTATTAGCTTACTTCAAGTACACTTTTTTCTTTGCTGATGGTGTCAATACACTATTTGATACTGAATTGGAAGTGACGAACTTCTTGGCTGCATTTATGAATGTTTTTGGAGCCAATATGGATACGAGTAACATCTTCCTGCCTATTGGTATCTCGTTCTATACCTTCCAGACGATCAGTTATTCTGTAGATATTTACCGAGGTCAGCTCAAGCCTGTAAGAAATATTTATGATTTTGGGTTGTTTGTCAGCTTTTTTCCGCAATTGGTGGCAGGTCCAATCGTGAGGGCTTCAGAATTTATTCCTCAGATTTACAATAAGTTTTCTCTTTCAAAAGAAGCATATGGCAGGGCACTGTTCCTGATAATGGTAGGTCTTTTCAAGAAGATCTATATCTCAGATTATATCTCCATCAACTTTGTAGACAGGGTATTTGAAAGCCCGTTAAGCTTTTCAGGTTTTGAAAACCTGATGGCTTCATACGGTTATGCTATCCAGATTTACTGTGACTTCTCAGGTTATACAGATATTGCAATCGGAGTGGCATTGTTGTTGGGTTTTCAGTTGCCTTTGAACTTTGATTCTCCTTATAAGTCTACTAGTATTACTGAGTTTTGGAGAAGGTGGCATATATCACTGTCATCTTTCCTGAGGGACTATTTGTATATACCGTTAGGTGGTAACCGTAAAGGTAAGATTAGAACTTATGTCAACTTGGCTTTGACTATGTTGCTAGGAGGTCTGTGGCACGGTGCGCACATACGCTTTATCATTTGGGGTGCTTTGCATGGATTGGCGTTGGCATTCCATAAGATTTGGATGGAGAAGACGGGAAGCAAGCATAAAAAGAAGTCGTTTGGTAGACAAGTGGTGATGGGAGTAATTACTTTCCACTTTGTAACCTTCTGCTGGATTTTCTTCCGTGCTTCAGATATGAGAGCTGTTGAAGGCGTATTGATGCAGATTACAACCAACTTCAATTTTGAGGTGATTCCTCAGGTAGTAACCGCTTACTGGAAAGTATTCTTTGTATTACTAGTGGGGTTTGTAACACATTTGGCTCCTTACTCTTGGAAAAATTGGCTAAGAGAGGAGTTTACAACCATGCCAACTATCGTGAAGGCTTCACTGCTGGTGCTATTGGTATTTGTATTGTTCCAAAGCCGTTCTTCAGAGATACAGCCATTTATTTATTTCCAATTCTAAGATACTGTTGAGACAAGGCATGCCTTGTCTGTACGATGAGGAGAGGGAGATGCAATAAATTGAAAAGCCCTTGCTGAAACCAATCAGCAAGGGCTTTTTTATTTTTTGACTAATGCGTATTAGAATCTATAAGTAAAGTTTGCTAATACTGATCTTGGAGTTTGAGGGCTGATGGTTGTCCATCCTGTGTAATACTCCTTGTCAAAGACGTTGTTCATTTTCAATCCAATACGGTAGTTTGATGCCTGATAGAAAATAGATGCATTGCCAATCGTATACTCAGGAAGCATAAATTCTCCGGAAGAACCGTAGTTGATTGCGTAGCTTTCACTTGCGCCATTGAAACCAATACCCAATCCAAATCCTTCCAATTTCCCTTGTTGGATTTCATAGCTTGCCCATAAGTTGTACATCGACTCTGGACCTGCTTCAAGAGGTCTGCGGTTCAGGATATTCTCGTTATCAGTTTTGGTAGTCTCACTATCGTTGTAGCTGTAGCCACCTCTGATATCCAAACCGTCAATTGGGTTGGCACTTAGCTCCACCTCAAATCCTTTACTCACAACTTCTCCACCTTGGATCTTGTTGGTAGGTGAAGCAGGATCAGTCATGACACGATCAGAAACCTTGATGTCATAATAGCTGACAGTTGCATTCAATCGGTTATTGAATAGGTTTGTTTTTACACCAAACTCAATTTGGTTAGCCTGCTCAGGGTCAAAAGTCTTCAGCGTTTGAGGACCGTCTTCTGTCTCAGATACTAATTGAGGGGCAACATTGGTAAAGCCATTCTGGTAGTTGGCAAATACGGAAAGCTTGTCAAGGATAGGCTGGAATACCAATCCAAACTTAGGAGAGAAAGCTGTTTGTTCATAGTCATCATCAGGCGTTGTAACATCACCATCGTTGTTGAATCTGTCAACACGAAGACCTACCATGGCAGAAAGGTTTCTTGTTATATTCAATACATCAGAAACATATACGCTGTAAATGCTGTATTCTGATTTGTTGTTTGATACGCTTGCATTTGCCAGTGCTGCATCTACTGCCGCAGTTGAAAGTGGATAAGCATTGCCTGTACCATCATCAACTGTTTCACCATTTGGTTTTACATTTCCAAATGAGATATAACCAGTCCCGTTGTTGATCTCAACACCATTGAAGAAGTCCAAACCAACTACAACCCTGTTTCTAAGTGAACCTAGCTTGAAATCGCCAATAAAGTTTTGTTGGATATCCGTTGTATGTGTATTGGAGTTTTGCTTGTTTAAACGGCGAGTGAAAACGTTATCACCAAACATACCATAGTCATACAAATAAGTATAATACCCTTTAGTAGATGTGATGCTTTTAGAAAGCAAGGTTTGCGATCTCCAGTTGTCTGAAAGCTTGTAGTCCATTTCAACCCTGTAGTTTTGTGTAGGGTTTAGCAGGGTAAGGTCATTGCTAGTAAATGATAGCTTAGTATTGTATCCTAGCTCTTTCAGGTTTTTTGCAGCTGTAGGAGCGCTTCTGTTTAAGAACAGGAACATTGGGTTTGTCTGTTCAGCTTGTGTGATCTCTCCATAGAATGAGAAAGACAGGCGGTTGTTCACTTTGTAGGAAAGTGAAGGAGCTACAAAGAATGTCTTTCTGAAACCTGCATCCTGAAAACTTTGCTCAGTAGAATACGAAGTGTTTAGCCTGAAGTAGATGTTTTCCTCTTCGCTAATTGCTGTGTTGAAGTCACCAGTCAATTGGTTGAAGCCAAACGATCCTGTTGTAAATGAAAGTTCAGCACCAGTACCAACATAAGGCTTTTTGGTTACTACGTTGATCAATCCACCATAAGAAGTAACAGAGTTACCAAAAAGTGTAGCTGAAGGACCTTTCAGTACCTCAATGCGTTCGATATTGGCAGCGTTGATCGTTCCGTTTGTCAAGCCTGGTAGACCATTTACCAATTGAGGCTGAACGGAGAAACCACGAAGTGAGTAGTAACCTGCACCATCTCCACCACGACCTGTTGAAGCCCAAAGCTTGTTGATACCAACTGCATTTTTCAAGGCATCATCAAAGTTGGTTACAATTTGAGATTTCAGCAATTCATCTGTTACTGTGCTATAAACCTGTGTGTTTTCAATATCCTTTAGTGGAAGTTTAGCCACATAAGCTGTGTTTTCTCTTGAAAACTTGTTGATCCTTTTTCCTTCAACAGTTACTTCGCTCAGGATTTCATTTCCTTCATACAGTGTGATGGTATTTAAATCCACTTGCTGATTTTCTGAAATGGAGAATGGGATTTCTTTTGATTTAAACCCAAGGTAAGATACAGTAAGAACATGATCTCCTTTGACAATATTAGAGATTTCAAAGTTACCTAATTCATCAGAATGGGTACCTTGAGTAGTTCCTTTTATAAAAATATTAACTCCAATTAGAGCTTCTTTTGAGTTATCAGAGACATTGCCTTTTACAGAGCCAGTTTGTGCATAGGCTGCCACACTAAGTATAAGTAAAAATAGAAGTGTAAGTTGTTTTTTCATCTATCTATTATTTAGACTAAATACAAATAAATTTCAGGCAAATGTAAATTCGAGTCAGAGTTAATGCAATTTATTTATAATAAATCTAAATTAACTTAATGTATATGGTTGATTGTCTGTGATAAATACTTTAGGGAAAGTGGATTGTGGCTTAATATTTTGATTTTGGAATTTATTATAAGTAGAGTTGTTTTTTGATGGATTTTTGTAACCAATTTATTGCTGATGAAAGAGTAGGTAGTATTAAGATTAAAAAGAAAGTCCTATGATGATAAATACTTTTAGTAGAGTGCTTTAAGTGATGTTAAAGAGGGATTTTTGGATTTGATTTATAAAAAAGCCCTTGCTGAAACCAATCAGCAAGGGCTTTATATTTTTACTCAAAAAGAGCTTATCTCATTTCCTTATAGGTATTGATCAATGCATTTGTAGAAGCATCGTGAGAAGTTACTTTCTCATCTCCACCCAACTCGGGAAGGATCTTGTTTGCCAATTGCTTGCCCAACTCAACACCCCATTGGTCGAAGCTGAAGATGTTCCAGATCACACCTTGTGCAAAGATTTTGTGCTCGTACATCGCAATCATAGCCCCCAGCATAAATGGAGTTACTTTTTTCACAAGCATTGAGTTTGTTGGTTTGTTGCCCTCAAATACCTTGAAAGTTTTCAGTGCCTCGATTTCTTCAGCAGTTTTACCTGCTGCTTTCAGCTCATCTACTACTACTTCCTCAGTTTTACCCATCATCAGGGCTTCTGTTTGAGCGAAGAAGTTAGAAAGCAATTTAGGATGGTGATCACTTAGTGCATTGTGTGACTGTGCAGGAGCGATAAAGTCCGCAGGAATCAGTTTTGTACCTTGGTGAATCAGCTGGTAGAATGCGTGCTGGCCATTTGTACCTGGCTCACCCCAAATGATTGGACCTGTTTGGTAATCTACTGGATTGCCTGAACGGTCAACATACTTACCATTTGACTCCATATCTCCCTGCTGGAAGTATGCAGCAAAGCGATGCATATATTGGTCATATGGGAGCAAGGCTTGAGATTCAGCACCAAAGAAGTTGTTGTACCAAACGCCCAAAAGTGCCAAAATCACAGGGATATTTTTATCAAAATCAGTATTGTGGAAGTGCTTGTCCATCGCATGGGCACCTGACAATAGCTGTTCGAAATTGTCAAAACCAATTGAAAGGGAGATAGACAAACCAATTGCTGACCATAGAGAGTAACGACCGCCTACCCAGTCCCAGAAACGGAACATGTTAGCTTTGTCAATACCGAATGCAGTTACCTTTTCCTCATTGGTAGAAAGGGCCACAAAGTGTTTCGCTACTTCATTCTCTTCTTTAGCAGCTTTCAGGAACCAGTCTTTCGCACTCTGTGCATTTGTCATCGTCTCCTGAGTAGTGAATGTCTTTGAAGCGATAATGAAGAGTGTAGTCTCTGGGTTTACAGCTTTCAGTGTTTCTGCGATATGCGTACCATCCACGTTAGAGACGAAGTGTACATTCAGGTGAGTCTTGTAAGCTTTCAAGGCTTCGCTTACCATCAAAGGACCAAGATCAGAACCACCAATGCCGATGTTTACAACATCTGTAATCGCTTTGCCTGTATACCCTTTCCACTGTCCTGATACTACTTTGTTTGTAAATTCCTTCATCTGTGCCAAAACAGCATTGACTTCAGGCATTACATCTTCACCATTCACTTTCATTGGATCATTGGAGCGGTTACGCAATGCAGTGTGGTAAACCGCGCGTCCTTCTGTCTCGTTGATCGCTTCACCGTTGAACATACTGTCGATGGCAGCTTTCAGCTCAACCTCGTTCGCAAGGTCTATCAGCAGTTGTTTTGTCTCGTCAGTGATGATGTTTTTCGAGTAGTCTAGGTAAAGCTCTTCAAACTTTACAGAAAACTTCTCAGCTCTAGAAGCATCTTGAGCGAAAAGGTCTCTCATATGGGTACCTTGGATTGCCTCAAAGTGTGAGACAAGTGCTTTCCAAGCGTTGGTTTCAGTCGGATTGATTTTCTTTAACATGGTTTCTCTAAAATTGTATATATAAAGTGGTAAAAATCGAAATTATAAGTCGGAACAAAATTACAATTTCAGATCAGTTTTAAAACCGATTTTTGTCACTTTACAAAGATCAAATGATGCTTTTTGGACATAAAAAAAGGATATCACTTCTGAATCAGTGATATCCTTCTGTTTTTTGTATTGAAATCCTCAGAGTAAATGGGCGAAAGTGGGTATCGTATTAATCCTTTTGACAGGATCATAGATGTCAAATCCCTGTACAACTCCATTTTCATCAATATAGAAATCTGTAAAGTAAGTATTAATGCCATTAGCAGATGGAATATGGCTTTTGTAGCGTAGGATCTTTTTTGAGGCTTTATTAGGCGCACTGATTGCCCTGCTTTTGTTGTCTGCCCTGCGTTGCTGCTTTACAGTATTTTTACTTTCCTTTTGACAATTTCTACCTGTGCTCTCATCTGAGTTGTTGCTAGGCTCAATTCCGTCATATGAAATGATTGCATCAATTTCATCCCTAAATTGATTTACTTCAGAAGTGTACTCTCTTTTTGCAGAGTCAGGAAGGGAAGTCTCGACTTGTACTGAGCGTGCCATTGGACGGGCAGACGGGAGAAACTTTTTCCACTGAGTGGACCTTGTAACAACTTGTTGCGGTGCTTGATAAACTTTTGTTCCCTCAAGTACTGCAATACGTTTATGACTTTGTGGTGTTGTTTGTTCAGGATGAATCGACAATGAAGCAAAAATGTCTTCTTTGGTCAGGATCAGTTCAGTTTCATTCGCATAAAAGTCGTGATAGAAGGTAGTATCACGTGCTGATCTGAAATCAATTTTGCTTAATGAAAACAGCATGTCAATTTCCTTTTGATTTCCAGTAAGCTCAATTATCTGAAGTGGATAGCCATAGTAGGCCAATAAGCCTGATTGCGTTTTGAATGTAACTTTACAGGCATTTTGATAGAGCATATTTTTGACATTGGCAGCAATGTCTGTACTGGTACTGTCTATGCAAAGTGCATTTGTGTCCCATGATCCTTTGGCATTGGATCGGATACATGTCATCAGCATAGTAATGCATAGACAGTAGGTGATTTTTGAAGACGTTAGTTTAAGCATTAGATTACACATCAAAAAAGTTGATTCTAAGGTTTAGCTGTCGAAAAAAAGTATTGTCCAAGGACAAAGAAAAAAGATAATTGATCTTCTAGAAACGCAATTTAATACAAATAATTAGCAATATAATACTAAAAAATCAGTAAATAATACCAATAATTATATTTTCTCAATATAAAGTGCAAAACGATGTCATTGAGAGAACGTCATATCCTGACTTATATTTGAACAATGGTGATTTGGATGGGTTGAATCATGGTATAATTGCAGAAGCCACATATAACTATAGACTGGATTATTAACACAAATGAACAGAATCAAGGATTTTTTAAATAGCAGCTATCTGAGTTTTGGATTCCGAATGACAGTTTCCATACTGATTCCTGTTATATGGGGATATTATCAAGGGTATCTGACACAAAGTATTGCCGTTTCTTTGGGAGTAGTTGCCACAGGTACATCAGATTCACCTGGTTCAATCTCTCAGAAAACAAAAGGGCTACTGTTTTCAATGCTCTACATATTCGTAAGTGTGGTATTGGTTGGTTGGGCATCGTCATTTCCTTGGTTCTTGAGTGTTGTACTTTTTGTACTATGCCTGTTTTATGGAATGTTTGCCATATTCGGTAACCGGGCTGCCGTGATCGGAAACTCAGTCCTATTGAGTGTTTGCTTCAGCCTGTCCCGTACCATGAGTTTTCAGCAGTCTGTTCAGTTTGCATCCCTATTGGTACTGGGTGGTTTGGTGTATTTACTTTTGACCGTTTTGCTATGGAGAATTAGACCCTTCAAAGCGGTGCAGCAGGCATTAGGAGCAGGGTATATGGAAGCTGGAAAATACCTCCATCTGAAAGCGTCATTTTATGATGAAGTGAAGCAAGAAGAGCCAAAGCAGCAGCAACTGATTCAGCAACAAGGAAAAGTGGCGGAGAGTGTTGACCATATTCGTGTATTGTTATTGAGTAGGCGATCGGCAATTCAGGGTACAACCCGAATCGGTAGGGCACTCGTTCATATGCTGCGGACATTGGTGGATATTCATGAAATGTCAATGGCTGTGCATAAGCATTATGACCAATTGTATGGTCAGTTTAAAGGGAAAGGTATCCTGATGGAGTACAAGTCCTTGCTCGAAGGGTTTGGAGATGAACTGATTTTGATTGGAAGGGCTATTGCCAATGCAGAACCTTATGAATTGACCAAGAATTATGATAATGAAATCAAGGGTATCAAGCAAAAGGTAGATGAGCTGAAGGATAAGGGAATTACGAAGGATGATGTTTCGGGTTTTTTGGCATTGAAGAACATATTGCGCAATTGTTCCCAATTGGCATTGATGCTCAAACAATGTGCTAACTATACACTCCTTGATGATGCTGACTTGCCTTCACAACACCCTTCATCTGACTTTTCAAGGTTTGTGCCTAGAAACAAGATAGGGTGGGAGGTGTTTTTCAATAACCTTAATATGAAGTCTATTCATTTTAGGCACGGACTTCGTCTAGGGATTACGGTTTCATTGACATACCTGTTTTGTTATATACTGAAAGTTCCTCAAGGGTATTGGGTGTTACTGACATTGATTGTCATTATGAAGCCCAGTTTCAGTATTACGAAGAAAAGAACAATACAACGGATTATCGGGACAGTAGTGGGGGGCGCTGTAGCAGTGTTACTTTTGGCTGTAGTACATGACAAAACCTTGATGCTGATGCTGATTGTCTCCTGTACCTTCGGGACGTTTGTCTTTATTGGTTATAACTATACAGTGGGGGTTATTTTTATTACGCCATTTGTCTTGATGCTTTTCAGTCTATTGGACCCTGCAGGGCACTCCCTGACCGCTGTAAGAATTGAGGATACACTGATTGGTGGTGCTATAGCATTTGCTTCAAGTTACCTGATCTTTCCAGCTTGGGAGTATCGAAATATGCCTGAACACTTGGCTAAAATTGTAAGAGCCAATAAAATGTATTTTGTTGAGGTGGTAAATTTATATACAGCAGAGCAGTTTTCTAAGGAGGAATATAAGCTTGTCAGAAAAGATGCCCATTTAAGTAATGCCAACCTTTCGGCAGCTTTTCAGAGTATGCTAAATGAGCCAGGGCACGTACAGCGAAATAAGACACAGGTATACGGTCTTGTTGTAATCAACCAGTCGCTTTCTGCGCATATTGCTACATTGGCAATCTACAGTGAAACGTTGGCAGATAAATATGCTTTTGAAGAGCTAAAACCTATAAAAGAATTTGTTGAGGAAAGCTTGAGCCATGTAGAACAAAGACTTCTTGGGAAAGAAGTGTCTTACAGAGGGGATAAATCAGAACTAGATGAGCCATTATTCAGATTAACGAATAAAATAGAAGAGTTAACAGATCTTCGAATGCAAGAGCTTCAAAAAGGTGGACATGAGACGCCTACCATGTATGAACTATCGGACTATTTATTGGTAAAAGACCAACTAAGCTATATTGTTCAGTTAACAGACGACTTGTACCATCTAAGTGCCAAGCTTTAGGTGGTGCCAACTCAATCCTGTTTGCGTAGACAGGCACAGTAAAAAGGTAATACATGGTAGAAGTACCTTTCCCAAATAGGGGTAAAGCCATTTTTTTTCAATATTTGGTCAGTATTTCGGGTCAGGTCACACCCCTCGGCAATGTAAAACCACAGAGGTTGAATTACTTTTTGAAAAGTGCCTTTCCAGCTATCCCTGTCATGGATATGTTCCAATACCAATAGCTTCCCATCAGGGTGAAGCCATTTTTTTGCTTTTTGAATGGCATCTTCGATATCTGGAATGGTGCATAAGACCAAAGTAAAAACAATAGCATCAAATCCACCTTCAGGAACATAATCCTCCAGTACATCATCTCCAATGGCAGCGTGTACAAGCGTTACATTGGTAATCACCTCTGCATTGATCTTGAATTTGGCATACCGAAGCATTTCTTTAGAAGGTTCGCATGCGATCACTTCAGCCTCACTATCATAAAACTGGAAGTTATTACCCGTACCTGCTCCAATTTCCAAGATATTACCCTTTTGCGTATAAAGTATTTTTTTGCGCCAACGGGCCAGTATTCGCTCCTCCATCGAATTCATAAAAGGGTTGTAGAGACTAGCGAAGATACGGGAGTAAAAAGAGTCAGGTTTTGCTTTATTTCTGTTGCACATATTTACTGTTTGATCGTGTTGTAATTGTGTTATTCGTTAGGTTAGGGTTGAGAAATCAGTGTTGGTCAAGGATTTTAAAGAGAGTACCTGTTTTTCATAATAACAATAAATTAATGGATTAAATTTTTTGTGATAAACCTAAATATATAGGTAATTAGCAGGCTGCTGAAGGAAAATGTTGACTGGGGTTTTTCTTCTGTTTTGACACAAACTTGGTCAGTATAACCAAACAACAACAACATAAACTACATCTTGACTATGAAAAACATAGCAGTAATCGGTTCAGGTACTATGGGCAATGGCATTGCTCACGTATTTGCACAACACGGATTCAATGTAAACCTGATCGATATTTCTGAGTCAGCGCTTGAAAAAGCTGTGGCAACGATTGCTAAAAACTTGGATAGACAGGTAGCGAAGGGAAAAATAGATGAAGCTACAAAAACCAATGCGCTTAATAATATCTCAACTTTTACCTTGATGGGAGAAGGGGTGAAAGATGCTGATTTGGTGGTGGAAGCAGCTACTGAAAATGTTGAAATCAAGCTGAATATTTTCCGTGATTTGGATAAGCTTTGTAAGCCTGAGGCAATTTTGGCATCTAACACATCTTCCATTTCTATTACAAAGATTGCCAGTGTGACTGAACGCCCTGAAAAAGTGATAGGCATGCACTTTATGAACCCTGTACCAGTCATGAAGTTGGTAGAGGTGATTAATGGCTACCTGACTAGTAAGGAAACAACCGATGCAATCGTAAAGCTATCAGAAGCGGTTTCGAAGATTCCTGTACCAGCAAACGATTATCCAGGCTTTGTAGCCAACCGTATCCTGATGCCGATGATCAACGAGGCGATTCTTTCGCTTCAAAATGGTGTAGCTGGCGTGATGGAAATTGACCAGATTATGAAATTGGGTATGGCGCACCCAATGGGACCGCTACAATTGGCTGACTTTATTGGATTGGATGTTTGTCTTTCGATTATGCGTGTATTGCAAGACGGCTTAGGTGATGACAAATACGCTCCGGCTCCATTATTGGTCAATATGGTAACAGCAGGTCACAAAGGTGTGAAATCAGGCAAAGGTTTCTATGACTGGACTCATGGAACAAAAGACTTGGTAGTAGCTGACCAGTTTAAAAAATAAATACTAGGGTACAGCAGCTAGAAAATAGAATTTTATAAAAGCATAAAGGTAAGGTCATAGTGTCTTGCTTTTATGCTTTTTTATTTTAACTATTTTATGGGGCATAAGAGTATATATACTGAGACTTTAGAGAAAAACTAATTCATAAATGGGAGATCGTTTTATTAGAATTTGTCCTGAAAAAGAAGTAACAGCCCCAAAAGAAAAGGCTCAAAAGATATTGAAGTGGTTGCATTCTGAAAACCTGTTTTCTGAAGATTTATCAGATTGTGTTTATGGAGGACTTGGGTATAGGCCAAAGGAAAACTTAGAACATTATATTGTTGAAAAAGGGGAGGCATTAGATGTTATAGATAATCAATTTGGAGGATTAATAATTGAATACGAAAGAATGATATATGATGGGTATCAGTATTCAGCACTATTATCTGCGACCTGTCCTAAATGTAATAAGGATTACTTAGAAGGAATTGACTATGATAAAATTGTAAATGGTGAACTAGAAGGAAAGTATAAATTAGATTATGAATATGTCAGTGGATGTGTAGATAGTTGGATGGATAATCCTGAAGCAACTATTTTATGTAAAAATTGTAAAACCATTTCAAGAGTAGTGGATTTTGAGTTTCAGGAGAATATGTGCCTGACAAATCTTTCATTTACATTTTGGCATATTCTGTCCTTGAATGACCAATTTCTATTGAAATTTGAAGAAATTCTGGATGAAAAAGTAGTTAAGATATTTGGCAAGCTATAGATAGATTAGACTGTATTTACTAAAAAAAGAAACCCCAGACATTGCTGTCCGGGGTTCTTTATATGCTTTAATCACAAATGTGATTACTTACCTTCGTTACCGTCGTTCATTTGATCTTTCAGCTTAGCAAGCGCATCCAGATCACCTAGAGTAGTTGAAGCTTGGTCTGCAGGTGCTGTAGCTGGTTTACCAGCTGCGCCTTCCTTCTTCTTCTTAGGAGCTGCAGGCTTCTTCTCGAACTCTTTGTAAGTGTGAACGTGTGACAGAGAGATCTTCTTGTCATCTTTAGAGAACTCAAGTACTTTGAAGTCCAGTGTCTCACCAGTTTCTGGTGTAGAGCCGTCTTCTTTCTTCAGGTTCTTGTTCAGACAGAATCCTTCGATACCGAACTGAAGCTCAACAATAGCACCTTTGTCTGTTTTGTTCACGATTGTACCTTGGTGTACAGATTCTTTCGTGAATACAGTTTCGAAGTGCTCCCAAGGGTTCTCCTCAAGTTGTTTGTGGCCCAGTGCCAGTCTTCTTTGTTCTGGATCGATTTCCAGTACCATTACTTCCAGTTCGTTACCAACTTTAGTGAACTCAGATGGGTGTTTCACCTTCTTAGTCCATGACAGGTCAGAAACGTGTACCAGACCGTCGATACCTTCCTCAAGCTCGATGAACAGACCGAAGTTTGTCAGGTTTCTAACCACACCTTTGTGCTTAGTACCGATAGCGTACTTCTCGATCAGGTCTTTTTGAGTCCAAGGATCCTCAGTCAGTTGCTTGATACCCAGAGACATCTTTCTTTCTTCTCTGTCGATAGTCAATACTACAGCCTCAAGCTCGTTGCCAACCTTGATGAAGTCTTGAGGGTTTCTCAAGTGCTGTGACCATGACATTTCAGAAACGTGGATCAGACCTTCAACACCTGGAGTGATCTCCAAGAATGCACCGTAGTCAGCCACGTTAACGATTTTACCTTTCACTTTCGCGCCTACGTCGATAGTTTCAGGCAGAGAGTCCCATGGATGAGGAGTCAGCTGCTTCATACCCAATGAGATACGTTTTTTCGCATCGTCGAAGTCCAGTACTACAACGTTCACCTTTTGGTCTAGTTTCAGTACCTCCTCTGGGTGAGAGATTCTTCCCCATGAAATATCTGTAATGTGAAGCAGGCCGTCTACGCCACCAAGGTCGATGAACACACCGAAGTTTGTCATGTTCTTGATAACGCCTTCCAGTACCTGACCTCTTTCCAGGTTGTTCAGGATCTTTTGCTTTTGCTCTTCCAGATCTTTTTCGATCAGGATCTTGTGAGAAACTACTACGTTATCGTTAGCGTAGTTGATTTTCACAACTTTCAGTTCCATGCGCTTACCAACGAATACGTCGAAGTCACGGATAGGCTTCACGTCAATTTGTGAACCTGGCAGGAATGACTCAATTCCGAAGATGTCAACGATCAGACCACCTTTAGTTCTTCTCTTAACAATACCTTCGATAACTTTATCTTCATCCAATGCATTTTGGATGTGCTCCCAAGCCTTAACGATTTTCGCTTTCTTACGAGAAAGGATCAGCTGGCCTTGTGCGTCCTCTTGGTTTTCAATGAAAACTTCGATTTCGTCACCTACTTTCAGGTCCTCAACGTCACGGAATTCGTTCAGTGGAACCAGACCATCTGACTTGAAGCCAATGTTCAGGACTACATCACGGTCAGTGATAGATACAACAGTACCAGTCACTACTTCTTTTTCTTGGATTTCGTTGAGTGTACCTTCGTACATTGCCTCCAATTTGGCTTTTTCCTCAGCCGAATAACCATCGCCGAAACCTACTGATTCCAGCTCGTCCCAATTAAAATCTTGATTTTCTGCCATTATATGTAATTAAAAGCGCTTGTTACACCCTTACCTTAGCGCTATCAGGGAAGAGATTTAGTTTAACATAAATGCTTGAAAATAAGCAAAATGCTCATTTTTGTGCATAGGCTTGCAAAAGTACAAAAAACGAATTTCTGTAACAAGCATATTTCTTGAATATTTAATATTGAAGTGTCAATCAAAATGAATAGTACAAAATGATGTGCAACTTTCAATTATTCTTCCAAGCCTGAACAAGCATTGTTTTCTCCTTCTACATTAATGAGGTTACAGCCTGAAATAGTTCCGCTATTCATCAGGTTACCCCTTATAAAAGTGGTGTTATTGGTTGAGAAATTGGCACCTCCATTGTTATTCATATCTCCACCAACACTTAATGTGCCGCCACTGATTTCAAAAATATCATTGTTGTTAAGGTCTTTTCCTACCTCAATTACAGAGGTTGAATAGATGTAACCGCCACTGTTATTGTTTAAGGTGCCTTCTATTGAAAGCGTATCGGCTGATTGTGTCAGTATATTGTTGTTGTTTACATCTCCACCTATATAAAGTGCATCAGCGATCAACACTTGACCGTCACTGTTGTTGTTGAGGTTTCCTGTAAGTAGTACAGTACCATTTCTGATTTCCAGCTGATGATTGATGTTCATGTCTCCATCCACCCATAGTGTATCGGTTGGGGTATTCATTTGAATGTAAACCCTGCCACCTTCATTTATATTGAGGTTATTCCCGATGGTACTTGATTCTGTAATGGTGATAGCGCCATTTACATTGATGTCATTCAATATTTGAGAACTGCCAATAATGATTGAGTCAGAAGCGATGATGTTCAGGTTTCCATTTTCGTCAATAACAGGACCGCTAGGACCTTGATCATCATCTCCGCAGGCAGTAAAAAGTGTCAAAGCAATAGCAAGGGGAAAGAGTCTTTTCATTTTATATGGTTTTGTTTTTCTGTTTACAGGAATAAAAGTCCCGCAAGGGAAGCCAAAAGTAAAATGGCTACAGGGTGAATTTTCGGAAAGAAGTAAAGCAATACGACACACCCTCCAAATAGTGCTAAACTTGAGTAATGTGGAGAGGTGAACCCTGTTGTGAAAAATGTTTCTTTGGCAATTACCCATCCTGCGAATAAAATAAGCGCCAAAGTAATTGGTTTCATGCCAAACAGAAAAGCTTTCTTATATCGGTTTTCCTTGTATTTTTTTAAAACACCTGCCAAAATCAAAACTATGACAATGGATGGGGACGCAAGTCCCATGGTAGCAAAAACGGCACCGAGTACACCGTGGACGTCATTGCCCACATAGGTAGCCGCATTCATGGCAATCGCACCTGGCGTAACCTGAGCCAATGTCAGTACATCAAAAAACTGATCGGCAGTCATCCAGCCTCGGTGTTCAAATTCAACGACGAAAAGAGGAACCATCGCAAGCCCTCCTCCAAAGCTGAACAAACCTATTTTACAGAATACTATAAAAAGTAAGAAAAGCGGTCTCATTCGGATTTCTTGTTTTGAGGTTTAAAAAGGGATTTCATTTGGTCAGGAAATATGACGGTCAGCAATAACCCTGAAATGCCACCAATACTGATCAACAGTATAGGGTGTATATTGAAAATAAAGAGCAGGACGCAGGCTATGGCAAACAAGCCTATACTTATTCTGTCTTTGATCCCTGCCTTGAATATTTTGAGAAAGGAATACCCAATCAGCGCTACCACAGCGGCTCTTGCACCAGTGAATGCCTTTTGGATATAAGGATTGTCAAAATTGTGGGAAAATAAATGGTAGATAAGTGTAATAATGATAAAGGATGGGGCTATAACCCCTAATGAAGCACCCAAAGCACCTGATATGCCCCCTTCTTTTCTGCCAACATATGTTGCCGCATTGATGGCAATTGTTCCAGGGGTGATTTGTGCAATGGAGATGATCTCAAGTAGTTCTTCCTTGTTTAGCCATTTGTGTTTGTCGATCAGCTCCCTTTCCATAAGAGGAATCATGGCATAGCCGCCACCAAAAGTGAAAAGTCCAATCTTGAAGAATGAGGCAAAAAGTTTCCAGAGCATAGTTGATGTGGTTGTTGTAATTCATCAGCATTGTTAAGCCTGTTTTCAACAGTTTGCTAAAATTAAACAATTGGATGGCGATTATCCTATAACAGATGTAAATGAAAAAGGCTGTCATTTATAGAATGACAGCCCTGTAATACTTATGTAAATTGTAAAGCTTCTATTAATTGGAATTGGGGTGCATGATTTCAAATGGAATGGGAAATACCCCCAGCTTTGCATCGACTTTTTCTTTTAGTGATTCTACGTTGACGGTTCCATCAAAAGCCAGTTGAACAGTGAGTCCTTTCTTTTTATCCTGTTTGGCTTTGATGCTTACGAAGCCGAACTCATCACTAGGCAATGCACTTCTATAAACTGCCTCTACTTCTTTGAAGACTAATGCAGGTTTGAATATTTTTCCAATGGCAGTGACAGGCAGTTTGTCAATAATATGAATGGCTTTAGGTATGGCAGCCCTTTCTGTAATGTTTTCTTTGGCAAAAACCATCAGTTCTTCCGAGGTGGTTTGCTGACCTTCTTTTAGTTGGACATATAGGACAGGTACTTCCCCAGCTCTATTGTCAGGTCTTCCAACTGCGGCAGATAGCATCACAGCAGGGTGTTGCTGAATAGGTTCTTCAATCATTTTCGGGTCGATATTATGACCTCCACGTATGATAAGCTCCTTTTTTCGACCTGTTAGCCAGATATACTTATCGTGGTCTTGCCTGCCTATATCACCTGTATTTAACCATTTTTCTCCTTTCTTATCCGTAACCCATATTTGATGATTGTGGGCTTCTTCTTTATAGCCAGGGAAAACATTGGGTCCTTTGATCAGGATAATTCCTATTTCATCAGTATTGGCTTCTCTTTCAAATTGTCCTTCTTCATTCAAGATCCCAATGATTAAAGGTTGATAGGGTAGTGGTATCCCTATTGAGCCAATTTTCCGCTCACCATATGGAGGATTTACAGCACTTATACAGGTGCCTTCGGTGAGGCCATATCCTTCAATAATTTTGACACCTGTCGTTTTTTCAAAATCCTGGAACAGTTTGACAGGCATTGGTGCAGCTCCACAGATTCCAAATTCAAGGGAGCTGATTTTACTATTGCCAATCGGCACTTTCAGCAACTCTGCGTAGACTGTGGGTACACCACTGAAAAAGTTGATATGGTAATGTTCTACCATTTTCCAGAAATGCTGTATGATACCTTCCCCTCGATAACCAGAAGGAGAGCCTAGAATAAGTGTGTCGCCATTGCTGAATGGGACAAGCCCTGTAACGGTCACCCCATTGACATGAAACCAAGGTAATCCACAGAAAAATACCTTGTGTTTATCTTCTTGAGGTAAAACGAGTTTTGCCTGTAAGGTATCAGCAATTTCATTTCCATGTGTATGTGCTGCTAGCTTAGGGTGTCCTGTTGTTCCTCCTGTATGGAAGTAAGAAGCAATGTCATCCCTTTTGATAGTTCTTTTAAAGAAAATTTTATCCTTAGGGAAATTGTGGCATGTCTGGCTGAAGGGAAGAATTCGCTGCTCATCGTCTTTGCTGTTGGCAACAGCTGGAGCCATCCACTTTACCAGCCAGCGTTTCACGGTAGGAAGGTAATCTGAAAGGTCTACAGTAAGAATGGTCTCAAGTGTAGGGACCTTGTGCCGGATCTTATTGACTTTTTGCCAAATATCAGTTTTAGGGAATGGTCCCAATGTTACAAGTAATTTGGTACCGGCTGCATTCATGATATCAGCCATCTGCTCAGGTTCAAGGAGAGGGTTGATAGGATTGACGATTCCAGCGGTTTCTCCTCCCAAAATTGAAAATATAGTTTCAGGTGTATTGGGAAGGATTACGGATATCACATCTTTAGCGCCAATTCCCAGTCCATAAAACATATTGGCGGTTTGGTGAATGTTTTCCATAAGCGCCCCATATGAGTAGCTGATTGGGTCTTGGTAGTTGATTGCTTGTAAAAAGAAGTGAAGCGCAGCCCTGTCCGGTGATCGGTCAGCGGCTTGTTTAATCATTCCGTAAGTGCTGTGAGGAGTTGAAGAATTGAACAGTGGAAGTTTTTCTAATTCAAGAATATCAGCGTAGTTAGTGACAGATTGGTTTTCCATTGGTTTCGAGGGTTATAAGGTTTTTGAAGGGTTATGTTAATATAAAAACAAATCTTCTTTTTATTCAATCATATAGGGCTTTTAATAGTACTATTTAATTTCTAGGACTTAATAAAAAAGAAACACCTCAGTTTGTAGGAACTGAGGTGTTTATCATTTTTAGTCATTCAGCTAAACTACTCCCTAACTAATCTTATGGCGACAGGATTTCCGTAGCCTTTAACCGAGATTCTTTCAGATTGAACGCCCTGAGATACCAGTTGATCCCTGACAAATTCAGCTCTGTTCTTGGCAAGTCTTTGTGAGTCATCTGACTCAGAGCCTCCAATTTCACAGCTGATAGAAGGGTTAGCATTCAGAATCTTAGCCACATTATTGATTTGTTCAAGAGAGCCGTCTGCTTTTGCCATTCCTTCAGTGAAGGCAACCCTGTCAAAGGTCATCCAGCTGCTTTCTTCCTGAGACTGGTCTTCTTCTATAAATTGGAGACACTTGTCTTCAAGGCTATTTTCGGCAACATTGAGTGTGGAGCCATCTGGCAGTGAAACAGCTTGTTCTTCTGTGGACTCATCCATCACAGGGTTCGGTACACCCCTTACTTCTTCCCGGTTTGTTTCCATCCTGTTTTCATCACTTTCTCCTGTCAGTAATGCCCAAGCGGCAAATACAACGACAGCAGCACCTACATACGGTAATACTTTACCCCAAGTACTTCGTGTTCTTTTAGGAGTACCTACATCGGGCGCTTTGCCTGTTGGTCGTGGATGTGGAGTAGCATGTACCTCCTCTCTTTCCCTGTGAGGAGGAACGGTTTCATAGGTCGGCTCGTCCAAATCCCTTATATTTCTAATTGGCTCATCAATATCTCTTCTAAGAGGTTCATCAACCTCTCTTCTAACATCTTCTACATCATCTCTGATACCGGCAAAGTTGCGAGCAGCTCGGTCAGCCATGTTGTCAAAGCTGGATATGCCTAGCATTGTTCTTACTTGATCAGGTAGGTGAGAGGCTACAGAATCTTTTTGGTTCATGAGCATGTCAGTGATACCGGCAGGACTAAGCCCTTTGGACATTACTTGCTTCCCAACAATACTCATAATTACAGGAGCAACCATATTCATCAGTCCTTTTGAGGAGTGACGACTAATACCCGTACTAGTAGACAGAAAGTCCATAACGCCTCCAGCTCTTTCACCCATTAAATGGTTGATGATTGGAGCGCCACTGGTCATCATGTTTTTTAACCCGACTGTATCATTGTTGTCCAGCAGGTGAGACATTTTATCGATACGTCTGCCATCAAAGCTTTTATCTCTGATGTGGTTCATGATTTCATTGGCACCTTCAGGTGTAGAAGACTTCCTCATAAGTGAAGCAATCACAGTAGGAATTACCGTCCCCGTAGCCTTATTGACGTTTTCGGGGCTTTCACCAAGAAATCCACTTATTTGTGAGACAAAGTTGGGACCTAGGCTGTTGGTGACTGTTTGAAAGAGGTTCATAGCAGTTGGATTTATTGTTCATCATTTTGCTCTATATTAAACATTGATTAACTGAAAATAATTTGCTTGTAACGGAAAAACAGCTGCCGATAAATGAAATCGACAGCTGCCATTCTGTAAGGTTGGTTACGGTGTTATTTACTAGATTTCCATTTGAAACATGGCTTTCATTAATTCCTGCTGAACAGCCTCAGAGTGTTCATTCAGTTTGTCAAAAGTTTCAGTAAGGTGTTTGTCCACAACGGTTCTTAATGGACGTTTTCCGTGGGGTGTTTCAATCAGTTTGGCGACTGCATCTGCCACAGCTTGAGGCTTGAGGTAATCTCCGCTTTTAACACTTTCTTCAAGCATCGACTCAAACTTCTTAGGGACTTCAAGGGTATTGCCATACGCTTTGGCAGCTTCCTGTGTTTGAGGTGAGAAGTTGTCCATATTTTCCGAAAAGCTTGTCGTAGGGAAAGCACCAGGCTCAACAATGACGGAGTCAACGCCTATATTAGCGAATTCATAACGCCAGGTTTCAGCCATTCCTTCCAAAGCAAACTTGCTGCTGGCGTATATTGAGAAATATGGGGCTGTAAACCTTCCCAAGAGGCTTGAGATATTGACAATCAGTCCTTCCTTTTGTTCCCTCATTTGAGGTAGTACCGCTTTAGTAACTCTAAATACTCCAAAGACATTTACTTCAAACTGATGCTTGACATCCTCAATTGAATAAGACTCTGTAAGGCCTATTCCACCACCGCCTGCATTGTTGACAAGTACGTCAATACGTCCTTTTTCCTTTATAATGGCTTTAACTGCTTTTTTGACAGACTTGTCTTTGGATACATCAAGGTCAATCACCTCAATATTTTGGAGGTCACGCATCTGGTTGGCCGCATCGAAGTTCTTGCCTTCTGTGTTGCGCATTGTAGCATAGACGTGGTGTCCTTTTGCTGCCAGTGTCTTGGCCATCAGGTTGCCAAAACCGCTACTGGTTCCTGTAATCAGAATTACTTTTGAATTGCTCATGGTGAGATTGGTTGAGTGGGGAATGATGAGTTGTTCTGTCAACTAAGGTAAGCACAGTAAAAGTGTATTTGAAATTATCGTACGGCAGAGCTTTAACATTTTATTTTTAAAAACTTAAAGTACCATAAAGGGGTTTTTTTGTTGCATTATTTTGATAAAGCATTCGCAACTGATATCTTAATTTCTGGACTCTTATCTAAAAAGCTACGCAAACTTGTCAAAAGTGATTTTGTGAGGTGGACCTGTCCAGCCACTGGAAGCTTATTTTATTTTGACAGTTCAAAACTTGAATCCAGTATATGGAACACCTAATCCAAAAATACCTAAATACCAGAAAGCTGACTGAGGAAATCTGTGCCCCATTGAAGCAGGAAGACTACGTTGCTCAACCTATTGTAGATGTTAGTCCTCCTAAATGGCATTTGGGACATACCACATGGTTTTTTGAAAACTTTATTCTGGTGAATCATTTCAAAGGCTATCAACCTTATGATTTGCAACTGAATTATTGTTTCAATAGCTACTATGAAAGTCAGGGACCAAGAGTATTAAGAACCAACCGGGGAAACCTGACTCGTCCAACTACGGAAGAAGTGTACAGTTACAGGAAGTATGTAGACCAGCAGATGGTAGCTTTCCTAAGTACCAATGAACTCAATACAGCAGTTCAGGAGTTGTTCGATGTAGGCATCAACCACGAACAGCAACATCAGGAATTGCTGATGACAGACTTAAAGTACATTTTGGGAAATAACCCTCTTTTTCCTGCTTACCTACCTTTCGGGAAAATACCTGAAGCACCTGATTCCACTCCAAAATCGAAATTATTGACCATTGAAGAAGGTGTATATGAAATAGGATATGAAGGCGATGATTTTTGTTTTGATAATGAGAGAGGTACACATAAGGTTTATCTCCACAATTATGGGATACAGGATCGGTTGGTGACCAATGGGGAGTATTGGGCGTTTCTAGAAGCTGGTGGCTATACCCAGTTCCAATGGTGGCAGTCAGAAGGTTGGGAATGGCTGAAGCAAACAGGTACACAAGCTCCTTTATATTGCTTTAAGGAGAATGGAAAGTGGATGCAATATACCCTTTTTGGGGTTCAGGAGATCAAGGAACACTTACCTGTGACACATATAAGTTATTATGAGGCAGAGGCGTATGCAAGATGGAGAGGGATGAGGTTGCCAACTGAGGCAGAGTGGGAAGTAGCCTGTAGAACTTTTGAAGCAGAAAAGCCTGCCAGTGCCAACTTTACTGAAAATAAATCTGGAATGCCTTTAGCCGCAACGAATGGCGCTTTTCAGTTTTGGGGGGATGCTTGGGAGTGGACAGGAAGTGCTTATCTTCCTTACCCAAACTACCAACAGCCCGAAGGTGCCTTAGGTGAGTATAACGGAAAGTTTATGGTAAATCAGATGGTGTTGAGGGGTGGGTCTTGTGCAACTCCTGTTACACACATTAGAAATACTTACAGAAACTTTTTTCATGCAGATAAGCAGTGGCAGTTTACTGGAATCAGGTTAGCAAAAAGCCTGTAATCAATACGAGTACATAAAGAGTTACACTGAGATTTTCTGTTGGGAAACCGGCACAAAAAACACACACATGACAATCAACGAAACGAAGAACCCAAAGATGAACACTGAATTTGCCAAAGATATCTTGCAAGGATTGAGTGAAAACCCAAAGTCATTACCCTCGAAGTATTTTTATGATACGAAAGGGGATAAGCTCTTTCAGGATATTATGCATATGGATGAATATTACCTGACAAACTGTGAGTTTGAAATTTTCACTAATCAGAAGGAAGCGCTTACAAAATCATTTACAGATGGAAGTAATGCACCTTTTGAGTTGGTGGAGTTTGGAGCTGGTGATGGATTGAAGACAAAAGTTTTGCTCAGGCATATGGTTGCCAGTGAAGTGGATTTCACTTACATGCCGATTGATATTTCTGCTAATGCACTTTCCAAACTGACGCAAAGCTTAAAGTCAGAAATTCAGGCCCTTCATGTAAAAGGAATTGAAAATGACTATTTCAAAGCACTCCATGACCTTCAGAATGATGGTAAAAAGAAGGTCGTACTTTTTCTAGGGTCAAATATCGGTAACCTTACCTTGGCGGAGGCAAAAGGCTTTTTGAATCATTTAAGTGAAAACCTGAATAAAGGCGATAAACTTCTTATTGGGATGGACCTTAAGAAAGACCCTCAAGTTATTTTGGATGCATATAATGATAAGGCAGGGATTACTAGTAGTTTCAATTTAAACCTTCTTGAAAGAATAAATGAAGAGCTAGATGCAGATTTTGATGTGGAGGCATTTCAGCATTTTCCAAACTATGACCCAATAACAGGTCAGACAAAAAGTTACCTGATTAGTAAAAAGGAACAGGTGGTTAAACTGAAAGGAATAGAGGAAGAAATCAAATTTGAGGCTTGGGAACCAATTTATATGGAACTATCCCGAAAGTATGATTTGAAAGAAATAGAAGCGTTGGCTCATGAATCTGGATTTGAGATTAGTAAACATTTTTTTGATAAAAGGAATTATTTTGTTGACTCATTATGGGAGAAACAATAATAGCCGATAGGTGATGTTTTTTCTATAAGATGTTCAATTTTAAATATATAAGATGGAAGTAATATTGAAAGATTTAGCAGAAGACTTGTCAACACTTTTGGAAAGGCTACATACTGCTGAGGCTACTTTGATTGATGTTAAATTACAGGAAGACGGTGATAAGGTCGGTGAGCAGATACCACTTATAGAACAGATTTCTGTAATGAAAAAGCATCTCAATGATCTAGAATTAAGGAAAAATGAGTTGTTGGCTTCAGTGCAAGAGGGGAGTTTTACAGGTGGATTTGAAGGTGAGACGACAGAACAAATGCTGCAACGAATGAAGCAAAAGCTGGATGCAGCCAAGCAGGAAGATCAAACAAGAGAAGTTGCTGAAAAACTGAGACTTGATTTGAATATGGCAATTGGGGGAATGAAAGAAATTGAAGCGTCAGTTAGAAATATAAAATCATCCATGGCACTTCAGGCTTTGAAAGAAAAAATGAAAAAAAATCAGTAAACTCACCTGCTTCAGTGACTTTATTGAATATTCAATTGTCAGAAATATACAGTCTTTGTGTACTGTTTGATTTGCTAATTACTAAAACCAATTAATTCACCTTCATGAAAAGCACCATTAAGCTTTTTTGTTTGTACCTAGTGTCTATTAGTTGTATAGGATGTGCAACAATTTTTAAAGGAACCCATGCTACCAAGTTAATCAGTGTTGACTCTTCCCCTGACAATGCCAATGTCTATCTTGATGGAAGGTATGTAGGACGTACACCGACTAGGATCTCTGTCCGTCAAAAAAAGTCGCATAAAATCACATTTGAAAAAGATGGATATGAAACTGCCAACTATTACTTAGGCAGGCATATACAGGCAGGGTATGTAGTACTGGATATTTTTGCACTCTTTCCGTATGGTATGCTAACTGACCTTATCACAGGTGCATGGTACACGCCTGATGTAAGGCGTATTTACATGAACTTGCTCGAAAAAGAACAGGTTAGTGAACCAATGTATGCTACAACAGAAATACCTGCCCTTGAAGTGAAGAAGGAAGAGGTGGTTTTCACTTCAGAACTTGCAGACAATATTCCTAAAACAGAAAAGGTGAATGAGCATGCGGTAGCAGTAGTGATTGGCAATAAGAACTATCAGAATAAGGATGTACCCAATGTGGACTTTGCATTGAATGATGCAAGGCTGATGAAAGCATATCTAGTGGAGGCATTTGGTTTCAGGGAAGGAAACATCATCTATGTAGAAGATGCAAGCCAAGCCAGATTTAATAGCATTTTTGGGAACAATGCCAATTACAGGGGGCAACTATACAACTATATTCGGGAAGATGAGTCAGATGTATTTATTTTCTATAGCGGACATGGTGCACCTGATCTAGATAAGAAAGAGGCCTACTTTGTACCAGTGGACTGTGACCCAAGTTTGGTAGCACTCAATGGTTATTCGCTTGATACTTTCTATTCAAACTTAGGTAAAATGCCCTATAAGTCTCTGACAGTTGTATTGGATGCCTGTTTTAGTGGGGTTTCTGATGGAGGGATGTTGATCAGTCAGGCATCTCCTGTATTGATTAAGGCAAAAAGTAGGGTTTTTCAGGATGAAAGAAGTATCCTGTTTACTTCGGCAGGGGCACAGCAAGTGTCTTCATGGTTTCCGGAAAAACAGCATTCCCTGTTTACATATTATTTCCTGAAAGGGTTGCAAGGAGATTCAGATATGGATGGAGATGATGTAATTACATTGGGGGAAATGCAGGAATACCTTTTTAAGGAAGTGACTTACAGAGCCAGAAGGCTTCATAATAGGATGCAGGTTCCTGACGTAGTTGGTGACGAGAAACTTGTGTTATTGGAACGGTAATAATAAAAATATCATTGTCAACTGAGAAGCGGTTACTCATATAAAAGTGGGTAACCGCTTTTTGTATAAGAAAATGTCCGGTGCTTATGCGGTCATTTCCTCTCCAATTTCATTTTCTTCTTCCTTGAACTCTTTAGGGTTAGGGAGGTCGGACACATTGTTGATGCCGAAGTATTCCAAAAACTTCTTAGTGGTACCGTAAAGCAACGGTCTACCTATCGCATCAGACTTTCCTTTGATTTCCACTAGTTCTTTTTCCAGAAGCTTTTTGACGGCATAGTCACAGCCGACACCTCTGATCTGTTCAAGCTCTGTCCTGCTGATGGGTTGCCTGTAGGCAATAATTGAAAGGGTTTCCAATGATGATTTGGATAGTTTTCTTTTGGAACGATGCTTTAGGAATGCACCAGTACTGTCACTGCATTCATGTTTGGTTAAGAACTTATAGCCACCACCGCTGTTGATGATCTCAAAAGCAAATGTATCGTCCTGATACTTTTCCTGAAGCCTTGCCATGGCAGCTTCCACTTCCTGTTTGGTTATAGAAGTACCTAACGACTCCTGAAGAGCAGTGGTGATCTCATCTGCAGTTACAGGGGTAGGAGCACAGAATACAATTGCTTCAGCATGTTTGTCCAATACAGTCATATCAGTCTTTTGTGTCTAGCGTATCATCATACAGAGCTGACTTTGCTCATTTGATTATCATCTGTTGAAAGTATATAACCTTTCGTAATATAAAGTTGACTTAAACGTGGAAATTTAACAAATCAACTGACTAAAAATAAAGAGATGCGAATAATATTAACAAAAAAACTCAGCTGTATTTCCCAATACAGCTGAGTTATAGGGGACTCATAACGAAAATAGGCTCGTTTGATTTGATTGATAAGCCTAAGGTTATCTTGAAACTAAAGCAACCCTTCTTTCTGCCCGTCGTACCGCACTTGACTGATTAACTGTTTTTCAGTTTAGCTTCAATTGAGTGCTGGGTATGTGGCACGGCTCTCAAACGGTCTTTAGAAATAAGTTTGCCTGTATCTACACAAACTCCATATGTACCGTTTTTGATACGGATAAGAGCTTTTTCAAGCTGGGTTTTGTATTTGAGTGTTCTTGCAGCTAGCTGGTTCAGTTGTTCTTTCTCATAAGCATCAGCGCCATCCTCCAACGTTTTACCACCTGAGTGATTAGAGTCGTATCCGCTGCTAGACTTCATGATAGATGATTTCAGATGATCAAGTTCACTGTTTGCTTTGTCCAGCTTTTTAACAAGAAGTTCCTCAAACTCTTTCAGTTCTTCCCTTGTGTAACGTAGTTGTTCAGTTGCCATAGTTATACAATTAAGGTTTGAGATTGGATGCGTAAAACTACAACAATCATCATGTAATATTCAAGTATGATTGAAGAAAATGTATTGTTTTTGTGCAATAACGTTGTAAATACCCAAAAGGTTGTAGTTTATTGAAAAATTATATGAATATAGATGTTGTGCAAACATTAACTGAGAGTTGTCTTATGTTAATGCTAATGAGTAGGGATATCTGTGTTAACAATTAAGGTAGTGAATATTGAAATAATCCTATTGTAAATAAGACTTAACACGCTAAACATCAGTGAAAATAGATATGACCATGCATTTGTGTACAAAAAAAGCCTGACATTGTTGCCAGGCTTTTTGTATTCTTAACAAACCCCTATCCTATAACAGGGTGCTCAAGTTAACAGATTCACAATAGTGAGCCAATCTGTCAGTGTTCTCAAGAACTCTGATATCGGCAATACGCTGATTGTCCTTATTTACTACAACTTCAATAAAAGTTCCTTGGATACAGTACAACTCGTACCTTCTTCCATGATAGTTAAGTTCAGATACCATTTCAGCGTGCAGGTAGATTGTCTCCACCTTTTGCTCGTAAGGTAGTTTGTTAAAGAACGTAGTTGAAATTTTCATGAAGAAAATAAAGATGGTTCGGTCAGCAATATAATATTATTTTTATTTCACAGAAGGTTTACATATGATTCTGTTTGTGTTATTTGAGGTTGTGTCATGTAAGTCTTTAGTTATCAGTGTGATTAATTTCACTCATTTTAAGCACTTAAAAGTACTTAAAATGGCATTTTTCCGAGGTTTTAGCTCATTTTAGTCAATGAAAACCCTGAATGTTTTTCTATGATTTTTGTGGCTAACCAGAATAAGTATCAAAGACTGGTTGATACTTTTCGGAAGGGAAAATGAGTGAGTTACTGTTGTTACAGACTGTTGTTGATCAAAAATTAACTTTCCAGTCAAATCCCATCCCTGAATTTTAATCTGGTCACCAATCAGGTTGTCCAACTGCAACTTGAATGTCCCATCAGATGGGTTAGGGTAGAGGTTTACAGCAGCCAATGGAGAGGCTTGATCCAAATCTGTGATCAGGCTTTTTGCTCTTATATAGGAAGCTATCCCATAGCCTAACTGATTGTCAGGAGCAGATGACATCGATCCTGAACTTTTGATTTTATCCATCAACTCAAAGTTGGTCAGCTCAGGGAACTGTTCCCAGAGACCTGCAGCAAGTGCTGCCAACAAAGGAGACGCAAAGGAAGTACCGCTGCTGGTACGCAGTTCTCCACTGGGGTTGACAATCGTTACACCTGCTCCCATAGCAGCAATATCTGGTTTGATGCGATCATCGGCTGTTGGTCCAATAGAACTTGAGGAAGCTTTTTGACCGTTGCTGCTTACCGAACCTACAGCCATAACAAATGGAGAGTCAGCAGGGAAAGTCACTTTTCCCCAAGAATTGGCCCCTTCATTTCCGGCAGCAGATACTACCAGCATTCCTTTACTGGCGGCATAGTTAGCAGCTACCGATATCCAAGCAGTTGTTCCATTAAGCTCACTTTGCTCATAATCCTCAGCCGAATTGTCAAATTGGTTATAGCCTAAAGATGAGTTAATGATATCAACCCCTAAGCTGTCAGCCATTTCAGCTGCTTTAAGCCAGTAGATTTCTTCAATCCTCCTTTCAATGGCATCAGCTTCTGTGCGGAACAAGTAATAAGAGGCGTTGTATGCCCCACCAACCATAACACCTTCTTTATATGACCCCATCAATGAAAGCACATTTAAGCCATGTCCACCATTGTCAAAAACATCAGTTTCATTATCTACAATGTCAAAAGTGCCTTTTATATCAATGTGCTGAAAGAAATCAAGTTGATCCATATTCAGGAAACCATTGTCAAATACCGCAACGGTAATCCCATTTCCTGTATAACCATCTGCCAGCATTTGATCTATGCCAATCAGGTGATTTTGGGTAAAACTGTTTCCCAATAGCGCCGAGTCTGCCATTACCGCTTGTGTGGTAAGCTCTGGATTAAAAGGCTCGGCACTGTCCTGCATATTTGTAATCTCACTAACGAAAGGGAGATCGATTAGTGCTGTGAGTTCAGAAGGAGAGCCCTCCACCAAAACAGCATTTAGCCATTTAGAAGTAAGTAAGACATTTACATCTTCATTCTGAATGGCGGATACATATTCCTGACTGACAGGAAAGTCGGAGCTATCCAATTCAATTCCTTGATTGTTTCTTCTGCTAATAGCTTCCTGCGTAAGAAAATCAGAAGGAGAAAGAGATTCACTGCCTTTTTTATCCTTGAAAATGATCAGTGAATAGTCTTGAGCTGATAAGTTAAAAGTGCATAAGTTGGCGATAACCAGCAGCAAAACAATGCGAACCATATTTATTATATCAATGTGTGAACAATAAAATTTATCAATGAGTTGTGACTATAAAATGCTTTCAAGCTGAAAAAGTATGCAGACTGAAAGTGGTATTCTAAATAACGATTAAAACTATAAAATAACTGCTGCTTAGTATGAATTTCAACGGTAAAAATATTCTGGTAGTAGGGGCTAGCTCAGGTATTGGCTACCAATTGGCAAAAGGGCTGGAAGCTTCTGGAGCGACAGTGTTCACAGCGTCAAGGAGTAAGCCTAAGGACTTATATGCTGAATTTGTTCAGCTTGACGTAACGGATGAAATATCTGAAGAAACTTTCAGCAGCTTGCCTAATGAGCTTCATGGAGTGGTTTATTGTCCGGGAAGTATTAATCTGAAACCGTTTGCTAGACTGAAAGCAGAGGATTTTTTAGCCGATTACAGGATAAATGTATTGGGAGCCGTAGAGGTGATACAACATACTTTAAGTAGACTGAAGCAGGCAGGGAGTAGTAGTGTCGTGTTGTTTAGTACTGTGGCAGTACAGACAGGTATGAACTACCACGCCAGTATTGCGGCAGCAAAAGGGGCAATAGAAGGGCTTGTACGTTCGTTGGCAGCTGAATTTGCAGGGAGTAGTATTCGCTTCAATGCTATTGCCCCCTCTTTGGTGGATACACCACTTGCTGCAAAGCTACTTTCTTCAGAAGAAAAAAGAGCTGCTTCTGATAAACGCCACCCACTTGGAAGGGTTGGTAAACCAGAAGAACTGGCTGCAACGGCTATGTTTCTGCTAAGTGATGATGCTTCATGGATGAGTGGACAAGTACTGGCACTGGATGGAGGAATGTCCTCACTTAAACCATTGTAATATTTATTGGAACTAAGATCAATTGAAAATGAGTGTATCCGTTTTTTGGTTCAGAAGAGACTTAAGACTGGAAGATAATGCCGGATTGTATCATGCTTTGAAAGGAGAGCATCCTGTTTTGCCTCTTTTTATATTTGATAAAGAGATTCTGGATAATCTGGAAGATAAGGATGATAAGCGATTGACCTTTATCCATCAGGAGGTTGAAAGGATAAAGGCGAAATTGGAAAAGGAGGGAAGCTCTCTTTTGGTCAAGTATGGGAAACCTGCTGATGTTTGGGCTGAAGTGCTGAATGAGTACGACGTAAAAGCCGTTTTTACCAATCGTGATTATGAACCTTATGCCAAGGAACGTGATGCCACAATTGGAGAATACCTTTCATCCGAAGAAATCCCATTCAAGACATTCAAGGATCAATGTATCTTCGAGATGGATGAGGTTTTGAAAGACGATGGAGATCCTTATGTTGTGTTTACGCCATATAGCCGAAAGTGGAAAGAAAAGCTGAATGTAGAAAAGTCCGATTTCTATGTGAAAAGCTATCCAGTAGAGAAATATGCTGACAATTATTTCCAGACCAAACCACTTTCATTGATTTCATTAGAGGATATGGGGTTTGAGCCTGTCAAAATGAGGTTTCCATCAAGAACGGTTGATACTGAAACCTTGGAGGAATACAAGGAGAACCGAGACTATCCGGCAGTAGACGGGACTTCAAGGCTGAGTATTCACCTGAGGTTTGGCACAATTAGTATTCGTCAGTTAGCGAGGCAGACCATTGGTAAAAGCGATACCTTCCTCAATGAGTTGATTTGGCGTGACTTCTACATGATGATCTTGCACCACTTTCCGAAAGTGGTTACAGAAAACTTTCATAGTAAATATGATGCTTTGAATTGGCGAAACAATGAAAAAGAGTTTGAGGCATGGTGTGAAGGCAAGACAGGTTACCCGATTGTGGATGCAGGAATGAGACAGCTCAACGAGACAGGCTATATGCATAACCGCGTCAGAATGATTACAGCTAGTTTCCTGACAAAACACCTTCTGATTGATTGGCGATGGGGCGAGGCATATTTCGCTCGCAAACTGTTGGATTATGACCTGTCTGCTAATAATGGCGGTTGGCAGTGGGCAGCAAGTACAGGTACGGATGCACAGCCATACTTTAGGATTTTCAACCCATATTCCCAGCAAGATAAGTTTGATAAGCAGGAAGCATATATCAAAAAGTGGGTACCTGAGTTTGGTACAGGTAAGTACCCCGAACCGATCGTTGAGCATAAAGAAGCCCGACAAAGAGCATTGGATGCTTTTAAATCTGTAATGGAAAACTAGAATTGAATAAAAGAAATTGGGGCAGCAGTCCTTCATCACTCCCTTGATGAATGGCTGCTGTTTCCTTTTGTGGACTTGTGTTTTGGACTATTCTGATAAGAAAAGCTTACACTTTCTCTAATTTAGATTGTTATCCAATTAAAATATTGTGAAATTTATAACACACATTGCTTATCTGGTCAAAGTGACTGGTTGATCATCGGTTTGGTCCAAAATTGAAGGTTTTCTTCTACTGATTTGATTGCCAAACTTTTTAAACTGAAACACTGATATGGAAAAATTGAAGTATATACTGAGTGCATTTTTACTGATTTTCTCATTGACTGCCTTGGGACAGGAAAGTGTCGTAATGGTGTTGGAAATTCGGGATCAGATAGACCCTAGGATGAGCCGTTACGTTGAGTTGGCATTGGAAGAAGCTAGAAGTCAGCATGCTGATATGGTGATCATAGATATGGATACCTATGGAGGTGCTGTATATGATGCGGATAAGATCAGGTCGATGTTGATGGATTTTGAAAAGCCCGTTTACTCTTTTATTAATAAAGATGCAGCCTCAGCTGGAGCTTTGATCTCTATTGCCTGTGACAGTATTTATATGGCTTCTGGGGCAAGTATCGGCGCTGCAACTGTAGTCAATGGAACAGATGGTCAGGCGATGCCTGATAAGTATCAGTCTTATATGCGCTCAACGATGCGCTCTACCGCAGAAGACAACGGGAGGGATCCTAGGATTGCAGAAGCAATGGTTGACGAGTCTTTGGAAGTGGAAGGGATTTCTGAAGCAGGGAAAGTGCTTACTTTCACAGCTTCTGAAGCAATGGCACATGGTTATTGCGAAGCAACCGTCAATTCAATTTCGGAAATCATGGAGCGATTGGGCGTAGAAGAGTATCAGGTAGTCAAATACGAACCTTCGATCAGTGAACAAGTGATTGCGTTCTTCCTCAATCCGATGGTTAGCGGTATCTTGATACTGGTGATCATGGGAGGTATTTATTTTGAGTTACAATCTCCTGGTATTGGTTTTCCTTTGGCTGCAGCTATTATAGCAGCTCTCCTATATTTTACACCATACTATTTAAATGGATTGGCAGAAAATTGGGAGATCATTCTGTTTGCAGTTGGTATCCTCTTGTTGGCTTTGGAGATATTTGTGATTCCGGGGTTTGGTGTGGCTGGTATTTTAGGGATTGCCTGTATGTTGGGAGGTTTGGTGTTGGTCATGCTAAATAACGATAAATTTGATTTTACTTTCGTTTCAGAAGGACGAATTGTGGAAGCCTTAACTGTCACAACCGCAGGATTTTTGTTTTCAATTGTAGGTTTGGTAATTCTAGGGGCTAGATTGCCATATTTGAGTGCCTTCAAAAGAGTAGCCTTGCAGGAAACATTAAGCAGGGAAGAAGGTTATACTTCTACGTCCAATATTGAAGATTTTGTAGGAAGAATTGGAACAGCCTATACTGTACTACGACCTTCAGGCAAAATAGAACTGAATGGAGAGATAAAGGATGCCTTTACAAGAGGTGATTATATAGAAAAGGGAGACAAAGTGGAGGTAATAGCCCAAACGGGTACCTCCTTGAAAGTGCGGAAACTGGATTAGGTGCGTAACCTGAAAAGACTTTATTGAGAATACACTTGTGGAACACGTACTGAAGCGTGTTCCTATTTATTTTTACATGTCGTTTTTAGCTAAATGAAAGTCGCAATTGTAAAGTACAATGCTGGCAACATACAGTCAGTAATTTATGCGCTAAATAGGTTAGGCGTAGACCCGATCGTAACAGACGATCCGGAAGAACTAAACAAGGCAGACAAGGTGATTTTCCCTGGTGTTGGTGAGGCAAGTACCGCAATGCGTTACTTAAAGGAACGTGGGTTGGATAAGGTGATTCCTGCGTTGAAGCAACCGGTATTGGGCATCTGTCTGGGATTGCAGTTAATGTGTAAGCATTCTGAGGAGAATGATACGGAGTGCTTGGGCATCTTTGATGTTCCTGTACAGCGTTTTCCACATCAGGAAAATGTGAAAGTGCCTCAAATGGGATGGAACAAGATTACCCATTTGAAAGAGCCGTTGTTCAAGGGATTGGATACAGAGAGCTATGTGTACTTTGTCCATAGTTATTATGCTGTATTGAACGAATATACAGCAGCTCAAACGGATTATGCTGTGCCATTCAGTGCTTCTTTGCATCGTGACAACTTTTATGCAGTACAGTTTCACCCTGAAAAGAGCAGTGAAGTAGGAGAGCAAATCCTCCGCAACTTTTTGGAAATTTAATGTCTTACCAAATAACCTGAAATACCTTGATTGATATCATACCTGCCATTGACCTGATAGATGGCAAATGTGTTCGCCTGACACAAGGCGATTATAAAAACAAGACTGTTTATAATGATGACCCTGTAGAGGTTGCCAAAATGTTTGAAGATGCTGGTATTAAGCGCTTGCACTTGGTAGATCTTGACGGTGCAAAACAGAAGACAGTAGTCAATACACATGTCTTGAAGGCAATTACGCAGCAAACCAATATGGTTGTAGACTTTGGAGGTGGAATCCAGTCTGAAACTGACTTGCAAAAAGCCTTTGACAATGGTGCTGCGATGGTCACTTGTGGAAGCATAGCCGTGAAACAGCGTGATGTGTTTGAAGGTTGGGTACAGAAGTATGGTGGTGATACCATTATTCTGGCAGCAGATGCTAAAGATGGCAAAGTAGCTGTAAGCGGTTGGCAGGAAACATCTTCAGTCGATCTGCTACAATTTATAGAAGAGTATGTATCAAAAGGAGTTACATCCGTTTTGTGTACTGATATTAGCCGTGATGGTATGTTGCAGGGACCAGCAGTAGAGTTGTACAAAACGATTCAGCAACGTTTCCCTGACTTAAAGCTTATTGCGAGTGGTGGTGTATCTGGAATGAGAGATCTGGAGGAACTGAATGAGGCAGGTATCTATTCGGTAGTGGTTGGTAAAGCCTTTTACGAAGGACGGATAACTTTGGATCAGCTGGCTAGCTTTAAGTAAAAATAATTTGCTGCACGAGAAAAATTGAAAGAATTATGCTGACAAAGAGAATTATACCTTGTCTGGATATAAAAGATGGCAAGACTGTAAAAGGGGTTAACTTTTTGGAGTTGAGGGATGCCGGTGATCCAGTCGAGCTAGCAGAAATATACAGCAGAGAAGGTGCTGATGAACTTGTTTTCTTGGATATCACGGCAACGGTGGAGAAGAGAAAAACGCTGGTAGAGCTTGTTAAGAAAGTGGCAAGCCAAATCAATATACCATTTACAGTAGGAGGTGGTATCAGTACTGTTGAAGATGTGTCTGCCTTACTAAAGGCTGGAGCGGATAAGGTGTCTATCAATTCATCGGCTGTCAAAAGACCTGAGCTGATTAACGAACTGGCACGTGAGTTTGGTTCACAGTGCGTAGTAGTAGCCATTGACACAAGGTATGTGGATGGTGAACATATTGTACACGTAAAAGGAGGACGAGAAGCAACTGAGCTGAGAACAATTCCTTGGGCGCATGAAGTGCAAGAGAGGGGTGCAGGCGAAATACTGCTGACATCAATGGATCATGATGGTACCAAAAATGGTTTTGCTATTGAGTTGACAGGTCAGTTGTCAAAGTCATTGAATATTCCAGTAATTGCATCAGGTGGTGCAGGTACAATGGAGCATTTCAAGGATGTTTTTATGAACAATGATGCTGATGCCGCTTTGGCTGCCAGTATATTCCACTTTAAGGAAATCGGTATTCCGGAACTTAAAGCTTACCTGAAAAAGGAAGGAATTGAGATGAGAATCTGATTACATATATAAAGGAAGTTGAACATAGGTCGGCTTCCTTTTTCATACCTTTATACCAATAACCAACACATCATCTGTCTGTTCCTGATCGCCCTTCCAGGTATCGAACTCATCTTTCATTATGTCTTTTTGCTTGCAAAGTGAATGAACACTGCAATAGTGGAGCATAGTCTTGAAGCGGTGTTTCATAAACTTACGATCATTTTTTCCTCCAAACTGATCCTGAAACCCATCTGAAAAAAGGTAATACAGGTCACCTTGCTTGGTGTTGACCTTGGTTTCTTCAAATGGCTTTTCTCTTCCTAAATCCAATTCCCTGATACCTCTCCTGGTTGGCTTGATTTCAAAAAACTGTTTATTCCTAATGTAATAAAGTGGTCTGCGAGCCCCTGCAAATCTTAAACTTTGATTATTTTCGTTGATCACGACAATCGCCAAATCCATTCCGCCACCCAAGTCTTTATTGTCTTTGTACTCAAAGCTTTTTAGCATCCCCTTGTCCATTTCACTAAGAATTCGTGACGGAGATACAATTCCTTTAGCCAGTACGATTTCATTCAGTAATTGAATGCCCAATACCGTAAGAAAGGCAGCAGGGACACCGTGTCCTGTACAGTCTCCAACCACCAGTATCTGATGATTGCCAATACGGTTGTACCAGTAAAAATCACCACTTACAATGTCCTTAGGCTGGTTAAGTACAAAAGCTTCTTCAAACGCATCCTCAATTCTTCTGTCATTGCCAATAAGGGCTTTCTGGATTTGTTGCGCATAGGTAATACTACTTGTTTGGATTGCATTGGCTTCTTTTAGCTTTGCCTCATACTCGAGGTGGTTCTTTTTGAATATCTGAACAGTCAGGAAGCAGAAAACAGCAGTTAGGAAAATGGACCAGTAATAAGGGAAGTGAAATGGAGGGGGAGGCAATATTGGTTCAAAATACTTGAAGCCGGCAACGGTTATCATCATGGCAATGACAGCCATTCCTGCCAGAAAATAGTGCTGGGTTTGTTTGTCAAAAAAGAGGACAGGATTACAGACCATTGCCAAAAAAAGCAAGTGTAAACCTGCATTGGGTCCATGAATCCAGCAGATAATAATCTTGGATAATAAAGCTAAAAAGAAGGTGCCTAACCGTGCTGCTACAAGTTTACCCTTGATATGCAAGACCAGAAATAGGGAAAATAAGAGTCCTTCAGTAAGTGCCACTCCAGCAAATATCCATTCAGTCTGGATCAGAAAGAAAATCGTGACTAGTAAGGTATAGCCAATGATAGCGACTAGAATAAAGTTCAGTATTCTGTAAAGACGGTTTTCTTCAAAAGTTAAATCTGAATTAGAATTCAACCGTTGTTTAAGTATTGTAAGCATGAAGTGAAAAAATTCTTTAGGCTCAATTAATCTTAGAAAATATGGGTAAATCTGTTGTTAATCTGATGATCAATATAATAAAAATAAGAAGGTGTTAATATATCTCAATCAAGCTATCCTAGATTTTTTTACTCATCAGAAAACGGTTGTGCTCTTTGAAGCCCCATTTTTTATAAAGTGATATAGCCCTGTTGTGTTTTTCTACTTCAAGATGAAGCGTATGGATGCCCAATGAAGTCGCTTCCTTGGTAAGGTGAGCGATGGCATGATTACCAATTCCCTTTCCTCTAAAACTTTGTTTGATATAGAGTTCATCCAAAAAAGCATCTTTGCCTCCAAACTCAAAACTAAAGCTGATCGTCAAGATCATATAGCCAGCAACCTTGCTATTTAACTTGATCAGCCAGATTCGACCAAAATAATGAAGGCTGAAAAACTCTCCGAGTGCTTTCCTCATTTGAGCTTCATCAAACGGGTATCCATCAATCTCATAAAAATCTTTCATCATGGGAAGCAGTTCATCTATATGCTTATGGCTGGTAAGTTCAAATTCAGGAGTGTTCATAAGGGGGCTGGGATAGGGTTTGGGGAATGCGAATAGTTGAATATACACCCTTTTATTGAATGTTATATGAATACGCCGATTAGGGATTAGTCTGCAGGTGTTTTCTTCATAAAATAATAGTGTCTGTTTGTAAAAACTAATTACCGCTTCGTGAATTATTTATAGAATTAAAATCACTATCGCCTACTTTTAAGTGTGTTCAATAAAACGTTACAATTCTTGATTCAAGAATTGAGACCTAATTTATTGCCCTTTGTTATGTAGAGCGAAAATTCGTAACAACCTCTTAAATAGAGGAATCTGTTAAGAATTAAAATACTTCTGTTAGGTTGACCTTAATAAGGTTTTCTTAATGATAGAAGGACTTTAGTAGACATCAGGCTTAAGGTGAAGAAAACATCTGAAAGTCTGATGTTTTTTTGTGTCTCTCCACATTTGTACTATTTTTAGAGAACGACATGTGAAAACTATAGTTAAAAACTAAACTAATTACTAACCTGATGACAAGCGCTAAAGACGACCATTTAGAGTCCAAAGAGTGTGTGCTAATACTTGAGGACGATATTAAACTATTGAACAATTTAGCTGAGAAAGTAAGACAACTAGGCTATGATGTAATCGAAGCAACTGACAGTAAAATGGCAATTTCACTATTCCGAGAACACATCCCTTCGGCTATGATCTCGGATATTCAACTTGGGGAAGGAGATATCAGTGGGATTGATACGGTGAGGATGTTACAGAACCAATACAATTTTGCTGTCATATACCTGACTTCTTTTGTTGATAGCCTAACGATTCAGAAAGCAAAGACAACATTGCCATTCCAGTATTTGATCAAGCCAGTTTCTGATAAAGAGTTGGAAGTAGGATTGGCACTTTCCCTTGAACTGTATCACAGTACAAAACCTCAAAATATCATTGAGAGGGTTTCTACATTTTTTATTAAGAGTAACTCTGAAGCCTATGCCAAGAAAGTATCAATAGAGGATATTCTTCTTATCAGGGCTGAAAGGGCATATAGTGAATTGACTTTGAGTAAAAATGGAGAAAAAGTGCTCGTGTCCTATAACCTAAGCCAGATTCTGAACAAGTTAAACAACCATCCAGACCTGTTGCGGGTTCACAGAAGCTATTGTGTAAACTGGAACTACGTGAGAGGGGTTGGGACTTCAGAGCTTGTATTGGAAAGCCCTGCCGGTGAGCACTTTCCAATACCGATAGGTAAGTTTTACAGGAATGAGGTAGTCTCAAGGATGGAGTTTCTATAGCAAATGGAGAATCCACAGTAATAAAAAATGCTCCAGTTTGGATAGTTCAAACTGGAGCATTTTTTAATAGACAGATTCACTGCACCATTGAATAGACTTGTCTTCTTTTAGCAGTACTGCCATCTTATAGGTTTTGTAATACCAATACTCCATTCCGTTGACCCTAAGTTTATTTTGGGGTTGTCCGAAAGTAGCGATTAACTGTGTTCGACTAAGCTCTAACAAGCTGGGGAGTTGACTGGCTTCCTTGATGATCAGTTGCCTGTTTTTTTGCTCAAAGCCTTTATGGTAATTGACTGTTTGTGTCCCTCTATTTTTTGCTTTAAAAGTCAGGTAATGCCTGTTGGGTAAATCCACTTTTAGGCTGTCATTTGAATTGCCTCTTGAGGTTGACTTGACAATCGCTAACAACGTCTCGACGTCAGGAGAGGAGGTAGTTGTGTTTGGAGTTGTCTGAAAAAGGCTTTCTATAAGCTGCTTTAGTTCCTGTGAATACTGATGTAGAAAACTTTCCTCTTCCAAAATTTTCCTGTTTAGTGTGTAAATCGCATCGTTGGAGCGTATCAGGTCAAAATTGGTGATTGCTTTTTTGATGTTTCCACTTTTGGCTCTACTGATGCCTCTTATCAGTAGGGCGTCATCAGGAAGTGGCAAGTCAAATTGCTTTAGTAACTTTTCCAGTTCATTTATCTTTCCGCAGGCATTATCGTAATCCCCAAAATAGCAATATGCACAAGTGAGATTGATATAAGCAGTAGCATACAGAGGGTCAAGGCTAATGGCATTGGTGAAGTGCTGAATGATCTCTTCCCTTTGCCTTGGTGTAATACCTCTGTTCAAGCTTGTTGGCTGTTGGATTGAAGAAGCAAACGCATTGAACATATCAAAACTCAGTGGATAGACAAAGTCATTGGGAGCCTGTCCTTCATCAAAAAGGGATTTCAGTTTCAATACACCAAGGTTGTTGTGAACTTCCTTTAAAGGGAACTTCTGCTGTAGCATCTCAAAGCAGGTGATAGACTCCTGACTTTTTTCTGAAACAAACAGCCATTTTCCTGCCTCAAAGACTTTGGCATATTTAGCCACTTCCTGTTGCGCCTTTTCAGCAGTAGCTATTCGAGCTGCGAGGGTAGGATATCCCTTTTGGTGTGGTGAGAGTCCGTAAGCACTGTATACAGCCTTCAGAACGGCAGGGTAAAGCCTGTGTGTCGGGTATCCTGCCAATAAGCCATAATAAACAGCAAAGCGGTCAGCTTCCTCCTCAAGTTTGCTATTAGCGTTGTATTCATCTGATGTGTTCTCAGCAAAATGGTATCCACCTCCTTTTTTCTGGTAGTAATGCCCCATTTCATGAGATAGAATACAAGCCAATGCATTGATGGAATCTACCCCGAATGTCATACAGATGTCATATGCCTTTTCCTCCAAGATAATTCTACCGGAAGTATTGCTATCAGCATAATAAGCAATTCGCTCAGTCGTCCTTCTAATTGTCAACTCAGGTGCAGGTATCAAAAGGTTATGTGCCCTGGCAACCTTTTGGATGACCTGTTTTGCAGTTTTGTATTTGTAAGAGCTAGGAGCTAAATCCTGTGAAAATCCTCTGCTGAGTGAGAGTAAACCAAAAAATACAAGCAGTTGTACTTTCATATCAAAATTGGTGTTTGGAGGAGTTTGCGCAATTAATCAGCTCTATTAATAGGCTGGGGAGTTTCTCCTGTATATGGCAGCAGGAATTGTTTTCCACTCAGTTTAAGTAATACAGGTGTTTCAGCTGTCTCGTCCACTTCTATATGTATGTCCTCTTTCTTGATTTCTAAAGCAGAGGCTGTATATAATGTCAATTTATGGGAGGAAAGGGTATAATGAACTTCCTTGTTGTTTGATGAGTAAATCGTAACTGTAAATTCATTGGAGGCACTTTTGGCTAAACCCAACTCAGTATTGAGGTTCTTGGCTTCAATTGAATATGAAGCAACCATACTGGATTCAAACCCTTGAATATTGTCTTGCTGAGTAAAGGAAAAATAGCCGATAAGCAGCAGTATTGCCGCCGCCGTAGCACCCAAGCTATACCTGTAATTCCACATAGAGATTGACTTTGTTGGAGTCACCTCTTGCTCTTTTGTGGTAGACAGGTTTTTCTCTATTGAAAGGAAAGATGCCTGATCGTCTTTGAAAGAAGTCCATTTCATGATATGTTTTTGAGCTTCGACTTCCTTTCTGAGGTCAGCATCATCTTCGAGCTGTTTTTCAAAAGCGATTTTTTCAGAAGGGGATAACTGGTCATTGAGGTACTGCGTAATTGTCTCGTTCATATCTTAAATGTTTTCAATGATCATTTTTTTCAGTTTGTCCATACAACGTTTCCGCTGATTGGCGATAGCGTTTGGCTTCTTGTTCAAAGTGTCTGCCAATTCCTTATCCCTTTTTCCTTCAAAATATCTCGCTTTGATTAACTGTTGGCAGGGAGAATCCATTTTTTCAAGTGCGCTTTCTACTTGTAAAAGGCTCTCTTCCAGTTCAGTACTTTCATCACTTTCCTCAAGGTGATGAATCGGTAATTCTTCAGGAGCCATTGCTTTAGGGGCTTTCTGCAACTTCACAGCTTCCGTGCTCCACCTTCTGTGTGTAATGGTATTGATATAAGCGCCAAAATTGGTGTCTTCAGCTATTTTACCTTGCTCAAGGTTGTTTTTTAGGATGGGCATTACCTGACTATGGTAAAGCTCTATGCCATCTTCTTCTGTACCTCCTTTTTTCCTGACAATCCTGATAACCAAAGACCTGTACTGAAGGTAGAGTCTTTCCCACTCTTTCCGGTCATTGGCTTTAAGTTTTGCCACTGAAAAGGACTCTAAGTCGTTTTCTTTTATCATAAATCAATAATTGGTTTTAGTAAATAGTAATCTTTCAATCTATTGGTTGAGGCGTTAGTGTTTTAGCAATTTGCCCATAAAGTAAATAAATATTCTAAGAATTGAGAAAGAAGAATTTTTCCACGTTGCTAAATGAGGAAAGGAGTAGAGGGTATCTGAAAAAATACTTGGCTTAATTCTGATTTTAAGCATGTATCAGTTTTTCAATACTGGAAAGTATTGGCTTTTGCTTGTTGGTCAACCGATAGATTAGAGAGACGGTTGCTCCATTGGCTGTGCTGCCTACAGATAACTTACCTTTCAAGTGAGTAGCAATCAAACTCAAGACATAAGGGATATCAGACTTATTGCTGAACCCTTTTCCATTGTCTGTGACCTCAAGACAAGCAAAGTGCTGCTTAATTGGCATTAGTGATATCGTGACAGATACCACCTGATTTGGGTTGTGTTTCAATGTGTTGACCAAAGCCTCAATTGCAAAGCAGATAATTGCTTCAACTTCGTCAGTGCTGTGGTAAACAGAGGCAATATTCATCTCTAAGTTGAGGCGATTGTCAAAAATCTGGTTCAGTGAATTTGCAACCTTGGAAAGGGAACACTGCACATTGTAAAGGTGAGGTCCTTCATTTCTGATCATGGATACTTCTTTGTGAACCAACTGAGTCTGAAGGATGCTGTCTTCAACTTCCTTAAATGACCTCAGGATTTCGTCAGGGGATGAGGTTTGCTGATCTGCAAGTTGTGTACGGATATTTGAGAGGCAGTTCTGGAAGAAGTGTAACCGCTCATAGGTCATATGTTGTGTCTTTTGACTCTGTCTCAAGTCCCTTTTTGATTTCTTGAGCAGTAAGAATGCAACCAGTATTATCAGCAAAGCAACCAGTGAACTGCTTATAACCAGCCATTGCAATTGCAGGTGTTTGAGCTTGATCTGTTCCAGTTCGGAGACTATCATTTTCGATAGATGGTTTTCACCAATATTGGCTTTTTGATAGTATTCTTTTTGGGTCTGGATAGAGTCTTTAAGCGCCATTAACTGCTTGCTGTATGTCAGGGCTTCATTATATATTCCCTCTTCTTCAAATATTTTATTCAAAAAAGTAAGCGCACTAATTGTGGTCTCCAGATCTTGATAGAGATACCCTAAACGTATCACCTCTTTTAGTTTTACGGTAATTTCCTCAGTCGATTTTCCTTGTAAGGCACCAGCTCTCTCAAGGCTGGCTTCTAGCAGTTTAATGGATGGGGAGTAATCGATATTCTGAGGTTCTGTATAGTATTCTTTGGCAACCTGATACAGTTGCAATGCTTTTGGATAATCTTCAATGGCATTGTAATAAACTGCCTGACGGAAGTAGAGTGCGAATAGGTATTTGGTTTCTTTACATTGTGCGAAAAGTGTTTTGGCTTCTTTCATTGATGCGACTCCGCTTCCATTCATATTCATAAGAAGAAATTTTCCCTTCAAGAAATGGTAATACCCTGAGATAAGAGTTCTTTGTTGAGGGGCTTTTATATGCTTGTCAGCGTATTTGCTATTGGCATCTATTAGTAGGAGGGCTTCTTCAACTTGGTTTTGTTTGGCAAAACTAGTCGCAAGTAGATCATTCACTCTGAAATATTCAGATGTTGAGAGCTTGTTTAAGTCATGGGACTCTAAAAATGTCTTACACAGGTCTGTTGCTTTCTTGTAATTGTATGAGTTAAGGTAGAGTTTAATCAGTTGGATGGTAAAGTAATTTGAGTAATCAGGAGAGAGGGTGTGGTTTTGAGCTAACTGTAAATACGCTTCATAACATTCGATAGTGGGAATGATTTCTTTTCTGTCCCTGTGAATATATCCTTTAGAGTATATGCAGACACTCATCTGATTGTAGTCATTTAGCTTTTTATATGCTGATAAAGCCAGATCAAAATAGTGGTAGGCGCTGTCATAAACCACCGGTGTGTCAGTGTGATATACTCTTCCCAAAAAGCGATAAACTGTTGCTTTGTCATAAGCAGTGACTTGGTGGGTTTGTTCCTTCGCTAGTATATCATAGTAATGAGCCTTTGCTGTCTCAAACTGTTTTAGCTTTTCGGAGGTACTACCCGCTTGTAAGATAAAGTCAATATAAAGGCTGTCTTTTTGGTCGAGCAAATGGAGATTGCTGACAAAAAGGTCGTAGGCTGTTTCATATTTCTTATCTTTTTTGAGTTTCAGTCCTTTTTCAAAAAGAGCCTGATAAGGGGCATTGGATTGAGCATGTAGGTAAAAAGATAGTAAAAAGATAAATGCAGCAGATAGTAAATAGTTTTTAGCTTTTATTCTCATGTCAATGCTGAATCTATTCAGAGTTAAAAGTCAGCAAGGCTGATTATGTTGTTGTAACAATGTTTTAATTGCAAAATGTAAGTTTTTTATATTAAAAAATGAAGCTTTTTACATGCATGTTCTGGTATTATCACAAAAAAACAAACCCCAATACATATAAAATGCATTGGGGTTTGAAATATATCGGTGACTTTCGCCACAAAATAAAATTACTGATCGTAACGCTGCGCATCAACGTTGGCAAGCGCAATCATATTCAGGATTTCACGCTCTTCAGAACCTAGCTGAAGAATATGAACAGCTTTGTTCATACCTAGCATGATTGGTCCTACAGCCTCAATTTCACCCATTTCCTGAATCAGTTTATAAGCAATGTTTGCTGAAGTCAGGTTAGGGAAGATGAACACGTTAGCACCATCTTCAGCCAGTTCAGAGAATGGGAAGTTCTCTTTCAATGACTTAGTATTAACTGCGAAGTTAGCCTGAATATCACCATCTACAGTTAAGTCAGGGTGCTTTTCTTTCAGTAGTTTCAATGTCTGAATCATCTTCACAGAGTCAGGGTGCTTTGAAGAACCGAAGTTACTGTGAGACAGCAATGCTACTTTAGGTTCCAAGTCAAAGTCCTCTTTCACTGCTCTTACCACCATTTCAGTGATGTGGGCCAGCTCTTCAGCAGTTGGATCAAAGTTGATGGTTGTGTCAGCAAAGAACAGAGGTCCTTTCTTTGTTAGCATCATGTACATGCTGGCAACCAAGCCTTCTCTTGACCCGATGATTTGCAGGGCAGGGGAGATTGTCTGAGCATAGTCACGTGTTACACCTGAGATCATTGCGTCTGCTTCTCCTTGCTCTACCATCATGGCAGCAAAGTAGTTACGCTTGTTCATCAAGTCCTGTGCCTCAAGGAAAGTAATGCCTTTACGCTGACGCTTTTGGTAAAGAAGGTCTGCATATCTTGCACGGATATCCTGCTCTCGTCTGAACGAGGATTGATGATCGTAACATCCTTCAGAGAGTCTAGTTCTAAGGCATCGATCATTGCATTTACCCTTGTACGGCTACCCAAAAGGATTGGCTCGATGATTCCCTCATCCTTAGCGATACGTACCGCTTTCAGTACTTTAGGATCATCAGCTTCAGCAAAGACCATACGTTTACGGCTGATTTTTGCCTTGTTGTTCATACGACGCATGGTATTGTCCTCATTACCCATGCGTTTCTGCAACTCATTCTTGTACTCATCCCAATCGTCGATTGTAAACTTAGCAACACCTGTGTCAATAGCAGCTTTTGCTACAGCAGGGGCTACAGTTGTCAGCAATCGAGGGTCCAATGGTTTTGGGATAATATATTCGCTGCCGAAGTTCAACGTTTGCAAGTTGTAAGCCTTCATTACAGCATCTGGAACTGGCTGTTTAGCAAGGTCTGCAATAGCCTTTACTGCTGCCAGTTTCATTTCCTCGTTAATTTCAGTTGCTCTTACGTCAAGCGCACCTCTAAAGATGAATGGGAAGCCCAATACGTTATTCACTTGGTTAGGATGGTCAGAACGACCAGTCGCCATAATCAAGTCATCACGTGTATCCATCGCAAGCTCATAAGCAATCTCAGGGTCAGGGTTTGCCAATGCAAAAACGATAGGGTCAGCTGCCATGCTCTTCAGCATTTCAGGAGACACTACATTACCCATTGAAAGTCCTAGGAATACATCTGCATCGTGCATCGCCTCTTCAAGCGTATGAACATCTACGTCAGTAGCAAACTCTTTTTTGCTGCCAGTAAGGCCTTCACGGTCAGACCTGATGACACCACGGCTGTCACACACGATGATGTTTTCTTTGCTTACGCCCAGCTCTACAAAAATCTTGATACAAGAGATAGCTGATGCACCAGCACCAGAAACAACCACTCTTACTTCACCTGCTTTCTTGCCTTTTACTTCCAAGGCATTCAGTAGGGCAGCTCCTGAGATGATGGCAGTACCGTGCTGGTCATCATGCATCACAGGGATGTTCATTTCTTTCTTAAGTCTTGTTTCGATCTCAAAACAGTCTGGAGCTTTGATATCTTCAAGGTTGATACCGCCGAAAGTAGGTTCCATTGACTTTACGATTCGGCAGAATTCATCTACATCCGTGCTGTCAATCTCGATGTCAAAAACATCAATGCCAGCAAAGATTTTGAAAAGTACCCCTTTACCTTCCATAACAGGCTTTGAAGCCTCAGGACCGATATTACCCAACCCCAAAACGGCAGTACCATTTGAGATTACGGCAACAAGGTTACCTTTTGTAGTGTATTTATAAACGTCTTCTTTGTTCTCAGCAATTTCAAGACATGGATAGGCAACACCTGGTGAATAAGCCAATGCCAAGTCACGTTGGGATTGTGTGTTTTTAGTAGGAATTACACCGATTTTACCTGGTACGTCATATTCGTGGTATTCAAGTGCGTCTTCTTTTCTGATTACGTTTTTTGCCATTACTCTAAGCGTTTGTAGTTCAATTGGCTGTAAAGCCGTGAATTTCAGTTACATGAATGGGCTGTAAGCACCACAGATAGTGTTGGGTTGAATCGAAAAAATCTAAAACCAACCATTAGATTTCGTTCAAGGATGCAACTTAATGAAAAAAAAATTATAAAAGTATAGAGGAGGGCTTCTAAATGATAGCACTTTTAAGCGGTGTTTTAGGGGGAAATAGAGGCTAGGGTATGGACATAATTTATTATCTTGGAAACTTTCGAAGTAAGCGGTAGTTGTAATAGGTAGCCTGTTACGGAATTGATAACGGTCAACTATTGAAACCAAAATAGCAAACGGAGCATCTATGAATTTTTGTAGCCACTGTGGAAGTCAGGAAATTAGGTTTGAAATCCCTGCAGACGATACTTTTATGAGACATATCTGCTCAAACTGTGGGACGATTCATTACCAGAACCCAAAAATGGTAGTGGGGTGCCTGCCCCTATACAAAGGGAAAGTACTGATGGCGCGCAGGGCAATTGAGCCTCGGCTAGGGCTATGGAATTTGCCAGCTGGGTTTATGGAAAATGGAGAAAAAGCAGAGGAAGGTGCGATTAGGGAAGTGTGGGAAGAAACAGAGGCTAAGGTAAAAATAGATCGCCTGCATGCACTTTACAGTTTGCCGCAGTTCAATCAGGTGTACTTACATTTTATTGGAGAACTGGAAAGTGACCAGTTTGCCAAACGTACTTCTGAAAGCTTGGAAGTAAAGCTTTTTGACTTTGATGAAATCCCTTGGGACGAGATTGCGTTTGAGTCATCTACTTTTGCGCTGAAGAAATACCTGAAAAACCCAGATTCAGAGAAAGTCCACATCGGGTATTTTCATTATAAGCATTTGGGTATAAAGGAGTAGTACCACTTTACTTTTTTTGATTTATGAATATTTTTTAATGAATCACTTTTTATTCAGCTAGCTACTTCTGCAATTCACAGAACACATCTTGCATTTCACCAACCAAACTGTCATTTCAGCTAATCACTGTCGTATATTAGATTAACGAAAAAGATTAGTTGTCCATCAGAATGATTAATCTGTAATTATCACAAAGTCAAATTAATACAGCTATAAGCTGAATATTCTAGTAGTCAATTTAATTGTGTTGTAGGCATAGTGATTATGCTGTTTGGTGTGCCCGCAATACACTTACCCAAACCAACTATTTAATTATGAAAAAGCTAGTGTCAAATTCCGTTCTCGTTTTTGTAATGGTATTTCTGGTGTCAATTTCTGGAGCTTTTGCCTTTAATGGAGGCGAAGGAGATGGAGACAAAAAGAAAAGCAATGACAGTAAACTATCAAGCTATGATGCTGCAATTTACAAGCATAGAGGAGACAAGATAGCGGTACATTTTGTAAAACCTGAAAATAACAAAGTGCTGGTGCTGATTAAAAATGAAAATGACCGAGTAATATTCAGGGATACTTTCCGCAACAAAAATAGAGTGGTCAAGCATTATGATCTGTCACACTTGCCTTCAGGAAAGTACTCAATTGAGGTGTTGAATAAGGATGCTGTAGTTAAGTCGAGAGGTGGAGACGTTGTAGAGGACAAAAGTAATATTTCATCAGAATTCGAACTCAGATAAAAGGTGACTTACAGCGGTCCATCATTTTGTCAGACAGACCAAAAAAAGCCAGCATGGTAGATGCTGGCTTTTTTTGTTATTCAAAATATGGGCAATCAAAGTGGAACAGGTCTGCAAGTTGCTTGATCGCGTCATACTTGTCAGCTCCTTCTTTTTGGGCTAACTGCTGAATGGGCAGGTTAGCTACCTGTTTGATGAATGCCTTTGTAATTTCTTCTATCTTCTCTATCTCCGTTTCATTCATATTCAGCTTTTTGCCGAATTTACTTACCTCTTTCTCTCTGATTATATCAAAAGTATCACAAATCACTTCAGAAATGGCATTGATTTCACGCTGATCACGAAGCGTTTCTTCTGATGAGTGAAACGGACATTTTTCGTTAGTAGAAACTGTCATGCTGTTAAATTTAAATGGCACTTTGGTCCAAAAGCTTTGAATGAAAAAATACTTCAGTTCCTAGTTTTTGAATGGTATGAAAGTGCTTCTTTTCCCAAAACCATGAAACAGTCGCGCCTTGCAGGCTGCTTCAATATTGAATGTGTCGTTTGTGTTTAGTTTGAAAGCCTTATACCGAAAGACGGATAACAGCGTTTTTTCGGGCAATTTTTAGGGCTTGCGGGCACAAATGTACAAAAGGGAATTTAAAGAGTAAAGTATTTACTACTTACGGCTGAAATTCTGTTATGGCTTTAGTCCATTTCTGTCAAAAGCAACAGGTTGCCATTCCCCATTATACAGAATGTGTATTTGTTTAAAGCCGATTTCTTCCAATAATTGTGCTGTAGGAGCAAATTCTTTGGTGATTTCATTTGGAACGTGGGAATCAGCATTGAGACTTATAGGAATTTGCATGTCCAACATTTTTTCCAGAACCCACGGGCTAGGATAAGGGGTCGTAGTGGCTTTTTTGTATATCCCCCTTGTATTTACTTCAACAATAACGTTGGCTGAAGCTATCGTTTCCAACGTAGCTTCAATGGCTTTTTTGTACCACTGTTGCTGCTCATTGAACAAGACTCCATCTTCACTTTGCATTTTGATTTTGTCTAGATGCCCCACTACATCAGGACAGTCCTCTTCAACCATTTTGCGGGTGAGTTCAAAGTAACGTTCTACTGCTGCTTGTGGATTATTATTGAAGATTTGTTCCAACCCTGCCAGAAAAATATTGTGAGGTCCATCAATTTCCCAATGTTTGCCGTCATCAAACTGGTCTACATAATGGATAGAACCTACAGTATAGTCGAGTTTTGCTGCCCTGATAAAGTCACTGCTGCAACCAACTACATCTGGGATATAATCTACTTCCATCCCAAGGTAGACCTGAATTTGGTCTTTATATTTTTCCTGAGCCTCTCTTACTTCTTTTACATATTGTGGGACTTCGTCCATTTTCATATTCCAAGTTGAAGGGAACGGAACAGGGCAATGGGTTGAGACACCATATGCTATTAGTCCTTGCTTGATTGCTTCCTTGATATGTTCTTCGGGAGGAAATTTTCCGTCACAGAAATAGCTGTGACTGTGGTAGTTGGTCCAAGTCATATTTTTGAGTATTAAAGAGTTGTTTTTTGCTATTACAGCTTAATATACCAGCTGCTAAACAATCCAGCTAAAGTTGGCAACAGAATGTTTAGCAACCAAAGAAAAAGTGTCGAAGAAATGATCGTGCTTTCATCAACGCCCATTGCACCAAAAAAGTAGAGTGCTGTAAATTCCCTGATTCCCAAATCACTTAGAAATGAAAATGAAGGTGTGAGGGTTTTGCTGATATAAACAAGACCAACCCCAATTAAACTGTCTATCATGGATAGTGTTCCGCCAAAAGCATAGAGGATCAATACAAACTGGATGGTGAAAAGCATAAAGCGAAGGGTGGAAAGCCCTAAAATCTTGATGTTTTCACCTGTACTGAATGTAATAGCGGTTTGAAGGTACTTCTTGAAGTATTTGTTTTGGTCAAGTAAGGGCTTGAACTTATGGAGTGAACATAATAAGACAGTTCCAATAGAGATAGTAACTCCCCAAAATGTATATAAAACAGTGGAATAATCAGGTGAAATATAATGTTGTCTCAGTAGAAACTTGAGTAGGCATAAAGACCCAAAAGCTCCTGTGACAAACCCTAGAGACAAATGTCCATTGAGGGTTGCGCCAAAAGATTGGTATTTGTCTTTTGAAGGCAAATGCCAGGATCTACCTAGAAAGTAACCTATTATTTTGCCGGAAAAGAAAGAGACTGAAAGACCTGTCAGAACGCCGAAGAGAGCATCCTTGAAGTTGATTGTAGCTATTTTACTGGCTAGTATTTGCCATTTCAATGCTTCACTTGCCCAGTTAAGGGGCATAAGCAATATAGCAACCAAAAGGAGAAGTGCATGGTTAGTGAGGAATGCCTTTTGAAAAGCATCAGCAAAATGCATATCAAGGTGCTGCTTATCTGTCAGGTGCTGAATGATAAAGATACAGGCTGTCAGGAGTATTAGCAGCTTGATAGCCGAAAAACCGTATGACTGAATAGATTTGGTTTGCATATTCTTAATAGGTTCAGCTACCGTTCTTATAGAAAACCATTTCGGTAACCAAACTCCAAAAGAAAGCAAAAAGGGAGATGAATCCTATTCAAGTAACCATTTGATAGCATGCTCCGAGTTGTCAAAAAAAGCATTTTGAATAGGTTCGTCCGGATTCAGTAGGTCATCCAGCATTTGGTCTACCATGACTTCTTCCAATATGTCGGCACTTACTACACTTGCATATTTTTTTACGATACCTTCAAGGTCAGCAAACTGTTCATCAACCCAATACTGAATCTCAGGAGTGATCATATATGCCATTTGTGAGCCGTCATCCAACATAAAAGGAGGGCGATAGTATTTCACTGCATTGACCATTTCCAAAACTTCATGCCTGAACTCATCTTCTGTCATATTTTGTGTAGCCTGATGGGCAATGGTATGCATAAGTCTATTTACTTCATCGAAGTAAATGGTCTGGAAACGACTTTCATAAATTGCTTTCATACAGATAATTAAGTTTGCACAGAGAAAATAATGATGATTTTGATATTACTTGTTTGCAAAGCAAATCAAGAATGAAAATTGAAAATGAAAAAGGTAATAGACTGTTTCACCTTTCTCTCTTCCAATAAAATTTACATAGAATAAATGTGCTTCTAAAAACATTTGGGAGGGAATTTTTAGTGCTCAAAACCCTTAAATGGGTCTTTTGAGGTGTATTGTGTTGAAATACAATAAGTAATGTGGATGGGGGACTAGGGAGATTTTTTGTTAATTAATTTCCAATTGGCAGGTGCCTTTTCAAGTTGAGTGATTGATTGAAGAATTACCTCTAATAGAGGGGGGAATTCTATAGGACTATTTTAGGTAGCAATAATAAATATCTTAGCTGTTGCAAGAGGTTTATCATCATTAATTTGTATTTTAAACTGAAACTTAAATGAAATTCAAATGCCCAATTTTACTGTACGATCTGATGAGCAGGAGTTGATGGATGATTTCAATGTTAAGGATCAGGGACTGTTACGAACCTTGAGAGAACTTGAGATTATCAACCTTTGGCTTGGAGGAAATAACATTACTTTTTCAGGACTGGAGACACTATTGAAACAAGCAGGCCAGCAACCTGTAACGGTTGTAGATTTAGGGTGTGGTAGTGGAGATATGGTTCGCCAATTGGCCAAGAGATTCAAAAAAAATCACCCACAAATAAAGTTGATTGGAGTGGACGCTAACCCTGCTGTAATAGAATATGCAAAGAGTAAGTCAGTGGACTTTCCAGACATTGAATTTATAACGGATGATATTTTTAGTGAAAGGTTTCAAAAGCGGGAGTTTGACATTATCCTTTGCACGCTATTTACGCATCATTTTGAGGATAATACATTACTTCAGCTACTGAAGCATTGGCGAAGTCAAGCTAAAATCGGAGTTGTGATCAATGACCTTCACAGGCATTGGTTTGCCTATCATTCCATAGACTGGCTAACTCGTTTGTTTTCAAAATCCTATATGACAAAGTATGATGCAAAGCTGTCTGTACTGAGGTCATTCAAGAAAAATGAATTGGAAAACTTAACCCAAAAGGCTGGCTGGATGCAGTTCTCACTCAAATGGAAATGGGCATTTCGCTGGCAGCTGATTCTTTCTCACCACTAAAATCACTATATGTTTTCTTATTTGACCACGATTGGTACCGCTGTGCCTAGATACAGGTTTGAGCAGTCACAGATCTGTAAGTTTATGCAAGCTACATTGCCCCTTACAGAAACACAGCATAGTCGGTTGCCACTTTTGTATCGAGCTTCAGGGATTCAATACAGGCATTCAGTCATTCCTGATTATGGAAGAACAAAAGGTGCTTACACTTTTTATCCGAATGAAGAAGGATTGAAGCCATTTCCGAGAGTAAGGCAACGGATGGAGGTCTATGAAAGAGAAGCGGTAAAGCTTGCTTCTGAAGCAGTAATGAGTTGCTTATCAAGTAGACATATGGAAGCTGCCGCCGTGACACATTTGGTGACTGTAAGTTGTACTGGAATGTATGCGCCTGGCTTGGACATAGATTTGGTAAAGCAATTGGGGCTAAATTCAGCTGTAGAGCGTACTGCGATTAATTTTATGGGGTGCTATGGAGCGTTTAATGGAATTAAAGTTGCGGATTCCATTTGCCGTTCGAATACTGGCGCCAAGGTGTTAGTGGTTTGTGTAGAGCTATGTACACTCCATTTTCAGCAGAAGACGGATGAGGATAGTTTGCTTTCGGCTGCGCTTTTCTCCGATGGGGCAGCTGCCGTTTTGGTCGAAGGTTTACCACAAGGAAGTCATTCATTAAAACTAAAGGCAACCTACGCGGATCTTTTTACAGATGGAGAACAGGATATGGCTTGGAGAATAGGAAACCACGGTTTTGATATGATGCTTTCAGCTTATGTGCCTGATTTGGTAGGAGAGGGAATAACACAACTGATTGATAGGTTAATGACCAAGGCTGAGGTTGAATGGAAAGACATTAGGCACTTTGCCATACATCCTGGTGGTAAACGGATTCTTGAGCAAATTGAGAAGGTCATGAACCTTGCAAAAGTACAGAACCAATCAGCTTATGAGGTTTTACAGAATTATGGAAACATGTCATCTGCTACGGTGTTGTTTGTATTGGAGAACCTCTTAAAACAGCGAGAAAATTTGAACTCGGGCGAGAATATACTGAGTTTGGCTTTTGGTCCTGGTCTAACCTTGGAATCGATGCTGTTGGAGGTCTGCTAATTAATCTGTTTTCTCATTACCATAAAAGTTTCAACTGTATGGCTCTTACCCCTTCCAATATGCTTCCCTTGGGAACACCTGCTCCTTACTTTAAATTACTGGATACCATTTCTGGAGAAATAAAGCCTTTGGATGACCTGAAGTCTGATAAGGCAACACTTATCATGTTTATTTGTAACCATTGTCCTTTTGTCAAACATGTAGACGAAGAACTTGTAAGGTTAGCAAATGACTATCAGTCAAAAGGGGTAAGCTTTATAGGGATTAGCTCAAATGATGCTGATAAATATCCGCAGGATGGACCAATCCAAATGAAAGCCGAGGCTGAAAAGCAGGGGTATCCTTTTCCGTACCTTTATGACGAAACGCAAGATGTAGCCAAAGCATATGAAGCAGCTTGTACGCCTGATTTTTATATCTTTGATAAAGATATGAAGCTGGCTTACCGAGGTCAATTGGATGACGCTAGACCTAGTTCAGCTACACCTCTGACAGGCAAGGATATACGAAATGCACTTGACGTATTGTTGGATGGTAATACTCCGTCAGTACCTCAAAAGCCAAGTATGGGGTGCAATATCAAATGGAAATAATTTTTTACTAACCAAACCATAGACAACAGATGGTCAATATCATTGATTTACATTTTTTGGGGAATGAACATGCCATCGCCTCGTTTCTTTTAGAAACTTCTCAAGGACCTATTTTGATTGAGACAGGACCTTACTCTACCTTCTCTCAATTGAAAGAAGGAATTGAGGCAAAGGGGTATAAGGTAGAAGATATTAAGCATGTATTGATTACTCATATTCACCTTGACCATGCAGGTGCCGCATGGAAATTTGCCCGTCATGGAGCTAAAATCTATTTGCACCCTTTTGGTCAAAAGCATATGGCTGACCCAAGTGTCCTGATGGAATCTGCTAGAAGAATTTATAAGGATGATATGGACCGTCTTTGGTCTGAGATGCATGAAATTCCAATTGAGCAGCTTCAGGTAGTGGAGCATGGTGAATCACTTCAATTTGGTGAAGCAGAAATAAAAGCATGGCATACACCAGGACATGCTAGCCATCATATTGCATGGCAGTTGGGTGATATATTATTTACAGGTGATGTGGCAGGAGTTAAGATTGGCAATGGTCCTGCTGTGGCGCCATGTCCACCGCCGGATATCAATCTGGAGAAATGGCATACTTCTATTGAGTTGATTCGTGCGCTGAAGCCATTAAAACTTTACTTAACACATTACGGTGAAGTGAGTGATATTGAAAATCATCTGACAGAATTGGAAAACAACTTGCATGGTTTGGCTGATTGGATCAAAGTCAAGATGGAAGAAGGTATTGAGAAAGGTGAAATGACAGCAGCTTTTGAGAAATGGGCAGAGTCAGAGTTGAGAAAGCATGGAGTAGATGATGTAGGTGTCAAACAATATGCTGCTGCAAATCCAGCTTGGATGAGTGTCGCAGGTTTGGTTAGGTACTGGACCAAGAAGGCAGCACAATAAAAAGTAAAAGGGAGGTACAAGAATGTGCCTCCCTTTTTTATATCATGTTGATTATTTAAAATTTAGTCACGACCTCCCATAAAGATGGATATATAATAAAGCAACATGGCGATTGATGAAATAGCGGCTACTACATAAGTCATGGCAGCCCATTTCAATGCATCTTTTGAAGCTTCATGTTCTTGGCTGGAAACAATTCCTGCCTGATCTATCCATGCCAATGCACGTTTGCTGGCGTCAAACTCTACTGGAAGTGTTACGATACTGAAAAGTGCAAATACTGCATAACATGCAATAATTAATAAAAAGGCTATTTCTCTAGGGAAAATACCTATGAAAAATGCGCCAATAATACTGAACATAAAGATGATATTCAGAATTTTTGTACTAGCATTCTGTATCGGTACCAGTGCCGATCTTAGTTTTAGTGGAGCATATGCTCTTGCATGCTGTACAGCGTGTCCTGTTTCGTGAGCGGCAACTGCTGCTGCAGCGGCATTCCTTCCATAATACACTGCTTCACTCAAGTTGATAGTCTTGTTGGTTGGATTGTAATGGTCCGTCAATTTACCAGGAATACATGTAATCCTTACGTCATGAATGCCATTGTCCCGCAACATCAACTCAACTACTTCAGCACCAGATAAACCAGAACGGATGGGCATTTGAGAGTAGCGCTTGAATTTGCTCTTCAGGCGGTACTGTACCAACCATCCAAGAATCATAAAGCCGATAATAATTACCCAAATCATATTTTTTACTTTAAAAGTTTAGATTTCACTATTAGAAATATAATTCAATTAATTGGATTATACGAAGGGGAGTCTTTAAGGTTTTATAGTTGGAATTACTATTTGTTATAAAAGTATAATGATAGTGAAAATGCTTTGTTGGTGTATTTCTTAGAATAGCGAAAGTTGCTCTGAAGGAAATTTTACCCCCTCAAGTTGTAACAATTTTTTCTTGGTATTGAGTCCACCTGCGTAGCCCGTAAGTTCTCCGTTACTGCCAATAATCCTGTGACATGGGATGATAATGGCAATAGAATTGGCGCCATTCGCAGAAGCAACAGCCCTGATGGCTTTTTCATTTTGAAGTTTTCGGGATAGTCCTAAGTAGGTTTCTGTTTTTCCGTACGGGACATTGATAAGTTCATTCCAGACAGTTTTCTGGAAGTCGGTTCCAATCAGGAGTAAGGGTAAATCAAATGTATTTCTGGTACCTTGAAAGTACTCACTAAGCTGATCTCGCAAGGCTGAGAGTAGGGGGGTGTCTGACTCTGTAAATTCGGCTTTCAAGGCTGTTTTTATCCTGTTGTCAACAGTATCTCTCATTTTACGGTATCTCCAGTCGCAGATACAGATTTCTCCTTGAAAGTCACCTAGAATCAATTCACCAAAAGAAGTGTTGAAGTGCTGGATATTAATAGTTTGCATAATTTTTGGATTAATTGAAAGTAAAAAAACAGTGGCTTCCAATTTATTTGAAAGCCACTTTATTTATGATTCCGGAAAATGGGAATGTCTATTTCTGGATTTTCTGAATGATATTGGTAGTAGAGTAACCATCAACCAAGTCGATTGTTTCTACAGTTCCGCCGTTTGCCATTACAATATCAGCACCTACAATAGTATCAACTGTATAGTCGCTGCCCTTTACAAGTGTATCAGGAATCAGTTCACTGATCAGTTCAAAAGGTGTTTCTTCTCCAAATGGAACAACAGCATCTACAAAGGCCAGAGCAGCAAGCATACGACCGCGAGCATACTCATTATTGATAGGTCTTTCAGGGCCTTTCAGTTTACTGACTGAGGCATCTGTATTCAATCCAATAATCAGTTTGTCCCCTTTCTGACGGGCTTTTTCTAGATAGTCAATATGACCAAGGTGCAAAATGTCAAAACACCCATTGGTGAAAACGACTTTTAGTCCTTCCTTTTTCCATTGGTTACGGACTTCCTTTAGCTGGTCAAGTGTATATAATTTTTCAGCGGTATTTTTCATAATTAGCGGTTGTTGGATGACTCTTGAAGAGGGATGGACTTATCGTCTGTTGGTTGTGGTGCTTCCTTGCTTTTTTTTCTACCGATCTGGTTTGAAATGATTAAGCTCAATCCACCAAAGAAAACAATTGACAATGTTTGAGACCCATGCATCAGAAATGCAAATGCACCTGCTTCCATTTCTGTAAGCCCGTAAGCTATCAGTGTTTGAGTAACCAAAAGATGATATGAACCTGCTCCACCAGGGGTTGGGATAATCATGCCTAAGCCTCCCATCATCATCGCAGCAAAGGCGCATCGCATTCCTAAATCAGCAGTGGTGTCTGAGGCAAAAAACAGTAGGTATGACATCAGGTAATACATAAACCAGATATTAGCTGTATGGACTACGTAAAGAAACTGGTCTTTGGTAGACATCTTACGAATACTGGTTAGTCCATCGGCAAAACCTGAAATAAAGTCTACAACCTTGTGGTATAATGGTAATTGGCGTAGTCGATTACGGAATATTACCATCAAAGCCAATACTGCAAGTCCACTTATCCCAAGTACTCCAAGTATGATAAACTTGTTGACCATTTGGTCAGACCCATCATCTATTAACTTGAAAACAAACCCACTTACCTTGTCAAATTCCATCAGGAACATCGTACTTGCAAGCGCCAGGAATACAATCATGTCTAAGGCACGTTCAGTGATAACAGCACCAAATGAGACTTTTACTGGAACTCTTTCAGTTTTGTATAGTACACTGCAACGAACAACTTCACCCATTCGAGGGACAACAGCATTGGCAAAATAAGCAGACAGTGTTGCCATAAATATCCTGAAGTTGCTTGTGTTGTAGCCAAGTGGTTTCAATGCCAATCCCCATCTCAGGCCCCTACTGTAGTGGCTAACCAATGAAACAGCCACTGAAATTAGTATCCATACAGGATTTGCTTGTTTAAACACGCTTAGCAGTTCACTTATATCATGTTCTTTATAAACGTACCAAAACAGAGCCCCTGCAATGATGAGCGAGATGGTATATTGTAGTATTTTCTTCACATTAAACATGTTTAAGCCTAAAGAAAAAAATCAAAGCTTAAAAGCTTTCTTCAAGCCAAATTTACATTAATCAATTCGGCAATATAAATAGGATCATAATAAAAAAGCCAATGGATGAATCGGAATTATCCAAAAATTCATCCATTGGCGAAGTTTATGACATGCCAAAAATTTGGTAAAGCATAATGAAAAGCGCCAGTATATTTTATTGCTTTTCTGGCTAACGATTATGAATCAATACTTTACTTGATGATCGCTTCCTCCAAAATTCTGTTTGATTCGTCAGGGAATACGAGTTTTGGCTTTAATGCTTTAGCCTCTTCTTTTTCAAGCATACAGTAAGAGATGATGATCAGAATATCACCTACCTGTACTTTACGAGCAGCTGCACCGTTCAAGCAAATCACGCCGCTGCCACGTTCACCCTTGATCACATACGTTTCAAAACGCTCCCCATTATTGTTGTTCACGATCTGAACCTTCTCTCCTTCGATTAGATCAGCAGCATCCATTAGATCTTCATCAATTGTGATGCTTCCCACGTAGTTCAGTTCTGCCTGGGTAACTTTAACTCTGTGTATTTTGGATTTAAGAACGTGTATAAACATGATCTATAAAACTTTGAAGTTTGTAATGATGACTAAATTGTAAATTATTGAAAGTACTTTTTTAAGATTACAAGTCAGATGAGTTCCTCAAAATGTCTTGAATCAATCTTTCACTGCCAGTGTGGTGGCTGTTTTGGTTATTTGTGTTTGAATACCCCTCACAAAACACGCGAGTGTACACAAAGGTTTAAAGTACGTGCAATAATAAGTTAATTTATCTAAAAGCCATAAAGGCGATTAACAAAAGAGTGCAATTCTAAAAGCTGATGATCCTATTAGTTTAGTTGTGCTCAACCAATATATTATCAATCAGCCTGACGCCTCCTAAGTGTGCCGCAACCAACACAGCGAAGTCGCTCCCTTGTTCGACCTTTTCAATAGGAAGAAGTCGAGATGTTTCCCTTACTGCAAGATACTCGAGGGTAAATGCAGAGTCAGCACCCAAACTTGCTTCTCCATTTTCCAAAGCTTCTTTTACAGAGACACCCGCTTGAATGTCATCCTTAACTTTCGAAATGACTTGATAAAGCAAAGGGGCTACTTTTCTGTCTGCTTCACTTAATCTCAGGTTTCGTGATGACATAGCCAAGCCGTCAGCTTCTCTTATTGTCGGACAACCTTTTACTTTGATGCCAAAGGAAAGGTCCTGAACCATCTTACGAACGATTAGGTATTGCTGTAAATCCTTTTGGCCAAAGTAGGCATTGTCAGGCTGTACGATGTGGAACAGTTTACTTACAACGATACCCACACCATTGAAGTGACCTGGACGCTTTTCACCTTCCAGTTGCCTTTCCAAAATACCAAAATCAAATTTTAGTAAATGATCTGTATTCATCCCATTCGGATAGATCACTTCGTTAGATGGTAGGAAGACAGCATCACAGCCCGCAGCCTTCAGCTTTTCAAGGTCCTCAGACTCTTGTCTGGGGTAAGTTTCCAAGTCCTTGGCGTTGTTGAACTGGGTAGGATTTACATAAACACTACATACAGTTACGTCACAATCGTTAGTAGACTCTTGAATGAGCGAAAGGTGTCCTTGATGTAAGGTTCCCATAGTAGGCACAAAGCCTATTTTGTTTCCATTTTGCCGGTGCTCCTGCAAATATGTTTTAATAGTGTCGACATCACGAAAAATCTGCATTTTTTTGCTTGATTTTTAATTTTTTTATGTTAATATGGATGATGCTATTTCCTTGATATTGTGCATCAAAAGTTGAAAATTCGAATAATTTTGAGTAAATTTGCGGCTAAAATAATGTAAATACTGCAGAATATGTCAAAATTAAAAATTCTTTACGTATCAAGTGAGATTAACCCTTTCCTTCAGACTTCCGAAGTTGCTGACTATGTAAGAAAACTACCTCAATCCATGCAGGAAAAAGGTATGGAAATCAGAATCATGGTGCCTCGTTTCGGACTGATCAACGAAAGAAAGAATAGATTGCATGAGGTAGTAAGACTTTCTGGAATCAACATTGCCGTAGGAGAAGAGGAAAAGCCACTGACAATCAAAGTAGCTTCCATTCCTGCTGCAAAGCTGCAAGTATATTTCATTGATAATGAGGACTACTTTCAGCGCAAATCAGTCTTTACAGACAACAAGAATGATGATAAGTTTTTCGAAGACAATGATGAGCGTGCTATCTTCTTCTGTAAGGGCGTGATTGAAACAGTGAAAAAGCTTGGTTGGGCACCTGACATTGTACACTGTAATGATTGGATAACCAGTCTTATACCATTGTACTTGAAGACCACTTACAAGAACGATCCTGTATTCAAGAACTCTAAATCAATTTATACCATTTACAATACGTCTTTCCAACACAAGTTTGATGAGACACTGCCAGATAAGGTAAAAATGGTTGATATTGAAGATACAATGCTGTCGAACCTGTCATCTGATTATGAAGGTTTCATCAAGATTGGTTCTGAATATGCAGATCTTGTAACAAAGTCAAGCAAAGATGTTGAGCAGCAAATCAATGGACTGTTGCATAATATTGACGCTGAGAAGATCAATACAATTGAGAAAACAGAAGCATATGCAGACTCATACTTTGAACTGTATACTTCGTTGAAATCATAAGGTTTTTCTTTTTCAAGAAATTAATCCTAAATGCCACCTAAACAGGTGGCATTTTTTGTGTCTGTCATCTGATTAGATTGACTCTTGAAAGAATTTAATAAGGCGTAAGTTGCCTTTTAGTAGCAATTAGATGTAATATTGGGCCTGTTAAAAAAGGTCAAAACAAGTACAGACATATTTTGCCTATATATATTGCATAGTGGGAGGTTTGTAAATAAAAGCATATCTGCTTGAAATCGTGTGACTAAAAAGATTGTCTTTTAGCCTAAACACTTTTTTGTTTATTTTTAACCCCAATTGAGTGGTCTATTTTTTTAACATTTTATGAAAATCAAAGGTTAGTGAACCTAAACGATATATCAATAATGAACTTCAAAAGATACAGCATATTTTTACTGACTTTAGCATCAGGGCTTTTTTCTTCTTGTAGCACCGATAATGAGGAAAACTTAATTGGTGGAGACCTGGACCCAAGTAATGTAGTGGAAACGATCTATACTGATACACTGACGGTGGATACAAGGGTTATTACTACTTTAGCACCAAGTGTCAGTAATGTATCAACAATGCTTTTAGGATCGACAGATGATGGTAGGCTAGGGACTACAAAGGCTAATTTCTATACAGAATTGATTACACTAGTCGACTCATTAGGATTTCAAGATGGAGCTGTAATTGATTCAGTATCCCTTAACCTAGTATCAACTGGTTATTTATATGGAGACTCTACTTCCATGCTTAATATTAAGCTTTATGAATTAGCGGACTCTATTAGAAGTGTGGATAGTGATGGTGACGCTAATGTATATAGATCAACAGATAGCCTTTCACAAGAGCAACTAGGTACTTTTATTAAAGAAACTGCTTTAGAGTACCATGATGATACGATTAGAATTGCGCTAGACAACAGTTTTGGACAAAGATTTTTGGATATGTTTGCCAATGCTGAAGATGCTGATACATTAGTAACAAACGATTATTTGAGAGAGCGTTTTAATGGTCTTGGACTTGTGGTTGAAAATGTTCAAAATTCTTGGGTTGGAGGTTTTGTACCTGCAGTATCGTCTAGTTCTGGAATAACATCAGGTTCAGGGATTTTTATCCATTATCATTATAATGATACTTTAAACAGTACAGCTGCAATTTATTTTGGTCGAAGGTTTCATAATATTGACTTCCAAAGAGGTACATCTTTAGCTGAACAACCAAGTGGACTAGGTGAAAGTATTGATTCAGATGAACTGAATAATGAAGCTTTTGTAATAGCGGGAACTGGTATTACAACCGTTTTGAACTTTGATAATATCAAATCTATCTATGATGCTGCTGGAGGAAATGTACTCATCAATAGAGCTGATTTGGTAATGAATACAGTTGGCTCTACAGAGGATGGTCGAATTCCTGATGATAGAAATTCGTCACCTATTTCTAGTATGACTTTATATAGATTTGTTGACAATGCTGTAGATACATTAGCAACTCCTATTGGGTCATTGTTTTTAGGTGATGGTTCTTCGGCATCTTACTCAGGAGCATTATCTTATGACCCAATTACTTTGACTTCATATCTAAATGATAGAATGAAATCATTAGGTAAAGGTGAGACTGTAGATGATGATGGGATTATACTTGTTCCTGCTTCAAATAGTGTGAGCGTTAACAAGACAATTATTCCAGATAACCGTAGTGAAGCAGCCCATCCTTTGAATGGTCTTCCTGCTAAAATGAAATTAATACTTACTTATACGGTATTTAATGAAGCAACAGGAGAATAAGATTGCTAACACTTAACACCCAATTGTTATTTGTGTAGTTTATTGTATGAAATGTATATAAAAATTTAATGACACTCTATAAGTAATAGGGTGTCATTTTTTGTTGGATTACTATTTGTTTTAACTATTTTTGGGCCCAAAGCTATATTGACAAATATCACTACTATTTTTTGAATTTAACTTTTGTGTGTAATTAAAGCTACCTAAAGCTCAATCAACATTTAAAATTATGTGTGGAATCGTAGGTTACGTAGGGCATAGAAATGCCTCAGAAGTTCTTATTAAAGGATTACAAAGACTTGAATATAGAGGGTATGATAGTGCTGGTATAGCACTGATTAAAGAAGGGTTACATGTATTCAAGAAACAAGGGAAAGTTGCAGAACTTCAGAAAATTATAGAAGGTAAAGATACAACTGCAACAATTGGTATCGGTCATACCCGTTGGGCCACACATGGAGGACCAAGTGATGGAAATGCTCACCCTCATTATTCTTCAGACAAAAAGCTGGCAATGGTGCATAATGGCATCATTGAAAATTATGATGTTCTGAAAAAAGAGTTAATAGCAAAAGGGCATACTTTTGAGAGTGAGACTGATACAGAAGTGTTTTTGCACTTTATTGAGCAGATTCAGAAAGACAATAACATTGCTTTGGAAGAGGCTGTGCGTATTGCTCTCAATGAAGTAATTGGAGCATATGCAATTGTGATCGTATCCGAAGATGCACCAGATCAGTTAATCGCAGCAAGAAAGGGCAGCCCATTGGTAATTGGCATTGGGGAAAACAAATCAGAATATTTCTTAGCTTCTGATGCAACTCCAATCGTTGAGTATACAAAAGATGTCGTTTACATCAATGATGAGGAAGTTGCAGTTATCAGAGGTGGTGAAATGAAGATCACTGATATCAAGAATGTGGAAAAGACTCCTTATATCCAAACTCTGGAAATGGAGCTGGAAGCAATTGAGAAAGGTGGTTATGACCATTTCATGATGAAAGAGATCATGGAGCAACCAAGATCAGTTGCAGATTGCCTAAGAGGTCGTGTGATTGCCGATCAGATGCACGTTAAACTGGGTGGTATTCGTCATAAGATGAAAGATCTGATGAACGCTAACAGGATTATCATTGCAGCTTGTGGTACTTCATGGCATGCAGGCCTTGTGGCTGAATATATCATTGAGGAGTTTACTCGTATCCCAGTAGAGGTAGAATATGCGTCTGAGTTTCGCTACAGAAATCCTATCATTAGAGAGGATGATGTACTGATTGCTATTTCTCAGTCAGGTGAAACAGCTGATACTTTGGCTGCTATCGAACTGGCTAAATCAAAAGGTGCAACTATACTAGGTGTTTGTAACGTTGTAGGTTCTTCAATTGCCCGTTCTTCGGATGAGGGAGCTTATACGCATGCAGGACCTGAGATCGGTGTGGCAAGTACCAAAGCCTTTACTGCTCAGCTGACTGTACTGACAACGATGGCCTTGATGATTGCAAAAGAGAAGCAAACATTGCCTGAGGAAACTTTGCACAAGCTTTTGGTTGACCTTGAAAGTATTCCTGAGAAAATTGCTGAGGCGTTGAAATGTGAGGAAGAAATCAAAAAGATTTCAGAAATGTACAAGGATGCTCAGAACTTCCTGTATCTGGGACGTGGTTATAACTTCCCTGTTGCATTGGAAGGAGCACTAAAGCTGAAAGAAATTTCATATATCCACGCAGAAGGTTACCCTGCTGCTGAAATGAAACACGGACCAATTGCACTGATTGATGAGGAAATGCCTGTTGCGTTTATCGCTACAAAAGACAGCTCTTACGAGAAGATTGTTTCCAACATTCAAGAGGTGAAAGCAAGAAAAGGTAAAGTGATCGCAATTGTAACTAAAGGTGATACATTGATCCCTTCTATGGTCGATCATGCCATTGAAGTTCCTGATGTACATGAAGCGCTGATGCCAATGGTTTCTGTAATTCCATTGCAGTTACTATCGTACTATATTGCTGTATTGAGAGGTTGTGATGTGGATCAGCCACGTAACTTGGCTAAGTCCGTAACAGTAGAATAATTAATTTTTACTGTTTAGTTTGCCAATAACGATACGGGTTTTAGACTAAAATATACAATTATGCACAGTGGGTTTGGGCTCGCTGTGCATTTTTGTTTCTATATAATATTATCTGGATTTTATCTTTTTCAGATATTTTTTTTCTATTTAAAAAGTTAAAAATTCTTACTTTAAAATTTGATGTCGCTCCTTCTCCATTTTTACAGTGAAGTCAAAAGACATAATCGATGCCTATATTTTAAAACCAACTACAAGGACATCATCTACTTGTTCATTGGTTCCTTTCCAGTTATGAAACTCATTATAGATATAAGTATTTATCACGATTAACAATCTATGTATTAACAAGTCTTCTCCTTCGAGATCTGAAGTTATGTAAACCCGCTCCAATTTTCATCACTCTATCTAATGCCCCTTCTCTTCTTAGCCTGAAAATATCCTTGAGGATTCTGAGCCTTTTAATCCCGCAGATAGCATGCTCAACACGAACCCTTATACTTGCCAGCTTTCTATTCGCCTCTTTCATAAAATCAGGTAGCTCAATCCCTTTGTGTTTTTTGATAGGCACAATGAATGTAACATTATCAAGATCAATGCCCTTGAAGGCTAAGTCCCCCAGTAGCTTGATACCTTTTTTAGGAAAGGCAAACTGTTGTTGATCAAAAAGCTTTTTATCATGAATACTACCTGCTACAGTCTCAGAAAGATAGAGCACTTGCTTACCCTCTTTGTCGGTGATGACAAGGTTCTTGGTAGTATGTCTCTTCTTCTTTCCACTGTAGTTCATCTTTTGCTTTTCCGAGTCCTTTGGACGCTGTATGAGGCGTTCTACTCCATCCACTAAGAATACTTCACTCCAGTAAGGCTTAAGTTTTTTTCGAAACTCTTCCATTACATTGGCAGGTAGCTCTCCTACATAATTTAATGTTTGTAGTAAGCAGTTTCCCAGGAAATATAGCCATTCACTTACCTTACTTTGACTGATATTGAAATACAATCCTAGTGATTCTTGCGTGGGATTCTCCTTCAAGCTATATAGAATAAAAAAGAGTTTAGTCTCTATCCCTTGGAGACTGCTGTTACGGTAATCATCCAGCTTCTTCAAAGGCTTCCTGCGAGGCCTCCCTTTCATGGTATACTGCTGTAAGGCTTCAACATAAACATATGAGAAAATTCCTTCCAATTCTCTCAACTCTTCCTTGGTCAAGGACGTTAAACTCTGTAGGCGACGGGCACTTATGGATTTAGGTTTCACAACTAAATGAGTGCTTTGTCGCCTTCTTTTGTTCCTAATTCACAACTTTTTGTTAATCGTGATAATGTCTATAATTTCCCTGTTTATCCATTGAAAATTTAGGCTAGTGTAGGGAAAGTTTGATAAAGTCTGTCTATACTTTGTTTTTTGACCTACTTTATCTACCTCTAAAAACAAGCAGATAAATCGTTTTGTTCAAAAGTGTTAACCAAACAGACGCTTGCAGAAATACTGGAGTGTTGTTCAAAAGCAAGGTAGTCTTCAAACTTACCAAGTATCATGTTTGATAAAAAAGGGAGTGAATAATGTTGTTGGTATTGTGCTAGTGTTGATATTTATTTTGCAAATCTTGGTAAAAGAAATTCATTTTCAGGGAATAAAAATGTATTATTGAGGGCTAAGCGCTTCCTAAATAGCTTAAAATAAGGTGTGCCAATTCAAAAAGTATTCATTTAATGATAATTGATAGCTACTTGAACTTAGGGTTAGTAATGGGCAGTATTTTATCATTTTTACTGTCAATGTATTTGTTACTTTATCCGAGTAGATTTTTCCCCAATAAGATTCTTGGGGTCTTGGTACTCTCTTGGGCTATCACAGTATTTGCATTTATAGTGCAGTCACCTACTTTTTTTGAAGCATATCCTCATATGTATGCCTCCCTGGATGCATTTACATTGTCATTCTTTCCCTTAATGTATTTGTATATAAGGTTTTATTTGTACAAAGACCTTAAAGTGACAGGGAAGTTGCTTTTACATTTTGCTCCAATAATCCTATATGTACTCATATTTTCACCAGTGCTGACTTTAAGTGGCGAGGAAAAAATACAGATGCTAAGGAATGGCTTTCCGTCATGGTTTTACACATTTCAGTCCATATTCAACCTGTTGATCATCGTACAAGGAGTGTTCTACTCCATCTTTTCACTTCGGACGATACACCACTTTCAGTATTTCAGGAAGAGACGACTTTCTGACTTTCAGTTGAGTTCTTTAAAATGGTTAAGGTTATTTGTGATCATCAATATTTTCTTATGGCTTTCTGGTACCACAGGGGCTATTTTAGAGATACTTGGCATTGATATTTTTATTGACTTGTTCGAAGTTTTTTACTTCGGACTAACAGTGCTTACCCTTGTTTTAGGTGTATTCACAATACAAAGACCTGAGCTTTTTTCTGAAAAGGAGGATGTCAGGAGTGTTGTATTTGAGCCTGTACCGCTCAAAACACCAGAGCCTGTGATAGAAAAGTTGGTTAAAGAAGAAGTGGAGATTAGTCTAAAGGAAGAAAAACCGGAAAGTAATAAGCAGGATTACTCAATTTTAGCAACCTATATAGAGAACGAGAAGCCATATCTAAAGAATGATCTGAAGATGCAGGATTTAGTGGATGCTACTGGCTTGTCCTATAAACGAATTTCAGAGTTGCTGAATAATGATTTTAAAAGCTCTTTTTATGATGTTATGAATGAATATCGTCTAAAAGAGTCTATCAGGCTGATGAAAGCTAATTTTCATATTCAGCATACACTCACTCATTTGGCAGAAAAGGCAGGGTTCAATTCCAAGACCACATTCAACAGAATTTTCAAGAAGCATACCGGGCAAACACCAACTGAATATATCCAGTCCCTGGAGTTGTGTGAGTAATCATTTTATAGGTTAGCTATTTTTCCAAAATTTTTAGCTAGGTAAGGCAACCCTTTCTTCATTTCGTTGTGTCCCTTCATTTGAACACTCTTCTAATATCCCAACTCACTTATTTCTGAGAAATTCAACGTACTCCTATATCTCCAATGTATTTGTGTAATTAACACAGATCACTCGCCATGCATTTGCCATAGGGAAATAACATTGAATTGATTTTGGGATAAGGTTTAGAGGGGAATCATGATCAATTTATCTCATTCATTGGTATATGGTTTATTTTATGTAATGTACACTTAATCAGGGTTTTAATTGTGTGTTTTATTGAATGAAACTGTGCCATTGCATGCATTGATACATGCTTTCCTTGAGTGGTTCTCTCTTGTGCATGTTGAGTTCATAGTTTCGTAACTCACTGTTACTTTTAATTACTTTAATTTTTTCAATTTATGAGACTAAAGAAACTTAGTTTACTATCAATGCTGGTGATGAGTACAATGACAGCGTGTATGCAAGATGAGTTTGATAACCTTCAAGATCAGGTGAACGACTTGAATGAACAGGTAACGGACTTAAATGGTAAAGTTGGTGAGTTGGAGGAAATGCAACAACAGGCTTTGATGCAGGCAATTGCAGAGCTTCAGTCATCATTGGACTCAATGAGTTCATCAAATGCTGAGAAGTACAATGGGCTACTGGAAAACCTTAAGCTGATTGAAGATGAAGTGGCGAACAACGAGGCAGCAGTTTACTATGGAAACCTATTGAAAGACGAAGACTTTGATGCTTTTATGGCACAAGGTGCTACCATCCTGACAGGTAAGGTTACCTTATCCTCTCAAAGTCAGGTTGAAGCTTTGGTAAATGCAAAAATGATCGGTGGTAGCCTAACGATCAAAGGAGAAGTAGGAAATGTAATGCTCCCTAATTTGGAGAACATTGGGGAAGATCTGATGATTCAAGAAGTGTCAGGTGAGACATCTATTCAGTTCGAAAAATTATCTACTGTAGGAGGGGCATTCTATGTCGTAGAAAATCCTGGCCTGACAGAAGTACTGGCAAATGGTATTGCTGTGATCAATCATGAACTTTACGTTGAAGCTAACAACGTACTGACTACACTTTCGCTTTCCACTTTGGATAAGGTACAAAATATCTATATCAATGAATATTGGGCAGCGGATCCTAATTATTATGGTTTTGGTGCATTGGCTAACCTGAACTTGTCAGGAACTGATGTATCAAGCGATGTTTACATTTCCTATTTGGCTAGGGAAGCTGGTACCTTGTCACTTGGTAAAATCGGAGGTTCATTTACTTGTATCTACACAGGTTTAAGCTCAATTGAGATTAGTGGTGATATGGTAAATGGCGATTTTATTGTGGAAAATAATATCGTATTGTCTTCGATCGTGGCGGATAACCTGAAACATGTAGAAGGTCAACTGTCAATTGGACATAATGACAATGGGATAGTCTGGGATGCAATAGAGAAAACAGGGTTGGAAACAATGCCGGCTTTCAGCAAACTGGAATATATTGGAGGTGATGTATCGATACAATTCAATGGTGCCATGACCACAATGGATGCATTCAACAATGTAACTGAGGTTAAGGGAGATAATATTTATATCGGATTCAATGGTTTGACTGAGTTTATCAATGTCTTCAATACTCTGGAGCAAACTGGTGCAAGCCAATATTCAAACGCCAGTATCACAGTAGATGAAAAAACAAACTGGTTTACAGGTTTTAATGCTTTAACTGAAGCGCTGCATATAAACGTTTCGATCTCCAAGCCATCAGAAGATACTGGAGGTGGTATCAGTGCATTCTCTACAGTATCTGATATTGCTAAGTTGGAAGGCTTTAATAACATAACAGCAGTTTCAACTTTGAGATTGAATTTGACAGAGGTGACGGACTTCAATGCTTTTGCTGCATTGGAGAATTTCAAAAACTTCCAGACCTATTTGTATGTGTATTTACCTTCCGATACCAATGTAGGGCTTTGTGCCATGGAGCCTATCCTGGCAAAAGTCAAGAACGGTGATTTTGATATCAGCTATAACCCTAACAGAAAGGCTGTATTTTATGATAACGCCACATATTCAGAAGTGGATAGAGATACTGCAATCGATCGATTGACATACCCTTGTAATCAAAACTAGCAGTGAGATATAGAGGTCGCTCATAAAATATTACGTGTGAGGTAGTAGAGTGGCCTCTAGCTCATTTTTTAAAAACTGAGCCTGTATGTAGCATATCTACAATTGGTACTAGCGGTTACTCAATCAGGGTAATATCTTCTATATAAAGCATTTAAATAAACTCCAATGAAAAAATTAATTGGATTAGTTCTTTTGAACTTCCTTTTTTTAAACTCATTACTTGCTCAGGAAGTTCGAGTTGAAGGGCATGTACATGATCAGAGTGGTGTAACATTGCCTGGTGTAAATATAACAGTAACAGGATCAGAGAAAGGAACGGTTTCTAATATTGAAGGCTACTATTCAATTATAGTTCCCAGTGACACCTCAAGCCTTATATTTTCATTTATTGGAATGCAAACCATAGTGGAAAATGTAAATGGGCGCTCGAAAGTTAATGTTATAATGAAGGATGCTTCCCAAGAGTTGGAGTCAGTAATTGTCGTGGCTTATGGTACTTCCACTAAAGAAGCTTTTACAGGTGCTGCAGAAGTCTTGGATGAGAAACTGATTGAAAACAGGCCTGTCACATCCTTTGAAAAAGCTTTGCAAGGTACAACTGCCGGCCTGATGGTGACAAGTGGTTCAGGACAACCGGGGGCAAGTGCAACGGTTAGGGTTAGAGGCGTGGGATCGCTTAGTGCAAACAGCGCACCCCTGTATGTATTGGATGGAATTCCAATGGCAGGGTCTATCTCTGACTTGAACCCGAATGACATTGAAGGGATTACAGTACTGAAGGATGCGGCTGCGGCTTCACTGTACGGTTCAAGAGCGGCAAATGGTGTAATCCTGATTACCACCAAGCAAGGTAAGTCTGGTAATACTCGAATTTCAGTTAACAGCCAGTTAGGGGTTTCTCAGCGTATCTCTGATGGTTATGCGCTAATGAATTCAACACAAATCTATGAGCATACATGGTTAGGTTTATACAATCAGGCATTGCTGAATGGGAAGAGCACTGATGAGGCAAAAAATCTTGCTCATAAAAATGTGGAAAGCATTGTAGGTTTCAATCCTTTCGGTGTTGATGCACCTTTGGACAATAATGGCAAGCTGATTCCAGGCACGCTCGTAAATACGGATACAGATTGGAGAGACCTGGTTTACAATACAGGCATCATTCAGAACCATAACCTTAACATCATGGGAGGTTCAGATGTGACTAAAGTATTCTTCTCCTTGGGCTATTATGATGATAGTGGTACGACATTGAATTCCAATTTTCAGCGATATACCAGTAAAGTAAACGTAACCCATAAGATCAATAACTTCCTGACTGCCGGTATCAATACACACTTGTCGTATTCAAAAACCAATGCTCCTCCGAGTGGTACAGAAGGAGCCAACCCAGTTCGTGCTGCAGAAATCATCAATGCTGCTTCTCCTGTTTACAATGCTGATGGTAGCTATAATTGGGACAACAAGGCTGTATTTGATTTCAACCCAATTGGTTTGGCAGAGATGGACAAATACCGTTATGAGACAAAAAGAGGGATTGTCAATTCATATCTGAATGTAGCCATTACACCATCGCTTTCTTTCAGGACTTCAGCTGGTATTGACAACAGCAATGACAAGGGATTGAATTATTATAACCCTGAGCATGGAAACGGTGCAGGCGTAAATGGTAGAACGACCATGTCACAGTCAGAGAACCTTGCCTGGAATATTTCAAATATCCTTTCCTATAACATAGAGAACGATTACTCTAACTTGGAGCTTTTGGTAGGCCAAGAAGCAATAGGTGAAGACTACTCCTTGATTTCGGCAGGTGTAACGGGATTTTCTGTACCGGGTTATGAGGATATGGTATGGGGATCAAAGCCCGAATCACCAGCAAGTTTGACATCCTCATGGAACATGATTTCCTATCTGGGACAAGCAAAATATGATTACCAGAACCGTTATTTCCTGAGTGTAAGTATTCGTCGGGATGGTAGCTCCAGGTTTGGTCAAAACAATAAGTATGGTTTGTTCTACTCAGCAGGCGGTGGCTGGAGAGTTACGGAAGAGTCATGGATGCCACAAATGTCATGGTTGAACAACCTGAAATTCAGAGGAAGTTATGGTACTTCAGGAAACAACAGCATCGGAAACTATGCTTCTCTTGGCTTGTACGGTAGTGGAGCTAACTATGGGGGTTACTCAGGCATAACACCGGTGCAATTATCCAATGATGACTTGAGCTGGGAAAAGATCAGCAGCTTTAACATTGGGATGGAATCTCGCATTCTTAATCGTATAGACTTAACCGTTGAGTATTATCAGCGAAAGTCAGATGGGTTGTTGTTTTCTCGTCCACTATCAGCAGCAAAAGGATTTGGTTCTATTCTGACCAACCTTGGTGCGATGGTTAATACAGGGTATGAAGCTACACTCTCTTATGAAATGATCAGAAGGAAAAACTTGTCTAGCACAATTGGCTTGAACGTGTCTACCAATGCCAACAAAATCCTAAGTCTTTCAACAGATCAGATTGTTTCTGGAACCAAACTTCTGGAGGAAGGTAGCAGCATCTACCAGTTTTATATGAGGGAATGGGCAGGGGTAAACCCTGACAATGGTCAGCCAATGTGGTACGTTAATGCCGACTCGGATGATAAGGAAGGAGACAACTCGCAAGGGTCTGCATTTATGGATCCATTGGGTAGTGGACGTGAGGTGACAAGTGAATACAATGATGCTGAAAGAATAAGGTTGGGCACTTCCCTGCCAGACTTCTTTGGTGGTGTTAACTACAACCTGACATACAAGGGGCTTGAATTGAGCTGCTATTTCTACTTCAGCTATGGAGGAAAGATTTACAATCTGGACTACGCAAGCAACATGCATGATGGGACACAGCCAGGATATAATTTGGCAGCAGATGCCATCAATGCTTGGACTCCTAACAATAAGTATACAGATGTGCCGAGGTATGTAGTCAATGGTACTGACAGAGGCAACGAAATGTCATCCCGTTTCTTGGAAGATGCTTCTTACGTGCGATTGAAGAATATAACGCTGGCTTATAACCTGTCTGAGACACAAAGTGAAAAGCTACACCTGAAGGGGTTGAGAGTGTTTGTATCTGGTGAAAACCTTTGGACACTGACCAACTTCAAGGGCTTTGACCCTGAAGGCGTAATTAATGGTACTACTAACAACACAGTCCCTGGTGTGAAAGTAATTACTGGTGGATTAAAACTAGACTTATAATCAACAATGAAAGCATTATCATTAATTAAAAACATTTTTACCCTATCCCTATTGCTGTTGTTTATGACAGCATGTAATGAGGACTTTCTGGAATTGGAACCAACCGATTCTATCTCAGAAGGAAAAGTGTTCGAATCGTACACAATTGCTGAGGCAGCACTGGTTGGCGCATATGACCAGCTGAGTAATCCTTCATTTGAGGGGCTTTATGTACCGATTATGGCTGATATAATTGGTGAAGATGTAATGATCAACGCTGTTGATAACTGGAATTGGTTTGTTCCGGTATATCAGATGAATGTATTGCCTAACTACACATATGTGAATTCCCCGTGGTGGGCAGGCTACAAACTGATCTATGATGTAAACAAGTTGATTAAAAATGTTCAGAAGATTCCTGATGCTACTGCCGATCAAAAGAATAGATTGGAGGGAGAAGCGAGAGCGCTGAGGGCTTTTGTCATGCTTAAGTTAGCTCAAATATACTCGCCAGCTTATTCCAAAGACAATACTGCACCGTCTATCCTGCTGGTCACAGATATATTGGAGGCTGATGACGATGATATCGGTCGATCTACACTGAAAGAGGTGTATGAGCAGATTGAAAATGATTTGCTGACTGCTATTAGCCTTTTGGAGGAAAAGAAAGACAAAGGGTTTGTGGACCAGCGTGCAGCGAAAGCGATGCTAGCAAGGACTTACCTTGATATGGAAAACTGGCAAAAGGCAAGGGATATGGCTAAAGAGGCTTATGAAGGGCTTGAGCTGATGTCAATTTCTGAAATGTATAGTGGTTTCAGTACACGTAACTCAGAGACGATTTTTACGATTGCCTATACACAGGAGGATAACAATGTTTACCTGTCTCTTCCTTCATTTTACTGGCCAGTTGGCGGTTATAGCTCCATGAGAGCCAATGATCAGTTTGTTGATTTATTTAACTATCAGGATGCCAGAGGTGGCTTTTTCCTTCAGCAAGATGATATCGATGCTGAAAGATTCCTAATCCTCAAGTTTGGTCACAATAATGTGGTGGGTAATGCTGAAAGAATCTCCATCAGGGCATCTGAAATGTACCTGATTGAGGCTGAGTGCGAGGCTGAACTGGGTAATTATACTGCCGCTCAAGAGGCGTTGTATCAAATACAGCAACGCTCATACCCTGGCGTACAGAAGAGTAAGGCAACGGATGAGCAACTGGTGAATGAAATTCTACTGGAGAGAAGAAAAGAATTGTTTGGCGAAGGGTTTAGGTGGAATGATATCAAAAGAAGGCAACAATCTTTTTCACGTGGAGGTGACCACTGGGTGACATTCAATTATAGCCCAGCTGATGCTGACTACTACCGTCTGACATTCCCGATTCCGCAATCAGAGATCGATGCCAATAAAATGATCGATCTAAATGACCAGAATGAGGGCTATTAATCAAGAAATAGAGCGTGATACACATGAAAAGATGTTATAAGCTACTTTACAGTATACTGATAGCACAAGTACTGCTATTGGGAAGCTGCAAAGACAATCAAGAACCAGTTTACCTGAATCCCAACGCCGGCCAGAGCTATATTGATATTGAGAATGAAGGCTATGTGGTAGAGCTGAATGCCGTACCTGTTGAGGACGGGCAACAAGGCACTTGGAAAATATATATAGGGAACAATGGCTCGTTTGAGGATATCCATAACCCAAGATCCAAGTTTTATGGGGAACCGGGAGAATCCTATCAGCTAGGTTGGGAAGTGAGCGAGAGAGGTGAATATGAAGCATCTGTCATCACAGTTTCCTTCAAGCCTTTGAACCCGATTATTTTATCCTCGATGAATGAGGAGACGTTACTGAATAACGTCTCCTGCCAGCTGGAAGCTGAGGCGCCAAGATTTGGTGCTACGGGGCATTGGGAAGTAATCAAAGGTGCTGATGGACGCGTGGAAAACCAGGATAACCCTATCGCTACTTTTATAGGAAAAGATGAAAGTAAATATACAGTTAGCTGGGTGTTGACTTACGGATCTAAGGAAGTCGCCACTGAAATGACATTCTATACTGACATACTGAAAGCCTATGCGGGTGAGGACCGTCTGGATATCAAAACTCCTAAAGAAAACACAGAAAAATATTTTACGCTGGAAGGTTACTTGCCGGCAGGGGCGAATGGGAAGTGGTCGATAATTGATGGAGTAGGAGCAAAGCTCTATAGTGAAAATAACCCTGCCTCCCTGTTTAAAGGCCTGCCTGATTCCGTGTATACCCTTACCTGGACAGTGAACCTTGATGAGTTCTCATCGGTCGATACCGTAAATGTTCGCTTTAGAGGAAAGTGGGGCGTATGGGTTGATGAGCGAGACCAACAGGCTTACCGTTTTACGGAGATCAATGGCCTTGAATGGATGTCTGACAATTTCAACCATGCCACCAACCCAGGTACTGGCTCCTTCTACTATGGACATGTAGAGAGGGGGGTAGTACAAGATGGAATTCCTCTTGAAACAGAAGAAGACAGAAAAAAATACGGTCGTTTGTACACCTATGAAACTGTCGTGAATGAAGCGCCTGAAGGCTGGAGGTTGCCTACAGGTGCTGAGTGGGAAGATTTAATCAACACAATGGGAGGACCATTTTACGCGAAAGAAAAACTTATTTCTGAGGGTGAATCAGGGGTTGATTTAGGGCTTTCCGGGTATTTGGAAATATCCAGTTCATCTGATCCTGCATACAGAAATGTGTTCAGAGGCCAGGATTATGAAGCGTTTTACTGGACCAGTGATTTTTCTGAATCCAATGGGTATGGTCTGGCGCTTTTCCTTTCTGCCAATAGTGAAGAAATGGGACCCGCAGTAATTCCATTTTATTACTACGCGCTTCCGGTAAGATATGTAAGGGAAGTACAATAGAGACTAATTCAAGAAGTAAGAAGCGTTTATACTATGAAGAAGACAATATTATTTTTGTGGCTCTCTTTGTGCTTTTTTGGAGGGCATACAATATTGGCACAGAATGGCCAGAATAATAGTTCTGGTGATTTCGTAAGTGGTAAGGTTCGTATCAAATTCAAGGAGGAGCATATAAAAAACACCACCAACTTTCGAGTTGCTGCTACTGAAAAAAACAGTAAGGTGGTAGGCCTTCAAAGTGTGGATAACGTGAGTAAGGAAATCGGTATTCACAACGTGAAAAGAGTGTTTCCTTTTTCTCCAAAATTTGAAGCCAAACACAGGAAATATGGATTGCATTTATGGTATGAGGTAGAGTTTGATACTACCGAGTCTCCTATGAATGTATTGAAGAAATATGAGAAGCTGGCTGAGATTGAAATCGTAAAACCTGTGTATCGAAAACATAGGATTGATGGGGAAAGAAAGCCTGTTGTCTTCACACCAACCAGCACTGAAGCCAAGATGATGTCAGCTGAAGAGGAGAATTTTAATGACCCGTTATTGCCGGATCAGTGGCATTATGGTAATGATGGCAGGGTTGGAGAAGCGGATTTTGATATTGATCTGCTGGAAGCTTGGCAAACAACCTCAGGTAGCTCAAATGTAATTGTATCGGTAGTGGATCAGGGGGTTGATGTTGAACATGAAGACCTTGCTGACAATATTTGGGTAAATACAGCCGAGTTGAATGGTAAAGAAGGGGTGGATGATGATGGTAATGGTTATATAGATGATTATTACGGATGGAACTTCAGCGTGGATGGCAGTATTACGCCTGGAGATCACGGTACACACGTAGCCGGAACGGTTGGTGCAGTAAGCAACAATGGTATTGGAGTAGCAGGTGTTGCAGGTGGTGATGGCAGTGGCAATGGCGTTAAGATCATGTCTTGTCAGGTTTTTGATACCCGAGTAAATGGAGGGTTGAACTTTGCAGAAGCCATCGTGTATGGCGCTGACAATGGTGCTGTCATTTCACAAAACTCGTGGGGGTATAATCTGGAAAATTACTATGAGCAAGAAGTACTGGATGCGATTAAGTACTTTATTGCGGAAGCAGGACAGTATGAAGGTAGCCCAATGAAGGGTGGTATCCTGTTTTTTGCGGCAGGAAATAATGCGGCTGAAGGCACCCGTTACCCAGGTGCTTTTGATGAAGTGATTGCGGTGACGGCAACAGGACCTTCAGGGTTTCCGGCGCCTTACACCAACTTTGGGGAATGGACAGATATAGCAGCTCCAGGCGGTGATATGACCAATTTTAGTGATGAAGGAGGAGTATTGAGTACCTTGCCGAATAATAAGTATGGCTATATGCAAGGGACGTCAATGGCTTGTCCGCATGCTTCAGGTGTAGCTGCTTTGATTGTTGCGAAGTTTGGTGGAGAAGACTTTACTTCAAGTGACTTAAGGCGAATCATGTTGAACTCTGTGGATCGCTTTATTTTTCAGCACGACAATAAGTACGGGAAGGGGTATTTAAATGCCGCAAAATCATTGATGGATGATGAGCGTATACCACCAGTAGCGATTACCGATTTGCGTGCTATCGAGGTGTTCCATAATGAGATCAGACTATCCTGGACGGTTCCCCAAGACCCAGATGGGACAGAGCCAAGTGAATATTACTTAGCGATTGGTGAATCGGAAATTACTGCCGAAAATTTTGACAATCAGATGTTGTTCCTGCTGGAAAATAACTTGGCTGCGGGTGAGGAGTTCCAACAGAATATCGGTGGTTTCCTAAAGGAGAAAGACTATTGGTTTGCCATCAAATCAGCTGACCAGTTTGAAAACACTTCCACTATTTCCAATATTCTGCATGTAAAGACTTCCAAGGAGCCACATTTTATGGAATCTACAAGAATTGTGGATCTCGAGATAGATGTCAATGAGAACCCTCTGGTTCAGTTTCCACTTTCATTCTCCAATATAGGGGAAGGCATCGTCTATTGGGAGACCTCCATCAGTAATGAAGACTATTACTTTGTTCCACAAGATGAGGTGGAAGTAAGCAGCAATGTATTGATGTATAAGTCTGCTGAATCATACGCTATTACGGCCAGTGAAGAAAATAACTTGGTAACCCATTCAGCTGTAAAAGCAATAAGTGAAGAGCTATTATCGGAAGCCTCGCTTTCAGTCAACAATTATTGGGAACATGATGATACGGAGTTTATATCAGGCTTATCTTATGAGAATGAGAACCCTCCTAGTTTTTTGGCTGGCTCTGGTGATCCAAACGCAGGGCTTATTTTTGCCACACGTTTCCATATTCCTTATGACTACTCGTTTAACCTGACACACTTGGAGGTGGGTTTAATTCCTGAAATCAATCACAAGCCAATTACTGTGGAAATCAAGAAGGGGTCCCGTAGACACCCAGTCGAAGCGCAAACAGTATATGTTCAGGAGTACTACCCAGACACTACCAATGTCATGAAGTACTACAGGATTCCGATCTATAGACCACAAAGGTTTGAGGATGATGAACACTTTTGGGTAGTGCTTCATTTCCCTAAGGAAATGGCTTATCCGTTGCTGACGCAGTTTGGTAATGAATATCCTTGGGAGACATTTATTCTCTCCAGAGATAATGGCAGAACATACGAAGAGGCTATTAATCTATTGGTAAGACCTGTCATCCCTATGTTGAGGGTGATGAGTACAGGGAATGATGGGTCTTATGTATTTTTAGATCCAAACAATGGCGAAATCCATGCAGGAGACTCCAATCATGTTACAGGCTTGATTGATGCGAAAAACCTGACAAATGGTGACCATCTGGCTTCATTGGGGATTGTGACCAATGATATTCATAAGCCGATGATAAACATTGAGGTCAAGGTACGTGTGAAAGGTCAGCTTCCTGCAATGAATACGGGTCAAGTACAGGAGTTTAGTGCTTTTGTCAATAGAGAACAGGAATTGACATTAAAGCTGGAGAATAAAGGTTTGGGAGACCTGAATATTGAGGGATATTCCCTGAAAGTGGCGGGTTCATCTGAAGCGTTTGAAGATACCTTAACGGTAACTTCTTTGGGTGAAGGAGAGCTTACTTTTAAATACCAGCCTTTGGCTGCAGGAGTAGTCAATGAAAAAGTAGTATTGCAGACCAATATTGGTGAAGTGGTTTACCCTGTCAGAATCACAAGTATGGAAGAGCCTGTATTAGCCATGAGCCTTGTTGATTCAGTGTTGAACGTTGCTTATGGGAATACAGCTACATTTGATCTAACGCTTAAAAATGAAGGCAAGGCGGATCTTCATTATGATTTGAACCATTATAGTTTGGCCAATATCAACAACAGAAGACTTCCGGAAAAGTTGCAATATACCATTACCTCTTCAGATGAAATCGGTGGACCTGAAGCGGGGCAGTGGGAGGATATTTCTTCATTTGGCACTGAAATAAATGTGAATGGAGAAATAGTAAACTTCGATATGATGTTCCCTTACTTTGATGAGATGATCCAGTCAGTGGATGTGACTAACATTAGTAACATTAGAATCTATAGGGCGTTGGCGATGCTACCTTTGAGGCTGGAAGGTAAGGGGTTGAAATCAAATATGATCCGCTCGTATGATTTCGGGGATAGGTTTGTGATTTCATTCGATGCCCAAGCAAGAGGTGCTGGAAACTTTGGTACAGTAGGTATTGGCGGAGTTATGAAATATCAGATTGTACTGTTCCGTGATGGGGCGATAGAGTACAGGTATAAGGAATTGCCTGGTTTGGATGATTGGAGGTATGAATCCTCTCTGATTGGGATAGAGGAGACAGATAGCCTTATGTACCATACATATGACGATTCGACCAAATTGCTGCATGACGATCTGGTGGTAAGGTTTGAACCACAACCTACAGCAGTTTCCATGATCAGTGAAGCATCTGTATCGGAAGGGACAATCGTGGAGCATGACTCAACAACCATAAGACTTACTATTAACCCTGAAAAGTTCAGACAGCCTGCCGGTACTTATGAGCTTCATGTGGTGGTTTCAAGTAATACGTTTGAGGGAGTAAGTACCTTGCCATTCAAGGTGGTGGTAACTGGAACCCATGATATAGAAGAGCTGGATTCCGTAATCTTTAAGGAGCCGAAACAGTTAGGGATATCGCAAAAGGCGTATGCTAACATCGTGAACAAAGGTTCGGAAAAGGTTAAGGTTACAGCTGTTGAGACTGGACATCCGGATTTCCAATTCAATGGTACATTGCCACTAGTGATTAATGCAATGGCTAAAAATCAGTTGCCGATTGATTTTAACCCTAGCTTGGCAAACAGAATAACTTCTGAACTGACCCTTACTTTTGAAAATGGAGAAGTAAGGTATGCTGTAATTGAAGCTGAAGGGTTACCGGCACCTTCATTTACCCATACAATTCCTTCATTAGTATCGTTTAACCTAGTAGGTGGAGAAACAACAAATATTCCATTTACGGTAAGCAGTACAGCAGATGATACAGGCTTGGCTTATACTTTTATAAATGATGTACATAGTTATGTTGCGGGCAGTGTAGACAGGGCAATTGGCACGCATACTGAGCAGGTAACAGATAACTATGGGTATACCTGGAAGGCGAGTGATTCCTTGGACAACTTCCACAGGTGGGAGGATATCTCAGCAGAGGCTGAACTTTTGAATATTCCGGATGAGGAAATGTTGGGGATTCCACTTCCTTTTGACTTCCCTTTTTATGGTAGCTATTATGACAGTATCTGGGTAACAGATAGAGGTTTCATTACGGTGATTGAACCTGAACAAGGTGGACTGCCTAACCGAAATGTATATGGTTTTAATAAAGGTGATGGGTTTAGAGGAATGATCGCATCATTCTGGGCGACCATGAGACCGGGCCTTCCGAATGAAGGGGTTCAATTCAAGCAGGAAGCAGACCGTATTATCCTGCAATGGAAAAACTTTGTGGCAGAGGAAAATGCTGGTTCAGATCCTGGTGTTGTGACGTTCCAATTGGAGCTGGTAAAAGATGGTTCTATCTATTTCCATTACAAGGATGTCGAGAGTTGGGGCTCATTGCTTAATTATGGCTTGGAAAGTCCAGATGAATCGGAGGTTTTTGAAGACTTGAATTCACTCATCGTGAGTTGGGCTAAATTTAAGAATGAGTCTACTGTTATGATAGTACCTCCATTGACAGGTAGTTTGAATAGACAGGAAACGGCTACATTCGACCTTATGCTTTCGGCTGCAGATATCTATTACCCAGGTATATACTTGGATACTTTGGTACTTAGGACAAATAGTGAAAAGCAACCAGAGGTAATGATTCCTGTTGAGTTGAATGTAACAGGAAGCCCGAAAGTGACAGTTACCGATTCTTTGAACTGGGAAGAGGTGATCTATCAGCCAAACCTGATTTTGCGTAAGAAACTGACATTTATCAATAAGGGGTATGCAACAGCCACTTTGACAAAAGCGCTTATTTCAGGATTGGACAAAGCGGAGTTGTTTGATGAGTCAGGGAATAAGGTGATTGTAAATACTGTGGGTATGCTGTTGTCACCTATCGAGCTGAAACCATGGGATGCTAGAGAACTGGAAGTGAAATTCAATGTTCCATTGAAGCAGAATGTAGTAGGAAAGCTAACCTTTGAAGGGAACTTTACCGCAGTTACCACAAATGTCTCAGCAGAAATAGTAGACTCTCCGGCATTCTCCTGGACTGCAACTGATCAGACTTTCTCTTTGAATAACGAGACTAAGGAACAGTATGTATTTTCCATTGAGAATAAAGGAACATCTAAATTAAAATACGATGTCTATCCTGCGGTCACACCTGCTGAGAAGTCTGATAATGGAGACGTGATTATAGACAAGATTGGTAATTTTATTTTGGATAAGCCTGTTACAGTTGACTCCGTTGCTTTGGAACATAAGGAGGTAGCAGATGGTATTTTCTCACCATTTATAGAGGGAACAAACTATCTTTTTGCTAACAAGTTCACGGCCCCTGCAGGTGGCTTTAATATGACCCATTTCAAATTGTATACTGCTTTGGATGCTATAAAACAGTATTTGAATGTCATGGTATACATAGGCGGGGAGATGCCCCAAGATGGGACAAAGGTTTATGAGCAAAAGTTTGTAATCGATCAGGCTGTAAACGGCAACTGGATATACTTCCCATTGGAAAGAGCTGTGGAAATACCTGAAGGTGAAAACTTCTACGTGATGATCACATACCCGGAATCAAGAACAAATACTTATGCAGGTTTTGAGACAACGAACGATGAGGAAATAATACGGAAAAGTTTCACTGGTCTATATCGTCAGGATGAAAATCATTATTGGATAACTCACCAACCAAATGGTACTGAATGGATTTGGAAAATAAGACCAATTACAGCTGCTGGTGACAATACCTGGTTGGAACTGGATCAAAGGGCTGGTGAATTACTTGCTGGAGAAAAGGTGGATGTTACAATGACGGTTAATCCGTCTGGTTTGGAAGGGGGAACACACAGCGCGAAGATTCTCGTGAAGTCCAACGATATCAACCATCAGAAGGATGAAGTGAATGTAACACTGAATATGAACGGTGCTCCTAAGCTGATTTTCTATCCAAATATATATGAAGACACAATTAGGATTGCGGAAAATGAAGAGCGGGTGTTGAACTACCTTTTTGAAGAACTAGAAGGGGAGAGTATTAATATTTCACTTAAGGAATCAGCTCTGATGTTTGAGGCTAATCTGACACAATTGTCCAATACGACTGCACAGGTACACATCAAAACGGATTACGAAAGTGAAGGTGTGTATCAACTACCAGTTGAATTGACTGATGAAACAGGTAATGTTGTTCGGGATTCTATTCTGATTAAAGTGACGGATACCAATAGGGCGCCTGTATTTAATACAAAGTATGAAGTCATCACACTGAATTTGGCTGACCCTAACCAGTCTTATACGATTGACCCGAGTGATTTGTATACCGATTTGGATGGTGACGAATTGCAGCTCCTGGCAGGGAACTATACGCCTGAAATGGTAGATATGGCATTGGGAAGCTCATTCATTAGCTTACATCCTTTGACTGAAGGAACTGCACAGCTAGTGTTTGGTGCAGATGATGGCAAAGAAAATGGGTTTGTGGTCAATTTGGTTTACGTCGTTATCATCAACGATCCGGATGCAGTGCAAGGTGAGTTGGATGGTTTTGATAAGCCACGGATTTCGGACTTGAATGCAGAAGGAGGGGCGGTGATTTACCCTAATCCTATCACGGATAACCAAGCCTCTTTATACTACAACCTTGAACAGGACTCAAATGTGACCATTGATATTTTTGATTCGAATGGCCAGTTAATGAAGCAAATCCATTTGCCGAATGTAACTGCTGGAGAACATGTTCAGAGGTTAGGTTTTGAGGGGATAAGAAAAGGACTGTACCTATGCACGATTAAGGTGAATGGCACATTGTTTAGAACACGAAAAGTTGTGGTATGGTAGATAGCAATTTAGTTTTAGCTCTGTCTTTAAAAGTATTTAACGATGGAAGGTAAGGCAAAAAACGTCAATAGACTTTTCGGTTTTATAATGGCCTTTGGATTGGTAGTTCTCGCTTTTATCCATTTTAAATGGAGTGCAGAGACAGTTGTTTTGAGTATAGTGACTGGTATCGTATTTTTTATGATACCAGCACTTTATTGGTTCCTGACCAGATCATCCAAATCATTGGGGATTATCGATAAGTCATTTCTTCAGTTTGGAGAAAATATCCTTATTGAGGGTGAAGCGGGATATTTACTGAATGATGGGAAAATAACAGGAAACTTATACCTGACTGAGAGTAGGTTGGTCTTTAAAACTTCTGATTCCATGCAAGTGGCTTTTACTCTTAATGACATTGCAAAAGTTAGACTTTATAGACCAAACTATCTCTTTAGTAAGGGAATCATTATTACAGTGAATAGGAGGGATAAGCGCTTTATGGTAGAGTATCCTAATGATTGGCGAGTAATTATCAGCAGCTTGAAAAACGTAACATAAAGTGCCTCAATTGAAAAATGTAGCTCCCTTTAGAGACTTCAATCTCTAAAGGGATTTTTTGCTGATTACTGATAAAGAACTTTATTATTAAGTCACAGAAAAGCCACCTTTTGAATAATTAGGTGGCTTTTCTATTTATAATTGAAGTTTTTTTAGTGAAAAGGTAAAAACTTACTATCATTGGTAGGTAACATTTTAGGCTTGAGGGTATTTAACTTTTCACCATTTAATACCTTCTCATATTTTTCGATATAAGACTTAGCCATCTTAATGTGATTAAAAGTATCTCTTGCATACTCATGACAAACTTTAGGTGAGAAGGAGCTATTCTTGATTGCTTCAGCCAGTTGGTGTTTATCATTTGAGAGGAACCCCACTTCTGATGTAATCAACTCAGGTAATGCACCATAAGGCGTTCCAAATACTGGAGCACCATAGAAAAGGCTTTCCGTCAAGGCTAAACCAAAAGGCTCATGCCATCTTACAGGAAATACCAGACCTCGAGAACCATTTAAGAGTTGATATTTTTCTTTACCACCTACCATTCCATGAAACTTGATACGAGGGTCTAAGGTAAGTCGAAATCCCATTTTAATGTTTAGGCGATGTCCTCCTAATACTCTTAGTTCTTTACCACTTAATTGAGCAATATTGATTGCTCCTTTGACATTTTTAATTCTCCAGGCAGCTTTTCCTAGAAAATGCAAATAGTCCTTTTTTTTGTTGAAGTCAGGAGTGTCATAATCATCCCATAATAAGCCATTGTAAACAAAACAATCAGAGTCGTGTCTTTCTGCGTGATTTTGGGATATGAAGATGGCATTTTCAGGAAAATCTTCATTACTGTTATTACCATGAACTGTCATCACATATGGAATATTAATAGGCTCATTCGGAATAATATTCATATGCACTAAATCAATACCATCAGGAATTTGTTCATTGATACCTTTATCTGGATTATAGGTTAATACATCTGCAAAGGGGCAGTGTGAGCCTTCATTTACAAGAAAGGTAACCTTATGTCCTAGCTCGGTTAAACCTTTCCCTAGTCCCCAAATTACTCGTTCAGTACCTCCATACTTGAAGGCAGGGATAGTTGAGTTGTTTACAATTAGAATATTCATAGAATAGATGTTCCTTATCAATGTTATGGCAAAAGTAATAATTATAATCTTGTTAACAACATTGAACGCATACTCGTGTTGTTGGATATCTATTATATGTTATTTGTGAGAGTTGAAGCTTACTAGTATTCACCAGCATCACTCTTGTTAATAAGTAACTTAACTGCACATAACATAGCCCTTTCTAGAAATGACAACCAGCCGCAGAAATTTTATGAAAGCATTAGGAGGTATGTCTTTAGCTACCCTCATTCCTTTTCATGACCTGATTGCAAGACAAGGTGATAGTAAGTTTGAGAAAAATAGTCTTTATGAGAAAACTTTGGAGATAGCTCAACAACTTGTGGATGAATCTCCTGCAGATGATATTTTACTAAGGCCTAGAATGGGAACGGGAGGAGGGTTTAAAGATTTATTTTTATGGGATACAGCTTTTATAATCCTATGGGCTAAATATCATCCAGATATTTTCCCGATAAATAATACATTGGACAATTTCTATCGACTACAGGATGAAGATGGGTTTATAGGAAGGCATTATTTACAAAGCGGGCAATCTTACTTTCCAAAAAATCATCCTTCTTCATTTGCGCCTCCACTATTGTCTTGGGCTGAGTTAGAGTATTTCAAAATGACTCAAAATAAACAAAGGTTGTCAAAAGTATATTCTAACTTGAAAGCTCATCATCATTTTAATACTCATCAGTTTAAGATGGATGATAACCTCTTTATAGGAGATCCATTAGGCTCTGGAATGGATAATTTGCCTAGATGGCCAAAAGGTTGGAGAGGAGGTCAAGGAGGACTTGAGTTACAAGCAAATTCCTTTCCTAATCAGGTTGAGGCAGAGCATGTGAAAAAGTATTGCAAGAATTACAAACTTAGATGGAACCAGCAAGGAAGGTATATTGATATGTCAGCCCAAATGGCTTTCAATGCTTTATGTTTAAAAGAAATTGCTCAAATAGTTGGTCAAACAGCTGATATTCCAATCTATGAGGAACAACATAGACAAATCAAGGAGGCAATCAATGAGAAGTGTTGGAGTGAGAAATCCAATTTTTATTTTGATTTAGGTTTTGACAAGCAAGTACCAAGGTTTCATATTGGAGCATATTGGACATTGATAGCTGGAGTAGTGCCAGAAGAAAGACTGAAACCTTTTATTTCCCATTTAAAGGACCCAAAAAAGTTTTACAGAAAGGTACCAGTTCCGACATTGGCAGCAGATGAAAAGGGGTATAGCAGGAAAGGAGATTACTGGAAAGGGAGTGTTTGGGCACCTACCAATTATATGGTTTTTCATGGTCTAAGAAAAGTTGGAGAGGAAGAGTTGGCTAAGCATTTGGCAGAAAAGTATTATCAGGCTGTAACTTATATTTTTAATCAAACAGGAACACTTTGGGAAAATTATATGCCAGATAAGTTGAAGCAAGGTAGCAGAAGCCAACCTGATTTCTGTGGTTGGACAGGGTTGGCTTCAGTAGCAATTTTTAGGGAGTTTTTGATGGACTAAGGTTTATTCTTTTCAATCATAGTATGGAACTCCAAGTATTTAGGAAGTGCAGCGGAACCATACCATTCATAGGTCTCTGTGGCTAATAACCCTGAACTGATGGCAGGGTCAGTTTGCAAGAGTGATTCCACTTCCTTAGGGTCTTTTATATTGAAAATAAAGATGCCTCTGTATTCCTTCTCGTTTTTGGTCAATGGGCCAGCGACTATTAGTTTTCCTTCTTCAGCTAATCTGGTGATGTTGTCCAAGTGTCCCCTGAAAATGGCATTAACCTTGTCTTGGTCATCAATGGTGGTATTACCTGTTTTAAGGATTACAAAAGTGTATTGTTTCATGCCATACTCATCTGCTCCAAGACTGTCTGCTAAGGCTTTATTGTAAGAAGTGTCTTGCTGAGCAAAGGATGTGAGTGAAATAAAAGCAAAAAGTAGCGTCAATAGGTAAAAGTGTTTTTTCATGTGTCTATTGGTGATGTTTAAATATTCAGATTGCCCAAATGTATATAAATTTTATATTCTGAGTTTCCCTATTTAAATACAAAAAAGCCCCCTCAATACACTAATGTATGTATCGAGGGGGCTCTTATGTATTAGACTGTAATTATTGCTCTTTTTGAGTCAGTACCTCTACAGCTTTGCGAAGTTGTTCATCTTCACCTTTTGAGTAGCTGTCAGGAGCGTTGTGGACAATGATGTCAGGGACAGCACCATTCAGTTCCTGATTCAGACCTGTTGATTTTGTATACCAAGCTCTGAAAGGCATTCTGAGTAAACCACCATCGATCATTTGGTGACCACCTGTTGAAATAACGGCACCAAATGTAGGTCTACCTACCAATGTTCCGATTCCAAGTCCTTTGTAAGCATGTGAGAAAATCTCAGCATTTGAGTAACTGCTCTCGTTACACAAGGCTACAGATGGTTTTGTCCAAGCGGCAAATGGCAGGCGCTCACCATAAGGGTAGTGGTTGCTGAACTGCTCATGGTTTTCTTCCAGGCTAGTTGTAGCTCCTCTTGGAATAGTATAAGCATGTTGTTTAACATTCAGTACAGCCATCAGGTAGTCTGTAGTCCATCCACCACCATTGTAGCGGACATCGATAACAATACCTTCCTTGCCATGACCAGCGGCCATCAAGTCGCGCTCAAAGCGCTCAAAGCTTGTCCAGTTCATACCTTCGATATGCAAGTAACCCAATTTACCATTTGAGTACTTGTTTACCAGTTCACGCTTTTCATTAACCCACTCTTCATAAAGTTTATCTCCCAATCTGGAAACAGGGCGAATGACGACTTCTTTCTGAGTTTTGTTCTTGTCTTTTACCGTCAGTAAAATTCGCTCGCCTGCAAGGTCAGTCAAGGTTTGATAGAAGTTGACTCCTTGTTCAACTTTATCACCATTTACCGCCAAGATAATATCCCCTTCAGTGATTTTACTATTCTCTTTAGATGCAGGAGCACCGTCTACTACATGAGTTACTTCAACTCCGTCAGCGTGAGGTTTTACTTCAAGACCTAGGTTGCCTGTATGTTCTCTTTGTGTTTTGGCACGCTCTTCTGTGCGGTAGAGTCCCATATGGCTGGCATTGATTTGACCAAGCATCAGGTTGAATACATAGCGGAAATCAGTTTGTGTAGAGGCTGATAGCGCCAAAGAACGGTAAGTTTTCTTAAGGTTATCCCAGTCCTGACCGTGGAAGTTTGGATCATAGAACCCTTCTTGAATAGCAGTCCAACCTTCCTCAAACATTTGCTTACGCTCTTCAGGGTAGTTGATTTTCATCTTGGCACTATGTGGCAGAGACTCTTTAGAACTTCCTGCTGAAGGTTTTACCCTATATTGTCTGCCTCCATCTACAAAGTAAATGTGACTTAACTTTTTGTCCATTGAGACACCAGAGATACGTTTACCTGCTGTAACCATTTTGGCATCATCACCATCCCATTTGATAGTGTAAAGCTCTCTATTTTTGTTTACAGCATTTTCTCTTACAAAATACAGGTTCTTTCCATCCTTGGAGAATGCGATACTTGATTCGTCTCCAGGATAAGCAGTCACCTGTACCAGTCTCTCGTAGATATCGTCAAAGTCTATTTCTACAGGAGTTACCTCTTCTTTATTGTCCTTCTTCTTGTCTTTATCTGACCCTTTGTCTTTTGGCTCAATGTCTTCAGCCTCTTTCCAGTCATTTTTAGTCTTTTCCCAGTCCGCTTTTTTCAGCCATACATACCAGATATCTGTATCGCCATTATTTCTTTGTGATAGGAAACCCAATTTTGAGCCGTCAGGGCTCCATACAGGTGAATAATCACCACGTGGGTGCATACTTATATTGACAGGTTCATGACTTTTGTCTACTGGTTGAATATAGACCTCATTGTTGAAGTCAAGGTCAGGAGTACTGTAAGCTAGGTAACGGCTATCAGGACTCCAGCTAATGCCATTGAAATCTGACCAGTTGTTATCTACCAGAGCAACTTCTTTGGATAGCTTACCATTTTGGTCAATATCAGCCACAACCAGTTTTCCGTTTCCGGATAAGTAGCTGATTTTTTTGCCATCAGGAGACATTGTCAGGTTATGTTCAGCCTGTTTTGTGTTTGTGACTTTCACCACTTCACGCTTAAGCGTAGTAAACAGGTTACTATTCTCTTTGTCAGTTGATCTGGCAAGGTAAATATCTTTCTGACCTTCTCTGTCTGACACAAACAACAAAGTTGAATCATTTAGCCAAGCAATATCTTCATCTCTATAGGCACTTTCTGAAATGTTTACAGACTTGCTCTCTTCTTTGTCATTTTTCTTGATAAATACCTCACCTCTTACAGCGAATGCACTTAGCTTTCCGTTAGGAGATACTGCGTATTCTTGCATGTCACCTGAGAAGCTTTTTCTTACTACCGCATCAAAACGTTCATCAACAGCAAGCTTGAGACTTACTTTTACAGGCGCTTTACTGGCAGGGGCAAAAGCATACAGCTCATTTCCTCTGTTCAGGACCATTTTGCTTCCACTTCTGTTCACATTGTACCAGTTAACACCCATACTTTCAAACGAAGTGATTTGCTCTGCTTCAGATGCAGCCTGTCCACTTTCGCTGATCTCCTGCTTCCATACATTGTACCTTCCTGATTTTGTGCTTAGGAAGTAAAGTGTACGGTCACCTGCCCATTGTGGTAAGGCATCTTGTCCTTCGAAAGTTGTGATTTGTGAATAGGTATCTTGCTGTGTGTCATAAACCCAAATCTGTCTGTTGGCAGAACCTTGGTAGGCTTCACGCTCTATACGACATGGTCCCATTTCAAATGCGATGAAACGACCGTCATTGGACACAACAGGGTTGTTACCTACAGCATTCATTGTACGAGTAGGGGTGCCACCCTTTGAAGGGATACTATAAATTGCTGATTCCCACTCAACGTAACCAAATGTACGCTGTGAGTTGAACAACAGGTTGCCGTCAGCAGTCCAGTCTGTTAGTTGGTCTGAAGCTGAGTGAAAAGTAATTCTGTCTACTTGACCACCTTCTGAAGGAATTGTGTATAGATCGTTGTTTCCAAAACGGTCGCCTGTAAAGGCAATTTCCTTACCGTCTGGGCTCCAGATACTACGTCCTTCGTATGCTTCGTGAATGGTAAGTCTTCTTGGATTCTGTCCATTGATGTCAGCAGTCCAAATATCACCTTGATACGAAAAAGAAATTTTGTTACCGTCAGGGCTGACTGCCGCATAACGGATTAGTGGATTGTCTTGGGCCATTACTGATGGAATAACCAAAAGCGCAGCCAGTCCACACATGAATTGGTAGATTAACTTCATTGAACTAGAAATTGGTTGAATTATAAGAATTGTACTCAAATGCAAAGATGTTGCATTTAGGTTAGAAATACAGATGTATTTACACGAAATAGTATAATAAGTTTTAAACGGTGCAAAATGGTTTTGAACTATTTTATGCGATTGATGGATTGTTGGATAACGGTGATGATATTTATATAATAGTTGCAGAAAACAAGATCTACCAAACAAAGGGTAGATACTCAGTATAATACAAAACTAGAGCAGATATGGTGGTCAAAATTACCCTATGTATTTTAAGCATGTTCGTAGTGCTGGGCACCATTGCTTCCTTTGTGCCGATGGATGATTGGTGGGTAAGGGTTTTTGACTTTCCTAGAGGTATTCTGATTGCTATTGGTATAGTGACTATTCTGGGGTTATTGTTTACACAGTCCCTCAGTCACCCATGGGTTATTCTTCTCATTCTTATGTTGGCAGCGAGTATTACCTATCAGGGAACCAAGATTTTTCCCTATACTCCCTTGGCAAAAAAAGAAGTGATGAAGGCTGAAGTGACGAAGGTAGGAGACACTGTTTCGCTTTTGGTTTCCAATGTACTGATGGATAATAGGGATTATGATAAGCTCCTGAACTTAGTCCGTGATAAGGACCCTTCATTACTACTGACTTTGGAAACAGATAAAAAATGGGAAAATGCTATTGGAGTGATTGAGCAGGATTACCCTTATACAGTGAAAGTACCCCTTGATAACTTGTATGGAATGCACCTTTATTCCAAGTACAAGCTCGAAGACATGGACGTGGTTTATATTCTTGATAAAGACATTCCGTCTATTCATGGTAAAGTGGTTTTACCTTCAGGGAAACGGGTAAATTTGCACTGTCTGCATCCTAAACCACCAGCTCCTAACGAAAGTAAAACTTCGACCAAGCGTGATGTTGAGTTGTTGATTGTAGGAAAAAGGGTAAAGAAACATGAAGGTACCACTATCGTGGCAGGTGACTTGAATGATGTGGCATGGTCAAATACTGCGGCACTGTTCAGGAAGGTGAGTGGCTTGCTGGACCCTCGTAAAGGAAGGGGACTTTACAATACATTTCATGCTGATTATCCTTTGGCAAGATGGCCTCTTGACCATGTATTCCATTCAAATGATTTTACATTGATTGAGATGGAGCGACTTTCACATATTGGCTCAGATCATTTTCCAATTTTCATATCGCTTTTTTATAATCCACCTGCAGAGGAAGTCCAGAAAGAAAAAGAAGCATCTGAAGAAGAGGTGGAGGAAGCCAATGAAAAGATTGAAAATGGATTAAAAGAAGGGGATTAGTTTGCAACAGAAATAGTGATATTTAAAGGGATATTGATAAAGTCAGAGAATGTATTCTGAGTAGCTAACTACTGAATGAAGGGTGTTAACTATCCTTATGAACTGTTGAATTATTTTTTCAAACTCAAAAACCATTATGAGAAGAGGAATCGTCAGTGCCAATGCGACAAGGCTGCTAGGGGCTAAAACACGCCAGTTTGTTATCAATTTGATACTTCAATTGAGAGGGAAAGAGAAAAAGACTATTCATTATTTTTTGGACAATAAGGATAAAGTGCAAAATAATGATGATGCGTTTATACATGGTATCAATAAGTTGGTGGGGAGGTTTGTAATACTTGCATTTTTTTTGCTCTTGTTAGTCGTCACAGTTATTATTGACAGTCTTATTGCCAACTAACCCAACCACATGAAACCCAACTTTCTGTACTTAACCTTACTGTGTAGTTTATTGTCTGTTAGTGCGTGTACAGATGATCATACAGGAAGCGAATCTTCTGATGACAAGGAGTTCAATTATAGCATGCATGATTTGCCTTTGGATGAACAATATCAAGGCCCTTTTGATCTTGGGCAACTTCATGATGGGCAAAAGTTGAAGGAAGCTTCTGGACTAGTCGCCAGCCAGCAGTCTAAAAACCTGCTTTGGACGCATAATGATAGCGGGGATAAGGCAAGGATTTTTGCCATCGATACAACTGGAAAGTTATTGCTGGAGGTTACGCTGGAAGAAACGACCAATCGGGACTGGGAAGATATAGCCATAGCCAAGAACTTGAATTCAACCTCTGAGTCTGAGTTTTACCTTTATATAGGAGACATAGGGGATAACAAGGCTCAATATGACTCTATCCAAATTCATAGAATTAAGGAGCCTGTACAGTTTGATACATCTGCTATTTCCCTTCCTAAAGCTGAATTTGAAACCTACAACTTCATTTATCCTGATGGACCAAAAGATGCTGAAACTTTATTGGTAGACCCCTGGACACTGGACTTGTATATAGTTACCAAGCGAGAGAAACATACCTATGTATATTGGGCACCTTCCCCTCAGGATACATACTTTACGACTGAGTTGATTGAAGTGGCTGAGATTCCCTTTGTAGGATGTGTTGGCGGAGATATTTCCCCTGATGGTACCAAAATTCTTCTGAAAGATTACAATACTATTTATAGTTGGAAGCGTGAAAATGGAGAAAGTCTTGTTGAAGCATTTCAAAGGCAGCCTTTAGAGATGCCGTATGTTCCGGAGCCACAAGGTGAGGCTGTCGGGTGGTCTGCGAATGGAGAAGGCTACTTCACCCTCAGTGAAAGTGCGGGTGATGTAACCTCTCACTTATATTTATACCAGCTTAAACGCTAAGTTGTATCAATTCATATGAAACCCCTGGCCACTCATCTCTACAGCTCTATATAGTTCATAGGTTTTTGGATCAAGTGGATAATCCCAACACCCATGTCTGTGGTGTAATTCCCCTCCAAAACCTGTTTTAAACTTATACAAGCCATACATTGGATGTTCTGTATCAGGTTTGTCAGAAACACCAAACATATCATACTCCTCACATCCGGCAGCTTTAGCTTGACAGATAGCTTCCCACTGCAAGGCATATGGCGCCATTAGATTCCTTTTTCGATTGGATGAAGCTCCGTAAAGGTAAGTTGCCCGCTTACCTGTAATCGCCAGAAACATCCCTGCCAATGGCTCGTCATCTTTCTTGGCAAGAAGCATCCTGATCTGAGCCCATTGTTTAGGCTGCTGTTCCTGCGCTTCCAATACCGATTTGAAATATTCCATATTGTCCAGTACAATGCCATTCCTCAATGCCGTCTCCTGATAGAGATTGTACCATACCGGCAAGTTGTCGTGGGTGACGTCTTCTACCTGTACCCCTTTTCTTTGAGAAAGCCTGATATTGTAACGGGTCTTACTTTTCATTTGGGTCAGTAAGGTCTCATCCTTTTTATTTAGGTCCATAAATACAGTATTGGAAGGTAATGTATTGGTATGGGCCTTTCGCAATTTCCAGCCTTGTGTATCAAAGTTCATCCTCATCTCCTGAATTCTAGTTTCAGGAGGTCCAATCCATTCTCCATTCTGATTGTAATGTGCTTCATCTCCAGCCCAAGGAGATTCCCAAACAAGGTCATAACGGATAGCAATACATGATTTCGGAAGGTATTTCCTGATAGATTCTGATAGCTCTTCAAGGTATAACCCCCTATTTTCTTCACCCGGCTCAAACACGGGACCATAGGGGACATAAGCAATCTGGAATTCTGGACTGACTTGCCTCAGCACAATTAGTATGTCATCTGTAGGAGGATTTCCTGTATTGAGAGAAGGGAGTTCGTTTTCTGTAGCTTTGATTTTGATGTCAAAAGCTTTGGTTTGGTAACCATGTTCCTCTTTTACTTTTGCCCAGTATGCCGTTTGTTGCAATATGGGTGAGGGAGCGATTTGTTCTGTGATTTTCGGTTGTACTTCTACCAGCATAAAGTCTGTTCGCTTTCTTTTTATCAATTATGTGAAACAAAAGAATCCCCTCACCAACGGAAGCGAAGGTGTTGTGTTGAGATTCTGAAATATTTGTGATGCAGGTGCTTGATATAGCCCTAATTCGTTAAAAGAGGGACAAAACTATAGATCTTCTGTTGATTCTCCGAAGATGTGGGTAGAAGAGTGTTGGGTGTTGAGGAATGTTAAGATTTATGGCTTTGAAAGTTTTTACAATAGAAAAGCCGCAACCCATATCTGAATTGCGGCTCTTTTATCAATAGAGAAAATGACTATTTCAACTCTTCAAAATCTACATACTCACCATCACCATCATCATTACTATCGTAGTTAGGTTTGGTTTGTACAGGTGCTTCATCTGGAATCAGGATAGTCATCCCATCTTTGTTTACAGCATCCCCTTTAAAACCTTCCTGCCTTCTTCTTAATATTTCAGCCTGTCTTTGTTGCTGCTCCATCGCTTTCTTGTAAATCTTCTCGCCAGCTACTTTAAAAATCCAGCGGAAAATAAAACCTGAAAATCTAGAGAACAGGAAAATAGTTATAAGGATTATCAGTAATATCACGATTTTTGTAGACATTTTCTTTTGAATATATTTTTCAAATCTTGGTATCTCTATACTTAACAGAAAGCAAACTTAAGAAGTTTTGTCTTATAATCGTGGCAAGAAAAACTAATATGATTTAACTAAAATCAATTGGGGAAAAAGAGTTTGGATTAAATTGACTGACATAGACCTTAATTTGTCCTGTGAATACTGAGTCCAATTAAATATTTTTTATACAAATCAATTAACAATGAGCAGATTTACAAAATTCAGCTATGCTATACTATCACTTTGCGCAGTTCTGATACTGCAAGGTTGTGAGGAGGTTGAAAAGGCCTTGAACATTTTCAATATGGAATATAGCCTTGGTGACAGTAACAGTGGTATAAGACAGATCAATGATGTAAAAGTAAGTGAAGTGTCTTATACTACGATTGAAGGCGTTGTCAATGGCGAAAGTGGTGCAGAGTTACAACTGTTGACAGAACTTGCAGCAAGTCTTGATTTTAACCTGCTTACGGGTGCGCTGAATGATAGTGAAGTCTCTTTGCCGCTGCAGGTAATTTTTAATGTAGCGGTTAAAAACTCTACAGATAATGCTGCTACCATGAGTCGTATTGATGTTGCAGTGTACACAAGAGATAATTCAAGTGAAGCATTTGCGCCAGCAGATATTGAGATTGCAGTAAACTCAAGTAGTACAGTTGATGGGGTTAGCTCTGGTGATTGGGTAAGTACTATTGCTAATGGTATAGAGGAAAATGGCGTACAGTGGGATTTTGGTTCAGGAGGTTTTGTAGTGGAGCCAAATGAGGTAAAAGCATTGCCAGTAGCTGTGAAATTTGCTGATTTGGCTAAAATCAGTGAGCTTGTTTCAGGAGACTCTGATGTTATGAAACTTGCAATGGACTTGGTTGAAGGAAATACAGAAAATATTCAATTCAGAATTAAGCCTTATGTAAATATGTTTGGTTCAGAAGTGCCAACTGGTTGGATTACGATCGAGCCAGGACAATGGATGGACACAGAATAAATCGGTTTGAGGAATGAAAATAAGTACCAATTAAGGTACTGCAAATAAAGCCTCTGATTCCATACTGGGAATCAGAGGCTTTATGGTTTTTTACCGAAGTAGAAAAAGAAGAAAACAGCCACATGCTCAGGTTTTGATTTTTTAGGGTCGTAATACCCGATCAGTTGGTTACTGGAGTTTCTTACTTTTCCATCTTTGACATAACCAATTGTTGAATTGGAAGCATTTCGAACCTTTCCATTGCTGAAGTAGCCAATTGTGCTATTGGAGGCATTTTTAATTTTCCCACTATTGTCAAGGTATCCGATCGTTTGGTTGGAGCTATTGGTGATTCTCCCCGAGCGTATACGTCCAAACATACTTCTGGAGCTGTTTCGGATTGTTCCATCGGCCTCAATATACGCTATCGTGGAATTAGAGCTGTTTCTTATATTCTGACTGTAAGCGGAAGTGTATACAAGGCAAATAGCAAGCAGTAAGTATAATTTCATAAAATAGATTTAATCTCAAAAGTATCAAAAGTGAGTATAAGGTGTCCTGTGAGAAATTGCAAATGCGGCTAATTATTCAGGAGTATTTTCTTTGAATCAGATAAGTACCTGATAGAATCAAAATAAGCATTTGAAAAAATAGTACAAACCTAAGAACCTCTCAGTCAAGGCAATTGTTTTCCTGTAACAAGTGACAACTTTCTCATTCCATGCTTCCACTTTCCTGAAGCAAAAATGGTTGCCACTGTTTTGAACTACATGTTTGCTAACTACTTGATACTATGAAAAAACTGCTGCTGATATCGTTGTGCTTATTTTTAATAGGTTCAATTGTAACATCCTGTGACGATGATGATGACAATTCAAACTCAGGTCCAAACCCTCAACCATCTACAGGACTGGGAATTGATGATACCAAAGACTCTCTAACCAGTAATGAGGAAAAAGACATTTTGGTGACAACGGTTGATACCGTTGGGGAAACGACTACAATTGAGTTTGAGAATGGGAACAGCATTGAATCAGATGAAACAGCTGTTGACAGTACGGTGGTTGATGAGGATAACTGGCAAATCACTTTTTATTTCAGTGACGGTACCCAACAAACAGTTGGTTATTTGGGAAGTGAAGAAGCAATTGAGGTATCAGGGATTACCTTGAACCCTTCTGGATATGCCCCACTAACAGCAACAGCCAAAGTATCAACTCCTGTGAAGGGAAATATTTCCATAAGGGTTGTAGGGCAAAATGGTCAGGACTCAGATATTTTACATGATTTTGTAGGGGATAGCACCACTTGGGATTTAGATATTCTAGGACTGTATCCTGCCTATGATAACACAGTGGAAATTGTATTCAGTAGTGGCGAGGGAGACGAACGGGCTGTTATTCCTTTTACGGTCACTACAGGAGAACTTCCTGAAGGCATGCCTGAGATTGATGTAACCACAATGGAATTGGATGAAATGGCGGAAGGTCTGACACTTGTTAGTTACAGAGCAGTACGAGACCCTAACATCCCATTTATGATGGATGCTTTTGGAGATATCCGATGGTATTTTGATTTCACTGGTCAGGATAGCTTAGGCGTCCTTAACTATGGTAATGGTGTTGAGGTATTACAAAATGGGAACCTGTACTTTGGAGATGTGGCAAGCAACGCTATTTATGAAGTAGATAGGATGGGATTTATCGTGGATAGTTGGAAGTTGTCAGGATACGGATTTCATCATCAGGTATTGGAAAAGCCGAATGGCGACTTTTTGGTTTTGGTAAACAAAGATGGTAGTGTTCATGATAATGGAAAGCCAACAATCGAGGATGTTGTGATTGAGATTGACAGGGAAAGTAAAGAGATTATCAATGAATGGGACCTGAAAGAATCATTGGATGAATACAGGACAGCTTTGGTAAATGAGTTGGATGAAGAAGAGGTTGATTGGTTTCATGCCAATGCGATTGTCTATGATGAATCAGACAATACCATAATTGTATCAGGAAGGGTACAAGGACTTGTGAAACTGACTGAAGACAATGAAGTAGTATGGATTTTAGCTCCACATAGAGGATGGGGGCAAAATAAAAATGGAGTTGACATGACCCAATACCTGCTTACTCCACTAGATGCAGATGGAAATGAAATTATGGATGCTGAAGTGTTGGATGGTGCTGCCCAACAAGATGACTTTGATTGGAACTGGTATCAGCATGCACCGCTGATTACTCCTCAGGGTACAATCATGATTTTTGACAACGGTGACAACAGGAACTTTATGGGAAGAGAGAACCCCTATAGTAGGGCTGTTGAATTTATGATAGATGAAGAAAATATGACTGTTCAACAGCTTTGGGAGTATGGCAAGGAGCGGGGTGAAGCAACTTTTTCAAGATTGGTTTCTGACGTTGATTTTCTTTCCGAATCGGATAACGTGTTGTTTGTACCCGGTTGGGGAGCAGTGAATGCAGCAGGTGAAGGAGGAAAGGTTGTAGAAGTAGATTATACCACAAAAGAGGTGGTCTATGAAGTAGAGATAACAAGCTCAGAATCTGCTTTTGCGATGCATAGGGCTGAAAGATTAAGCCTTTATCCAAGTGAAGAATGATGAGATAGTGAGGGGTTCTGTTTATTCTTGAAATGTTCATGTTGTTGAAATATATAATCTATATAAATGTTAATATTACAATAATTTATTGAGTGAATTAATGTTCACTTTTTTGTGAATAAGTGTAAATGTGTGATTTGTTCGATGTTATAATGCCATTTATATTAGGGTACGTTGTGTGTGTTTCTACTAAAATTTCGTACCCATATGCTTAAAAAATTATTATTTCTCATGTGCTATTTGGGCATGGCTATATCTGGACATGCCCAAGACAAATTTGGAAAAAGTGACTATCAGATAGGTGAATTCAAAAAAGGTGATAAGGTAGGTGTCTGGAAGTATTATGACAGCGCTGAAAGCGATACTGCCGACCTGATCTTTGATTACGATAAAGGAGAGGTGGTTTATATGCATTCCGATTTGACCGAATACCTGATAAAGGTGGACTCGTCGTGGGTGCTGAAAAAAGTCTCTCGCCAGCCTCGTTATAAAGGAAGTATGGAAGAGTTGGTCAATACGATAACAAGGAGTTTGAGGTACCCTGATAAGGCAAGGAGAGGAAATAAGGAAGGTAGAGTCTTTCTTGAAGTAGAGTTAAATGCTGAAGGTGTAATTTCAGGTCTTCAGGTCTTCAATGATCCGAATAACTACTTTACGACATCAGTATTGAAAAGCTTTAAACGAGTTCCAGAGGTTTGGGTAGGGGCAAAATATGAGGGAGAAGCTGTTGCTTCCAAACTGATTATCCCATACGATTTTATAATAGGTGAAAGGGTTGAAAACCCAAGTGGAATCAATCTAGATACTTTTCTGGGAAAGAAGCTGGATGGAGTTGTAATAAATGTGGCTCCGATTACTGAAAATACTACATATTATTAAAAACAGCATTCAATGCGATTATCCAACATGACATTTGATTGACCGAAGGGATGCCATCCTTCGGTCTTTTGATATACAAAGATTTTTATCTATTACTTTTAGGTAAACCAATCAGGTACAGCATTTTGGACTTGCCTTTTATAACGCCTTTTTTCCAATTGTAATCATCAGATTGTATTCCTTGCAGCAATATATCCATATCATCTAGCGTATAGGTTCGGGCGTTTGAAACTGCACCATCCCATGCAAAGCAGATTGGAATAATTGGAATGATATAAGTGAAAAGCAATTGTTTGATGGAAAGTGGTCTTGCCAAGGGGGTAATAAGCAGGCAGGTGATAATATTGAAGGGAATGGCAGCCCACCATAACAATGTTGGATAACTATTATCACTGATTTCAAAAATACAGATAGGCTGTTTTTCCTGAGATGACGCTGTAAGAATCTGCTTGGCATCTTTGGGTTTCATATGGTGAAAGCTGCACACCATGGTTCTAAGTCCCGTCAGTTCCTTATGCTGTTTGGTTGCATCAATAGGCGTTTCCAAATACTGAATATGCTCACTTGAGGCGTTAATATCAATAGCAGCACTGTAATCCGGATACAGGTCTGTAAGCGTCAGTGTAAGATTTTTAAACTCTTCCTTTTTTGTCAGTTGATTGACGACCCCAATCATAGGACCGCCACTTCCAGAGCAATAGTCAACAATTTTATTGGAGTTTGTCTCAATCAGTAACTGGCTGGTCAGTTTGGTCAGCTCCTGTTCAGTTCTAAGCAACTTGTGCATTACGTTCATAAGTCTCGTCATGCAGCTTCTAAGCCATACAGGAAACCAGTTTTGGTCTTCAATTTCAAAAAGGTGAATTCGCTTCATAGTCACAAAGTGTGTGTGTGTTTTAATTGGCTAGCCCTACTTCCTTTCCTCAAAAATAGCAATAGCCAAAGCATTGATAAGGCTTTGGCTATTGCTAATATAAAACCTGACAAATAAAAAACTACTCCTGACTGAACTTGTATTCTTGTCCACCCTGTTTGAGAATCATGGTTTTATCATCAGGATTAAAATCCATCACCACTTTTGCCTGTTCAAACTTGAACGAGTTGTTGGTAATCGGCTCAAGTGGAAAAGGTGGTTGCCCTGTTGCCTGCCCTATTAGTTGATTGTCATGTTGTGTAATGGTAATCTTGATGGGCAGTCCCTCGCTGGCATATACACCCGTATATTGTTTCAGTTCTTCCTCATTTATCTTTATTTCAGTGAAGTCAGGAAACTGGTAATCCTTCTCAAAGTAAATACTCAGTACCCCAATAATAATGTCATTTACAGGATACAAAACCCCATTTGAAGTATAGGCTATAGATACTTTTTCATCAGGGAAATAAAATGCAAAAGACTGGAAGCCATCTACCCCTCCTGTGTGACCAAAGGCTTTTTTCTCATAAAAGGGAGCTTGAAACATGCCCATTCCAAAACTATCCTTGATCTTCATCATACTGGAAAGTGAGGATGTCGAAAACAGTTTTGAATTGTAGAATGCATTGAGAAACCTGTTTAGGTCATTAGGAGTGGAAACCAATGCACCCGCTCCAATTGGGACAGACATATCGGTTTCAGTTGCCTTTACCCAGTTAGCAGCTTTATGGTATGACAAAGCTTCATTTTTTGATGATTCTATTTGATCCCCGTATGCAGTAGCCTTCAATTGGAGTGGCTTACAGATTCTATCCTCAAGAATTTTAGCATACGGTTTCTTATCCAGTTTCTCAGCAATAAACGAAAGCAATACATAATTACTGTTGGAGTATTCTGACTTTTCTCCCGGTTCAAAAACACTTCCATTGGCAATAATTTTCTCCAGTAATTTTTCCTGACTTATGGGCTGTTCCATCCATTGGGTGTAGTCAGCGGCATTGGTAAAGTTGAAGATACCACTTTGGTGTGTAAGCAGATGCCTGATGGTAATTTTATCTGCATGATTGATGGCAGGGAAAAATTGGTCAAGTGTCGTATCAAGCGATATTTTACCTTCTTCGACCAGCTGTATAATCATGGAAGCGGTAAACATTTTGGTTACAGAACCAACCCTGTACTTGGTATCCTTATCTGCAAGAATTTTATTTTCAACATCAGCAAAACCAATGGATTTTTGATAAACTTCTTCTCCATTCATAAATAGAGAGACACTTCCCATTCCCTTTTGCTTTTTATCAATAAGGGAAAATAGGCTATCCATTTTTTGTCTGTCAAAGTTTTGGGCAGATACGTTCATGGCTAATAATAATAGGGTTACAGATATAATCAGTTTCATTTGTTTAGAGATTATATGAATAATAAATATAGATTCAAATGGAAGAGTTATACTGTGCTCTTGAAAGGGTGAGTGAAGAATATATAGCTAAATACACTACCGAATAAAAGATACAGAACAGTTAGAAAGTGGAAAGGGTATTGATCAAGGTGATCTATTGAGAATCTTGCCAATGCCAAGCCTCCTATTACAAAGTGAGCCATATTTCCAATAGCAATTGGTCTTCCATAAATCCCTCCAATCAGGTTGGCTTTAGCCGTCCAGTTAATCATAGCAAAACCAAAATATAAGGCACCAAGTAGTTGGATGAAAATGGGGGAAGATGTTCCAAATATTGAGGCAACTTCCTGAGGAAAAAATGAAAGTGTAATGCCTGTAATACCAAGAGTAATTGCCGAAGCAGTCATCAGTAGCTTTGTATTCATTGAGAATTAGATTGTAAGTTTAAAATTTAAACTATTTGTTGTTGTAGGGTATTCAAGAATAGATAGTTTTCTTAAACGTGACCAGCATATTTAAGTTTCTTAAGAGAAGAATTTAGACAAGGATGTTTAAAAAGTATATCTTCAAATTTTTAAGTAGATAATGGCATTCAGATGGGTTGAATAAACAAAGGAAAAGAGCTGATCTGAAGCTGATTTTTAGTGTAAATCCTTTGCTGATTTTTTTAAAAAGATGTCAATATGCTGATTGGTAATACGAAAGCATTTTCAATGAATATTAAGAATATTTTTCCCTGTTTGATTTTTTTTATTTTGATGTCTGTAGATAGCATTGGTTTTACTCAGTCTTTAGATATTAAAGAGTTGAAACAATATTATAGGCAGCAACCAAAAGAGGCATGTGTTGAATTGTATGAGGATTCTTCAAAAAAGGTCAACCAGATTGTATTGGTGCGGCATGGACAGCCAGATTTGTCCCGCAAAGGCTGGTTTAATCGCAAAGAGGCAGCAGCTTTTGTACATGCCTATGATTCGGTTGGGATTGTGCCATTCAAGGTAAACCCTATTTGTAATGAAGGGCTTCAGCACCCCATGATTTTTTGCAGCAGTATCGAACGGGCAGTCAATACCTCCAAGCTTATTTTTGAGGAAAAATATGACATCGTCACAGATGCTCGCTTCAGGGAGTTTGAAAGAAAAGTAATGCATTTTTGGAATATCAAAATGCCTTTGGGCGTGTGGCTTTCCGTCTCAAGGGGCCTGTGGATTCTTGGGCTAAATGATAAGGGGATAGAAACAAAGCGGAAGGCAAAACTGCGTTCAAAAGGGAATGCTGATTTTTTGATAGCACAAACGGAGGCAAGCCAACAGGTGATCCTTGTGGCACACGGTTTTCATAACAGGTATGTGATGAAATACCTAAAAAAGCAAGGATGGAAAACAGTCAGGAAAGGAGGGAGCCACTATGGAGCTGTCAATATCTTGGCGCAATAGTTTGATTCCGCTCCAATGGAGCTGTTTTTAATTGCTCCGTAGGAGCATCAGCTTTGTAGCTAAATTGAATCCACCATATTTTTTTAACTCCGTTAGGAATGACATCTTTTTTAGTCAACAAAAACTAGGGTATAAAGAAGGTGATTGCTTATAAACTTGATTAAAAACCCGTCTACTCTGAAATAAGGCTTAGTTTTTCACTGAAATGCCAAAGCTCAACAATATTTTCCCTGACAGACTCCGAATACAATTTTCTCAACTCTTTTTCTGCATCAGGAAAATCAAAAAGGAATTGACAGTCTCCCAATGTTTCCACCTGATCTGTTGCAATAAATAAGAGGTACTCACTGTTGCTGCCTCCCGAAACAGTCTGCATCCAGACAAAGGAAATTCCATTGAGCTTTGAAGAAAGGTATGCCTTGTGCTTGTTCAAAAATTCCTTGAACAAATAAGCCTTGCCTTCAATCACTTTCAGGTTATAGACCTGTAGAAATTTTTTGGTAAACCAATCCCGTTTGAAATCGCTGAATGCGGGGAGAACCGTCCTGTAGCTACCTGAATAATTTTCCACATAAGGCACCCAGTGGATTTTATTGTGGCGGTTATTTTCAGCACCGTTGACTTTCCAGTTGTCAAAATCCTTCCATTCATGATTGGGTGTCGCATCAATAAAACGGCCACGTCTTTCCCCATTGATTACATACCAGCCAATCCAGCTCCAGTCATCACCCTGAGACTTATGCCATTCCAAGTCTTTCTCATAGCCATTGTTAAATTGGTCTTCCATGCCAAGACGAATATCATACTCAAAGAATGCAAATGCATTGCCTTGGGAGTAGGCTTCCGGAAGACAAAAAAATAGCATACACAGAAAAAGCAGGAGCCTGTTCATCACTAATTTTATTTTACTGAAAATAGATGGAGATTCAATTGGAACTAATCCCTGAGCTGGTAAATAATATCCACCACTTCAACAGAAGGTGGTTCTAGCGCCTGATAGGCTTGAGCGATGGAAGTAGCCAGTTCAGATTCCTTGAAGGCTTTTAGCGACTCGATAGAATCCCAGATATAAACACCACCGAACTCACCCGGTCCACCCAGTCTGATATAGTATTTCTGGATGATGCCCGGTATAGCTTCAAACTGAGGGGCGCGTTCCATGGCTACTCGCATCACCTCTTCTTCAGAAAGCTTGCTCTTGATTTTGATGATCTGAATGACTGTACCTTTTTTTTGCTTTTCCATTCTTACCTCATTTTGTCCTTAAAACTATGTGCTGGTCTAATGAAATGCGCTTCCGCAAAAGCAGTCGCAGAAAGTCGTCTTTACTAAATCTAACAAAATTTTAAGTGAAAAAGGGGAGGGAGTAGTAAAATGGGTTGATAGAAGAGTAAACCTATAAAGGGTTAATTTTATAGCTGAATCCAACTGTATTCATCCTGATTCTGTAAAAGTATTTTGTTGTCTCAGTAACAAAGATGATTCGAGTACATCAACCCAGGGCGCCTTAGGTTTGCAATGATGTGTGATATCTTATCAGTAATCCAGACCTCAAGAAGCATATCGATATGATTTACTCCCCCTCTTGCTGAAAAAGTTTTACAAAAGCGTTGTAGACGGCATGGTGCAGGGCATCACCGTGGTTTTTGTCTTCAAAAAATTCAAAGTACAATGGTGTGGTGCCAGATACTGCACCTTTCAGTTTTTGGTGCAGTTCGGTAGCTGTTCTTTCCATGATCTCACCCTCTCTGCCAACGGCGATATAGATGGCTTTTTCAGCAGCTTTTCTTTTCGGTGAAAGTTGCAGCAAGGATTCATCGTCCCACCATAAGCTTGGGCTTACAATAATGTAGTGGTCAAACAGGGTCGGTTTTTTGAATAGGATTTCTGTTGCCAGCAATCCGCCAAGCGATTGTCCGATAATGGTTTTGGTGGGTGTAGTCCGGTAGGACAGGTCAATATAGGGCTGCAATTCTTTCTCTATAAAAGTGATAAAGTTTTTTGACTGACCTGAAGAGGGGAAGTCAATCTGGTCTTGTTCAATACTGGTCGGGAAAGTAAAATCACGTTTCCTGTCCACATTTGAAATGCCCACCACAATTGTCTCAGGAATCATATTGATCCAAGAAAAGGAACCGAACTGTACCAACCCTGAGATATGAATAAAATCTTCATCCCTTGATCCGTCAAGCAGGTAAATGACGGGATATTTTTTTAATGAATCCTGACGGTAGGAGTCTGGCAGGTAGATGTTCAAAATCCTATCTTCATGAAGTACCTTGGAATGTACCTTGACGGTTTCCCCAATCGAAAAATCTTGCTTGTCTAGGGTTACCATTTCTTTCTGTGCCGAGGCAATGCCAAACGTGAAGCAAAGAATAGCCAGTAATATGCTTTGGATTTTCATCAGTCAGTAAAATTGGTTTGTCGGTTTTTTCCTTATTAATATCAGAATATCCTGTCAATTGATTCGAATAGATATTTTCTTTTTGTGCCTGATTCTTCAGCTATTTCAAATACTGCGAAGATTTTATTGTGGTCTATCCTGATCTTGTAAATGTATTGGGGTATTTCAAAGTCCACTTTTTTCCAGCTTTTACCTTCCAGTCGGTAGAGAAACTGTTGCTCATGGGTCAGTTCTTTATTTCTTTTTGATGGCTTACCGTTAAAACTCCTATGGCTGCCAAGCAGATAGATTTGACCTGTTCCCTTGTCTGCCAGCAGTTCATAGGAACGGTAACTATTGGCTTCGTCAGGAAATGCGATGCTGTTTTCAAGTGTAATGGTTTCAAAAGTTTTCTGATCCTTGAAAATGGAAAGCGAGTTTTCCATGACGTCATAAATGTAAAGCTGCTTGTTAAGTTCAGCATAGGAAAAGTAATGCACCAGACTCCCTTTCAGTACAGGTACATTTCGACGGACGATGTATTTGTCATTGATGGCGTAACCAATCTTGTTTGACTTACTCTTTTCATTTTCCAGCAATGTCACCTTAAAGTTTTCAGTAGTTTGAAAAAGTTCTTTTCCGATATATGAATCATCCAGCCCAATACAATTATTGAATGCCAGTTTGTCCTGTTCAATTGAAAAGGATGCAATACCTGACTTGTAGTTTAGGTCACAATAATCAGACTTATAAAAGAACATGGATTGGTAAAAGAGGGTATCCTGTTTGTGCCAGAAATGAATGTCGGCAGGCGCTGACCTGAAAAACAATGAGTCAATGCAAAGGTTGTTCTGATCCAGCAGGAAAAACAAGGCGCCATCACTTTTGGTTAGTAAAACCACCTTGTATGGATCAGACAATGCAAAGTCATGGATGTTATAGTTTGAATTGCCATATACCAGATCGAAATTTTTCAGCCTAAAAGGATTTTCACCAATATCCTGACTATAGAGCTGGCAGGGTAAGAGAAACAGCAGCATGAAAGCCAATGTTTTGACCCAATGGTGCTTGATGGGTTGGTTAGTATTGATCATGTTTAAGTCTATTCAGTAGTAATGACACTTTTTGTAGCGTGTGGGTTAATAGGTTTTTGATCGGCAGGCCAATTATTCTATCTCAAAATAAGCCTTGATTTCTTCGGCTGTAATGTCAACCATTGAGATAATTTTAGGCGGCTTATTGGTGTTGAAAATAATCAGGTTCCAGTCAGGCGCACCTTTTTTACTTGTGTCCAGTTTCCAGTTTAAATGCTGTTTCGCACTTATCAGGTTGATTCTGCCTGAAGGAATTGAGATGACTTTTACCTGAAGTGAATCGAGCAGTTGGTTAGCCTGATAGGTATAAAAATTTTGGTCGTCTGCCACTACATAAAAATCTTCTTCCCCATATTCATTTTTCATTTTTTCAATCTGAGCATCAGATGGCGAAATAAAAATGGCGCAGGAATAGTCAACCTTTGTCTGGATGTTTTCTGAATCAGTCAGGTAATTGGACAGGTCAAAATAACTGTCATAATTTTCAGGATCAAATCCGGCTTGCCCTAAAACTTTGGAGGAAACCAACAGCAGTAAAATAAAAAGTCTGGTTTTCATCTTATAAAAAAATAAGGTTTAGAAGTATAAAGGTAATAGATAAGCACGATCAATATTCATCGTATTATGTTCCCTGAGCGAAGTCGAAGGGGCTATTTGATTGGATTTCGACTTCGCTCAGTCACCGACATCAATTCAAACTTGTCCGTTCCTTTATCAGTTTCCTTTCATCTACCCTTGATAGCACCTGAATTGCATCCGCAATCACAGAAGCTGGGTAATTATTTATTTCCAGAATTCTAATGGCATTTCTGGTTCTGACAGGTCCTTTCTTCAGTTTATGATCAAAGAATAATTGGTTGTCTTCTATCAGCTCACCAAAATGGAACAGTTCATATTCTTCATTCAATAATTGCGTCAGCTCAATATCGTGTGTGGCTACCAGCACAATATTATTTCCTTTGTTCAGATAGGAGAGTACTGCTTTGCCTCCTGAAATTCTTTCCGCAGTGTTAGTTCCTTTGAAAAGTTCATCCATGGCAAAGAGGCATGGCACATCGTGTTGTGTTTCTGAAATAAATCCCCTGATGGTATCCACCTCTTCCTGATAGTAACTTTTTCCGTCAAGAAGATCATCCATAATCCTGATGGAGGAAAATATTTTCATGAACGGCGCAGTATAGCTTTCCGCAAAGCACGTATAGATGGTTTGTGCCAGAATCGAATTGATGATGACTGATCGGATAAAGGTCGTCTTGCCAGACATGTTGGAGCCAGTCAGCAACAAACTTTTTTGATTCAGCAACAAATCGTTTTCAACACATCCAGAGATGGAAGGATGATAAATTGACTGGATATTGATCTCTTTTGATTTGACAAATGTAGGCTTGCAATACTTTTCTGAACCTGTTCGGAGTGAGGCGACTGAAATGGCAGCATCAACTTCTCCTATAAACCGGAAAGTGTCATGAACGATGGAGCCTTCATTTTCCAGTGCCTTGATAAAGTTGAATGTCTGGATGATCTCCACATTGAGGAGAACCTTGATAAGCTCAATGAATGAATATATCACACCCGTGATGTCATGAGATACCGTCTCTTCAAAAGTGATGAATTGAATTTTTTGCTTCAGTGCTTTTGCCCTTTTCAGGAAGTCAAGATTTGAGAAGTGCTGGCTCACCACCTCAACTTTTGACAGCTCTTCCGCTATTCTTATACTTTTAAGGAATTCAATCGTGGCTAGCTTGTAGTAATCAATATTTTTCTTGTTCCAGTAGTGAAAGAAAAAGTTGATGACTAAAACGGGCAACAAGCAAATGATCAGTGCAGGAAACTTGAAGGAAAGTATAAATACAGACACCGACACCATCAGTGAAACAAAGACAAGCGGATACCATTTGGGTTTTGGAACATGGCGGTCACTGATCAGCTCCTCAATATGGTAAGCAGCCAGATTGCTCCCTCTATTAAGGGAAAAGGCGATGCGTTCTCTGGCGGCAGGGTCTTCCTGCAACTGGGTCACTAATGTGTCAAATTTCTTCAGGGATTTTTCATCCTCAATAATTCTAAGCTTGGCATAAAGGTACTGCTGCCCAATCTTTGAATAGGTCCGGTCAACAAATTCAAAGATGGCATGCCAATCAATATCCTGTATCGTCCTGTTATTGAGTACCTGAAAAGAGGCTACATTTTTTGAGACTTTGTCGAAGTAGCGTTCAATCAGCTCAAAGTTAAAATACGCCTCCTCTTTAGGCTGACCAAACTGCTTATTGAGTTGGTTTTTAATTTTTTCCCTGTCTTTTTTTCTTTTATAAATGTATAAGAGCGCAATAAGTAGTGCCGTGACAGAAATTGGAATTATGTAGGACATCTTAAGTCTGGTCTGTTTTAGTTTAGGGTTTATATGAACTTGACCGCAGGATATATTGCCTGCGAAAGGATTTAAAAAAAAACACCAAGTAATCTTGTTGGTGATTAGCACTGTTTTGCTATAACGAAATATTTTTTTGAAGGTTTTTTATTGGCAAAAAAGAAGGCTTTACTGAGCATTGTCTCAGTAAAGCCTTGTATCAATCAAGCCAAGAAAAATCTGACTTACATTTCTTTTTTGATTTTCATCGCCTTGTCAGGGAAGTTGGAGATTAAGCCATCTATTCCCAAGCCAATCAGTTCTTTCATCTGTTCTTCCTCATCGACTGTCCATCTCCATACTTCCAATCCTGCCTGATGTGCCTCTGCCAAAAATTCCTTTGTAATGTTGGTTTTTGAACCTACACCAATTGCATTGGCATGGATCACATTGGCATAATCAAAAGTGGTAGCGTCAGCAGCACTGATCAGGTAAAGTATCGGAATATTTTTGTCAAGAGATCTGATCTTCGCCAGTACAGGGTAGTAAAAAGAGAAGATGATCACCTCATCGTTTACACCAAGCTCATTGATTGTCCTGATTACTTCTTCTTCTGCGCCATATACCTTAATCTCGATACACACTTTTATTTTTCCTTTTGCCAGTGCAAGCGCTTCCCTCAAGGTGATGATTTTTTCATCCTTGAATTGGTCACCGAACTTCGATGGGTTTCCAATATTCACTGCCGAAAGCTCCTTGTAGGTCATCTCAGCGATTTTTCCTTTTGCATTTTCAGATGCAGTTCTGTCTACAGCGGCATCGTGGATAACAACAAGTGAGTCGTCTTTTGTTTTGTGTATATCCAGCTCGAAATATTCAGCACCGATTTCAATGGCTTTCTCAAATGCAGAAAGTGAATTTTCAGGCGCAATTCCTGAAAAGCCTCGGTGGGCGATTATTTTTGTTTGGGCATTGACCATATAGGAAGTTAAAGCAAGTAATATTAGAATAGCTGTTTTTTTCATCAGGATAGTTATTAAAGTTTCTAGTATGATATGTTTTGTAATGGGTAAACGAACCATCCAACTTTATGATATCCTAAATATTGTGTTTTAACGATTTATTCATTAGCCGTTATCACAATTAACACATACGGTGACTGAGCGCAGCTGAAGTTCCAATAAAATAATTCCTTCAGTTTCTCACAGGGAACATTGAGCGAAGTGTTAATATGATGAATGTTAATCGTGGTGAAACTCATTTATAAAAGTAATAGCGTTTTAGGTGTTGTCTTACGATGGGTTGATTAAGGTTGAATTAATAACAGACATATACCGCCCTTTCAGGGCTTCAATTAGCGGTATTCTCTTGCGATGGAATAATCGCGCGTGCAACAGCCATCGCTGGTATATTATGTCCCTTCGGGTAGGGTGTCCAAAGGCATAAAAAAAACTCTTGCCATTTTTGTGTTGAACTGAAAATAAAATTTTCGCACAAAATACGGAAAGAGTTTATGTCGGTAAACATACAGCAAAAACAGCTACAGGACAAGTTTAATCACCGTTACACGGTTAAGAAGTTACGCGGAAGGGTCTGTGCACTGGAAAAAAGCAGAGGGAGTTGGAAGGGGAAATATCAGAATAGCCAACAGTTGCTCAAGGCATTGGAAAGAGAGAACAAGCAGTTGCGGCAACAGCTGTCATCTGTAGGTCCTCCAGCTGAGCACTCGCTCCCCATAGCTGGACATAAGTACAATGTCTTGATGGTGAGTATCTGTATACACCTCTATGTAGTGGGCGGCTGCAGCTTTCGGGGTGTGGTTTCTTGTCTGCAATATTTGAATAGTGCACTGGGCTGGCACTTGACCAGCCTTCCAAGCAAGAGCGCAGTCGAGACTTGGGTCAAGAAGCTGGGGTATTTTTCTTTCAATCAAGGAGAAGGCCGTTTTACCGACAAGGAGTATGCCCTGATTGTGGATGAATGCATGACCATTGGTGATGAACGGATGCTGATGGTACTGGGCGTGGAGGCAGAAAATACCACAGCAGAGGTACTTACGACCGCTGATGCGGATGTACTTCACATAGAAGTACAGAAATCCTGGAAGGCTGACCAGATCAAGCGTGTGCTGAAGGAGGTGGCCCAGACACAAGGCAAGGCACCTAAGTACGTCATCAGCGACTCGAACAACAATTTGGTCGCAGGTATCAAGGCTGCGGAACTTTGCCGAGTCAAGGATGTTGGTCACCAGCTGGCGCTACTGGCAGAAAGGTGCTACAAGAAAGATGATCGATATATCGCCTTCATGAAGTCGTTGGGAGCCTGCACCCACAAAAACATTATGAAGCCTGTGGCTTACCTATTGCCGCCAAGGCAGCGTGACCACTCCCGCTTCCTAAATCTGACGCCCACTATCGATTGGGTGTTGGCGATACAAAAAAAATATTCCACCCTAACCCGGGAAGAACAGGAATGCTTTGCCTTCCTGCAGGAACATAACGAGATTGTCAAGGAGTTGGAAACACTTGTTGTTATCACCTGCAAGATCAACAAACACCTTAAGAACAGTGGATTATCCACCGAAAGCATTGATGTGTGCCTCTCGTACTGTGAGACAGTAACACCTTATGAGAAACTGAATAAATTCATAGAAACTGTGAAAACATACCTGAAGGAAGAGGTCTCGAAACTGGAAGAGCAGGCCTGCTGGCATTGCTCTTCTGATGTTATTGAGTCTTTATTCGGCATCTTCAAGTACAGGAAGTCTCCCAATAAGCTGTATGGTGTCACCTCCTATGTGCTCTACCTGGCACTGGTAACAAGAAAACTTGCTGGCAAGGTGGTATTGGATATCGATATCAAGAGCGCTCAGGAACAGGTTTTCCTGTCCAAAATCAAGGAGTGGGAGGTTAATTACCTAAAAGAAAATCAAGTACTTAGACGTATGAAAGCACTCTCAAATTGACCGGAAGAAAATCTAATGTTTTGGACACCCTACCCTTCGGGACAGGTGTATATTGCTGAATAAAAAGTAAATCTTAAAAGTTCATCATTGATTTATTCGGGACAGGTGTGATGATCTAACTAAAAAAATCAACTTGAAAATATCATCGCTAAAATTTAAAGCCCTTTTTGAGTATAGGTTTGAATAGACCCAATTTCTAAAGGGTTAAAAAGATGACACCAAACCAAATGGTGTCCGCCCCTACGTGGGCGCCCTTTGGTTTTCGCATAACCAGCCTATGTTTGTTGTAAGGCGCAAGTCCCGAAGGGACAAAATAGCATAGCAATGGGCAACGCCCATCGTAAAGCCTACAAATTTTTTAGCCCTGAAGGGGCGTTATCTTCACAGACACTAAAGTCTGATACCGTACAAAACTTTGAATGTGAAGAGCGTATTGGCTACTGTGTAGTTATCTGAAAAGAACCAGTTTGTGATATTCTGGCATTTTACGCCCCAGAAATAACCTGGCTTATTGTTGATCACTGCCATTCTGCCTTTGTTTCGGAGGGTAATGTATTCTTGTTGTTTGTCATGGCTGTTATCTATCTGAACCCCAACGGCTGGAATCATAGACATATTGGCCAGCCAGTTTTTGGCAAAAATATAATTATAACCATACCCTATGTTCAGGCAATAGGTCTCGTATGTTTTGTCAAGGTTTTGGGGCAACTGAAGCCCTTGCTCCTCGGAGAAATCAAACGACAGGTCGTGTCTGGTAAACGATGCGCCTGCAATCAATGAACCAGCACTCTTGATTTGCTTAAAGAGGTGCACATCATGGTATGCGGCGGCATTGGAGTAAGATTTGTTGTTGAAGAAATAGTTGAAGTCAATACCTCCTACATCGGTGGCAATCCCCTTGAATGTCTTCGGCAACTCTACTGTTCCAAACTCATCGCTATACCTTTTCAAGTTGGTTAGTCCCTTGTTGTTGAAATAAAAAAGCTCAAGGCTAAGGATGTTATTGGCGATATTTACTTCCCATTTTTTTCGTTTGATTGACTCACCAAAGACTAGGTCATTTAGATTGACGGAGTACCCAAGTGATATGGCTCTGTAACTTGCAAAAATTCCAATATCGGAATTGAGGTCAGACTTAAAGTCTACGTTGGTGTTATGCTCAATATTGAGGTTATAAGCATCCTGCCAGTTACCGCTCTTTAGTATAAGGGCATACTTGTATGCTGTTTTCTCTATATAGGAAGAGTCGAAATTATTGTAGATAGACTGGATGCGCTTGCCTTTTTGAACAAACCAATTCTCCTTGTCTGGATCGGTATGCTGTGAGAATGTAAGGTGTGGAATCGATAGTAAGAGAAGAGACCAAATAAGTAGAGTCAAATATTTCATGTGGAAAAACAGGATAATAAGTATAGTCGTCTTTCTATCGATGATGAACAAATAAAAGTTATAGAGAGTATCACTCTATTTTTTTGAGCCGGTAAAGAAACGCTATAAATTTTTTATTACATATACCTTTCAGTGATTTTAATTCCGTTTTATTTCACCTTCAATCTCCCACACTAAAAAATCAGCAAACAGATAAACAGCTTACACTTCTAATTGTTTTGATGCTAAGCCTATGTTTAACCATTAAATGGGTTTTGCTTCTGGGGTGTTATCATTTATTTAATAAAATTTTAAAGAGGTTAAAGCTAAAGAGAGGTAGAGTTTATATTGTTGTTTGTCAGTTGTTTGCGGTGATGTTAGTCAACTGTAAAAAAAACGCTTAATAGGAAGAACTGTTAAATTTTTTTACGTTTGCAGCCGTTTGTTTGGAACTAAGAGGTAATCTCAACTGTTTGAACAGACGGTGATTACAATTTTTTATTGAAAAAATATAACGGATAAAACAGCGTGTTCGAACTAATCAAACAAAAATCAGCAGACTATAAAAACGACATCCTGTCAGGCTTAACCGTGGCTTTGGCTTTGGTTCCTGAGGCAGTAGCTTTTGCTTTTGTGGCGGGCGTCGATCCACTGGTTGGATTATATGCTGCGTTTATGGTGGGACTTATCACTTCGGTCTTTGGCGGTCGTCCAGGAATGATTTCTGGTGCAACAGGAGCATTGGCGGTTGTGATGGTTAGCCTTGTAAAAGAAGGAAATGAAATGGGGTTAGCGATGGCACAACCTCAAGAAGATATGGGCTTGTATTACCTGTTTGTAACAGTCATCCTAATGGGTGGTATTCAAATATTGGCAGGTGTACTGAAGCTTGGGAAATTTGTAAGATTGATCCCGCACCCAGTAATGATGGGATTTGTAAACGGTCTGGCTATTGTGATTTTTCTTTCACAATTGGGCATGTTTACAGAAGTAGTTGATGGAGAGAAAGTGTTCCTGCAAGGTAATCAGCTTTTTATCATGATTGGTCTTGTGGCGCTTACAATGGGTATTATGTTTGGCTTGCCTAAACTGACGAAGAAACTTCCTGCTGCCTTAACGGCAATTGTGGTAGTATCAGCAGTTGCAATCTTCAGTGGTTTGGATGTTCAGACAGTAGGTTCATTTATCCGTCAGGGTGGAGGAGCTGGTCTGGAAGGCGGCTTGCCTACATTCCAGTGGGAAATCTTCAGTAAGGTTCCTTTCACATTTGAAACATTCAAATTCATCTTCCCATATGCATTAATCTTGGCAGCAATTGGTCTGATTGAGTCATTGATGACTTTGAACCTGATTGATGAGATTACTGAAACAAGAGGAGATACCAATCGTGAGTGTATGGCACAAGGTGCTGCCAACATTGTAACTGGTTTGTTTGGTGGTATGGGTGGCTGTGCAATGATCGGTCAGTCTATGATCAATATCAATGCAGGTGGTTACAGAAGACTGGCAGGTATTGTAGCGGCTGTAACATTGCTTTGCTTTATTCTTTTTGCTTCAGCATATATCGAAATGGTGCCAATTGCAGCACTTGTTGGGGTAATGTTTATGGTAGTGATTGGGACATTTGCATGGTCAAGCTTCCGTGTGATCCCTAAGATACCTACAACAGATGCCTTTGTCTTGATCCTAGTTTCAGCACTTACAGTCGTATTTGACCTTGCCATTGCAGTGTTTGCTGGTGTTATCGTATCAGCGTTGGTGTTTGCTTGGGAGAGTGCGAAAAGAATTCGTGCCAGAAAGCGTGTTAAAGAAGACGGTACAAAGGTTTATGAAATCTGGGGACCTCTATTCTTTGGTTCTATCAGTGCTTTCAGCAGCAAGTTTGATGTAGCCAATGACCCTGAGAAAATCGAGATCGACTTTATTGAGTCTAAGGTAACAGACCATTCAGGTGTTGAGGCAATCATTAGTATTGTAGAAAAGTATGAAAAGCTAGGTAAGCAAGTGAAGTTGACGCACTTAAGCAGTGAGTGTAAGCAGTTACTTACCAAAGCTAACTATAGCTATAACTTGCATGCCGTGATTGAGGATACTGTAGAGGATCCACGTTACCATGTTGTAGCAGATCACAATGCGTTTGTATAAAAAATAGCATAGATAATCTCTAAATGACAGCGGAGTGGATCCGGTCCACTTCGCTGTTTTATTAGAACAGATAAACGTTATATTGGAAAACCTTCGGTGCATTTGCTGCCGGAGGTTTTTTTGTTTTGATGGGACTTCTACTTTACTGTAATGATGAGTGGATTTGTTTAATTATATTAATAGTAAGCCATAGTTTGTGGTCAAAACATTAAACAAAATAGAGAGAAAACCTTATAATTGAGTCTGTTTGAGATGTAACAATAGTTATTTTTTGGATTTAGAGTAAGTGACTATTGGACAATGATGATGTTGGTCGGTGGGGCAAAGTTTGTATAGACTACATTTTTCAGAAAAACCCAAAAAAGATGAAAGAAGACCTCTATTGTATTGTGTATGTGAGTGAGCAAAGCATTCCTTATGATATGAATATGTTAATTGACCTTGCTGATATATCTGCCATTAAAAATATCTCAATCGGCATAACGGGTTTTTTGTATTACGATAAAGGATACTTTTTCCAATACTTGGAGGGTGACAGGAAGTATGTAGAACAGTTAATGAGTAAAATAAAGTCAGATCCCACCCATAGGTTTATTAACCTGAAAGAAGTGTTACCTTCAAAGGATGGGAAACGGCGTTTTCCTCATTGGTCAATGAGACTCATTAAAAAAGAGTTCATAACTTCTATCACAATGGAAAATGTGATTATGGAGTATATGCTGTCTTTTAAGGAGGCAGGGCTAGAATTCAATGAGCATAGTAACATAACACTTGATACCATGTTGCTGAACATCTCAAAGTTTCAGTCCAAGTATTATATGTACTGAAGCTCGTGTTGTGATGGAATAGAAAAGTATTTTCAGGCTTAATGAAAATACCTTTTTATATGTAACGAACTATGCCTGCAAGATTCTCTTTTCTTATTTTTGCCTTATGGCTGAAGATATAATAGAAAGGACCCCATTGCCCGAGGGGTACTATTTGCATAATTTTTTAAAGTTGCTGGATTTCGTCAATGAGCGATATGATGATATGCTTATTGAAAACGAAAAGCAGTTTTACAAGACTTTTACAAAGCTTAGTGAGGGAGCGCAAAGGTTGTATGTCCGACTGGTTACCCGAAAAGGACCTTATTTTAGGTTGGACAAGGTTGCCTATGCTGAAATCCCTGAATTGGATCAGGCTGTAGATGAGTTGGAGTTAGCTGGTTTTTTTGCGGTTAATCCTCGTTTAGCCTTACCGCTTGCATTACATACCATTACAAAGCCCGAGCTAGTTGACTTCTTAAAGGATGTGCCCGAACTGAGTGAGTTTGTCAACCTTTCGGCAAGTAAACAACAGCTTGTGGCTGAAATAGCCTCATTGGAGGAAGCACAGGTTTGGGCACTGCTGGAAAAGCGATTTACATTTTTACTACCCTTGTATCAGGAAACAGTAGAGATTTATAGGTTGCTGTTTTTTGGAAATCTGGAACAGGAGCTGTCCGAATTTATACTCGAAGATATTGGAGTACTCCGGTATGAGCCCTATGAGATCAGGGATGAGGATCGGTTTTTTCAGCAACGGCAAGTGGTGGAAGACTTACATGCCTTTACATATGCCAATGCCGAATTGTGGGATGGTTTGCAGTCCAATCATTTGGAGAAGGTTATGGCTATCGGAAACTGGATGTTGGAACAGGACCCGCATGATAAGTTGAAAGGTAAGTACCGTAGAAGCTTTTGCCATATCGGGCGTTTTCTTGAAAAGTTTAAGCTTTGGGAAGAGGCATTGGGTTTTTACCAACACTCAGGACTACATCCTGCCAGAGAGCGAACAGTCAGGGTGTGGGAGAAAACAGGTAGGGAAGAGGCGTCACTGGTTTTATTGGCAGAGATATTGGAAAATCCCTTTAATGAAGATGAGGCTGAGTTTGCAGCCATGTTTGCGGAAAAGGTAAAGAAGAAGGTAGGACAGCCATATCAGAAGCAAAAAAGGGAGACTTTCCCGACCGTTTCCAAGTCTTTAGAAAAGGAAGAAGGGTTAAACGTAGAAGCCATTGCACTGAACTCCTATCAGCAAGATGGATATGAAGGCTTCTATGCTGAAAACTTGTTATGGGGCGGGCTGTTTGGATTACTGTTTTGGGACATCATTTTTATGCCAATCCCAAATGTTTTCTTTAACCCGTTTCAGCGTGGACCAAAGGATTTGTTTTCTGAAAACTTTAGGGAAAAACGGACAGAACAGATTAAGAAACGTTTGGTTGAAGTAGCGTCAAATAATCAACTTTCAGTAACCATCAGGCAGTGCTATGAAGAGAAATTCAATACAGCCAATTACTTTGTAAGTTGGAAAAGGGCAGACTTGGAGCAGTTTGTCAAGATCGTAGAATGGGTGCCACGTGAACATTTGGTAGCCATCCTCTCCAGAATGGCTGATAACCTGCGGGAGTTTCGTTCAGGTTTTCCTGATCTGATGCTTTTTGGGAAGGAAAAAGGAGATTACCTTTTGGCAGAAGTCAAAGGACCAGGCGACCAGTTAAGACCAAACCAAAAACGATGGTTCAGGTTCTTTCAAGAAATTGGGATTCCTTATAATGTGACTAAAGTAAGCTGGGCAGATGGTTAAACCTTTGTACAGCTATCAAAAAAGGCATAGAAGTAGTCATTCTTCTATGCCTTTTATTTTATCCAGTTACAGGAAGAGCTCAAACTTTAGATTCAGGAAGTTCCAGCACTTCTCTTCTGATTACTTCCAGTACACCATCATTGTCATTGCTTTTGGTAATAAACCTCGCTGCCTGTTTCAGCTCCTCATGTGCATTTTCCATAGCATAGCTGAAGTACGCACAAGACATCATTTCCAAGTCATTAAGGTAGTCACCAAATACCATTGTTTCTTCGGGAGAAATGTTATGCAGTTTTTGTAGTGTTTCTATCGCTTTGCCTTTATTGGCATCAGGAGCTGAAATGTCCAACCACATAGCGCCAGCCACCTTTACATTCATCTCATTTTTATACTGCTCAAAGTAAGGAAGCGTATATTTCTCCGCGCCATTCAAGTCACAGATAGTGAACTTTAAGATCTTGTCATCCACCTTTGAAAGGTCATCTACCACCTCAAACTTGTGATAGTACTTTTTTAGTTGAGCCATTAGTTCTGGGGCATCAGACTCTACATAGCATGATTTTCTGCCACAGAACAAAGTATAAGTGTTAGGGACTTTTCTTCCGATTTCCAACAGCTCCAGCACAGTGTCAAACGGGAGGTCGTTGATTTGTTGTTCTTCCTCCTTGTGCATTAGCAAGCTTCCGTTTTCAGCTGCGAAATAGATTTCATCTTTGATTGGAAGCATTTGCTCACGGAGGTTATAATATTGTCTGCCACTGGCTACACAAAATAGGATGCCTTTCTGCTTTAGCATTTCAAAAACTGAGAAAAAGTCATCAGGAAGCTCGTGATTGGATTTCACTAGTGTGCCATCCATGTCAGTGACGATAAGCTTGATTTGATTGGAGTTCATATGATAGTTCAATTAAAAATACATTCAGCGTTTTAAAAGGAACGAAGTTAAGGATTTAATGTTTAGAGCATATTGCGATCCTGTAAATATTCCTTATTAGTCAGTGAGAGAAGAATGAAATGCGGCTAACGAAATCCCTTCTTTAAAACCACATAAAAAAACGAGGAAAGTGAGTAAATTATAGCTACGACAACCAACAAGCATAGATGAAAGAACTTTTCGAATTTATATATAATTGGTTCCATAGCCTGACAGGAATTTCACCGAATGTCCAGCACCGCATTGTCCTGACGCTACTTATCATCCTATTCTTTTTTATCCTTGACAAGATTACACTGAAAATCGTTTTCAAAAGAAACGAAGATCCAGCTTTAAGGTACAAGTGGCGTAAAGGCGTATTCTACCTTTCGTATTTTCTAGGCTTTCTATTGGTGGCAAGGGTTTGGTTATATCAGTTGCCTTCCTTGGTGACTTATTTTGGTTTGCTTTCAGCAGGTGTTGCCATTGCTCTGCGAGATCCACTGACAAGTTTTGTTGCCTGGATCTTTATCCTTTGGCGGAAGCCATTTGATGTCGGCGACCGGATTGAAATAGATAAGGTCAAAGGAGATGTGATAGATGTAAGAATTTTTCAGCTGACCTTGATTGAAGTAGGTAATTGGGTAGATGCAGATCAGAGCACAGGTCGGTTGATTCATGTGCCAAACCATAAGGTCTTTACAGGCTATGTGGCAAATTATACTGTGGCATTTCCTTACATATGGGAGGAAAAGGAGGTACTGATTACCTTTGAAAGTGACTGGAAGAAAGCCAAGGAAATTCTAAGGGAAGTAGCCGATAAACATACCAGTATTTATCAGGACGATGCCCGTAAATATGTGAAGGAAGCTTCCAAAAAGTTTTTGGTGTATTTCAATAAGCTTACCCCAATTGTTTACACTGATGTCAAAGAAAGTGGCGTGAGGCTAACGGTTCGCTATTTTTGCCCTGCAAGACGCCGAAGGGGAATTTCAACGGACATATGGGAGGATATCCTTGATAATTTTCAGAAGGAAAAAGGGATAAATCTGGCATATCCTACCCAAAGATGGGTCAGGTAACCAAAATTTGGCTTTCTTCTATACTCTCTCAGCTTAAGTATAAGCTAATTTTATTAAGTTTGTAACTTGCATTTTGGCAAGAGAAATTATCGGTTAAAAATAAACCAAGCATAGATCAATGGATTTAGAAAAGAAAGTTGTTCAAGGAATTGCTGAGGCGTTTAAAAACGTATATGATGCCGAGGTAGCAGAATCAGACATCAATTTGCAGCCTACTAAAAAGGACTTTGAGGGTGATCTGACTTTTGTGGTTTTTCCATTTCTGAGAGTGACAAAGGCAAAGCCTGAGCAAACGGCTGAGGCGATTGGGGCTTACCTGAAGGAGCATGTAAATGCTGTTTCAGATTATAATGTAGTGAACGGTTTCTTGAATCTTGTATTCAATAAGTCGGTTTGGGTAGATACATTGAAAAACCTGGCTGAAAATGATAGCCTAGGTGCAAATGCCCGAAGAGATGAGAAAGTAATGGTAGAGTACTCTTCTCCAAATACCAACAAGCCACTACACCTTGGTCATTTGAGGAATAACTTCTTGGGATATTCTGTTTCTAACATCCTTGAAGCTGACGGTTATGATGTAACCAAAGTAAACTTGGTAAACGACCGTGGTATTCATATCTGTAAGTCAATGTTGGCTTACCAAAAGTTTGGTAACGGTGAGCAGCCTTCAGAGAGCTTGAAAGGAGACCACTTGGCAGGTAAATACTACGTAAAGTTTGACAAGGCTTACAAAGAGGAGATTGACCAGCTGTTAGCAGAAAAGCAAGCTGATTATCCTGCCTTGGCTGGAGTGGAAGACGTGAAATCGTTGAAAAAAGAGATCGAGTCAAAAGGCAAAAAAGAAGAGCTGACAGATACAGAAAAAGAGCAAATCAAGGCGCTGAAGGAGCTGTTTACTTATGCAGAGAAAAATGCGCCACTTTTGTTGGAGGCACAGGAAATGCTACGTAAATGGGAAGCTGGTGACGAGGATACTGTATCTCTGTGGAAGCAGATGAACGAGTGGGTGTACGAAGGTTTTGACAAGACGTACAAGCTGATGGGCGTTGAGTTTGACCACATGTACAAAGAGTCTGAGACTTACCTGCTGGGTAAAGATATTGTAGAGGAAGGTTTGGAAAAAGGAGTGTTCTTCAAGAAAGAAGACAATTCTGTATGGATTGACCTTTCTGATGAAGGACTGGATGAGAAGCTGGTACTTCGTGGTGACGGTACGGCTGTATACATGACACAAGACATGGGTACAGCTGACCTGAAAGCGAATGACTACGGTATGAAGAAGTCGATCTACGTGGTAGGTAACGAGCAAGATTACCACTTCAAGGTGCTTCAGCTGATTATGAAAAAGCTGGGACGTGATTATGCAGATGGTATCTATCACCTGTCATACGGTATGGTGGATTTGCCGACTGGTAAGATGAAGTCACGTGAAGGTACTGTGGTAGATGCGGACGATCTGATCCAGGAGATGATCGATACAGCAGAGGAAAGAACGAAGGAATCAGGTAAGATCGATAATTTTACGGAAGAGGAAGCGAAAGAGCTTTACCGCATGTTGGCATTGGGAGCACTGAAGTATTACCTGCTGAAAGTAGACCCAAGAAAACGTATGCTTTTCAACCCTAAAGAGTCAATTGACTTCCAAGGTGATACAGGTGTTTATATTCAGTATAACCACGCCAAGATTCAAGCATTGTTGAGAAGAGCTGAAAAGGATGGAATTGATTATTCACCTGCTGCATTTGAAGGCCTAACAGCGCTTTCAGCTGTAGAGGCAGACCTTGTGGCACTACTGGCAAAAGTAGGTGACAAGATCAGTGAATCGGCAAGGGATTATGCTCCTTCTGTAATGGCAAGCTATGGCTTTGATGTAGCAAAGGCATACAGTAAAGTATATGCTGAAATGCCAATCTTCAATGAGGAAGACAGCAAGAAAAAGGCATTCAGAATTGCTTTGTCAGAGCAGACTGCTCGAGTGATTAAGGTAGCCATGAACCTGATTGGTGTTGAGGTACCAAACAGAATGTAATTGATAATAATATCATCGAAATTTAAAAAGCATGTCAACCCTAAGGTGGGTAGGCATGCTTTTTTTATTTAATATTTGAACTGTGAAACTTCTTAGGTGTAAATTGTAGATTATTGCTATCGCTCATAGCTTATTGTTTTCCAAAAATAACTATCAGACAATCTTATGCCTACTACAATAATTTCACTCGAGGATATTCAAATCAGGACTTACCTTAAACCTGGAGATATAGGATATGTTACTTTTTTACATGGGGATTTATATAGTAAAGAATTTGGGTATGGTGTTGATTTTGAATCTTATGTAGCAAAAGGGTTAGGGGAGTTTGCGGTCAATTTTGATTCAAAAAAAGAGAGGGTTTGGGTTTGTGAGTATAAAGAGCAAATCATTGGCTTCCTGTCACTGGTGAATAGTGATGGTGCTGCACAATTACGCTACTTTTTGATTTTACCTGAGTTTAGAGGAATCGGCTTAGGAGGGAAGTTAATGAACCTGTTTATGGAGTTTATGCAGGAAGCAGGTTACCACACTTCTTTTTTATTGACTACTCCTGCGTTGGAGACGGCTACTAAGTTGTATCAAAAATTTGGATATCAATTGGAAGAGGAATTGCCGTCATTAGTTTTTCAGGAACCAAAAACATTACTCAAGTATACAATCGAACTGTAAGGAAATTGTCGACTTAGCCTAAAGTCAAGCTTACACTCATTTATAAGATGAAAGATAAACATTACAACAGCCAGATCAGGTGGGTTGCCTATCTGATGATGGTAGCCGGTATATTGGTTATGTTTGGCTGGATAATAGATTTTAAGCCTCTTCTGAGTGTTGTTCCAGGTTTGCCGACCATGAAGTTCAATACAGCACTTTGCTTCTTCCTTTCAGGAGCTACCTTAGTTACCGTTTCAGATCAAGGGTTGTATCTTGATAGCCTTAACAGGTTTTTTTCCACCTTGGTCTTTCTGATAGGAGGATTGACCCTGATAGAACATGCACTTGACCGTCAGTTTGGAATAGACGAAATTTTTGTAAAAGACCAGATTTCTATCGTCACTAAGTATAGTGAGCCAGGCAGAATGTCCACTGCTACGTCTTTTTGCTTTGTGCTGTTTAGTTCAGCATTTATCCTTTTTAAGTTCAAGAGAGGGAAAACCAACTTTTTTGGGCAGTTGTTGCTGCATCTGGTAACTATTATTTCAATGGTTTCCTTTATCAGCTATCTGTATGGTGTTCCGGTGTTAAGTAAGTTGTCCATTTTTACCTCCATGGCGATTCATACTTCGCTAATGTTTGTCTTGCTGTCGATAGCGGCTTCGTTAGTACACTATAGGCTGGGGGCTACTGCAAGGTTTACAGGAAATGGGATTGGTAATGAACTGATCAGGAGAATGTTTCCAACGACCTTGACGATGGTTTTAATATTGGGATTATTACAGCTTCAGGCGATAGAGAAAGGATGGATTTCTGCTGAATTTGGTATTGCACTCTTTGTCATTTCTTACCTGTTAGCGCATTTGTTTTTGCTGTTTTCGATAGTTGATAAAGTCAATGTACTGGATCGTGAAAGAAAGAAAGTACAAGAGCAGTTTAAGACCGTTGTAGAGTCAACACCAAATGCATTGCTGTTAATGAATCAGGATGGGTTTATTACGATGGTTAATAGGGAAGCAGAGGAGCTTTTTGGTTATAATCGAGATGAATTGGTTGGGATTGAAATCGAGCAACTGATGCCTGAAGAGTTTCGTCAAGACCATCCAGTGCTTCGAAATGATTTTTATAAAGACCCCAAAGCCCGCCCGATGGGAAAAGGCAGGGTATTGTTCGCTTTGCGCAAAAATAAAGAAAGGGTACCTGTTGAAATTGGCTTGAGTCCGATCGAAAATGATGGCAAAACTATGGTGTTGGCTTCCATTATTGATATTTCAGAAAGAATAATGGCTGAAGAAATCATTAAAAGACACTCAAAGGAACTAGAAGCCAAAAATAAGGAGCTGGAGCAGTTTGCCTATATCGCCTCACATGATTTGCAGGAGCCACTGAATACCGTTATTGGTTTTACCTCGATACTGGAAGAGCACTTCCAAGATGATGAATATGCTACAAAGCGTCTGATGCATATCAGTCGATCATCGAACAGGATGCTAGCTTTTATAAGGGCTTTGCTGGACTATAGCAGGTTAGGTCGGAATGCGAAGTTAGAAGATGTTGACTGTAACCAGTTGTTGGAATCGTTAGTAGCTGATCTGAACAACCTTATTTCCACTACAGAAACAAAGGTAACTATTGATAAGCTACCGGTTTTAAAGGCTTATAGCGGAGAGTTGAGAATGTTGTTCCAAAACCTGATAACCAATGCTATCAAGTTTAGAAAACCTGAGGATACTGCTGAAATTGAGATCAGTGCAGAAAGAAATGGGAGAATGTGGCAGTTTTCAGTACAGGACAATGGTATTGGTATTCCTGAGGAACATCAGGAGCATATATTTGAAATCTTTCAGCGATTGCACCGTAGGGATGAAATAGAGGGTACGGGTATAGGATTGGCACATTGTAAGAAGATCGTTGATTTGCATAATGGTAAAGTATGGGTAACGTCAGAAGTAGGGGTAGGTAGCACTTTTTATTTTACAATTGATGACTTGGGTAATACTAATTTGGGGATATAAATTTTTTTGAAACAAATGAACAACTATCTTTGCGCAACGTTGTAAATATGACACTTACTGTAGACCACTAATCAGCTGTTTTCTATATATTTAAGTATAGGGAACTAGTGGACCATACTAACACATATAACCATTATGAACAAATTAAACGAAGTATCTCAATGGAAAGAGGTCGGTGATGGGGAGGCTTTTGTCTTGAACCTGAAAAAACAGTATCAAATACTCTTGGAAGCAGGTGATATGTCAAAAGCATTTGCCAAAATCGATGACCAATACTTTACACTCAGGAAATTGCAGTACCCTAAGACTACTTTTCTACTTGAAAGCGAGACTACAAAAATGTCTATCTCTATGGGAAGTAACTTTTGGGAAGACGCAGGTTTGGTGCTGCTAAGCAGTAGTGGGAGGCAGTTTACATGGCAGTACAGGAATATCCCTGTTTCTGACTTTACTTTCTTTGATGAGCAGGGTTTGGAAGTTATGAAATTTCAGCCTGATTCATTGAAAGAGGGATTGCCTAAAGTAACTTTTAAAGAAAGTGAAGAGGCGGACTACCTGTTGTTGCTAGGGACGTTTTTCTTACTGACCAATGCGGATGGCTATTGGTTGAACGGCAATATAGAGAGCACGCCTTTATTGGCTGAAGAAGGATTTCAGCGTTCTATGATGCTATCATAAAATTATATTTATTTGATATTAAATATAAAAGTCAACTATCAAGGTTGGCTTTTTTAATGCAATTTAGGTTTAGCAAAACAATAGTCTACATCTGACTGTTACCTACAATAATTCAAATTTGAAAACTGAATCAAAATGAGAACTATTATTACATTTTTTGTAGCCCTGATGCTTTTTTCAGCTTGTTCTAAAGTACAAAAGTCCAGACCTGAAGCTGTTGAGACTGCTAGCTCAGAAACCAAAGAAGCTTCACCATTCTATGACTTTACACTGAAGTCTTTGGATGGTTCACAGGATATTTCTTTTGAACAATTTAAAGGTAAAAAGGTATTGCTAGTCAATGTGGCTTCAAAGTGTGGTTACACACCACAGTATAAAGACCTTCAAAAACTCCATGAGATGTATGGCAATGAGGTAGTCGTATTGGGCTTCCCTGCAAACAACTTTATGGGACAAGAGCCTGGCTCTAACGAAGAGATTGCCACTTTCTGTGAAAAGAACTATGGGGTTACTTTCCCAATGTTTGAGAAAATCTCAGTGAAAGGTGATGACCAGCACCAACTTTACCAATGGTTGTCAAGCAAGGAAAAGAATGGTTGGAATGATGAAGCACCTTCTTGGAACTTCTGCAAGTACCTTGTAAATGAAAATGGTGAGCTGGTTCACTTCTTTAATTCCAAAGTTGAACCAATGGGGGATGAAATCATTTCGGCAATCAAGAAATAAGCTTTCAATTGCCTACAAACATAAAACCCCTGAATATGCTCTTGAGTCATATTCAGGGGTTTTATCTTTTTTCTATATCAAAGATACTACTTGTTTTCAGGCAGGTAAATCTCAGCCATCATACAGCGAGAACCACCACCTCCAATTTCCTCAATTACAGGAATAGGAGACATGACAATCCTACAGCTTTTCTCAATGACCGCTTTTTGATCATCAGAGAATGCATCAAAGGCTCGCTTAGACATTGTCAAGAGCTTTTCTCCTTGCTTATTGGTTACTTCAAGCACGTTGCAACAAAGTGCTCTCATTTGCTCAAAAGTCACATCAATGATTTCTTTGCCTGTAGAGGATAGCTTATCCAATACCACTTTTTTCTCATTAGCATCAGGAATGGAAGCTCCACAAATGATCGCAAAGTCTGTCGCTACAGATAGCATAACATTGGTGTGGTAAATATCCTGTCCATTTTCATCTTTTGAGGTGAAGCTAACGATTTCATAACCGAGCTTACTGTTGATCTCACTGAGAAGTTGTGGCTCAGTACGTTGCGAAATACAAGCATAACAAATCTTGTTAACACGATCGAAGATCATGCTGCCTGTACCTTCCAGGAATTTACCTTGTTGCTCAAATGCACTTACATTAATTGTATCCGCAATCTTGAATTCTTTAGAAAGGGCTGTCACAATATCCTCTCTTCTTTCAAGGCGACGGTTTTCTGCTTTCATAGGGTAAAGCACAACTTTACCGTCTTCATGAGTGGTAATCCAATTGTTAGGGAAGATGGCATCCGGCTTTACAGGTGTTGCTGTATCCTCAATAACGTGTACATAAACACCTGCTTCTCTAAGGCGAGAAACAAAGAAGTCGAATTCGGCTTGGGCACGTTGCTTGATACCTTCAGCGTCTTTTTGTGCCGCTTCCTTGTTCTGAAATGCATTGTCAATGGCAGTGGCTGTGTTGAATCCGAATGCAGCCGGGCGTACCATCATGATGTGTGATGTTGAATTGTTCATAAATGCTCTTGGGACTTTTTTGTGTCCAGCAAATTATCCGGACGGTTTCTTTCTAAGCCTGAAAAGCGCAAAGGCTTTTTGATGTGTGCACAGGCTGATATAAAATTTTACCAATATAATCTCTTAGCAAAGATAATTAAACTGATGAATAATGTTGGTAAAACACAAATTGTAAATAAGTAAATCTATCTTATGCTTAATACAAGAAAAAAGCCTGATGCTTTTTGAGCATCAGGCTTTATCTGTATTGGGAAATATTCCGTTTATGCAGGTCTTTCAAGTTCGTGCTGAATCCCAGCAATCAGCAAGTGCCCTCCTGAAAGGTTTGTTGCCAAAGGCACATCATACAGGTCACAAAGACGCATCAGCATTTGTACATCTGGTTCGTGTGGGTGCTTGCCCATTGGGTCACGGAAAAAGAATACTGCATCGATTTCTCCGTCTACGATCATGGCTGCAATCTGAGCATCACCACCTTTAGGACCTGAAGCTTTGCATTCTACATCAAGTCCTGCTTTCATTAGGTGGCTACCTGTTGTACCAGTTGCAACAATTTCCATTTGCTTAAGTACATCAATATGGTCTTTGAAAAAACCTACCATTTCTGCTTTTCTGCCGTCATGGGCAATCATGGCGATCTTTCTGAATTTTTTCATATGTATTATTTTATTTAAAAAGTATTGATCAGTTTATAACATTGATGATTCCTTCTGAATCAAAGTCTGCTTGGGTAAATGTTTGTTTCCAAATCGAAGATTGGATTTTACGAAGGTAAAAATAAGACTTATTGTAAAAATTAAAAGTGATTTTCGATTGCTGAAGGTTATTATCACAGGATTTATAAACCGAAATCCAATTGCCATATTTAGAAAAAGAAGTTATGTCATCAGCCTATGTGATATAATTCCTTAACTTTTAGGAGGCTTACCAATTTAAACCAAACCCAAATCTATTTTACTATGGCACAGTTTAATCCTTGGCATTCTGTATCTAAAGGTGAAAATGCCCCCAACGAAGTAAATGCAATCATTGAAATCCCTACCGGCTCACGTGCCAAGTATGAACTTGACAAGGCAAGTGGTATGCTGAAACTGGACAGGGTGCTGTATTCCTCAGTGTATTATCCGGCAAATTATGGTTTTATTCCCCAAACCTTGGGCGAAGACCATGACCCACTGGATATAGTCGTGATATGCTCCATGGCAATTGAGCCACTTTGCCTGATTGAAGCAAAAGTGATTGGTGTAATGGAGATGATAGACGGAGGAGAGGCTGATGATAAAATTATAGCTGTGGCGAATAATGATATGAGTGTTAGTCATATCAATGACGTCAATGAGTTGCCACCTCACTTTTTGGTAGAATTGAAGAGTTTCTTTGAAGACTACAAGAAGCTTGAAAAAAAGGAAGTGAGGGTTGAAGACTTTTTGGGAAAGCCGGAAGCCATCAGGATTTTGAATAAGGCAATCGCGGATTATCAGGAAGCGTTTAAGGATTTGAAATAAATGCTGATATAAAAAATGTCCTCTCAACTGTTTGAGAGGACATTTTTTATTGCTTAGGTTTTCTGCTTTTTCTTCTTGGCGGCAGGGAAAAGGATGTTGTTCAGTATCAATCTGTAACCTGGTGAATTTGGATGGAGGTTCAAATCTGTTGGTTCTTCTCCAACAAAATGTCTGTAATCTTCAGGATCGTGTCCTCCATAGAATGTCCATGTCCCATTGCCGAAAGTTCCGTGAATGTAACGGGCTTCATTTGCCTCTTTTGTTTCACCCATGATAATGACATCACTCTTGATTAGCGGTTTCTTGAATGCTGTGGTCTGTCCCATAAACCCTTTAATTATTCTAGTATGGTTTTGTGACAGCATGGTTGGAACGGGATCCCATTTTGCTGAGAAGGTGAATAGCTTGAAGAAGTCATTGCCTTCTCTCAATCCCCTTTCATAAGACTGGTTGTCAATATCTGAATACTCATACTGGTATGGATCCAGTTTGAGCTTAAAGTCCTTGAAAGCAAAAGTCTGTGTGAAGTCTACTTTCTGTTGTGCATTTGGGTCTGGTGGATCTCCATCATACATATAGTCACAAATGTCTACGCCATCAGATGCCAGTGCAATGTCATAGGTATCTGTTGCGGAACACATGGCAAAGAGAAATCCGCCACCTGCACAGAAATCACGGATTTTTTTAACGACTGCAGCTTTCAGTTCGGATACTTTCTGGAAGCCATGCCTTCTGGCAGAAGCTTCAAACTGTCGTTGTGCTTCCTTGTACCATTCTTCACGGCCGTATGTTGCATAGAATTTTCCATACTGACCTGTGAAGTCTTCATGGTGAAGGTGAAGCCAGTCATATTTAGGGAGCTTTTCGGTCATCACCTCATCATCGAAAATGACGTCATAAGGAATTTCAGCATAAGTAAGTACCAATGTTACGGCATCATCCCAAGGTTGTTTGGAAGGAGGGGAGTAGACGGCAATTTTTGGTGCAACTTCCAATTTCATGACATCCATATTTGCCTCAGGACTTGTGATTTCTTCCTTGATGCTGACTGCTTGTGCATCGGAAATGACCTCATAGCCGACGCCTCTAACGACAAGCTCATTTTCAAAATCCTGTGTATGTTTGAATAAAAAGCTGCCTCCTCTGTAATTAAGTAGCCATTCTGCCTCAACTCCTTTCTCCAAGACCCAATAAGCAACACCATATGCTTTCAGGTGGTTGGTTTGCGTATTGTCCATGGGGACAAGGATATAAGTAGCTTGAAGCTGAAGCCAGCAGAGTAGCATGAAAAGTAGTAAGGATAATTGTTTCATAGTTGGCTATTTGATTTAAAGCACTTCAGTGGTTATAGGGTTCAGTATTGGACAGGGATTTTGAATGTTACTTTGTCTGAATAGGATTTGTCTAAAAAATAGTATTTGGCATGTCTAGCAAATCTCCTGTAATACTTGATCCGCGAAATCTGATTAATCTAGGTGTATATAATTCAACACAAACTGGATGGAAAGTGTGCGGTTAATTAATGTATTATAATGCAATTCGCATGATTAGGTACATTTTACCTGCTTTGTGTCCAATGTGAGTATTGCTTGATGATATAGGTTTAATTGAGAGGTTTAGAACAGGTGACCTTGTATTCAATTTAGTTGATTTTGTGTAGGATATGTATTTGCATCACAATATAGTTTTGCATTTTTTTTAGATTATCTCGTTAGCTGAAAGTTGAATTTGTATCATTTTAATATCAATCCATGACAGTTGGAGGTTTTGGCATTTTGAAACAAAATCAGGCTCGAGATAAGAATTTGATTAGAACTTGCGACATGTTTGCAATTACACTACATTTGTACTTATTGAAGCTCGCATTTCATTTAAATATTATTTTTAAAGGCTCTGCCTAAATTATTTATTCAGCTAAAATTGATTTGCTGATTGACTAGACGACAATGCAGAAAGGTTTTATACTCACTATTACACTAGCAGTTTTCACCTTATTTGCCATTCAGGCAAAAGCGCAGCAGAAGTACTTTACTGTATCAGGTAGGGTGTTGGATAAAACAACACTTGAATCCTTGCCAGGAGCAGTCATAGTAATCAAGGGGAGTGAGTCGGTCAGTAGTACTGATCAGAACGGCTATTACTCTGTACGAGTGCCGGCAGGAGAAATAGTGCTTCATGTTCATTTGCTCGGGTATGAAGACAAGATTGATGGTTTTACGATCAATAAGAATTTGGTTAGAAATTACCAGATCGAACCAGTTAGTTTTCAGTTACAACAGGTAATTGTTGAGGATGAACACGAACATTCATTGGCAGAAGATGCCCTTATGGCAGAGCAGGTAAATGAACGTTTTATTGCCAGAAATATGGCTAACACCTTGGCTGGAACTTTGGAGAAAAAGGCAGGCATCAGTTCCATCAGTACAGGGGTAGGTATCAGTAAACCTGTAATCAGGGGGATGAGTTTATCCCGAATCTTGGTGATTGACGGTGGCATTGTTCAGCAGGATCAACAATGGGGAACAGATCACGGTTTGGCTATTGACCAATTGGGTGTTGAAAGCATGGAAGTGGTGAAAGGTGCTGCGTCACTGATGTACGGCTCTGGAGGTATGGGTGGTGTAATTAGGGTAAAGGACCCTTCGCTACCTGAAAAAGAAGGTTTTGGAGCAAGTCTTACCTCATTTTATAGAAGTAACAATCAAGCAATTGGTACTTCATTGATGGGGGAGTATCGCACAGGTGATTGGTTTGCTAGAGTAAGAGGTACTTGGCAGCAATATGGAAATTATAAGGTGCCTTCCGCTGATTTTACTTATCTCGAAACGGTTCGGAAGTTGGATGATGGTGTATTAGTCAATACAGGAGGTGAAGAAAAGAACTTTAGTGGTACTGTTGGGGTAGAGAAAAAATGGGGTAAAGTAGCCGCTGAGATTAGTAATTTCAACCAGCTTGTAGGATTGTTTCCAGGAGCTGTGGGAATCCCTTCCCAAAACTGGCTGGATAGTTTTGAGAATGACAGAAAGCCATCGGTGCCAAGCCAACATGTTAACCATTTTAAAGCAAGATTGCACGCCACTTTACCTTTTAGTCAAAATTCAGACCTTAATATAAATCTGGCATTTCAGGAAAATGACCGAAAAGAAGAGTCTGATCCTAGAATGCATGGTAGGAAGCTGGATGAAAACGGCTTTACAGAGCATGGACTTATCTTGCAGACGATTACATCAGATGTTAGATATGCTTTCAATAAGGAAAAGAAGTGGCACCATACAGTTGGGGTGACGTTTGAGCACCAACAGCAGGATAGAAATGGGTTTGGTTTTTTACTTCCAAAATATGAACAGCTTACTGGAGGTATATTTTACTTTACGGGATATGATATTGCAGAAGACCTGAAACTGACAGGTGGTGTAAGGTATGACTTTGCCAATATTGAGGTAAAGGAGGATTATCTTGAAACAGTGATTTTGGACAATGGTGAGCCTTGGTGGAGAGTACGTAAGTTTGATAGGGACTTTGGAGCATTTTCAGGTGCCTTGGGAGTCAACTGGAGTGTGTCGGACCATTGGGATGTGAAACTGAATGGGGCAAGAACCTTTAGAATACCAACTGTACCTGAGTTGAGTATTAATGGTGTGCATCATGGTACTTTCCGGCATGAGAGAGGGGACATGAACCTGAGCCCTGAGAAAGGATACCAATTTGACCTGTCAGTCAATTATCAGGCACCTAAGTTGAATGTAATGGTAACACCATTTTTCAATTACTACGAGAACTATATTTACCTGAAACCGGGTCTTGAATTTTCCAACTTGCCAGATGCAGGTCAGGTTTACCAACATTCAGAGGCAGAAGGCATGCATGCAGGGTTCGAAGCAGTTGTGACCTATAACATATTGCCTCAACTAAAATTCCATAACGCATCCGAGTATGTTTACAATTATAATATGGATACCAAACTGCCGTTTCCATTTACCCCTCCATTCTCTAACTTGACAGAATTGGAGTACACATTTAGGGATGTTGCTTGGCTAAAGGCCCCATTCCTAAGTACTGAATATAGGATTACAGCAGAGCAGAGCAGGGTAGATCTGAATGAAGCAAAGACTCCGGGCTACCAGTTGTTAAACCTGAGTGCAGGATTCAACTTTGAAGCAGGAAAATCAATGGGGTCACTTTTGTTTAGAGTGGATAACCTTGCAGACACTCAGTATATGAAGCACCTTAGTCGATACAGGATTTTGAATTTGCCTGAACAAGGAAGGAACTTTATTATCACATTCAAATATTGGTTGTGATACGAAAAGAGGCTTACCAATTTGGTAAGCCTCTTTTTTTGTATGGTAGGTTATCATGATATTCCAAAAGGGTCAATCCTGATCTTCATCCTCGTCTTCCTCTTCCATAAACTCATCTTCATCCTCCATTGAGAAATCATCGCGAAGGTTTCCATCCTCATCATAATCATCGTCATCGTCGATGATCTGTTGAGCTTTTTCTTGCGTCATGCGAATCAAGTAGTATACTTCATCCGTCTCAAAGGGAAGCGCAGACACTTTTGTCCCCTCCTTAGAAGTATAGCTTATCAGATTCGTTGCAAATCCACTAGGATACTCTAGTTTCAGCCTCCCAATAATCTCGTCAGGAAGCATGTGATAATCTTTAACGATTCTTTTCTTCTCCATTTTTAAAGTGTCAATTAGACTGATTGAAGGTGAAAAACTGAATATTGTCAGATAAATAAATAAGTAAATAAAGAATACTGAAATAACGGTTTAATGCAAAACTGTGTATAAGTTGTTCACTTTATTTAAATGCCAACACTGTCTTGCAAGTTCCCTTCGGAGATTAAATATATATAATTAGAATAATTATGAAACACATGATTGAAAATGTCCATAAATTTTTACGAAAAAAATTGTTTCAAGTGATTGATTCAGTCAATTGATATTTTTGAATAACGGAGAAATGGTGACGTTAAAAAGAAAGTTTTTCTTAGGGAATGCTCTTTTTTTCTTTAATTTCTCGACTAAATAGTCCGTGTAATACGTAGACAAACCTGAAGAGACTATATACAATTAATACAATTTCATGATTGATAGCTAAATTGGTTAGCCATGAATAAAGAAGCCCATTACTTTGAAAAGTTGTCCCTGTCGAACAAGATCGAAGTGCTGAGGCATTTTGCAGACTATATTGCCCAGTTGGACATCAGCGGTATAAGACATTTTCTGTATTTCTACGACGATGCTTTTATAGAACTTAGACAACGTCTGGAAGAATCCCCTTTTTCATTAGGGTGTAACGTTTTGGAATCTGATGAACTGCTTAAATATTGTGATTTGGTTGACCTGGATCAATTGATGGGTTAAAGGTATCAGCACTTGAACCCAACAATTGTGATGTCATCTCTCTGTGGTATTTCTTTTTGATGATTGGATAGCTCCTGCTCTAATGTGTCTTTAAAAGATGCAGCGTTATTTTGGTGAAGTTGTGTGATCAGGTTTTCAAACCTTTTTCTTCCAAACTTCAAACTTTCCTTATTCTGTTGATCATAGAATCCGTCAGTTGACAGAATAAGCCAGTCACCTTTTTTGAGCTTGATTTCTTCCGCCTCAAACCTGTGTTTTTTATTCTGAAGTCCCCCAATCCGTTTTCTGCTGCCTTTATGGTAATGACATTTTCCTTCTGAAATGATATAAAGACCATTTTTAGCCCCAGAAAAGTGTAGTACTGAACCTTCGGGTGACATCTCTATTTTACATATTGCAATATCCATCCCATCTGTGATGCTTGTCTCATGCCTAAACATATAGAGTATTTTACTGTTTAGCTCTTCCAGTATTGCATTAGGTGCAGTAATACCCCTTTTAACGATGGATTGAATTTCTGAACTGCCAATCATGGAAAGCATAGCACCGGGAACACCGTGACCTGTACAGTCCGCAACGGCTAAATATGCAACAGGCTGATGTGCTTCTTGCGTAGCATACATCCAATAAAAGTCACCCGAAACAATATCCTTTGGCTTGTAAAAGATAAAATGGTCTTCAAAGTATTTTTTCATCAGGTCCGGTGTCACCATAATTGCTTTTTGCATGGTTTGGGCATATCGGATACTGTCCCTGATGTTCATATGCTGGTGGTTGATCGTCATTAGCGCATCGTCAAGCTCATTCTTTACCTTTTCAATTTCTTTCTTTTGTTTTTTGACATTACTGAGAAGCAACCAAAGAATAATGACTGTTAGCACAAGTCCAACCAAAAAACCGAGGTAGGTTTGAAGTTGCTTGATAAATACTGAGCGTTCTTTTTCTTTTTCCGCAACAACCTGTCGCATTTGGTACTCCCGATCGATGATGCTTTTTTCAAGCTCTTCCACGATTCCCATCCAACTGTTGGTCGCATCTTTAGCTTCAGCCTGGCTGGATGCCAATAAACCTTTCAATATGGACAGCTCTGTTTTGGCTTCTTCAAGTTGTTTTTCGTCCCACAGCGTATTGTTGTTTTTAATTTTTTCCTTGAGTGAAAGAGCATGCTGTTCTAGTAACTCAAAGCTTGCCTGTCTTTTTTCTGCCAGTTCTTGAATAACCACAATTGACTCTTCATCTTCAGTATCATATTTTTTGATTGTCAGGTTAACCTGATTCCTGTAGGGATCAAAATTGGAGAAGATAACTTTACTATTGTGGACTTCAATGGCGTACTCAGGATTAAAGTCCTTATCTACTTTTGCCTTGAAAGCACCATAATTATCAGTCTTGTAGTACTTTTCCTGTACCTTGACAAATGCATCATGTACAGGCCAACCATCCTCATTTCTGACAATGCCAGTTAGGTACTGATAGGTTTCTTTAGGAGTTGCAATGATATTGACAAATACCTCACTTTTATCTTTTTGGGTAAATGAAATATTCTCTAACAGGTAGCCGTCAATCAGTATTTTCAGATTGTTGTCAATACCAACTGCCTCATCAAACCCTATACTGAAGTTTCCATCCTTATCACTTACGGTTTCGTAGAAAACACCTTGCCTGTCTACAATCAAGACTTTGGTTAATGGAATAGGAGCGTTACCAAGATCTGCAATATGTCCTATAAGGTGTTGCAAGCTTTTGGGTCTAATACTGATTTGAAGCCTTTGGTCAATAATGGACCATGTACTGACTGTAAGCTCTTTTTTGAGTAGTTGGATCTTTTGGGGTAATGCCTTTTTTACTTTAAACTTAAAATTGCCTTTCTCATCAGAGGTATAGGTTTGTCCATCTATCAGGAAACTTAAAGAAGGAATAGGGTAGCCATTGTCATTGAATACTAGTCCTTCAATCTCCGATATATTGTTTTGAAGTGATTTTGGTTTTGGAATACCCTGATGTTTGCCGAGTAAAGGGTTGTAGGCAGCATCATTCAATATATTGACATTGATGGGAGATTGGGGAGGAGCGGTTCTTCTAGAAGTGTCAAGGCCAATGGTGAAATCATTTTTCTGTTCTTCAGATGTGTTGCGTAGTGATAACTCAAGGTGTTGGTTCCCCTCTATGTAGATGTTGTCATCTTGAGCAACTGTCAAGTAATAATTCCCTTCAGCTGGAACGAGTAATTCAAACCTTCCATCATTATTGGTGTAAGATTCATAGAACTCCCCTAGGTGTGTCATTCGGACTTTGGTGTTGCTTTGTGGTTCCTGCTCCTTATTTACTACGACTCCTGATACTTTAACCTTGTCAAACAAGAAAACACGATAGATATCCAACATTCCTTTTCCACCCTTTCTAGAAGATGAGAAGTAGGCGATTTTACCATACGTACTGAAATAGATGTCGTCGGCAACAGAATTGATTGGGTACCCCAAATGTTGTGGCTTACTCCATTTGCCTGTTGATTTGTTGTAAACTGACTTAAAAATATCGTAACCACCAATTGCCCCATGACCTTCTGAACTGAAATAAAGGGTTCCGTCTTCAGCTATAAATGGTGCATCTTCATTTTTAGAAGTATTCAATTCAGAAAGAGGTGTAACAGGTCCCCATCGTTCGGTATATGGATCTTTCTTTATTTGAAAAAGGTTCATATCGCTTGTCTCCATTTTACCTTCCCCCATAAATCCTCTTGAGGAAAAAATGATGGTTCTTTCATCTTCAGAAACAAAGCAGTGAGCCTCTTGCTTTTTGGAGTTGATCTGTTTTAGTGGCGAGGGGGGTGTCCATTGCCCGTTGACTAATTCTGATGTGTAAAGGTCTCCTTCCAAGTAAACAATGGCTTTTGTATCATTAGCATAGAGTTGAACAGTGGCGGCATTTCCGGTCAGGTTCATTTTGTCTACTTTCGTTGGAGTAAGCCAATTGCCTTTATGGTTCATCTTTGCCTTATAAATACACTCTTCCAAGTTAGATTGATTGTTAGGGAGTTGGCAAGTGAACATGATGGTTTGATGATCCTTTGTTAGGATAATACTGTGTTCGTTGTTGGGGGAGTTGATCTGCCCTAAATTCCTAACCATGACAGGTACGGGCATACGATAGGCCTCGATGCTTCTCTTAATCTTGCTTTCCAGTTCATCGATGTTTTCATTCCCTTGTGGATAGACCTTACTTAAGGTCGTTAACTTCAGTGCCTTGTTGAATTTCTCTAACTGGTAATGAGCTTCTGCCAAGTAAAAATAGTAATCACGGTTTGCTGATTTTGGTGTGTTGTTCAGTTGGTCTAAAAGTGATAGGGCTTTTTCAGATCTGAATGTCTTCAGGTAACAGATCGCCAAATAGAGTTGGATATCCAAATCGTTTGGAGTGTCTTTTAGCAAAAGCTCATAATCGTAGGCGGCTTGTGTGTAGTTTTTTTCTTCAAAACTCTCCCATGCATGCTCATGGAGTTTACGGTTATCCTGTGCCTGTGCAATTGATAAGAGAATTAGTTGGGTGAATATGAAAAGAACTATTCTCTTTAAAAGGTAGCTTTGCATGGTGAAATGAGTCATCAAGGTAGAAGTAGTCATTACATCTGTCGACTTTATTATGATTGATTTTAGCTCGTATTGAAGGGGAGTGATGGTTCTTTTGAAATTATTAATAAATGGGATAGGATTTAGACAGTTGTAATAAATGAGCCGGAAAAGTAGAAGAGAGAAGGTCAAGTAAAGTGTTAGGTATTGATTGAGTACAAAAAAAACTCACCAAAGAGATATCCTTTGGTGAGTTTTACATTTGTCATCATGTGGATGACGTTATGATTATATTTTCTGACGGTGCAATAAAAGATTGCTAAATCAATCAGGCACCACCTCCAGTAGCTGTAACATAAAGGTTTACGGCAGAAACCGCACCGATTATCCACATCATTGGGCTTACCTGTCGAATATTACCTGTGGCTAACGAAAGGATCACATAAGATAAAAATCCGAAAGTCAGACCAGTACTGATACTGTATGTAAGTGGCATCAGAACGATAGTAAGAAATGCGGGAACACCTTCAACGAAGTTGTTGAATTCGATCATCTTGATGTTTTTGATCATATATACACCAACAATCACCAAGGCAGGTGCTGTAGCAAATGCAGGTACGACACCAACCAGTGGAGAGAATAGCAGTGCTATGGCAAAAAGGGAGGCAGTTACCACAGATGCGAAACCTGTACGTGCTCCTTCTGCAATACCAGATGCTGATTCAATATAAGTAGTAGTTGTACTTGTTCCCAGCAGTGATCCAATCAGGGTCGCGATAGAATCTGCTTCCAAGATTTTACCCACTTTCGGAATATTGCCTTGTCTGTCTGTCATCTTAGCCTCATGTGCACACGCCATAATAGTACCCAATGAGTCAAACAGGTCAACAAACATAAAGGAGAAAATAGGTGCCACAAAAGCAATATTCAAGGCACTCATAATGTCCAGTTTGAAGGCAATTGGCTCCATAGATGGAGGTGCTGAAATAAATGCTTCAGGCATTTGTACTTCACCCATTGCAATACCTGCTACCGTCATGGCAATGATACCAATTAGGATAGAGCCTGTAACGCGTTTGTATTCAAGAACAGCGATTAACGCTAATCCAGCCAATGCAATAACCATTGGAGTGGTGATATGGCCCATACCTACCAAAGTGGCAGGGTTGTCCACGATCAGTCCCATGTTTTTGAACCCAATAAAGCTGATGAAAAGACCAATACCCGCAGAGGTGGCAATTCTTAGTGAGACGGGAATTGCTTTTACGATTTTCTCACGGATTCCAATCAATGTCAACACGACAAATACAGCACCTGATAGGAATACGATACCCAAAGCAGTTTCCCACTTAATGTTCATTCCAATTACAAGTGTATAAGTAAAAAAGGCGTTCAGTCCCATACCGGGTGCCATGGCAAAAGGTACTCTAGGCCAAAGGGCAGCGATCATTGTTCCGACAAAAGATGCAACACAGGTTACTGTAAACAGGGCACCTTTGTCCATGCCTGCATCACCAAGAATGGAAGGGTTTACAAAGATGATATAGGCCATCGTCAGGAAGGTTGTTAATCCTCCCATTACTTCCTTCTTAACAGTAATGTCTCTGCCGTTTATACCAAAAAACTTACTTAGTTTCTGCATTGAATATAAAGCTATCTGTATTTATGAAATGTTTGTCTTAAAATGAGAAAAAGTATCACTATTGGAAAACCAACTAGCAATACTTTTCATCTCAATGGTTATGATTTGTTACCAAGTCCAACGTACAGCAACCTGTGGTACACTTGTTTCTGTAATCTTGTTGAAGTGGTTGTACCAGTCAATTCCCAGTTCGAGTTTGTTTGCGTTGTCTTCTTTGAAGACAAAGTGACGCCCAATATCAACTAGCAGACGAGCTTGTGAAAGTACATCTGTACCATAGTCCACTCCGAAATCACTTGTTTCCTGCGGAATCACATCAATGAATCCTTCAAATCTGATTCCTGCTCTTTTCCAGATTGGAATATCCCAAGCACCTGTAATCTGTGTAGTAGCCTCATAGAAGTTGTCGTTTCTATAATAGCCAATCAGTTTAAGGAATGTCCCCTGTGGCGCTTTGAATGTAAAACCAATACCGGCAAGACCTGCTCTGAAGTCATTACCGATGTTAAGGCTACCTTCCAATGACACATCAGCAACAGGACCAAAGCTTACTTCTTGTCCTAAAACTTTTGAAAGGCTTAGGTATGGAGACCATTCAGAGTATAGCCTATTTTTGTTTGAAGTTTCAACCAAGTTGCCTTCAGAATCAAAGCCCATAAATCCATTTGGCGCCATGTAGTAATTGATGAAGAAGAAGTTACCACCGTATTTCCACGAGCTGGCATGTTGTAACGTAACAGTCGTCATCTTTCCATCAACAGGATTGTTCAGGATCTTGTCATCATCATACTGAGTACCGTAGTAAGCTTGTACAAAAGTGGAATTCCAGTTCTGTGCAATTGATTTACTGCCGACAACCAACAGTACCATTAGAAAGAGAGTAGTTAAAACTTTTTTCATAAGTTTTTAAAAGTGTGTTTGTGATCGCTTGTTAGATTTATTGTGCAATGCCTTCTTCTTCGAGGGCATCAATTCTTTCCAGTTCTTCTTTTTCTGGTAGTGGTTCTGAGTCTTTCGGTAAAATCAGGTTGAGTAGGATACCTACCAATGAAGCCAACCCGATTCCTGACAGTGAGAAGTTGCCAAGACTGATGGCTGCTCCACCAATGCCAATAGTTAGGATTACAGAAATAATAACCTGATTACGAGTCTTGTTGAAGTCCGTGTGAGACTCTACCAATGTTTTGATACCTACACTGGTAATCATACCAAATAACAGGATCATAATTCCTCCCAAAACAGATGGGGGGATAGTTTTCAGTAAGCCACTTACTTTACCAATCAATGAGAATAGAATGGCAACAATGGCTGAAATCCTAAGGATGCGAGGATTCGTGATTTTGGTAAGGGAGATGGCTCCCGTAACTTCTGAGTATGTCGTGTTAGGTGGTCCACCCAGTAGTCCAGCGAATGCTGTAGCAATTCCATCACCTAACATGGTACGATGAAGTCCTGGGTTTTTAACAAAGTCTTTTTTGGCCACGGCACTGATGGCATACATATCTCCGATATGCTCAATCAAGGGAGCAAATGCCACTGGGATCATATAAAGTATAGCATGGTAATTAAACTCAGGGGTTGCAAGAGCGGGAAAAGAAAACCACTGAGCATCCTTGAGGGGAGATAAGTCTACAATACCTAATGCGAATGCCGTTAGGTAACCAACAATAATACCGGTGAAAATAGGAATCAGTTTGAGCATCCCTTTGCCATAGATGACAGCTATAATCGCTGTAGCAAGTGATGCAATGGCAACTATCCAGTTGGATTTGGCCATGTCAATGGCAACGGGAGCCAGCGATAGGCCGATGACCATAATAACAGGTCCAACTACAACGGAAGGGAAGAATTTTTCTATGACCTTTTGTCCATAGCCCTTTACAATAGCTGAAGAAATGGTATAGACCAACCCGACAGCGATTAGCCCTGAAAGCGTTCCTCCATATCCATAAAGCTTGGTACACTCTACTATGGGCGTGATAAATGCAAAACTGCTACCGATGAAAACAGGTACTTTGCCTTTTGTGATCAGGTGAAATATTAATGTACCTACGCCAGCTGTGAACAGGGCTACAGCCGGATCAATACCTATCAGTAGAGGAACGAGTACCGTTGCGCCAAACGCTACAAACAAAAACTGGGTACCTAGAACGGTATCCTTTAAAAGATTGTTTTTAGTATTGGTCAATGTAATATGGATTTGTGTGGATGATGTTTCGGCTGCAAAAGTAGAAGGTCAATGTATTATTAAGAAATCTAGAACAAATGTGGTAACAATTATTAAATTATATTAATAAATTAAGTGTTTGTTGTACTTTTTAAATATTGTGTATCAAGAATTAGTATTTAAAGCAATTTACATTTAGTTTTACCTTGTAATAATGCAATTCATAATTGAATCGCTTATCACAGAAATTCGTTGTTATACCTTAAAATTGATACTAAGATGCTGAAGACAAATTTATATATCCGACTGAATGGCTACGCTCTTTTTGAGCAGTGCCTGCCTGCTGTGCAGCGGTGGTGATATTGTTTGTCTGAACGCGTATAGAAATATACCTTTCAATGCAAAAAGCCCTCATCTGCTACAGGCAGGTGAGGGCTTTTTGTATTTGCATGTTTGCGAAAGGCAATACAAGCAAAACCCATAAAAGAATTGAATTAGAACAACAAGCTATATATATGGCAACGAATAAACTAAGAGGAAAGGAGCTTGAGAAGCTTGGTTTCCCAAAAGGAAGAGTAAGTACAATCATACTTGAAATATTTCAATCTAAAAGATTTAAAAAACACGATAAAGAAGAGAAACTTTCCATGCTTCAAGCCCTGATAGATAATCGGGAAGATTTTAGATACGATCCTGACTTTAGAAGGGTAGTGGAGGCAATGGAAGGCAAAACAGACAAAGGAGTTGAGTACGAACTGGAGGATAGGGAATTGCCTTGTCACATATTCGGAAAGGAAAACATTCAGGATGGCGCACTTCGCCAAATGAATGCTGCCATGAAATTGCCTATCACCGCTGAAGGTGCCCTGATGCCCGATGCCCATCAGGGTTATGGATTGCCTATCGGTGGTGTATTGGCTACTGAAAATGCAGTAATTCCTTATGGCGTCGGAGTGGATATTGGATGCAGAATGTGCTTATCAGTATATCCGATGGACGCTTCAATTCTGGAAGGGCAAAGAGGCAAGCTGCGAAATATACTGCTAGAAAATACCCGTTTTGGTAAGTCTGAATTTGAGTTGCCACTTGACCATGAGGTTCTTGAGCGGAAAGAGTTTCAAGAAATAGGAATCGTTCGCTCACTGAAAGACAAGGCATATTGTCAAATTGGGTCTTCTGGCGGAGGAAATCACTTTGTGGAATTTGGCATTACCGAGATCTTGGATCCCGAAAATGAATTTGGAGTACCAGTCGGTAAGTACTTGGCAGTTCTGTCCCATTCAGGCTCAAGAGGACTAGGTGCTTATATCGCACAGCATTATACCCGAATCGCAATGGATGCTTGCCATTTACCTGGTGAAGCAAAGCATTTGGCATGGCTTGACCTAAATACTGAAGCGGGTCAAGAATACTGGTTGGCGATGAACCTGGCAGGGGATTATGCTTCAGCGTGTCACCATCAGATACATTACAGGATCGGGAAGAAGTTGGGTGAGAAGCCGCTTTTCAAAGTTGAAAACCATCACAACTTCGCTTGGAAAGAGCAACTGGCAGACGGCAGAGAAGTCATTGTACACCGTAAAGGAGCAACACCCGCCAAGAAAGGAGAATTGGGCGTAATACCTGGATCTATGACGCAGGCAGGGTTTATTGTTAGGGGAAGAGGTAATGCAGCATCCTTGAATTCTGCATCTCATGGAGCAGGTAGGTTACTTTCAAGAACCATGGCTAAAAATACCATCTCACAGTCTGAAGTTAACAAGTTGTTGGATGAGCATGGAATCACTTTGATTGGAAGTGGACTGGATGAAGCTCCTCAAGCCTATAAGGATATCCGAACGGTAATGAGGGCACAGACAGATCTTGTGGATGTGATAGGGACTTTCAAACCTAAAATCGTCCGAATGAGTGACGATGATAGATAAGTAAAGTATCAAAATCAGCAGGTAGGAGATATATCCTACCTGCTGTAATATCGAATTTGTTCAATTTGAATGATTTGTATAGGAGAATATGGTGAAATCTTATTCAATAATTTTAAATTGCGCGCCGAATAACTTTTTGTTTAGCATTCAAACTCCATTTTCAATTCATGGCTGAAAAAACGGTTTATGGTCTTCCCCGCAAAAAGGAAGAAGTAATTTCTCTGTTACAGGAGGCATATGCATCCAACAATTTGGATGAAGCTGAATATGAAAAACGGCTTTCCATGGCATATGAGTCCAAAAGTATTGAGGAGTTGAGAGAGGTCATTTACGATTTCCCTCAAAGGGATCGTTTTTTCCCTTTTCAGGAGCAATATGAACCAAAGCAGACCACATCTTATAGAGGTGTAAAGAGAAAGGAGGTAAACCTGTTTTCGGCACCGAATACACATTTCTCATTATTGGGTAATCAGTATGTGGATGGGCAGTCAATGGACGCAGGACCTTTGAATGTGATTACAGTACTTGGCGAGAACAACGTTAATTTGAAGAATGTAGCAGCTGAAAATAAACTGAAAGATGTTTATATCTCATGCATTCTTGGAAACACTGTCATTGACCTTAGAAATTACAATTTTCAAGGTAGACTCATTGAGCTGGAATTAAAGTCTCTTATAGGGAATGTAACGCTTCTGTTGCCTGAAGGTGTTAGGATTAAAAACAAAATGCTTCACCTAATCGGTAACATCAATCGGAGTGTAATAAAAAAGGGAATGAAATGGTTCAAGCGTCATCATGGAATGAAACTTCCCGTAAGCGATGAGGAAGCAACTGATAACCACTTTTATTGCGACTTTGAATTAAAGCTTAGAGGTTTTAGCCTGATTGGGAATGTAGATATACTATATTTTGTAACAGGAGAGAATGCAGATCAAAATGGTCATGATTTTTTTGAAAATGACCCATTTAACCTACGGGATTTTAGACGGAAATGATCATATGGGGATGAATTTAACAGGTAGTTGGATCTACGAAGAAGACTTCGGATATGGAATGTCTCGAGGAGTGGCAGAACTAGTGCAGGTCGGCAATAAAATATCAGGCTCCATTCAGTTAAGAGAAGAAGTTGATGGGGAAGATCCTTTTACCGTTGTACAACAAATAGAAGGCTCTATACAAGATGATAGGGTAGTGATGGTTGGCGTCTCATATGAAGTAAAAGGTCAGCCTGAAAACTTTGAGTACTGTTTGGATAGCTGGGATGGTCAGTTAACGAATAAAGACCTGATTGTAGGGGAATCAGAGGATAGTGATGGTCTGATTGGAATATTTGTTTTTAAAAGACAAAAGCCAAAGTAAAATACTATCGTTTAGGTGATTACTGTAAATAATTGACTAAAGTCAATGAAAAAGTGAAACTTTAATTATTTTAACATCGTATTAAATATTATATCTCATTTAATTGTTGAGAATTATACAAACTGAAACCAATTTTCGAAATACTAACATGCATATACTATGGACTTTTTAATTGCAGCCCTTCAGCCTATAAATTTACCATATACCATCTTGATGGCGGTTGTTGCGCTATATTGGCTTAGTGTAATCATTGGCGTATTAGACTTTGATACCTTTGATATTGACCTAGATGCAGATGCAGATATTGAGGTGGATGGCGAAATAGGAGCGATGGCTCAAGTATTGCATTATTTCAATATCGGAGAATTGCCATTGATGATAATCTTCAGTTTTTGGTTCCTTTTTATGTGGGTAGGTTCAGTATTGACAAATCACTATTTAGGAAATGATTCATGGTTAATAGCTGGAGCTATTTTGATTCCTAATGCCTTTGTTTCACTTATGCTTACCAAGTATGCAACAAAGCCATTTCAGAAGGCTTTTTCACACTTGACAAAGGAAGAGGATACATCAGTAATTGGTAAAGAATGTAAATTGATTATACCTGCATCTTTAGATAAAAAAGGACAGGCAGAAGTATATACATCAGGCTATCACCAAAGAGTATATGTGAAACCCTTGGATGACAAGAAATTGCAGAAAGGTGATACCGCTTTAATTATTGAATTTGACGAGCAGCAGAAATGCTATCTGATAGAACCTTTAGCTACTTTAAACTAACATTGATGACAGAAAGAAAATGAAAGACCTTGTTTATATTACCAAAAGAATAAAATTAGAATTTGATAAAAATGACATTGCGATATCAAAAGTAGATATCGATGAAATGACAAAAGAGCTAGACGATGCTACTCGCTTAATCTTTAGGGAAAATGCAACGGTGAATGTTGAAGGTGGATATATTTATATTTCAATTCCTTATGAGGTGGCGGCAGATCTGAGTAGACTGAAAGACTTTTTCAAATTCGGAGCTAAATAAATTTGTGACCGTTTTTTTAAATCACCATCAGTTAATACTGATACTTTTTTAAGAACACACTTTAACACTATAAGGATAAATCAATCTAAATCTTAAAATCAATTCTTATGATCATTGAAGCAACAGCGATGATAGTGGGGGGTATTGCCCTCGTTTTGCTAGGCTTTTTGGCTATGATTGCCAAGTTCTACAAGAAGGTGCCGCAAGGTAAGGCTATTGTCAGAACAGGTATGGGTGGACTGAAAGTCTCATTCCAAGGAATTTTTGTAATTCCTGTTATTCACAAGTGTGAGATCATGGATATCTCACTGAAAAACATCGACATCAGTCGTGAAGGTAAGCAAGGGTTGATCTGTAAGGACAACATGCGTGCTGATATTCGTGTAGCCTTCTTCGTTAGGGTTAATAACGATCAAAAAGATGTGGCTGCAGTAGCACAAACGATTGGTTGTGAGCGTGCCTCTGAAATAGATCAGCTTAGAACACTGTTTGAAGCAAAGTTCTCAGAAGCTTTGAAGACAGCTGGTAAGCGTTTCGACTTTGTAGACCTTTACAGTGCAAGGGTAGAGTTCAAGCAAGAGGTGATTGACATTATTGGTACTGACCTGAATGGTTATGTATTGGATGACTGTGCCATTGACTACTTGGAGCAAACAGACGTTGAGGAGCTTGATCCTGATAATATCTTGGATGCGGAAGGTATCAAGAAAATCACCGAGCTGACTGCTACTCAAAAAGTACAGGCAAACTTGGTGAAAAATGATGAAACCAAGCGTATCAAGAAACAGGACGTAGAAGGCCGTGAGGCTGTACTTGCTCTGGAAAGACAGCAGATTGAAGCAGAAGAAAAGCAGAAGCGTGAAATTGCAGAAGTAAGAGCACGTGAAGAGGCCTCTGCTGAGAAAATCAGACAAGAAGAAAGACTGAAGTCTGAGCAAGCGAAGATTCAGGTTGAAGAAGAGCTTGGTATTGCTGAAGAGAATAAGCGTCGCCAAGTATTGGTAGCGGAGAAAAGCAAGGAGAGAACGGAAGCGCTGGAAAACGAAAGAATCCACAAGGAACGTTCTTTGGCAGAAAACGAGCGTGAGCGCGTTGTAGAAATTGCTAGAATTGAGAAGGAAAGAGCAGTTGAGGAAGAGCGCAAGAACATTCAGGATGTAATCCGTGAGCGTGTATCAGTACAGAAAGCTGTAGTGATGGAAGAGGAGAAAATCAAGGATACACAGGCATTTGCTGAAGCTGAGCGTAAGAAAGCAGTTGCTATCAAGGAGGCGGAGCAGAAAGCTGAAGAGGCATTGGTAATGGAGCTGAAATCTGCTGAAGCAGCAAAAGAAGCAGCCAAGATGCAAGCGGAGAAACAACGTACCGAAGCTGCTGCTGAGTTTGAAACAGCTAGCCAGAAAGCAGAGGCCTTGAAAATCATGGCTGAAGCGAAGTCTGCTGAAATTGCAGCACAAGGTATGGCTGAAGCACAAGTAACGGAAGCTAGAGCCTTGGCTAGAGAGAAAGAAGCATTTGCGGAGGCAAGAGCCATTGAGGCGGCTTCAGAAGCAGAAGCAAAAGGTATTGCGGCTAAATCTGAAGCACAGGCAGAAGGCAACAAGCTTCTGGGTGAAGCGGAAGCGGATGTGCTGAAGAAGAAAATGATCGCCGAAGCGGAAGGTATGGAAGTGAAAGCCAATGCCATCGAGATGGAAGGCAAGGCTGAAGCAGCTGTGCTGAAAGAGAAAGCCATGGTAGAGGCGCAGCGTATAGAGGCGGAAGCTGAGGCAATGAAGCACTTGGACGACGAGACAAGAGCGCTGGAGCAGTTCAAGCTGAAGCTGAATATGGAAAAAGAAGTGGCGCTTGCAAGACTGGAAGTGCAGCGTGAAATGGCAAAAGCACAGGCTTCTGTGTTAGCTGAGGTTATGAAGTCTGCCAACATTGATATCGTAGGTGGTGAAGCGGCATTTATTGACCGTATCATGAACTCGATCACAATGGGTAAAAGTGTTGACCACTTCCTGAACAACAGTGAAACCCTGACTGAAGTGAAAGATAACCTGCTTTCAGGAGAGAACGGTAACCTGATTGAAAAAGTAAAGGGTTTTGTTCAGCAGTTCGGCCTGACTACTGAAGACATCAAAAACCTGAGCATAGCTTCCCTGTTGCACAAGCTGCAAGGTATGGCAGAGACTGCACAGCAAAAACAAACGCTGGAATCTGCGCATGAAAAAGCTAAAGCTATGGGACTGTCAGAAATGCTGATTTCCAACTGGATTAGATAGTAAAACAAAAATGACTTCGGTGACTGAGCGAAGCCGAAGTCTTATTTCACCGCAGGTTGACCTGCCTGCGGTGATTTTTTTAACAAAATCTCAATCAAATAACCCTACCTATGGAATCAATCTTACAACTTAAAAAAGGTGAAATCCATTTGAATGAAGAGGAAGTGGTGATTTTGGATAATGCCAAAAAGCTTAGAATCATGTCTTTGGTTAATTCTGTTTTGTTCATCATAATGTCTGTCTTGTTTTACCTAAAAGAACTGAAGGGAGAATCATATATGGTTTGGTTATGGGGAGTCATTGGTCTTGCCCATATTGGGATATTAGTGAACAAAATCTTTTTCATGACAACGGACAGTGTGTTATTCTTGAATGAGATTAATGCAGTGAAAAGACATCCAATAAGAGACGAAATACTCTATGTGTTCACTAAAGGCAGTCGAAAAAAAAGATGCATAAATGCAGAGCCTTCTATGATCGAAAACCTGAAAAACTACTTTAAGGAGAAAGGGATAAGCGTAAAATAACCTAAAAGATATGTACACCATACTACCCGTAAATCATGGAGAAATCCACTTGAATGAAGAGGAAGTGGTGATTTTGGATAATGCCAAAAGATTAAAAACAATATCGCTCATAGGGTCTGCTATCTGGATCTTATTTTAAATTGGACTCTTGTTAAAAGGAGTGGAGACTTTTACAGAATATTCAACTTTCGTTGTCTGTACAAGCCCATTGCATGTAATGATGTTGACCTATAATCTTCTATTTGTGAGAAATGACAATGTATTGTTTTTGAGTGATATCAAAGAAGTGCGTAAACATCGGTTTAAATGAAAATTCATTGAGTGTCTTATTCAAGGCAAGCAGGAAGAGACGAAGGGTTAATGCAAATAAAGAAGAAGTGAATAAGTTAAAAGAATACTTTCAGCATAAAGGAACTAAGGTGAACTAATAGCTTGATTACCTTAAACCAAGAATATCAAAAATCTAAATTCTAGTTGTATTGGTCAGTAAACTTGTAGGATCACGCCTGCGGCGTGTTCTCACGAACCACAGGCACATGTTATGTGGTGTTTCGCAAGATCAGGGCGTAGCCGCGGACGGCTAGTTCTAACCCTACATGTCTGTTAACTATTACATCTAGTATCTAGCTTCTAAAAATAAATTACCTATGTCAACAATAGATACGGCGGAAGAAACCAAAAAAGAAACACAACTGGACAGCGGAACCTATGAGATTCTTCGCAAGCGATTAGGGTCGCAGGCAGAAGAGCTACAGTCCCGACTGAATAAGCTGAACAGCGCAAGAAAGGAGATTTTCGGAGCCTTGGATGCACGTTTGCTGGCAACCGACCGTATCTCGACAGACAATAACTGCGTGCCGAGGGATATGGTACCTGTACTGGAAAACCTCTTTATCTTCGGTTACAACGTTCATATTGGACTTAAGAAGGAAGCTGCACTGAGTGATGTTTTCAGTGTTTACGCTTACAATAGCACAGATCATTCCTTTCATCCTAAAGATTTGAATATCCTTCATGATAAGACATTTGAGAAGGAGTTCAAGGAATTGTATCAGTATTACCGTGATACAGTTTTTGTAAAGTTTTTTGTAAAGGACAATTTCCTGTACATGATCTTCCGTGTCGGCAAGAATGTAACCGACATCAAAGCCTTCAAATGGCTGATTGAAGAGAATGGGCTGAAATATATAGATAATAGAAGTGACCATGAGGTACAGTATCCACGTCAGCATGAGTTTGAGTGGAAGCGTGCTTCAAGAGATGATCACCGCACAGGAGAACACCCGCATGTGTCCATTATGGATAGGGTATTTGTGGAAACGGTAGGTGGTGACCTGACTATTAAGATTGAGGATAATACTTCAACGGGAGAGGGAATCTATGCGGAAGAGGTGGAAATTGCTGATCAGACACTGGACGATGCAGAAATCTATTATGCTGATCTGGGTAATCTGATTCTTCTGAAAATGAGACCATTTCAGGAGAAAAAATGGCGCTTTATCGTATTCAACGACAAGATAAAGGAAGCTCGCCGAATTGATGCCATTGAAGATTCATGCGTGTTGCTGCCTGATGATCAGGGCATCATTGTGTCCAATGGTTATTACCTTCAGACGGGTGAGTACAAGCATTTTGATAGCGAGCTTACTGGGTTAAAATTTGAACGTCGTATCCACTCTCCAAATGGGGAGGACACAATGTATGTGTTCTATCAGCGAGAGCTGGGCGAATATATTCTGCTTTCCTACAATGTGATCGAGAAGCAGGTGGAAAGCCCGATTGCCTGTCATGGTTATTCCTTCTTCAAAAGTGGTGAACTGGTTTACTTCAAGACTGATGATGAACCGAAGAAGATTCACGGCTTGCAGGTTTGGCAAACACCGTATGTGCACCCTGATTTTGTGCAGGCACCTGCACATGCTGATTCCTTCCTGTATAAGGTGGGGAACAAGGACATTGTAAGGGCAATGTCAGATTGTTATGCAGTACTGAATCTTTGCCGAAAGGAAGATTCTTACGAAGGTTTGTATGCAGATTTGTCAAGGTCTGCGATGGCGGTAACGGACAATTACTACTGGGTAGGTAATGAGGAAGCATTTGAGCTTTCGGACACACTTAGTGAAATTCGCTTGACAGCTTCTACGGCAATCGAAGAGTTTGAGAAAGTGGCAAGACAGCGTAAGCATGCTGCCGAACAAACCAAGCTGATTTCAGAGAAAGCAGATGAGCTGCTGAAAGAAGTCGATCGTCGTATCTTCCAGCATGTGGACGAGTTTGTCCGTTTCCTAGCCGAACTGAGAACGGTAAGGGGAGAAGTGATTTCCCTGAAAGAAGTACGCTATGTGGACCTTTCACTGGTTGATCACTATGAAACGGCATTGGCTGAGAAATCCGATAAGCTTTCTGCCAAGTGTGTAGAGTTCCTGCTTCGTGATGACGCCTTGCTACCTTATGTAGAAAAGGTGGAAGCTGTACAGGAAGAAGCAGAAGCAGTGGAGAAAGTGACGGTAGCCGATGAAGTGGCGGAAGGAATTGCCAAAATTGGCAGTGAGCTGGAGTTACTGATCGATATCGTCTCCAATCTGAAAATTGAGGATGCGACCCAGACAACACAAATTATTGACCTGATCTCTGATATTTATGCAAGGCTGAACAATGTGAAAGCCAAGCTAAAGGCAAGGAGAAAAGAACTGTTGGGAGCGGAAGCCATTGCGGAGTTCAATGCACAGTTGAAACTGATCAATCAGGCAGTTGTCAACTATCTGGATGTTTCAGATACACCACAGAAATGTGAGGAATACCTGACTAAGCTGATGGTTCAGATGGAAGAGCTGGAAGGCAAGTTCTCGGACTTTGATGAGTTCTTGGGCGAACTGACAGCCAAGCGTGATGAAATCTATTCTGCATTTGAAACCCGCAAGACGCAACTTCAGGAGGAGCGAAACAAGCGTGCCATGTCGGTTCAGTCGGCAGCGGAGCGTATCCTGAAAGGAATCCGCAACAAGCTGAAATCCATCAAGGAGATCAACGAGATCAATTCCTACTTTGCTTCTGACCTAATGGTGGACAAGGTGCGTGACATGATCAAGAAGCTCCATGAGATTGAGGATGCGCCTAAGGCAGAAGACCTGCAAAGTCAGCTCAAGACCCTGAAGGAAGATGCTGTACGTCAGTTAAAAGACCGTCAGGATCTGTTTGTAGGAGGTGACAATGTCATCAAGATGGGACGTCACCATTTTGCGGTCAATACACAGGAATTGGATGCTTCATTGGTATTGAAGGATGATGGATTCTTTTACCATTTGGCAGGAACTCAGTTCTATGAGAAAGTGATCAATGAGCAACTGGAGCAAACCCGTGAGGTGTGGCAACAGTCTGTGATTTCAGAAAATAAAACGGTTTACCGTGGCGAGTATTTGGCTTATCAGCTATTCAGGGCAATTGAAAACGGTGCTGCCAATACTACATTTAATGAGTTTCAGGAAAAGGATGATACTGAAAGGCTCGAAGTGGTACAAGCATTTATGGCATCCCGTTACCATGAAGGTTATACCAAAGGGGTGCACGACAAGGATGCCTTGCTGATACTGGAGGCCTTGGTGCTGATGCGCATGAATATTGGCTTGCTCCGTTACAGCCCAGATGCAAGGGCTACAGCAGCCCTGTTTTGGTCAGAAGGCATGGAAAAGGCAGATAAGCAGCAGCTTGAAAACCGCATCAAGGGCATGTCCCTGATCTTGCAGGTATTCCCTGATTCCAAAGAATACCAATCACTGATTGAGGATTTGGAAGAGGATATGACCGTCTTTGCCAAAAGCTTGACTTCAGCCCTTCAGTCAACAGCAAAGGAAGCAGCGGCTTATCTGTTCCACGAATTGGCAACCGATACAGATTTTATCGCAAGTAAGGAAGCCACACAACTGTGCAAGCAGTTCCTGCAGCATATCGAGATGAAACGGGTACAGCGAGACTATGAGGAAACAAAAAGAAAACTGAAAGAAACCGACCTTTTGCACCGACTGGAATGGGAATTGGGTTGGCTGAATGCTTTTGCTTCCACCTTGCCTGAAGAAGAGCAAACGGTTTACGCCGATTACCTGTCAGAAGCCGCCGTGATTTTGTTGCTTGATGACCTGAACAGCCGAAAGGTTTCCCAATTGTCCGTCAAGCAGGAACTGAAAGGGCTGGCAGGAGATCATGCAGTCATTACGCAAAGCCAATATCAGTTTGATTACAATGCCTTGATGGAAAAGCTTCAGTCATTCGAAGCCATTCAGGTGCCGAAGTTTGAGGCATTTATCAATCTGAAGAAAGAAATTGCAGCAGACTTCAAAGCCAAGGTCAAGCTGGACAGCTTTAAGCCGAGAGTGCTTTCCTCCTTTGTCCGCAACAAGCTGATCGATGATGTGTACCTGCCATTGGTCGGGGATAACCTTGCCAAGCAGATGGGTACCGTCGGGGAAAACAAACGTACCGACCTGATGGGCTTGCTTTTGCTGGTTTCGCCTCCGGGTTATGGTAAAACCACCCTGATGGAATATATCGCCAGCCGATTGGGACTGATCTTTATGAAAATCAACGGTCCTGCCATCGGGCATCAGGTTACTTCGCTGGATCCTTCGGAAGCACCGAATGCGACCGCAAGGGAAGAATTAGAGAAACTGAACCTCTCCTTCGAGATGGGCGACAATGTCATGATCTACCTGGATGATATTCAGCACTGCCACCCTGAACTGCTGCAGAAGTTTATCTCACTTTGTGACGGTCAGCGTAAGATCGAAGGGGTGTACAAGGGCGTAACCAAAACCTACGATTTCCGAGGAAAGAAAGTCTGTGTCGTGATGGCAGGTAACCCGTACACCGAAAGCGGTGATAAATTCCAGATTCCGGACATGCTGGCAAACAGGGCAGATACCTACAACCTCGGTGAGATTATCGGTGATTCGGCTGAGGCATTCAAGCTGAGTTATATTGAAAACTCCCTGACCTCAAACCCTGTCCTGAACAAGCTGACAAGTAAAAGCAAAAAGGATATCTATACGCTGATCAATATCGCCAAGACAGGCAACAGGGAAGGAGCTGAGTTTGAATCCAATATCTCAGGAGAGGAAGTCAATGAGTTTGTGTCGGTGCTTGAAAAGATGCTGAAAGTGCAGGAAGTGGTGCTGCAGGTCAATCAGCAATACGTGCGTTCGGCAGCGCAGGAAGACGCTTACCGTACAGAACCGCCATTCAAGATGCAAGGATCTTACCGTAACATGAATAAGCTGGCAGAGAAGATTGTCCCAATCATGAATACACAGGAACTGGATACACTGATCCTTTCCCATTATGAAGGAGAATCACAGACCTTGACCACAGGAGCTGAAGCCAATATGCTGAAGTTTAAGTCACTTGTAGGTTGGCAGTCAAATGAGGAAAACCAACGTTGGGATGTTATCTGTCAGACATTCAAGAAGAACAACCAGCTGAAAGGTTTTGGTGACAATAACCAGATGGCACAGGTACTGGCACAGATGTCTGCATTTACGGATGGGCTGGAAGCGATTAAGAAAGCATTGGAAAACGGATTAAAAAACTAATCAGACATTGTTCTGATAGCAGGAAATATATTATCAATCATTAAAACTAAATAGAAATGGACAAGGAAAGGTTATATGACGCATTCGGAGAGCTGTTGTATGCAGTAGCTTTGGCTGATGGAATGATCCAACCAGAAGAAATCAATAAAATTGAGCAAGTGTTGGCTAATCATTCTTGGGGTAGGGAAATCGAGTGGTCATTCAACTATGAAAAAAACAAGAACAATGACCCAAAGCAAGTGTATGAAAAAGCACTTGACACATTGAAACAACATGGGCCTGATCCTGAGTATACATTCCTGATTGAGATTTTGGAAGAAGTAGCAAGAGCAAGTGACGGAATTGACGAATCAGAAGACAAGGTGATTTCAGATATGCAGTCATCACTCAAAATGCACTTTATTCAGCAGGTAGAAGATATGAAGCTGTAATTATTCTCTTTGGTAAGAAAAATGGGTACCTTCAAAAGGTACCCATTTTTTATTACTAATTGATGTCACTATACGTTATGTTTAAAGCATTCAGAATTTCATCGGCTGGAATAATAAAAGTAATTCCTTCTACGCCTTGCCCCACAACTTTGGCATCAATGACACCAATAACTTTACCATTATAGATTAATGGACCACCGCTATTCCCAGGGCTTATACTTACATCGGATTGCAAGAATGTTTTTTCCTCAATAGTACGTTTTCCACTGATCATACCTTTTGAAAGTGTCTGACCTAACGTGATATCAGCAGGAGTGCCAATTGCGATCACAGAAGTTCCTAATTTTACATCATCAGTAGAAATAGGAAGAGGTTTGATTACATGATCTATTTTTAAAAGAGCTAAATCTCTTTGTGCATTATAATTAATCAATTTAGCTTCTAGTTTTTGGTCGTTGGAAAGGATGACTTCTAGAGAATCCACATCTTCAATTACATGGTAATTAGTGATGATATAACCATCTTCACTGATAGCGAAACCACTACCATGACCTGCTTCTGTATTGACTGTGACAACAGAATTTACTAAGTCTTCAAACTCTTCTGATATAGGAATGTTTTTTTGTATAGTAATTTTCTGCTCTAAGCTTGTTTCAACACTTTTGTTAGTTAATTCATAAAGCTCTGAAGATGTATTTAAAAATTCATGAAAGTTTTGGCTGAATACATTCTCAAAAACACTTCTGATATCTGTAGAAATATTAAACCCTTTGGTACTAATTTTTTTCTCCATTAGAGTGTTATTAGTTCTTCTCAGTTTTACTTTCCAAATAACTTCAATATTGGATTGAATTGGATATATATCAGCATTGGCATATTTTGTAGTTACACTATTGAAGAATTTAGTTACTTCTGCAGTAATGATATACCTTGGTAGCTTTAATGGAGTGAGTGTATTTTTTGATTCAAAATCCGGTACTTGAAAGTTTAAATCTTCTAATGACTCATTCACTGCTTTCTCTAATTCAAAATCCTTGAATTGTATGTCTTTTTCCCAATCAATAGTTCTACTATAGCTGTTATAAGTGATTTTACCAGCTTTTTCCCCCTCTTTCAAATTAATATTGACTTCACTGCAGAATATCAAATCTGTTACATCTTCAACCTTTTTATTTTTTTTGTAAATCGGTAATGTTAATTCTGAAGACAGATAATCATAAGCCTTTTTATTCGAAGTGATTATATCAATAACGAATGGAAGAGAGAAGCCTATGGCGTAACTAGAAAGTGCCATTGTAGGGTTTTCATCGTCAATATTGAGTGCTAAGCCTAAACCACCTGGTCCGGTGAGTACGCTCCCTAACCAGGTATTTCCCAAAGTTGAAGTTGCACGGGTTCTATGTGTAGGAACTTCTATAGTAGTTGTCTCATAACCTTCTTTTGCTAAGGATATATGTAATGGGGCTTCATGCCTTTCAACTTTTACCTTCAGTGGCGTTTCACCTACATATTCATGATCAATATAGACCTTAGCGTTAGGTTCATTAGATTTAACTTGTATTTTCTGTTTATGCCCTAACATAATTGTATGGCATCCAGTTAAAAAAAGTAGAGGAATCAATAAAAAAGTTATAAATCTCATTTTTTGAATTTTAATTGAATGATAAAAAGGCTTCGTCAACATGAAGAGCCTCATTTTTAAATTAGTTGATACTGCTATATTTAATATTTAAACCTCTAAATATTTCATTGATAGGTATGATAAATGTAATGCCTTCAATCCCATTACCCACCATTTTTGCATCGACAATCCCGATTACTTTTCCTTCATAGAGCAGGGGACCACCACTATTTCCTGGGCTTATACTGACATCTGATTGTAGGTATTGTTTTTCATCAATCTTACGTTTGCCACTGATCATACCTTTTGATAGGGTTTGACCTAATGCAATATCAGCAGGTGTACCTATGGCAATTACTGAGGCTCCAAGTTTAACTGATTCTTTTGAAAGCGGTAAAGGTTTTATAGTATGGTCTATTTTCAGAAGTGCCAAATCTCTCTCTGAGTTGAAGTTTATTAGTTTTGCTTCATATTTTTCATTATTAGAAAGAATTACTTCCAATGTGTCGACATCTGCTACAACATGAAAGTTTGTGATAATATAACCATCCTCACTGATAGCAAAGCCACTTCCATGACCTGTATTGGTATTGACAGTTACAGCTGATTGTATCCAATCTTCTGCTTCATTAGATACGGGAATACCATCAGGAATTGAAACTGAAGTTGTCAGTCTCTGACTTTTCTTTTTTACAACTAATTCATAGAACTCGGGAGTAATATTAAGGAACTGGTAAAAGCTATATTCAAAAGTTTTCTTAAAGGCATCTCTTACTTCTTTGGATGGTGTGTAGTTTTGAACCTTTACAGCTTTTTCAATCAAAACTTCTTCAGTCTTTCTTTTCAGAACCTTCCATGTTACTTCAAGGTCAGTTGTCAATGCATAATGTTCAGCGTTTCTTTCTCTAGCGACAGATCTTTGCCCAATGTTGAAAGTAACATGATTGTAGACTTTAGTTACTTCAGCCTTCAGTATATACCTTGGTAAAAGAATCGGTTGTAATGCTCCTTTTACTTCAAAGTCAGGGACTTTAAATCCATATTTGTCTAATTCCGTATTTACGGTTTTTTCTAACTCAAAATCTTGAAAAGTAATATCTTCTTGCCAATCTATTTCTTTAGAGATATTTCCATATTTTACTTTTCCTGCTTCTTCTCCTTCTTTTAAATCTACTGATACAGAAGTACAGAATATCAAATCTGTTTCTACTTTAATTGTGTCAGGTTTTTTATAGATTGGTAAATTAAGTTCAGAGTTTAGATATTGGTATTTAGCTCCGGAGTATTTGTCTATTAAAAAAGCTGCAGTAATACCTGTTGCTTGAATGCCTAAATTTAATCCAAAAGTTTCTTCAGAGTTAGTTGCTCCTACCATACTTGAACCTAAAGCACCTACGATACCACCTAATATTACATTTCCGACAATAGCGTTTCCTTGTAGCCTTTTATAGGATGGAATTACATAAGTCGCAGAGTCATAACCATCTTTTGATAAAGTAATGTTGAGGGGTTTTTCTTGTCTTTTAATTCTTTTTTTAAAAGGAGTGACTCCAACATATTCATTATCTATATAGATTTCGGCTTTTTCTATGTTAGAGTCAATACTGATTTTTTGTTTTGTGCCATGAATAATAGTTTGGCAGCTAGATAATAGAGTTAATACTGATAGTAGAATTGTAGAAAGTTTCATCTTGCATGTGGTTAATTAGTGGAATGCAAAAATATTCATATTTTACTAATAAATGTAAATTATTGAAATAGTTGTTGATAAAATAATGTGACTTATGGATTAACTCTCTTTCAGGGCTTATGCCCTGAAAGGAGGATATGTTTAAATGGTTAATATTCAGTCACATTTATAGAGTATGTTTCAACTGCACTTTTATACTAAATCCATAAGTTTTGGTTGGCAATAAGGCAGCTTCTTCAATAGCACCACTCCAAGGAGAAGAAGAAGTGACAGCACTTTCAGGGTCTACATGCTGGTTGTCTAATCCCAAAATCAGTAGGTTTCTGCCAAATGCACTGAAGCGAATCTTGTCAATAAATTTGATACCCAATTTGTCTCCAGTCAGGTTATAACCTATTGATAAATCCCTCAGCTTAATATAGGAAGCGTCAAATACATTCAACTCATCAACAGAATTGAACATTTTACCATATTCCTCAGCACTGATGCGTGTCATGTTTGTAGAGCCATCACGGTTTTTGCCTTCCAGTACAATGCCATCTTCCCGAATATTGTTGGCTGTAGTCTCTATTAAGGTACCTGCATACATACCATACCTATTGGTGTAAGATATATAATGACCTCCTTTTTGAATATCAAACAGGAAACTCAGGTCAAGGTCTTTAAAACGGAATGTGTTGCGAATGCCCATATTGTAGTCAGGCATTACTTTACCCAAGTCTTGGTTGGTTATGGTAGCATACTGTCCATCACTGTTTAGAATGGCATTACCTTGTGTATTATCTCTTTCAATTGCAGTACCCATGAGAACAAGGTTGCCAGCATCCTGTACTTGAACTTTTACTCCTCTGTACTCTTCAGCACTTAGCGATGTGAACTCAGGAATAAAGTTCATTTCAAAGTTATTGGTGTAGAAGTTACCATCTACCTTCCAGTTAAAGTCTTTGAACTTAAGAATGTCTGCACTAAGGTTTAGTTGAATGCCTTTATTGGTTAAGGAACCTATATTTATTAGCCGATTGCTGTATCCTGTACCACTGTTTACAGTGATTGGGAAAATAGCATCATTGGTTTTGTTGGCATAATATGTAAAGTCAACAGTTAGCCTGTTCTTGAAAAAAACTAATGAGGTCCCTAATTCAAGATCAGCAACTGTTTCAGCTGACAAGTCAGAAGTAAGGTAGTTAGCAGTTGAAAAAATAGACTGTCTTACTCCATGATGAATTAGTCCTCTGACAGTACCATAACTAAATAAGCTGTTAGGTAAAGGTTTCCTGAAAACATAGGCTGCGGAAACCCCGAAGTCTGAATTATTTTCTGATTGTCCTTCTGGACTGTCAATAATACCTGAAACTTCTGTGAAAATAGTCTCTTTCCAATTGGCTGTGACTGAGGCTTTATAGTAAGTGTTTTTTAAATTCAACCCAATGGTTTGAATAGAAGCAGGTTGATTAGAGTTGTAAAGCGCATATATACCTGCAACACTTAAACCTCCATTTGTGGATGCGTTTTTATAAGTGCTTTTTTGGTTTTGTACTCCTCCAGTAAGTGAGCCAATCAAATTCCAGTCACCATACTGTCTCTTCATATTAACTAATAACTCAAAGTTTTCGGTATCCTCTGTTTGAGCATTGGTACTGAATTGACTTTGTTGAACAGAGCCAATTGCAATTCTTTCTTCAGAATTGAAAGAATAACTTTCTCCAAAATAGCGGGTAGTCAAATCGAGCCAATCAGTTGCGGCAAAACTAGCTTGTGCATTCCAACTATTATGGGTACGGTTGTCGTTTTGGAAATTATAGTATCGTGTCCAGTAAGGGTTGTTATGAGATAGCGGAAGGCTGTTGTCAATTGCCCTTCTGTTCCAAGCAGCTTGGTGACCTCCCTGATAGATAAAGTTTTGCAGATGATCATAGTCCAATTGGGTTTGTGTCCATTGGATCATGGAAGTATTGATATTTAAGTTATTAGTGCCAACTGCAGGTCTGCCCATTACTTTTTGCTTCAAGTAATTAGCACTTAAGCTGAAAGTTATTTTTTCTATTGGTTTAAGGGCTATGTAACCCTTTAACCTGTCATGATTGTAATCCGAATTGGGCGTATATCCATCATTGTTAGTCCTTGAATAGGTAAATCTAGAGTTGACTAATGGTGTTGTGATCCAGGCCGTAACATGGTGAGCTCCCGTATGTCCTCTATCATAAAAATCCTCATAAGTAATATTGGGAGCTACCCAAGGAGAGGTACCGTAGATAGTGCCTTCTTGGTCTAGGTTATACCAATGTACTACTTCTGTACCGTCAAGTTTAGGACCCCAGCTTTCATCTACCATATAATCAACAGTATTGTATATATTTTCGTCAGATCCTTGTACCTGTTGGAAGCTTGAGCTGTTACCCCCTCCATATTCATACTGTAGTTTGGGTAGTGCAATTACCTTTTCAGAGATAGAAGTGTATTCATAATCAACTCCCACATATTTGTCATCACTGAAATGGCTATTTGTATTGATAATGATTGCTCCATTGCTGGCGGCAGAACCATATAACATACTGGCTGAGGCACCTGAAATTACCTTTACTTCTTTAATCTCTTGAACAGGTATGTCTTGCAAGACACTGCCGTAATCATAATCTCCATTGGTTGACAAAAGGTCTGAGGAAAGTAAAGGAACTCCATCCAAGACGATCAGTGGTTTGCTGTTTCCTGACAAGTTATTGATACCTCTTGACTGTACAGAAACAGAACCGAACTGATTGCCAGATGCACTAGCAATTTTGAATCCTGATACATTTCCTGAAAGTGCCTCTAAAAGGTTTGTGGAGTGGCTGTTTTTAAGGTTAGCGCTGTTAAGTTCTTGAATATGATGCAGCTGTTTATAGTTATGGGTATTTGGGTATAACTCTACAACTGTACTATCCTGAATAATGTCTTGAGAGAAGGCTTCTCCTGCCACAGAGGTGAAAAATACTAAATGGGATAAAAGTATTTTACACAGTTTGTTTTGAAAAAAGTTTAACATCGAGAAAGTGTAGTCAAATTTAAAAAATAATTATCACGCAAATAAATGGATTTATTGATAGTTGAACAATGAATTAAAAATAAACCTGAAGTTGAATTCTTAGAATAGTACAGTTGAATAGGTTTTTGAACTGAAAGAAATCATCATGTTAAGTGTAGAGTGTGTGAGATGAATTTTAAATACATATGAAATACCTCTATTCTACATGTAGAATAGAGGGTGGTGTTGTAATGAATTGGTATTCAGTTATTTTAAATGTTTGCACTTTGATTAAGTTTATTTCTCTTAAAGTTATTGTATTACAAAATGTGAAAGAATCTTAATTTTTTCATAAAAAAGTGATATAATGCGAGTTGTTAAGAATTTGTTCAAACTTATTTTTTTATGAAACTGAAATTTTTACTGCTATCGATACCTATTTTATTACTATTTCAATTAACCTATGCAAAAGACCCTAAATATCCTTTAAGGTCAATTCCGGATTCATTACAAAAAGGTGCAGATGCAGTGATTCGGGAGCTTCAAATGGAAGTGGAACTTACTGAAAAAGGGAAGTATATTTTAAGGGAGAAAAAGGTTATTACCATCTTCAATTCTAAGATGGCTGACATGGCAGCTGATGCCTTTTACTATGATGATGATATTAAAATTCTCTCACTGGAAGCGGCAACCTATGATGCTTCCGGCAAAGAGGTAAAACGTCTTAAAAAAAGGGATATCAGGGATATCGCATATTTTGATTCATATACTTTGTTTCAGGATAGCCGATTACAAGTAGCCGATCTGAGTTGGGGGTATTACCCTTATACGGTTGAGTTTATTTGTGAGTCAGAAGTAGATGGCTATTTAACTTTTCCTAGATGGGTTGGTGCCTCATCAGAGGAAAAAGTGTCAACACAAAAAGCTTCCTACCATGTGACTGTACCTACTGGAACTGAGTTGAAATACAAATCATCGGCCGTAACACCAGAGGTAGAGATCTCAGAGAAAGGATTAACTACAGAGTACAAGTGGGAAGTCAATGGCTGGAAAGCAATCAAGAAATTTGAGGATTATGTTTCTGTAACGGAGCAAATTCCATTTGTAACTGTTGTGCCAACAGAGTTTATATATGGTGGTTATGAAGGAAAGACAGATAGTTGGAGCGCTATTGGGGAATGGTCTTACAACCTGAATAAAGGGACAGATGTCTTGCCGGAAGAAGCAATTGCTGAAATCAAAAAGTTGACAGAAGGCATTGAAAACCCTAGACAAGTAGCTAAAAAGGTTTACGAGTATGTTCAGGGACGTACAAGATATGTCAGTGTTCAGTTAGGTATTGGGGGGCATAAACCCATCGATGCTAACAAGGTACATACTACGGGATATGGTGACTGTAAGGCATTGAGTAATTACACATATTCATTGTTAAAGGAAGTGGGAATAAAATCACATTATGCCATAATCAGGGGAGGACGAAATGAACCATCAATTGACCCTGATTTCCCTGCTGATATGTTTAACCATGTTATTCTGTGTGTGCCATTTGAACAGGATACTGTTTGGTTGGAGTGTACTAGCCAGACCAATCCTTTTGGTTATATAGGCAATTTCACTGATGACAGACATGCTTTGCTTGTAACGGATGAAGGTGGGAAATTGGTTAAAACACGTGCTTATGCAGCAGAGGAAAACAAGCAAACATATGTTGCAGATTTTCATGTAAATGCAGATGGAAAAGGAGAGGCTGTTTTACATTACAAATCAGCTGGGGAGCAATATGATAAGTTTGAAGCACTTCAACGTCAAAAAGAAAAGGAACAAAAAGAGTTCTTCCAATCGTATCTGGATTTGCCAAGTATGCTGATTACAGATATGAAGTATAATGATCAGCCATCAGAGTTACCTGTGATTGAAGGTGAAGTAAGGTTTACTTCAAATAACCTAGCAAAGAAAAGTACAAATAGACTGTTTATTACACCTAATCAGTTAAACAGAAGCTCAGGGAAATATAGAAATGTCAAACGTCGAAAATTTGACTTTGAAATAGGTACTTCCTTTGTCGATTATGACTCTGTTACATGGAATTTGCCTGAGGGTTATGAGTTGGAAGAGCCACATGTAGATATTGAGTATAAATGTGAAATGGGAAGCTATAAAGCTTCATTTAAGGTTGAAAAAAATCAACTGACTTACACTCGAACGTTTCAAATAAACAAGGGACGTTACAGTGCAGAACTTTTTAATAATTACATGACATTTAGAAGAACAGTTATAGGGTTTGATAAAAGTGAATTAGTTTTTGTCAAGCGTGAGGGCCAATCGACTGAAGATTTATAATCAAAACCTAGATTTATAATTTATCAATAATGAAAAAATTACTAACAGCATTACTCCTGCTGATGACTATCGTGCCTGTAATGGCAAAAAACAAGGTGAAATGGGGGAAGGTTTCTCAAGAAGAGTGGCAAATGACCCAATGTGAATACGAGCCTGAGGCTAAGGCTGTCGTTCTTTCAAAAATTGGAAAAATGTCTCTAAGAGGAGGGAAGGTATATTATGACATTCACGTAAGGACTAAAATCCTATCAGATGATGCGACTGATTTAGGAAATGTCAACATCCCTTTCTACAGTGGTAACAATACTGAAAAAGTATCAAGCGTAAAGGCTCATACTTTAATCATGGAAAATGGTAAGGAGCAGGAGTTTGAGGTGGATGACCGTGATATGTATAAAAATGAAGTGTCAAAAAACCGTTCAGAAGTCCGTTTTGCATTTACCAATGTAAAGAAAGGAGCAATTCTGGAGTATAAGTACACCCTTTCTTCTGAGAGTCTTTTTATCTTGGATGATTGGAGGTTTCAGAATGATATCCCCACATTGTTTAGCAGTATTGATGTCCTGATCCCAACAGATGTATTCAAGTATAAAATTCTTTACCAAGGATATCGTTTGGCATTGAAGTACATGAATGACCAACAGAGTGTTCATTGGGAGCTTGAGAACCTACCTTCTATTAAGGATATACCATCCCTTTATTGTATGGAAGATTATGTAGAGAAACTGAAATTTCAGCTTTTAGGATACTACCAGAGAGATGCTATGGGAGCTGTGATTTATAAAGAACTTCTGAGTACATGGGATGCCACCGCGGCAGAGTTTCGTACTGACAGCGATATTGAACGCTATATGGGAAGAAAGGGTATCTATAAAGACATCATTGCTCAAGTAATTAAAGATGGTGACTCTGACTTGATCAAGGCTGTAAAACTGCACGAGTGGGTAGTCAGAAATTTGAAATGGAATAAGTATTGGGGAATTGTTCCTTCTAAAAGCCCTGCAGAACTATATGAGTCAGGACTTGGTAACTCGGCAGAGTTGAATGCTTTCCTTACAGGATTATTCAAAACGGCAGAGTTGAAAGCCGAACCTGCTCTTTCCAGTACACGTTCCAATGGCGTAATTGCAACCGCAACCCCAATGTTGACAGAGTTCAATACCTTAGGGTGTCTGATCAATATAGAGGGGAAAAGCATGTTGGTAGATGCCACGGATAGAATGCTTCCAATTACATTGCTTCCTGCACAGCTTTTGAATACGCAGGTATTTGCTTACGATCGTGAACGCATTTCGTGGCTATTTAGTGAAACCAGTGAGAAAACAGGTGTGATGACGAATGTGATCATCGACTTGACAGGAGAAAAGCCTTCTGGGGAGATGCATATGAGATTTACTGGTTATGAAGCCAAAGATATGCGTGAAAAGCTTTTGAGTGAAGATGAGGAGATGGAATCGTTTGTTTTGGCGCCTGAATATATGCAAGTGGCTGAAGAAGAGTGGAAAAATCAGGAAAATGTATATGAGCCACTTGAGTATACTGTAAAGATGGAGGGTGTTAAGTCCCTTACAGAAAATACAGACCGTATCTATATGCCTTCTTTGTTTAAGGCATTGCTTCAGGAAAACCCTTTCAAGGATGAGGAGAGATTGTTCCCTGTTCAGTTTAGAAGTGAATACCAGGAACGTTATATGATGCAAGTGAAATTGCCAGAAGGTTATAGAGTTGAGGAGTTACCAGAAGGTAAAAAAGTAAACTTGCCTGGAAATGCTGGAAGTTTTGTATCTCAAATGCAACAAATGGGGCAAGTACTAATGGTGCGCTTTACTTTTAAGCTTAATAAGACATTTTTGCCAGCAGATCATTATTTGGCGATGAAGCACTTTTTTGATTTGATGATGGAGCACGGAGATCAAAAAATTGTATTGGTCAAAAATGAAGGTTAAGCTGTAAGCTATTCATTTTGAAATGCATAAAGTTTTTCTCAAATTCAAATGTCAATTCCTCGAAAGATGTTTTGATGTGAAATAAAAAGTGAGAACTGTATTTACATTTTTAGCCTCATAAGATAATAGGGTCTTATGGGGCTTTTTTTGTGCCTATCCATGATTACTACATAGTATAACACTGTATAGTTTAAAATAATATTAGAATAGTTATATGTTATAACATTATTTGTAAATATTTTTTAATTAAAATATTATAATTACTTACTTTAAGGCATGCACGTTGAAAATAGTGCATAAAGAGGGTTTCAAGGGAGGTTATGAAAGTTTTTTTGTGATCTAACAATTAAAATTTTTTCTACTTAACCCAAGTTGTTGCATCGACAAAGCATTACTTAACACCTTGAAAACTTCAAAAACTACAAATGATGATTTAGCTAAAAACTTTACTAAAACAGCTTACAGGCTATGTACAGGATGAGACCTGCGACTATCTTTTTTGTATTGCTACACTTATTCACGTTGCTTTCCCAAGCAAATGCTGCATTTGTGTCTGGTTTTGACAAAATGCCACACACTGTTGTGCCATTTATGGAAGTGGCTGAACCAGCGACTGTTGCTTCATTTGCCTGTGAACCTTGGTCTATTTCAAAAAATGCAGGCGTGTTTCAGGAAGAGGTATGTGACCTTTCTGTTCCATATGTTTGGGACTATGAAGGTACACTGGCTTTTGACCTGATAGGAGATGATGAGGTTGACAAGCTTTACTGTGATAGAAGTGTTTATACATTTACCCAAAGCCCTGCGGAAGGTTATGAGGTTACAGTTGGGGAGACATTGGAAGGTGGTACAGTCGACCGTGTTAATGCCAGTCTTATTAGGGTGCCTGTCGTGATCAAGATAATGGAGGGGAGCGTAGAGGTAGATTCAGAAACAATCATGTATTATGCTTACTCTCCAGCCACCAATCTACCCACTATGTCAGGAGTGCCTTCTGATCAAACCCAGTATGTATATAACTTAGGCTGTTTTTACCTGATGTTGTCTGATTATACATCCGGAATTACGGCAACAGATGCTTGTGGAAATATTTTGGATGTTTCTCAGTCTATTCCGCCATTGACCTCATTAGGAAAAGGAGATCATGAGATAGAATTTACGGCAACCGATAAGTTAGGTAGAACAATAACAAATTCGTTTACATTATCAATTCTAGACAATACTAAGCCTGTAATAGGAACATTTGCAGACAAGTCTTATACACTTATTTCATCAACCTGTAACTATGCATTTCCTGACTTGGACAGTGAGGTACGGAGTATTTCATATGATAACTGTACTGGTGATGCTGACTTGGGTATTACATATAAACTCGACGGTTCTGTAGTAGTAGCAGGTGATAGTATTGAGGCTGGTTCATATACATTGGAGGTAACAGTAACAGATGAGAGTGGTAATTTTAGAACAAAGACCTGCAATTTTGAAATCTTGGATGTGACAGCTCCTGTTATAACCTCTGCACCAGTATCCTATACAGGTTATACTGCATCAGGGACTTGTAACTACGCTTTACCTGATATGAGAGGAAGTATAGTTGTGGATGAAAGCTGTTCATATACCATTACTCAATCTCCTGCAGGAGGAACATCTCTCACTGTGGGTACTCACACAATCCAGTTTACGGTTACAGATGATTCAGGAAATTCCGATCTGGAAGCAATTACGGTTACAGTTGTCGACAATGAATATCCGATTATAGATACATCCGACATAACAGTAAACAGGTCAGGGAACTGTACCTATCTGGTGCCTGATCTGGAGCCTTTGGTTGGACATTCTGACAATTGTGGCATATCCAGTTTTACACAGGACTTGACCATTGGAGATGCAATCACTTCAAATACGGCTGTCGTAGTCAAGGTGAAGGATTTGAGTGGCAATGAAACAGTTGAGACAATAAACCTGATCCTTGGGGATGATGTAACAGCTCCAGTAATCAGTTTTACAAATACTGAGATAACAGTCAGTGCAGGTGATAGCTGTTTAGGAACTATTCCAGACTTGGTTAAAGGGTTGGACTTTACTGTTACAGATAACTGTACTGCAGAGGCTGCTATACTGATAGAGCATGACTTGCAGGAAGGGCAGGAAGTGACTGCTGGAAATTACACCTTAACCATCAAGGCTACTGATGAAAAAGGGAATGTTGGTTCGAGTGATATTCTGGTTAAGGTAGTAGAGGACAAGGACCCGACAATTGGTTATACAGGGGGGACTTATACAATAAATACGGAGCCAGGTGAGTGTAAAGGGGTAGTTCCTGATTATACAAAATTGACAGGCTTCACTTTTGATGATAACTGTAGTTTACCAGCAGACCCTATTTCATATTCTATTGATCCAGATTCAAAACTAGATATAGGCTCGTATAGCCAAACCATAACTGTTACGGATGCTTCAGGCAATACGAGCTCAGTAGTAGTGCCTTTAGTCGTTAGGGACAATGAAAAACCTTTTAGTGTTACCCTGCCTGATACATTAAGGCTAACGCTTGATGCAAGTGCTTGTATAGCTACTGTTCCTGATTTTTTAAGTATAGCTCCTTACAGTACCGAAATCGAATTTGGAGATAACTGTTCGTCCTCATTGACGATTGTTCCTTCTATTTCTGTAGGAAGTACCTTGGGTGTAGGAGTGACTACAGTGATCTATACGGTTACAGATGAAGCTTCAAACGTTGAGACTTTTGATTTACCATTGAAAGTGACAGATGACCAATCTCCTACAGCAACTTTCCCTTCAGATATGACCATAGCCGCAGAAGTTGGGGAATGCTTTGCCTATGCGCCTGATCTAGTGAGTTTGATTACGGACGAGGCAGACAATTGTGGAACGCCTACTGTAACGCAGGATAAGTTGGCAGGAACAGATCAAATACCTGTTGGATCAACAATGCCAATACAGGTAACCGTAACAGATAACAATGGCAATAGTATCTCCCATACAGTCAATGTAACTGCTGAGGATAAAGAGAAACCAACTATAAGTTACAAAGTTGGCATTCAGCCCATAGAATGGAATGCATTGGCAGGGGTTTGCAATGCCAAAGTGGTAGATGTAAAGCAATACCTGAATATATCTGATAACTGTACAGCCGTCTCTGACTTGACATTCAGCCAATCACCTGTAGCAGATAATATCAATACCTTGAATGTTGGTGTTCATTCAATTACAGCCACTGTAACCGATGAAGCTGGTAATGTAGAGACTTTTAGTGTGGAGGTAGAGGTACTGGACTCGGAAGCGCCTACAATTACCAAATGCGTATCACCTATTGTTTATGAAATCACGGATGATTCTCCAAAGTATCCGATAGAAGACCTTACAAGTTTAGTGGAGGCTTGGGATAACTGTACTGCTTTGACTGTCTCACAGTCTGTGGCAGCAGGCGATTCATTAGATATAGGAACACATGCCATCACCTTTACAGTAACGGACGACGCAGGAAATAATACAACCTGTACAACACAAGTGACCGTGGTGGATTTATATGCTCCTGAAATCAGGGACTGCTTGCCATCGGGATTAAGCCTTTCCCAATTACCTGATCAGTGTGTGGGTGAAATGCCAGACTTGGAGAGTTATATTGATATCCATGAGAATGACCCTAAAGGCTATACTTTTACACAAAGTCCGGTTAAGGGAACCTACCATTTGGTGGGAGATGTATCAGTAACCATTACAGTGGCAGACCCTTCAGGAAATACGGCAACTTGCAGTACGACCGTCACATTTATTGACGATACAGCGCCTGTGATTTTACAGTGCCCTTCGAGTAGAACTGTAAGTAGTGATGCCAGCTGTAAAGGGATTGTACCAGACTTTACTTCCTCATTGATTGCTACAGACAATTGCCCAGGTACATTGGAAGTGGAACAAAGTCTGAAAGCAGATTCCTTGGTAGATGTTGGCGTATATACCATTACGCTTACAGTAAAAGATGCTTCTGGAAATACAGATTCATGCGATGTCCAGCTTACAGTAGAGGACCAGCAAGCGCCAGTATTGGTGGTTACAACTGATACAGTAGAAGTTAAAATAGGAAATGCATGCAGTGTCGCTGTTGTAGGTTTGCCAAATTTATCTGCTTATTACAGTGCAACAGATAATTGTACAGCGGTAAACGATATTATATATGAATTGCAATCAGCTTCAGGGTTGGACCTTGAGGTAGGGGTACAAGACTTGATTGTAAAGGCAACGGATGAAGAAGGGAATTTTACGGAAGAAACCCTGACTGTGATGGTGATGGATGAGGAAGCGCCAACGCTTGTTCAAAATGCATCGGTACTGGTTGAGACAGAAGCAGATGCTTGCGAAGGGATAGTGCCGGACCTGTCTGCCTATGTCACGGCGACGGATGCTTGTGGAACCACTGTAACACTCTCACAATCTGTAGCGGCGGGAAGCAATATCCCATTAGGCAATTCTGTAGTCAGCGTGATGGCTACCGACATTTTTGGTAATAAAGACACACTTGATATTGATATAACGGTTTCAGACAATCAGCAACCGGTTATTTCAAAATGCCCAAGTGATACGGTTTACGCTGTTACTACAAATGTTTGTTCAGTTCTTTTAGATGACCTGACAGGTATTTTGGAAGCTTCCGATAATTGTCCTGATGCGTTAACTGTCGTACAATCGCCGGTGGCGGGGACCGTATTAGGTTTTGGGACACATGAAATTACATTTACAGTAACAGATAAAAGCGGAAATAATAGTATCTGTACAAGTACTGTAACGGTAGAAGATAAATTTGCGCCATCAGTTATCAGTTGTGCAGAAGGGGTAGAAGTGGATGCTGTTTCTGGTCAGTGTTTTGGTATTATGCCTAACCTGACAACCCTAGTGAGTTATGAGGAAAACTGCTCAGGAACTGCGTCTATTATCCAAACACCAGTGGCAGGTAGTTTCCATGATGTGGGTATTGTGGAAGTGACGCTGACGCTGACTGACGAAGCAGGTAATACGGATTCGTGTAAGACAACCATTACCATCAATGATGTTACTGCTCCTGAAATTACAAGATGTCCAGAAGACCTTGCAGTTTCAGCAGAAGCGAGTCTATGTGAAGGAATTATTCCTGACTTCACTTCCGGATTGACCTATATGGAAAACTGTACAGGAGCAACCGTTTCACAAGTACCAGTAGCGGGCGGAACACTTCCTGTAGGAACACATGATATCAAACTGTTGGTGACCGATGCGGCAGGATTAATGGATTCTTGTCTTGTATCACTAACCATAGAAGATCAAGAAAAACCTTCATTGCTGGTAACGACAGGTACGGTAGACATTAAGATTGGCAATGAATGTAGCATCGCTATCGCAGACCTTCCAGATTTATCAACTCATTATAGTGCCACAGACAATTGTACAGCTACAGGTGAAATTACTTTTTCATATGCTTCTGCCAGCGGTTCAATCTTGAATGTAGGAATGCAAGACTTGGTAGTCAGGGCGACAGATAAAGCAGGCAACTTTGCTGAAGGGGTTCTGAAAGTAAAGATAATGGATGAAGAGGCGCCAATACTTACACAGAATAAACCTGTACAGGTATTTACAGAAGAAGGAACTTGTGAAGGTGTATTGCCTGATCTTTCTGAATATGTTACGGCAACTGATGCTTGTACTACAATAATAACCATCACCCAATCAATGGCTGAAGGAAGTTTGATTCCTTTATCCACTACAACTGTGGAAGTGACAGCTACTGATGCATTCGGAAACAGCAGTGCTATTTCTGTAGATGTAGAAGTCTCTGACAATGAAAAACCAAATGTCCTGACTTGTCCAAGTGATACAACCTATCAGATCACTACAGTTGACTGTACGGTTCTGTTGGATGATTTGACGAGTAGGGTATTGGCAACAGACAATTGTGATACTTCATTAACTGTAGAGCAGTCACCAGCAGCAGGTACTGCTTTAGGGTTTGGAACGCATGAAATAACGTTCACCGTAACAGATGATAGTGGTAATGCAGTAATCTGTAAATCAGCTGTTTCAGTGGAAGATAAGTTTGCCCCATCTGTCATCAGTTGTGCCGAAGGGGTAGAGGTTGATGCTGTTGCAGACCAATGTTTTGGGGTAATGCCTGATTTGACTGGGTTGGTAAGTTATGAGGAGAATTGCTCAGGAACGGTAAATGTGGTTCAGGTTCCAGTAGCAGGAAGTTTTCATAATGTAGGTACAGTATCCGTAACACTTACCTTGACAGATGTTTCGGGTAACAGCAATACATGTGAAACCAGTATAGAGGTAAAAGATATAACGAGCCCTGTCATTACCTTATGTCCAAATACTAGAACAATAACAGCCGAGGCAGGTACGTGCCAAGGAGTAGTGCCTGATTTTACTTCAGGTGTTACCTATGATGAAAATTGTACAGGAGTTACAGTTACACAGTCACCGAGTGCTGGTAGTTACTTGGCTGTAGGAAGCCATGCGATTACTTTGACTGTTGAGGATGCAGCAGGTCTGACAGATGCATGTACTACAACATTGACTATTGAGGATAGGGATGCTCCAATCATCGTTTCTTGTCCCGAAAATAATACAGTTGAGTTGACCTCTGAAGGTAATTGGATAGCGCCAGATCTGACAGGAGGAATTGTCGCAACGGATAATTGTACTGATGCTTCAGCATTGGAGATAACTCAGGTTCCAGCTTCAGGCGAATTGATAGAGGTAGCCCCAACCGAAGAACCAATGGTTCAACTGACAGTGAAAGATGCTTACGGAAATGAAGCTTTTTGTACAGTATCAATTGAATTGGTGGATGTGACAGCACCTGTACTGACCGTTCTGAATGGGCAAGTAACGTTGGAGACTGCAAGCGGATGTACAGCCCAGCTTCCTGATTTATTTGAGAATATTTCAGCCGTTGATAACCTAACTTTAACTGAAAACCTGAATTGGAGTCAGTCTCCAGTGTCGGGAACGGCTTTACCTGTAGGAACTCATGATGTGAGGGTTTCAGTATCAGATGAAGCAGGCAATACAGCAACCGAGTCCTTGACAGTGATTGTAGAGGATAGGCAAAGTCCAATATTGACAGGTTGTGACAACATTGTATCAATTGACTTGACAAGTGGTAGCATGGTGCAAGTGCCTGACTTATCTGTCCTGTTGACTTATTCGGACAATTGTAGTGATGTAACAGATCTTGTATTTACCCAGTCACCGACAGTCAATGATTCTTTGGGAATAGGCAGCCATGATATTGCAGTAACAGTATCGGATGCAGAAGGAAATATGGTAGGCTGTACAGTCAATGTGGTGGTTGTGGATAAGGTAGCGCCAGTAGTGTTGGCTTGTCCGCAAGATAGAACACTCTTGGCTGATAGTGGATGTGAAATTATCCTTCCCAACTTTACAGGTCAATTGGAAGTGTTTGATAATTACACCCTTTCTGAGAACATCGTATACAGTCAGCAGCCACAACCGGGTACAGCCTTGACAGTTGGCAATCATACTGTGGAAGTAACAGCCATAGATGAAGGCGGAAATCAGGTGAGTTGTAATGTTCAGGTAGATGTGGTGGATGTGACAGCTCCTAGCTTTATCTATTGTCCATCAGACATACAGATGAGTGTGTCATTTGGCACTTCAGAAATAGCAGTGGAATGGAATCAGCCAGAAGCCGTTGACAATTGCTCAAGACAGTTGACCTATTCCTCAACGCATACATCAGGAGAGTTGTTTGCCTTGGGAAAAACAACTGTATCAACAAAGGTGACTGATGAAGCAGGTAATAGTGCTGCTTGTACATTTACGGTGACTGTTAAAGAAGAAAACTTACCGCCAGTGGCAGAGGATGTCTTATTGGTGATGGATGAAGATGGTGAATTGAGAGGAAACCTTTTTGAGTATATCATTGATCCTGAAAATAATTCGATGTTGGTGGATGAGTTTCCTATTGCACTTCCTGACAACGGAAGTGTTGAACTTAGTGCAGATGGTCAATTCATCTATAAACCAAAAGCGAACTACTACGGTACAGACTACTTTACCTATATCGTTCGGGAAGACCGTCCGAATAATGCACTTGCAGATACAGCAACAGTCTCTATTACAGTGAAACCTGTCAATGACAAGCCTGTGGCAGAAGACAGTTACGTGGAAGCTGTTGAGCAGGAGCCAGTAGAAATCTGTTTGGCAGTGGATGATATTGATGAGGATATACTTCAAATAAGGCAAATCTTGGAAGGCCCACAATATGGAAGCGAAGTCACAATTGATCAGGAATCACTTTGCATTACTTACACACCTAATGCCAACTATTTTGGTGAAGATTATATCATAGTCCAAGTTTGTGACAGGCTTGAAGGAGGAGCGTGTGTAGAAGTTCAGGTATATGTAGATGTCAGCCTTAATGACGAGGTGATTGTATATGGAGGTTTTTCACCCAACTGGGATGGCATCAATGACCAATGGTTGATCAAAGGTATTGAACAATACACCTACAGTAAGGTGAGGGTTTTCAACAGGTTCGGTACAGTGGTTTTTGAAACAGAAAACTATGACAACGCCAAGAACTTCTGGAATGGTCATTACCTGAATAATACAAGTAAGGAGTCTCCACAAGGTACTTACTATTATGTGATTACATTGAAAGATGAGAATGGCAGGATAGAAGACCTGAAAGGTACTGTAGAAGTCAAAAGATGATGCTGTTTAGATATTCTTTAGGTTCACCGCTAAGGTGAGAAGCGAGTAAATGAGTTCTCTATGAAGAAGTTATACACCGTTGCTTTTTTTATGTTCATGCTATGCAGCGTAGAGGTAGCCGCACAGATTGATGTGCCGAAGAGTCAGTATGTATTCAACAATCTGGTCATCAACCCCGCTTATGCAGGAAGTAGGGAAGTTTTGAATTTTACTTCTTTTACAAGGATGCAGTGGGTAGGTGTGGAAGGAGCACCTGTTACCATGCAACTGATTGGGGATATAGGCTTTCCATCCAAAAGGATTGGGGTAGGTATTAACTTGGCATATGACCAGACAGGTGTGCATTCAGATTACTTGGCAAGTGGTAGTTTTTCATACAAAATACCTATTGGAAAGGATTGGTCATTATCGGCAGGCTTGAATATTGGAGCAAGGTATTTTCAGTCGGATTATGACGATGTTCTGTTGCCCGTAAATGATCCAGCTTTTAATACAGGAACGGTTTCCGTCATAAAACCTGTGGTTGGAGCAGGACTCTTCTTGCAAGGTAAAAGCGCTTTTGCAGGGTTCTCATTGCCAAAGTTGCAGGATGTTGTAGTTAGCGATGTCTATGGTGTCACGGCTTACAGACCGGTAGTGTATATCCAAGGAGGATATCAATTTGACTTGAGACCTTGGTTTAGCATTGTGCCAAGTGCCTTGATTCGTGTTTCAGATACAGACCCAATGGTGGTCGACCTTAACCTGATAGGTGTATACAATAATGTCATTTGGATGGGGGTATCCTATCAATATGACCAGACGTTGGGAGTGCTGACGCAGCTACAGCTATCCAAACAGTTACGATTAGGGTATGCTTATGAGACGCAAATGGGAAGTGATATCAACTTGAGAAGCAATACACATGAGATTGTCCTGAACCTTTCCATGAATTTCTCCAAGCATAAGGAAGTTTCACCACGCTATTTTTAGACAAGATGAATGTAAAGGGATACAGAAATAGCGCTATCAAGATATTGGCAGGAGTAATACTCTGCTTATTGCATTTGCCTGTTGCTCTGGCGCAGACATCAGTACTAGATGTATTCTCTTCAGCAAAGGAAAGAGGTGACAAGTTATACAAGGCAGGCGCTTATGTTGAAGCATTGGAAGCGTATCAGGCTTCTTACGCAAAAGACAGTTCTGACTTTAAGGTGTGGCAAGGAATACTTAAGTGTGAGTCAAAACTGAGCCATAAGTTCAAGGTCTTGCATTGGTGTGAGAAGTTAGCAGCAGCGGGACAAATCTTATCCAGAGAGCAGCACTTGGCTTATGCAGATGCACAAAGGGCTTGCTGGGAATTGGAAAAGGCAGCAGACAATTACCTTCGACTGCTGCAGGAAGGAACTTCCGAAAAAGCATTGTTGCAAAGCCGAATGGCAGGGTTGGACAGTTTACCTGCTTATACATCACCATATGCTACGTTTGAGCTGACTCCTTTAGCAAAACTAAATTCCCCTTTTGATGAGGTTATGCCAGTCTATTCAGAGGACGGACTGGTTTTTCTGAGTAACAAGCCTAGTACACTGGGTGTAAAAGAAACCATGAAAGGAGGGTTGATCAGTCATTTTTATTACAGCAAGGCATTTGTTGGAGAGTCTCAGCAGCTTGAAATCCTTGATAACAAACCCCAAACAGGCTATAGCTATTTTGCAGGTAGGGACAAGGCGATAGTTGGCAGAAAAGTAAGAGGAAAAGATGGGTTGGAGACCAGTAAGCTCTTTTTGGCAGAGAAAGTCAAAGGGACATGGAGACTTGAGCAACTTCCTTTCTGTGCTGCAGGAGCAAACTATATTCACCCTGTGCTAAGTCAGGATAACACTTACCTGTTTTTTGCCTCAGATATAGGAGGCGGGTACGGAAAGATGGATGTTTACTATATCCGTTACTTGGAAGGGAAATGGACTGAGCCAGTCAATTTGGGAGCAAAAGTCAATACTGAAGGTGATGAGCTGTTTCCGTTTATTGCAGCGGATTATACCTTGTATTTTTCATCTGATGGATTACCTGGAATTGGAGGTTTTGACCTTTTTAAGGCTGATTTTGAAAAGGACAGAGTTCTCAATGTTCAAAATATGGGTGCTCCAGTCAATTCTATCGATGACGATAAGGCATTGGTGTGGGATTCGCATAACCAGTTAGGTTTTCTGTCCTCGAATAGAAACTATGGAAATGGGTTCGACTTATTTAAACTGGAAGTTGGCAGGCAAATGACCTATACACTAAATGGTCGAGCCATCTTTCATCAGGGAAAGGAATACTTTCCAGTGTTTATGGATACAGTCTCAGTTGAATTGACGGATGTTCGTAACCATTCATTGGTCTGTAAAACAAAAACGGATGGCAGGGGCTATTTTTCAATAGTGGCACCATACACTGGCAGATTTCAGCTTACGCTTACCTATCAAGGCGAAAAGCATAAAAAACTCATCGACTTTCCGGTTAGGGCTTCTTCCGACAAGCAGTTTTATGTTGTCTATTATCCCTTTGGTAAACAGCTTCAGCATACCGATTTCTTTTTGGACAAGAAGGAAAACATTGGTAGTGTTCGGTTTTGGGAGAAGTTTCATAAAAAGAAACATAACCCATGCGAGCATAATGCATTGCTGCTGTCACAGGGAATTATTGACCTAAGTATTTTTGAAAGAGAACAAGGCACGCTCGATAGGGCAGAAAAGTTTTATAGTAAAAGTGCATATGAAAAAGCTTTGGCAATCAGCCTGAATATGGTGGATGAATTTCCTTCCGTAAATGAAGCCAAGCTGCTGAGTGCTAAGAGCCTGTTTAGGTTGAACAGACCTTATGAGGCAGTATACCTTTTCAATGAGGTGATTTGCCGTGATGGAATCCTAAAGCCGGATGATTATAAACTGACCGCAGAGGCGCTGGTGCAGACAGGTTCGTTTGATGCAGCCATTTTCTATTATCAGAAATACCTTGATGAGATCAAGCAGGATGAGATGGTTCAAAAAGTGGTGGCAGGGTTGGAACAAATGTCTTTTTATTTGAAAGATTCAATCCGTTATACGGTGAAGCCAGTTTCTGTCAATTCCAAGGAGGGGGAATATGCCTCTTACAAATTGGATGAAGAACTGTATTTTATTTCTGACCGCAAGCCTGTAGCAGGAACAGGAGAGAAAGTGATGAAGTCAGGGGTGTATAAGGCAAATGCCGTTGCCATAACAGATTCTCTTCAGTTTGTAAATGTCAGGAATATCGGAGCTGAGGGATTTGAACAAATGGGACCATTCACGTTTACAGCGGACAAACAAAATGTATTTGCAACTGTGGTGGCAGCAGGCAAGAAAGGAAAAAAAGTACTTCAGATACATGAGTTTAAAGTCAGCAAGAAAAACTGGAAACATACAACAGGAGTCAATCTCAACAGTGATGTTTACTCAATCGGACATCCTGCCCTGACCCACAAAGCGGACAAGATGTATTTTGTGTCTGATATGCCCGGAGGGTTTGGGGGATCGGACTTATACGTTAGCCGCAAATTGGAAAGCGGATGGAGCCAACCTGAAAACTTGGGAGCTGAAATCAATACCGCAGGTGATGAGATGTTTCCCTATATCAAAGGGGATTCGATACTTTACTTTGCATCGGATGGGCATGGTGGAATGGGTGGTTTGGATATCTATAGCGCAGAGATTGTAAATGGAAGGTACCGAAACCTGATTAATTTGGGCTTCCCTGTCAATAGCCCTCGAGACGACTTTGCCTATACGGTGGACAATACAGGCTTGTCCGCTTACCTTTCGTCCAATAGAAAGCCAGAAGGAGATGACGATCTCTATCACGTAACCATTCACAAGGTGTATTCCTATATTCTGTCAGGGAGTGTGCTGTTGCATGAGCAAATTTCTGAAACAGAAGATCCGGAAAGGGTAAAAGGAGTAAACCTTTCTTTGGTGGACATGCTTACGCAAGATACTGTAGCAAGAGCGAATACGGATTGGGAAGGGAAATTCTGGCTTCGGGCACCTTATGCAGGACAGTTTAATCTGGTGGCACACAGCAGTAGACTAGGAGAGTACCCGACCGAGGTGGAAATTCCGATGTACCGAGATTATTATGAAGATTATTATATCGTCTTTTTCAACAGTAACAATGAGTATTTCCGAAAGGACTTTCTGTTAAGCAAGGACGAGCGTATCAATAAGGCATACCTGAGAAGAGCGCTTTACAAGAGCAAGGAACTGCCTTGCTTTACCTATACAGGTTATGTGGCTGATACACTTTATCAACCATTGGATGCCAACATATATGTGTATGATGTAGATCGGGACATGATGTATGTGGAAGCATCAGATGCGGAAACCGGAGCCTATTCTTTTTGTCTTGACCCTGGAACGGAATACGTTTTCAAGGTGATGAAAAAAGGCTACCTGTCTACTTGCTTCAAGGTACAGACAGGAAATCTCACAAGTGAGATCATAGGAGATAAAGTGGTCTTGGAAAAGATTCCTGAGATGGGGAAAGTCATGATGACGGAGTCTTTATACTATGAAGTAAACGGCTCTGACATTTCTCCCGAGATTGCGATTGATCTCGATAAGCTGGTCAAGTTTATGAAAGACAACCCTACGCTGAAAGTGGAGTTGAGTTCGCATACTGATTCAAGGGGAAGTGCTGAATACAACCGGAAGCTATCCGAATTGAGAGCCAAAAAGGCTGTAGAATATATTGTGGCAAATGGTGTACATGTAGACAGAATCTCAGCCATTGGTTATGGTGAGGAGCAGATCTTAAACCAATGTGTGGATGGCATCCAATGTTCGGAGGAAGACCATAGCAAGAATAGGCGTACCGAAGTGAAGATTATGGGAGAAATACCGCTGGAGGCTTCAGGCTTTAAGCACAGCGATATTTTCAACCCTGAAATTGACAGAACAGAATGCATGCCTGTCGAAAAGCAATTGTCAGAAGCTGTAACGGTATATATAGGCAGTGTGGAAGATGCCGCAGGCTTTACCATCTCAGAAGCAAAAGTCCATGTTTACAATCCGTTTGAAGGTTCTGTTGAGCAGCTGCAAACCAATCATAATGGCATGTTCAAGGTCAGTTTGAAACCTGAGATGACTTATAATCTGGTGATCGAAAAGTCAGGCTTCTGGCCACAGTGTACCACTATCTATACAAACTCATTTAGCAAGCAGGTGGAGGAAAAACCGTTTGTGATGGAAGCCACGACGCTTTCAGACGCAGAGTTGAGGTTTCACAACCTGACTGGAGATTTTGTGGACTATTCTTCTTGTGAAAAAATCAATGGCTTAAAGGATTTAAGTGCTTCAGCAGACTTCAGGATTGAGGAAATAAATATTGAAGACATAAAGGCAGGGTATGCTATACAGTTAGGCGCATATCAGTCAGACAGCTATCAGAATTTTGAGTATTTAAAAGACTTGGGAAAAGTCTGTCGACAAAAATCTGTAGATGAAGGCATTTATCGCTACTTCCTGCTTCGATTTGACAGAAGTAACGAAGCTGAAAAAGTATTGCAGGAAGTCATTAGGAGAGGGGTGTCAGATGCTTTTATCTACCCTTTAGGATTTATATTCGAATAACCCATTACCTACTAAAAAAATAATGGAAAAGTTGAGTGCATACATTCGGTTAGGTCTGCTGTTAGGCAGCCTTGTTTTGATGACGTTGACGGTTTCTGCACAGCAATCGGTATTGGTGACAGATCATCAGATGCGTCCACTAGAAGGAGCTGGTGTTTCCGTTAACGATAGTGATTTTCAGCTAACCAATGTCGATGGAAAAGCCACCTTGGAGGTCAAGGGAAGACCCAAGAAAGTAAAAGCCATCAAGGATGGAATGGCAATGGTGTCGTGGGCAAAAAGAGGAGACCTTCTGCATATCCTGATGAAGGAGGTAGATTTTCTTAGGATAGACGGACAAGTGGCAGATGCTAATGGAAAACCGTTGGGAGGAGTGATAATTGGTGTAACCAAGGGAGACTTCACAGATGAAGCACGAACAGATAACGAAGGTCGGTTTGTTTTGCGCTACCCGCTAAAGGAAGAAAAACTGACGCAACAAGACTTTGAACTGGTAGGCTATCAAATAACCGATGCAGAATTCAGGCACGGAAGCTTGAATGTGGTAGTAAGGCTATGGGTAGGTGAGTTGGCAAACTATGAAGTAACAGGTCAGCCATTTACCGTAAAGCTTTTGGACAAGCGAAGAAATCCAATGAAAACAACCGCTTTCCAGTTGGGGGATGCCAGATTTGTAACAGATGAGGAAGGCAAAGCCAAAGTGATGAAAAGAAACCTTTCGGATAAGGTGATGGTGGCAGGATTGAAATTGAACAGTCAGAAAGGAGATCCTAAAAAGAACCTGTTGGTTTTGCAGTTTGGAGAGCCTGAGGCTGACCCTGTAGTATTTTCCAACTCATCTATCAAGGAAGCCGTGGTACAGGCTTCTTTGGAACAGGATTCGTTGATCGACTTATCTGACCTGCCTGTTGATGACCATTTTGATGAACTGGCAACAAGAATCAGGTTACAGAATCAGCAGCTGGCTTTGGAAAGTGAAAAAATCAGAAGGGAGATCTCAGAGGTTGTCAGCAAGTTGAAGGATGATAGTAGCCTGACTGACGAGCAGCGTGAAAATTACCGTAACAGGTTGGCAGCCTTGGAAGGACTGCTGAATACCATTAAGGAAAACTTCCTGACAAAAAACAAAGAGGCAAGCAGTATGCTTGAAAACTTGCAGCTTGACTTTATGAATGCCGAAGACCGTATGCGTCTGTTGGAGGAACAGCAAAAGGCAGAGAAAGCAGCTTTCCAAAAGAAGGTAATGATTGCTATCGGTATCGTGGTCATATTGTTATGCTTGGTAGTCCTGTTTATGTTCTTGACTAACCGTTACCGAAATGAAAAGAGAAGAGTGGAGGTACTGAAGAGTGATTTGGAAGTTACCCTAGAAAGTGTTGAGAAAAAGAACCATACCATTACGCAAAGTATCCGATATGCGGAAACCATTCAGCAGGCAATTCTTCCATCAGAAAGAATGCTCAAAGATTTCTTTGATGATGTATTTGTCTATTTCAAGCCGAAGGATATTGTATCCGGAGATTTCTATTGGGCGAATAAGGTGGGAGAAGATGTGATGTATGTGGCTGTAGTAGACTGTACAGGGCATGGTGTTCCTGGGCGTTTATGTCCATGATTGGTAACACACACCTCAATGAGATTATCAACAGGGAAAATATTTATGAGACAGATAAGATTCTGGATCGACTGCACGAAAGGATTGTGACATCACTCGATCAGGAGCATTCAGGAAATGATGACGGCATGGATCTTTGTTTGTGTCGTATCGAGTACCTGTATGACGGCAAGGTCAAAGTGAATTTTACAGGAGCTAAAAGACCTGTATACTTTTTGAATGAATTAGGAAAGATGATGCAGCTTAAGGCAGACAGAATTTCTATTGGAGGAACAAAAAGGAAAAAGAACGCCCGTTTCTCTTCAAAAGAAATTGTGTTCAGAAGAGGAACGGTATTGTACCTGACATCGGATGGCTTTATTGACCAATGCGGCAATGATCAGTCCGTTCGATACGGAACTGCACGACTCCTTGATAAGCTAGCAGGCTTATCCTCTTTCCCAATGGAAAGACAAAGCAGTGAACTGGATAAGGAGCTGACTATTTTCAGCGAACAAGCCACACAAAGAGATGATGTAACAATCATGGGGATTAGACTTTAGCCAACGTTTATATTCAATGTCAAAGCCGCTAACATTATGTTTTTTTGTTAGTGGCTTTTTCTTTTTGATTAAACTGAAAATGCGAAGAGTAGACCTCTTTTTAGTGTGACAATTTTTGTAAAACCTGAGCGGGTTGGGTTTTGATATAAAAGAGATTAATGTAATAATATGTTGAAGTATTGTGAGATTACAGTTATAATTGTGAACGATCTAAGTTAAGACTTATATAAAAGTCCTTTGTGAGGGGAGCATTAATTGTAAAGGGGGTGGTAAGCCAGTATTACCTAGAGAATAGCAAAATGACAATCATTCTATCAGCAAAACTAAAACAGTTGTTTTTCCGAAAGCAATTGATTTGGTTCATCTTATCACAGTGTTTATTTCTAGTGACTATCAATGTACAAGCAAAAGAGGGTGTCAATATTGACAGCCTGAAGGCTGCACTTGATACAGCATCAACGGACTCTACCAGGCTTACACTGAACTATCAGATTGCAGACTATTACAGGACCCAAGATTTGGGGCAGGCACTTTATTATGGTCAGCAATCATTGGAATTGGCAGAAGAGCAATCAAATAACGAGAGAAAAGCCAAAGTATATAACTTGTTGGGAACAGTGCATTTCCTTAAAGGAAAGTATGTAGATGCTACAAACTATTTTATCAAGGCGCTGTACCTGTATGAAGAAGAAGGAAAAACATTTGAGGCAATCAGTCAGAAGAACAACCTTGGATTGGTTTACGAAAGGAGAGGGGAGTTTCAGGAAGCACTGAAATATTTTGTGGAGATTGTGGAAGGCGTAGAAGCATTGCCTGAGAAGCAAAAAAATACTGTTCTGTCTTCTGTCTATCTAAACTTAGGCTCTTGCTTTGATGGCTTGGACAAGCTGAATGATGCACTCAAATATTATGAAAAGGTACTGAAGCTGACAGACGCCAAAAACTTTATAACCAATAAAGCGAAAGCCCTCAATAATATTGGCAATATCTATCTGAAAAAAGAGGAAGAGGATAAAGCTTACAGTTATTTCAAACGATCACTAAAAGCCAAAGAAGGACTGGGAACAGACTACTCCGTTTTGAATTCCTTGATGTCTCTGTCGAAATACTGTATCGATAATAATAAGTTTGAGGAGGCAAAGGAATATTTGGATCAGGCACTTGAGATAGGTCATCACTTGAACTCTCCATCATTTCTGAAGCAAATTCACGAATTGTACTATAGATTCTATAAGCGTCAAGGGAAATTTGAGGAGGCTTTGTCTCAGCTAGAAAAATTGCTTGTATACGCTGATGAAGTAGCCAAAAGTGAAAGCGAAGAGAAGATCAAAAACCTTGTCTCGGATTATCAGCAGGAAAAGGAAAAGCGAGAAAAAGAGATCAGACAACAGGAAGAGCGAAACAGGCTATATGCAACGATAGGTTTGCTGGTGATGGTTTGTCTTGCCGCAGGATTGCTGTATGTGATCCAACGTTCTAAAACCAAGCAAGCCAAGATGAAAGAACATCAGGCGATGCTGAAAAAGGAAAAGTTAGAACTTCAGAATGATAACCTTTCCAAGGAGTTAGAACTGAGAGAGAAGGATCTTGAAATGCGTGACAGGGAGTTGACCTCTAACGTGATGAACCTTGTACAGAAAAATGAACTGATCAACGCAGTGTCTCAAAAGTTGGCAGATATGAAAGCCAACCTGAAAAAGGAAAACCAGCAGGCTGTCCGTCAGATCATCTATGACCTTCAAACCTCAAAGTCAGATGACTTGTGGGATGAGTTTGAATTGCGTTTCCAGAATGTACATAATGACTTTTACAAACGCCTGAATGATCAGTTTCCTGATCTGACCCCGAATGAGCGAAAGCTATGTGCTTTTCTGAGACTCAATATGTCCACTAAGGATATTGCTTCCGTTACACGCCAATCAATTAGGTCGATTGAGATGGGAAGGTTCAGGCTTAGAAAGAAATTAGGCATCAATAATTCAGAGTCTAACCTGAATACATTTATCGAGCAGATATAACAGGTTTGGAACACTGAACAATCATGGAGCTGGAGTGGTAGAACTTCAGCTCCATTTTTTTATGGATTTATAGGTTCAACTCCTTTGGAGTTGTGTAAATGGATTTACTTATACCGTAGGCTTTTGCCTACGGCTACTATTATTGAATCCCTTTGGGATTATTTCTCTTATAGCAAACACCGTTTCTGATAGACTCGAGCATTAAGTTGTTATAAGTTGACTCCCAGAGGTTGCCCGACATCTTAAAATAACCAACCAAAGCTCGGGTCTAAAGAAAACAAACCATATTAGCTCCGGATGGTAATCCGGAGTTGACGGTGTTCATTATCTCATAACCCTGAAAAGGTTGAACAGGATAACATCATCATTTAGTGCATCATAATATGTGAAAGGGTTAGCATAGAAAACCTCTATTCCAATTCTTGCTTAAACAGCATCAATATCAGTTTAATTACCTTAATGGGAGCAACGTTCATCGGTAATGGAAAAATTATTTTTAGCATTGAGAGGACTATATTTTTAGGGTGTTCATTAAACCCTGAGAGATGCTGTAACTGATCTTATGTTACTTCCCTATCTCCATTTTTTATTTGAACGGCTAAAGGTTAATCGGTTAATTCAATTCCTACAACATTGTAATCTTGTAGTTATTTATTTGGTATACATAGGGTTATCTCTTCGTGTAGAAGTTGAGTAGAGGTGTTTTTGGGTGTTTGTAGAGGTTTTGTGGACAGTTCGTTGAGCCTTTTTGAAGATTCATCAAGTATACTCGCAACATAAATCAATTTTTGAGAGGTGATGATACAAAGTGAATCAGAGTCATTGGAGAGACAGGGAGGAGAGAACACGGCAGATCAATTTGAAGAAGAAATGCTTTTAGAATTGATCAAGAAAAGAAAAGAGCAGAATGAGGCATTGATAAACATGGTAAAGGCACTTGACAAGTTGGAGAAAAAGAACAATAGAAGTACAAAGGGTGTCGCTGAGTAGCAGCACCGAAAAAGAGGGGCAAACCAACCCATACAAAGGACAGGGCGTAGCAGCTGGTATTGTAGGAGTGTTAGTGCAGTGTAATTATTCTAACTATCGATACCTACTCTAATCAACCTTTTCAATAGAAGGAATAATTTTCTTTTGAATTGAACGCATTTACTGCTTGCATTACCACTGCTGCTGTTTTGTCTAAAGAGGTTAGCATCGCACCACAACTATACCATACAAAAAAACCGCTTTAGGGAACGTAATTCCTAAGGCGGTTTTTTTATTTATCAACCCAAACAGGTTTTATATGCTTTTAACTTAAATACTCGTAAAGTTTCAAAGATCAATATTAGCGTATTGCAATCGTTTTTTCAGGAAATAGAAAGAAAATGATATTTTCGAGGAAGAAAGCAGGCTTTCTGAAAATTTTTTTAACGATAGTGCCAAAACTATGAGAAGACTGGAAAGACACCGATTAAATAAAAATATCCCAAATCTTTTAGAAGAAAGGTATAATTTTGCATCAATTGAGAAGATTCACAATTATTTCAATAACCTATTTGAAAGTAAAGGCGATGGTTTTAGGTGGGGGAATATTAGTGAGCGATTCCACCAAAAAGTAAATTGGGGCAATGAAGCAGGTAAATCACCAGAAGAAATTTACCGTTACCTAACCTATGCTAGGGATCTTGGGCTTTATGTATTTAAACAATTTACAACTCCAAAAGGGAAACCTTTTCAAATACCTATAGCAGGAAAAGTAGCGGAAGGGGAAGGTGCTCAAATAAGAGGAGAGAAAATTGGGGAATATGATTGGATCAGATATTGGGAGTTTTGTGTGATCACTCGATATAGTCAAGGATTAGATCTTTTGGATACCATCACTGAGAAGACATTCAAAGACCGAGGTTTGATTGGAGGGACAGAACTAGGCTTTAAAATGGTAGATTTCTTTAAATCTCTATTTTCAAAGGATGTGAAAAAGATAGAAAAAGCATTTAGAGAGGCTTATGAGTATACTGATATTGATAAGTATCCAAGTAAATTTGATGCTTATAATGAATATACCCTTTACCATCGGGCACCATTACTGGAAGTCTATTTGGGCATTATCACCAAGGACGAAGCCTTTTACAATGAAAAACTTTACGAAGGGCTGTCACTCTTCAGGCAGTTTGTAGAAATGCCACCGGAAGATGGCGACCCTCCACGTAGTATCAGTGACGAGTATTTTATCACATGGCCTTATCTGGCGGCAGTCCATATGGCAAAACTCAATGGACTGAAAACAGAGGTGTCATCGGATTATTTGCCACAGTGGTTGGTCGAAGGCAATTTTGATCAACTTCCTATTACACTTCCGGAAAAAGCATAGGTAACATAAGTGATTGATAAGCATCCATGTTATTTCGTCCTTTCAGGACTGAAAATATCATTTGCATAACGAAGGACTAAAGTCCATCGCTGTTTTATAAAGCCCTTTCAGGTCAAAAGTCCCGAAGGGACAAAATACATTAGCGATGGGATTTATCCCATTGGCAAAAGATATTGACTGATTAACTTGAAAAGTCCTTCGGCTCCACTCAGGAACCTGATGCCGGTGGCTGAGCGAAGTCGAAGCGAAAATTCGATTTTTAGAGGAACTATAAGTTTAACTTTTAATCTTAAAGATTAACATGTCTCGAAGGGACTAAATATAAGTGATGGATGTTGCATGCGAGATTATCCCATCGTACAGTAGTGGACATTTTTTTATCCTTAAAAGGATTATTTGTTTGAGGGATTCCAACTCGCACTAATTTTTGAGATGTAAAATCCACCACTATTATATTTAACCCTAATGGTATGTGAGACAAATAATAGACCTTAGTGGTTCACTAAGGTGAGCATGATTAATGAGAGATATTTTTTAATAAGTAAATTTTTTGTTATGAACTTTTCTAGATTTTTAGACTCAGAAAAAGAAGGTGTTTTGGTGAATTACTTGGAAAATAATTTGCAGAAAGATTTTTCAAGGTTTCAGGAAGTGTATGGGTATAAAGGTAATCAACACCTATTGTATTGGCTTGTGTTTCATAATTGCTTTAAGCAAGATATTTCATTTGAAGAGAAAAATGGAGAGTGTCATTATCTTGATCCATCTAACTTGTTTACTAGTCCACGTTGGCAAGATATTTTTTTAAAACCTCATGAAATTAGGGGGCGAACTGCGGATGAAATGATCTCGATGTTTTCACCACTTGTAGAAATTGCCTATGACGGTAGAGGGGGTGGGTACTATGCTACATTTTTTCAAACAAGGAATGAGATACTATACTATGATGCAGACCCATTATGGTTAAGGAAAATTCCTAAAACTATTTTCTCATTGTTTAATGAACATGAATTCAAAAAACTTCCAAACCTGTTAAAAAAGATTGAAAAAGAATCTAATGAAAGTTTAGGGATATTAGACTTGAAGTATAAAGAAGAAGAGGGTTTTAAGCTAAAAGAATTTAATAAATTTTCAAGTAGGTGGAAAATGATTGATAATCTTGAAAGAAGAGTTCCTATATGGAATAAAGTAACTAATGAAGCTGCATTTTCCCCTTTTGATTATCATCAAAGGTTAGTGTCTGAGTTGAGAGACCTTAATGGTGATTACTACCAATATGAGAATTCAAGGGCAATTATGAATGCTGATATAGTAAGCAGTTTTTATTTTTATTTTTTCACAAATCAGCTGTCACCTTTAGAAAGACTTTTGGAAGCAACGGAAAATATAAAGGGTGAGTTCTATCAAAATATCCGTAATTCTTTCTTGAATATTGTAAATGGAGATTTGGATTTGCTAAAGCTCTCTGAAGAAGACATTGCAAAAATTAGAGGGGAAAATGTTACAAATAAGTCAATGCAACATATGGATGTGGCGGCTTCAGTAGATGATCATGCAAACGAATCTCAGGTAATAAGAACCCTAAAGGCAATCAGTGAAGATATGAATGAAGATGATTTCAAATCGCCAGAGTTGACTGAATGGTTGATGAAACTTGATGATGCCGAATTGAAAAAAGAAGTTGAGAGTCTGTCTTTCTATTTTAAATTTATTTTAATCAAGGATTTAGAAGAATTTGGTGACTTTATTAAGAGTAATGGAGTATCTGCCTTGGATGCATGGAAGTTAATTAGGTCGAATTATGTTGACGATATTCTTTCTCTGTAAACAGTGATTTCATCAATAGTTTTGGAAGATAAATAAGTTTTTGTCATTTGTCCTCCAAGACTGTTTTTGAAGGACATTTTATATCAGGATTTTTGATATGTCCCGAAGGGATTAAATATATAAGTGATGGTAGTTGCACGCGCGATTATCCCATCGTACAGTAGTGGACATTTTTTTATCCTTAAAAGGACTATTTGTATGAGGGATTCCAACTTGCACTAATTTTTGAGATGGATTAAAATCCACCACTATTATATTTTGCCCTTTCAGGGCATAAGTCCCGAAGGGACAAAATAGATTAGCGATGGGCAACGCCCATCGTTAGCTTACGCAAATTTTTAGCCCTGAAAGGACGGTATAATCCATACTTCACGTTAAGTAAGTGTAATAAAGTAAATCTTTTTCGCCTACAATCTTACACCAGCTTGCCACCTGCCAATGGTACAGTTACATTTCTTTCAGTATTTTAAAAGAGATGCAACAACTGACCCTCCATAGTAGACTACAGATAGAAGCAATGCTCCATAGTGGTGCATCACAGTCTGCTATTGCCCGAGCATTGGGGGTACACCGTAGTACTGTTAGCAGGGAAATCAGTCGAAACAGTGTAGAGGGAAAATACTTTGCAGATGTAGCAGCCCAAAAAGCATTAGTCCGCAAACAGATGGGAGCGAACCTGATGAAGCTTACCAAACTTTTTTCAGTGCCTAAAGTGAAGGGTGCTTCTCGGAAGGGGAACAGAAAGAGTCGCCTATCGTTTTACTTTTATCCAAAATACTTGCGATACCACCGAAAGGGACGCTTTTTCAGAAGAGCCAAAGACCAAAGGGACAGAATCCGTCACTGTAGGTATCTGCATTGGGAAGACCTTGTAGAGATGCGTTCCCGAAACGGCAGGCGAATCAGGGAATTTGCTTGGGAATGGTACCGTAGTAGGTTTGCCAGAAAATGGAAGTCTTGGCAATACCAAATTTGGAGTAAGTTACAAAGGTATAAGATGGCCAAGTCAGTAGCCGAAACAAAGACTGAGGGTACTTCTACAGCACTGTTGGTTGCATGGTCGCTTTCTCAAGTTTACTTTTTCTGGTTTGTGGTAAAGGCAAATGCTGTATCTGAAATGGAAGGTAAGTGGAGTCTACCTCAGGTGAACAGTCCTCCAAGTTTGCCACTTGTCTGTCCCCTTGCATTTTTTGTGAAGAAAATCTTCCCATTTCACGCTAGAAACTTTTTGCCTGTCATTTTTCCGTTCAGAATTTCCACATGTTTTTCCTTTTACAATTTGAAGCCACAATTATTTTCAGTTTTGTTGCGATTGCATCGTTGGTGCGGGAATATTCCTTGCCTTATTTATTGGTTAATTTTTCAAACGTTTTTAGGCACAAAGAAAATTTCGAGCTAAAAAAACTGAATCATCTGCTTATGTTTTGGAAGGCTACAAAATCCGACGTTACTTTTTTTCCTTTTTAGCCAACCAGTTTGCCAGCGGGTTGGCAGAAAAGCCATGCCCTACAATACTAAATACAATGGTGCATATGGCTACTAGGCTAATAAATGGGCCATTGTTTAAATGTTTTTCTGCTGCCATCACCACGAACACAATTGTAGCTAGGCCTCTGGGACCAAACCATCCTATAAATATTTTTCCTCGGGTATCGATATCAGTTCCAAGTAACACAAGGTAAACCGGTAACATTCTTACGACTGTCAAGCTTAATAGGGCATACAGGACAACGGCAGGGGTTAATGCATTAAAGGCAGGTATCACAAAGCTCGCCCCGAAAACCACCCAAGTTGCAATTGCCAAACTATCACCAAATCCTTCGGCAGCATTGATAAACTCCTCTTTCTTGTTTTGCCCTATGATACTATATAAGATACCTCCTGCAAAGCATGCGATAAACCCACTGCCCCCCAGAATTTGAGCTAATGAAAACATGGAGAATGCCAATACAATAATCACGATACTTTTCCATGAGTGGCTGATCGAATTCTTTTGTTCACTGAGACTGATCACCGAATGACCCAAAAATGTAACAGCCAACCCGACACCTGCTCCAATAATAATTTGTTTGGCAAACAAGCCATAGGTAAACTCCCCCTTTCCCTCCAAGAAGGAAAAGCACAGCAACAGGAAAGGGACACAGATACCATCATTCAAACCACTCTCCACATTTAAGCCTTCCCTGATTCTTTCAGGCACATTTGTATTGGTGATCACCGCTTTTCCTAACGCCGCATCGGTAGGAGCCAGAGATACTGCAAGAATGGCAATTTCAATTGTGCTAAGCTCTCCAAAAAGTATATACCCAAAACCAAATCCCAACAGCATAATCATGGGCAAGCCGAATAAGAGTAAGCGTTTTGGAATGATCAGGTTTTGCTTGATCACATTCACCTTTGCCATAGAGGCATCTGTAAATAGCACCAATGCCAAGGTGAGTTCAGCCAATGTCTTGATTAGCTCACGGTCCTCACTCACTTTTAAAATACCAATCCCATTAGGACCCATGATGATTCCAAATGCTAGAAAAATAATAGGGCCACTGATGGTCATCACTTCAATGCGCTTGGCAATAAGGGCATACATAAAAATGAAACCAGCAAGAATAAGTAAATTCAAATACATACTTGTAAACTTAGTGACTACTAGTTGTATCAATTCTATTCGAGTGTTCAGGAAGGTTTTGGCGCAACCTATCCCATTATATAATTTACATTAAAGATGGCCTGATACAAGGAAAGGAAGCAGTAAATCAAAAGGGGGATAGTATCCCTTGTGGTAGATACAATGCTTGAAAACAGGGGAGATTGTCCGTTCTCTGCAAGTCGTTATAAAATTGAGGGAGTGAGGTTTTGTATTGAAAATTCTTTTTGATCGTGAGTGTTGGATTAGCAATACCATTATTATTTCAACCTTTTAGGGCTGGCTATTGCATCCATCGTGTTGATGGGGTTATTAAGTTGTACTAAATAACCGGAGTTATCTCGTTGCCCGTCTCGATGAGTTGATTGAATAACCAAAATATTCCACTCTTTCAGGATTTAAAAAAATATCCTTTCCTTTTACGAAGGGATAATCGCGCGTGCAACGGTCATCGCTATTTTATAAAGCGCTTAAGAGCTAAAGTCCCAAAGGGACAAAATATATCAGCGATGGGATTATTAAGATGTACTAAATAACCGGAGTTATCTCGTTGCCCGTTTCGATGCTGTTGCACGCGCGGTAAAACCCATCGCTAATGTGTATAGCCCCTTCGGGGCAGGTGTATTGCTCCGAATAAAAAGTCAAACTTAATTATCCCATCGTCATGTACATAATATTTTCAGCCTTGAAAAGGCGGTATAAATTATAGTTCACATTTTTAAGTTGACAGTATTAGGTGCCGCACCTAAGGCGCTTTTTATTACAGGGGGAAAATAGCTACAAAGATTTCACTCCAATGGAGTTACCTTTTTAGAAGGTTGTAGGAAAATCTTTTTGTAGATGACTACAAAAAGTTTGAACAAAATCAGTAATCCACTAGATTGAATAATGATGAGGAGTTAGAAAGCCTATTTAAAATGACAGGGTTTTACAAGATTGTAGCCCAAGAAATGGTTTATTTAATGTCATTAGAATTCAATAAGATAGACTTTGATAGTCTCGTTGAAGATGAACTTGTTTTTAATTCACCTAATTCAAGGGAAAGGATAATTGAGGGGTTAGTAGAAATAAAAGAGTCTTTTCATCAAGCAAATATTGAATGTCAGGGTTTGATTATTTCTATAGGTTAAAAAAAGTATACAACAAACAGACTGATTTTATAGTATTGTTCGAACGATTTAAATTTTACAGATGATTTTATTGAATACCTAAAAAGGGAAAATAATGAGAACGCTAATAACATTTTTTTTACTTGGTATTGCCTTTTGTTCCCAAGGACAATTTGTACAGAATAAAGTCGATAGGTTTTTGACTAATGAACAAAATGAAAGTTGGTTAACAACGACAAAATTACTTGATGAACCAGGGCAATGGAAGGCGATAAAAGAAAGGTTTTTCTTAAAAAGGAATCAGAATACTCCCATTGAAACTACTATGTACTCACCATTGGTTGTCATCAATGGTATACCATTAGACATTCCCGATGAACTGACTGATAATTACAGCAATAAGATATTGAATTTGTTAAATGAAGATTCAATTGATGAGTTAATTATACTTGACAAACTAGATAATGAATGGACTTACTGTAAACCATTTTCAGGAGTTATAATCTTGAAAGTTGATAAGAAAACTTACAAAAAGCTATTCAAATTGAAATAACATTGCAATGTCTGCTTACCAGCACCATGATTGATGGTTAATCAATAAGAAGCTACTTTTTCCTTTACTTGGTTAGTAGACAAAAAGATAGAGATGATCTTGTTCATTTTTTATCTCCCTGAATAATTCATATGACTTACCATTATTTCATCCTTTTAGGGTAGGCTATTATCCCATCGTCATGTAGATAATATTTTCAGCCTTGAAAAGGCGGTATAAATTATAGTTCACATTTTTAAGTTGACCGTATTAGATGCCGCACCTACGGCGCTTTTTATTACAGGGGGAAAATAGCTACAAAGATTTCACTCCAATGGAGTAGCCTGTTTTTTTATGGCTCTTTTAGACCCGAGTATTGTCAGGTTATATGAAAGACATACCAAGAACGACCATTTAGGGATGTGCTTCTCCTTTGTAGGCAAATCTGCTAGTACCCCTTTCGAGGTATTTTGCTTGTGTTTGCGTAATATATTGAGTATGTGTTGGTTATTTTTTGAATTGATAGTGTTAATGTTGTGAAACAGAAAGTGTCTTCTACAGAAAAAGTAGGAAGCATTATTTACAGTACAAACAATATTATTTTAACCAACTCAATTATTTAAACCCATTTCGAGTATGAGATACTTCAATTGTTGTTACAGAAAGCCATCAAAATAAAGAAGGTTAGAATGCCTTGAAATTTTCATTATTGGTTGGTGGGAGAAATATCCGAGACATAGCGAAAGCATATGTGTCGCGGATAACTTTTTAAGGGCGATTTATTCCCTGCCAACCGTTCAGATGAATTATGTAAGAGAGAATGGACAACCTATTCCTTTTGATTCTTCAATGAGACTGCCCGCATAAAGAATACCTACTCTACAAATACAATGTTTTTTCGATTTGTAAATCCGCCAAAGGAAGAAATTCCTGAGGCGGTTTATTGTTGACTTGAAAAAACAGCACACAAATTTACCATCAATTTTTACAGGTTTAAGGTTTTCAGGTTTGACGTGTTTTACGCTGATAACACTAAGGTATCGCTTTGTTTTTATCCCTTGTTTTGGGCTGTGTTCTAAGGTGTAACCCTTTTGAGTTATGAGTGAAATTCAGTTGAAAATTCTGTTTAAAAAGGATGGTTTTATCGATTTGGTCGTGAAATGTCTCAAAATTCAAATACAAAAAATATATCGGTAAGTAATTGATAGTCAACACTTGTGTAGTGCTTGTGAAAGCCTTGTAAAGGTACTTTTTACTGTTTGTGAAAGTATTGTGAGGCGTGAAATGTCGCTTGAGTTTTATTCGTCGCTTATACTAGCAGCATGAAATAAAATTTGGAAGACATGAAAGAGCATGAAAGGAAAGAGGAGGAGCGAGAGGAGGGCATATATAGGGATGACGAAAGCGAGCTTCTCGAATTAATGAAGCAACGGGAGGAGGAGAATGAAGCCTTGCAAAATTTGATCAATGCATTGACGAAAAAGCAGCAGGAGGAGAAAGGAAGAAAGCAAGCTGAATAAGTATTTCAATTATTTAAACTTTAATAAATTATCTATGAATCATTTTTTATCTAAAACGCTGAAGGCGCTTGCTTGTTCAGCCGGATTACTCTGGGCTTCTCAGGGTGCGGTTGAGGCGCAGGCTCCAGCAGCAGCTACCTTTGAGAACGGGGTGCAGCGGGGTGTTGTACGTGTTAAGTTTAAGCAGCACGTCAATACACTGTCACTGCCTAATTCGCTTAAGGGAGCAAGGGTAAATACAAGCATGGCGGCATTCGACGCTACGGCTACCAAATTTGGCGCTACCAATATGCGACGTGTATTTCCTTATGACCCACGTTTTGAACACAAATTGGTCAAACACGGACTACACCTTTGGTATGAAGTGGCAATTGATGGCAATCAGGATGAAAAAATGGCTGCCATGTCCTTCACTGCACTAGGAGATGTTGAGTTTGCAGAACCTGTTCATGAGAAAGCGCTGATTGATGGCTATAAAGATCAGGAGCCAGTTGTGCTTTCAAAAAATGATGGAGCTGCGGCAGTGCTTTCAGTTGGTGATTCAGTGGAGATGCCTTTTGATGATGAGTTCCTAAACCTGCAATGGCATTACCATAACTTCGGTCAGGCACCAAATGGCGAAGCTGGAAATGATATCAATCTATTCGAGGCTTGGAACGTGACGAAAGGTACGCCTAACGTTGTTGTTTCCATCCATGACGAAGGGGTAGATGTCGATCACATGGATATCTCAAGAAACATGTGGGTCAACGAGGCTGAAGCCAATGGTGAAGAAGGAGTCGATGATGACGGAAACGGTTATATCGATGACGTTCACGGTTATTCGTTCTCTTATGATCAGGGTGATATCGTAGCACAGTCACATGGTACACACGTGGCTGGAACAGTAGCGGCAGTCAACAACAACGGAATCGGTGTTGGTGGTGTAGCTGGTGGTTCAGGTACTGGTGATGGCATCAGAATCATGTCTCTCCAAACACTTTCAGGACCATACAATGGTACAGCAGCCTCTTTTGTATATGCAGCCAATAATGGCGCTGTGATTTCCCAAAACTCTTGGGGGTATATTACGGCTGGTTACTACGATCAGGTGGTATTGGATGCGATCGATTACTTTATCGAAGAGGCAGGGGATTATCCTGGAAGCCCAATGAAAGGTGGTGTGGTAATCTTTGCTGCTGGTAACGACAATACAAGCCAACTGCATTATCCAGGTGCTTATGAGAGCGTAATTTCTGTAGCATCATTGGGGCCATCAGGTGAGAGAGCTTATTATTCTAACTACGGTGACTGGGTAGATATCGCAGCACCAGGTGGAGATATGGGCTTGGCATCTTTTGACGGTGTATTGAGTACATTGCCAGATGATAAATATGGTTTCCTGCAAGGTACGTCGATGGCATGTCCACATGTGTCGGGTATTGCAGGTCTGGTGGTTTCAGCAATGGGTGGCGAAACATTTAGTGCTGAAGACCTGAAAGTACAACTGATGACAGCCTTTACAGATGTTTATGCCAAAAATCCTGACTTCAAAGGACAGTTGGGTATTGGAGCCATTGATGCTTCATTGGCATTGGCTCAGGATCAAGGCATCGCACCAGTTGCAGTAACTGACTTTACTTATGATGGCAGTGCAGAGCAGTTTATCCTGACTTCACTGACTGTCCCTACAGATGAGGATGACAATAAGCCTTCTTCATTCAAGGTCTATTACTCCACATCAGAACTTACAGCAGAGAACTTGAGCAGTGCTTCATTCGCATCGTTATCAGGTATTTATGAAGCTGATAGTACAATTCAGCTGAAGGTTGAAAACCTTATTCCAAACTCTGATTATTATTTGGCAGTAACAGCTACAGACAGATGGGGCAACGAGTCGGCAATCTCCAATATTATTATGGGAGGAACCAATGCTGGACCGGACATCACAGCAGACACGGTATTCTTGACAGTGGACGCAAGTGAAGCAACTTATTCGACATCTTATGTGTTGCAGGAATTTGGCTTCCGCAATGATGGCGAAGGTCTTTTGGCTTGGTCTGCGGACATTGCCCACAGTGATTTTTCGGAAGAAGGAGAGACGGCACCATTTGATGTGTCGGGTATCACTTACCCTGAATCTGGTGCATTGGCATTGCACGATGCTAAAGTGACTTCAGAGACACAAACATGGAATGAGACTGCAGCACCAATGTCTGTAGGAGATGACCTGCCAAGTTATGATGTGCAGGAAATTAATTATTTCCCGATCACAGCACAGTCTATGTCTTTGGGTGATGGTTCTCCTGAAGTATCGAACTCTTCAGCGACAATGTTCCAATCCCCATCAGGTGGATTTAACCTGACAGATATTGCTGTTCGAATGAGAGTATCACCTGAAGCTGACCCTGCCATTATTGAGATCAGAGAAGGGAGTGACCTAAGCAGCTCAACATTACTTTACGCACAGGAAGTGAAAGGTGAAAGTGAATTGTATCACTTGGAATATGAGGTACAGCTTGATCAGCATATATATATCAATCAAGGAAAGTATTTCTGGATCATCGCCCATGTTCCTGCACATGAGTCCCATATTACACCTTTGATTATCAAGGATTCTGATAGGTATTCTTTAGCTTATAACTATAACTACATGTCGTTTGACATGGGTAAAACGTGGACAAAGCTATATGATTTGACAAAACAGTACTTTGGTATCACAACTGCTGTTTGGCAGACAACAGCCATCAGTAAGTCTCCAAAGCTGTATGACTACCTGCGTGTAGACAACGGTTCTAAAACTGGTAACCTTGATCCAGGTGCATCTTATACAGGTAAGTTGCGTGCATACCCTCGTCAGGTGGTAAACGGTACTTACAAGTCTCAGATGAAGATCACATCCAATGATTATGATGAGCCAGAGAAAAAGGTACCAGTTTACTTGGAAGTAACAGGTAACCCTGCCGACTTCAAGACAGAAGAAGTGTATAACTTCGGTAGCGTAATGATCGGTGAGAGCAAGACGATGGAACTGACTGTAGCCAACTACGGTCTGGGTAACCTGTACCTTGAAGATTCACTGGTAGACAATGCTAATTTTGAAATCCTGTATGCACCAGCAGTGGTTAACTCACTGTCGACTGCTACGGTTATTGTGCAGTATACACCTACTACAGTAGGAAACAGCAATGGTGTAATCACGCTGAACGGTAAGGATGGCTCCAAAAATGAGTTGAATGTATTCGCTGTTGGATCAGCGCCAGCAGAGATCACATTGACTGCTACTGGACTTGACTATAACATGGTAAATGGCGATACAGTACAAGGTTCAGTGACGATCGAAAATACAGGAGCGTTCCCACTGAAATATACATTGCCTAAGTTTGCTACTGAAGAAGTAACTGGGCTTGATATCGTGCATAAGGCAGGTTATACTTATGAGAAAAGCACTGAGCCATTTGAATGGGATGATATCTCTACAACCGGAACTAGCCTAAGAGATTACTTCAGGTCAACTGGTAGCAACCAGTACGAAGTACCATTGAACTTTGCATTCCCTTATTTCGGTAAGGATTTGACTTCCCTGTATATCACAGACTTCGGTATGCTGACAACGCGTAAGGAGTCTAATATCAACAGGAACAACGTGACCTTTAATGGCACAGGTTCTCCAAATGGATTTATTTCGCCGCTTTACTGGCAAATCCAATTGATAGAAGGTGGTGACATCTACTTCAAGCAGGAGGCTGACCGTCTGATTGTGACTTATAAAGATGTAATATCTTCTGGCTCTAAGGTACCTCAGACTTTCCAGATTATTGCAGAAGAGAGTGGGCGTATTCTATTGAGATACAAAGAGGTTGATCTAGGTGATGTAAAGTATTACTTCGTCGTATTACGAGGGGATGGAATGAAATACCAGAAAGATGATTTCCCTGTATACTATTACGATTATAATAATACTGATAAAGAAGTTGTAGTAGATGCACATGAGACGACAATCGTAATCGACTCATACGGCAGAGACCTGATTGATGAGAGTTCAGTGACTAATCCTCAAGGAACTGTAAAAGTTGGTGAGTCTGTAACAATTGATTTTGATGTTATTGCCAAAGACCTTTATGACGGAGCACACTTCCAGAATGTATTGGTTTACAGCAATGATCCAGCTGCTCCTGTTGCTAGCTATAAGGTAAACGTGAATATCACCGGTGGTGAAGCAGCAGTATCTACAGATATAGCTGCAATTGATATGGGTGATGTGTTTGACCTTGCAAGAGTAAGTGAGCATGTGAAGCTTTCAAACAACGGTACAACAAGTGAAGGGATCAAGGAGATCAGTTTGGTGAACAACCTTTTCAATGTAACAGCGACAGGTGCACCATTTACTTTGGGAGCCAAGAGAAGTGAGTTGATTGAAGTTTCACCGATTCAGGATAATATCACGGAACTGTTTGATACGTTGAGAATTGTTACTGATGCAGATGATACTTTATCTGTTGCGTTGCATGCCAATATTTTGGTATCACCAAATATTGCGCTAACGGCACCTGATACGATTGCCGCTACATTGACAGCTGGTGCGGAATACTCGGAAACTTTTTCAATCCAGAATACTGGTGTTGCCACACTGCAAGTTAGAGCAGAAGGAAATGCTATGGCTTATGTGGAAGCAGCTGGATTGACACCGGTTGACTACGGTTATTCTTGGAAGTCTAACAAAGCAAATGTGGATGCAGGTGAGATTGTAGACCCTACGGCACCAGTTTGGGAGTGGATGGACCTGAAAGCTTACGGTGAGAAACTGGATGTTTCAGAGATGAGCCCAACCCAACCACATTATGCTGAATTGGCATTACCATTTGAGTTTGATTTCTATGGCAAGAAATACAGCACATTGTATATCAACCAGAATGGTATGATGTCCGTGTTGCCTGATCAGCGCCAGAATAGCAATGGAGCTCCTGTAACGCAGATACCTTCGGATGATATTGCCAACGGTATTATTGCACCTTATTGGGTGAACAGACCATTGGCAAGCAATAATGCGAAGTATGGTGTTTATTACCATATCACTGAGGATAAAGTAATCATTCAGTGGGAAAACCTGTTGACGGCATATGTCGGTAACCCTTCCAATTTCCAAGCAGTAATCTACAAGGATGGTAGGATCAAGTTTATGTCCAAGATCTGGATTGCATCAAGGCTGAATGGTGGTCTTACAGCTATTGAGGATGAGACAGGTACAAGAGGTACCAAGGTGGCATTGAGTGAGTATTACTATACAGGTAAAACGGCGATTGAGTTTACCCCTGTAAAATACTATGAGATTACATCAGGTGAGACTGCTGATTTTGATGTTGTGATGAAATCAAACGGCAGGCCGGTGGGCTCATATATGGATGCCTTGACTATCATCAGCAATGCACCGGGCAATGAGACAATGACCATTCCTGTGAAGATGACTGTCAATGGTACGGATGAGATTTCGGCAATGGATGGCGCAATCGACTTTGGAACACTGGTAGCTTTCGAGAAAGACAGCGTAGTCAATAGCTTTGAGCAGGAGTTTATGATTGAGAATACTGGTAACAGCATTATTGATCTGGAGACTTTTGAAGTAGCGTCTGGCAATGCTGAAGTGGAACTACAGTTTGAGGTATCTTACAATATGCAGTATGGTACTGGCGGTTTGATGTACTATGAGTGGCAAGGACCAAATGATCCGCTTAGCGTAGACTTGCTGGACTTAGGGTACCCTCAGTCTTGGGACCTGACAATGGAAGGTGGCTTGATGGCTCCGGGTGAGCGTCGTAAGATGAAAGTGATCGTATCGCCAACTCCAGGAGTAAAAGGTGAAATGGTAGAAACTATCAACATGATAGCGGGCGGTCAAGTTGTGGGTGAAATTCCATTGACTTGGACAGCACAGTTGCCACCAGTATTGGAGATTTTGAATGATAACATCAGTGTAACTGCAAATACTGCGGATGCTGTGATGAATGAAATCTTCAAGATCAGCAATGCCAAGGGAGAAGATGCATTGTCTTACGATATCAATGTAGCTTACTTCAGAGCGTCATCGGCTGCACCTGCAAATTCAAATGCACTGTTGGCAGGGTTTACTAGTGCTGAAGCAGATCTGGAGCAAGTGGCCGCTACTTCACAAGTGGCAGGCGTATTGGCAACAGATACGACAACACTGGAAGGTTTCCACCGTGTATTGTCACATGACACAGACACTGTTCCTTCTACTTTCTTAGGGTTCGGTGGTAATTCATTTACAACGGCTACAGCATTTGAAGCACCTGAAAATGGATTCAAATTGACTCACGTAAGAACGTGGTTCAGACCTGCCGGAGCTAATAACTCTGATATTACAGTTGAGGTAAGAGCGGGTTATGATATTGCCTCTTCAGTAGTGATAACAAAAGAGGTGTTCGCAACGGAGACGGCTATTGATGACACAAAAGGTGAGTACATGTCCTTTGAGTTGTCAGAACCACAGACAATCCTTCCAAATGAGCAATTCTTTGTTGTATTCTCATATGGTTTTGGTGTGCTGAACCCACAAGGTATCACAGTTGGAAATGAACCACACACAGGTAAATTCTATTACGGTGCAAGTGGAACTTGGGCTGACCTGAATATGGTATCTGGATTTGAGAATTATGGCTGGATGGTACAAGCTGCCGAAGAGTCTGAAACAGAAATCAACAGCTGGTTGACTTTGGATGCAGCCTCAGGTAACCTGGATGCAGGTTCAGAGCAGTCAATCACGGCTACATTCGACGCTTCGAACGCATTCTTGCCTGACCATTATGCAGAGGTGACTGTAACGTCAAACGATCCATCGGTTGATTACAAGACAGTTAAAATGCACCTGCACTCGAATCAGGCTCCGATGTTTACTGAAATGCCAGGAATGGAAGTAACAGTGATGGAGAATGAGAGTGTTTCCCTGCCAATCTCAGCAGTGGATGAGGAAGGTAATGACTTCTCTTATGAAGTGACTGGAGACATTTCAGGTGCTGAAGTAGTTACAACAGCTGAAGGATCATTCCTGACATTTACAACTGACTATGAAATGGCAGGTTCATACATGGTTTCAGTTACAGTAACGGATGAGCACGGTGCTGCGAACGGTTATGAGTTTACAGTGAATGTAGTGGATGTCAACAGAGCACCAATTGCTGGTCTAGTGGATACGCAAGAAGTAGGGCTGGATCAAGAGTCATTCACTTATGATTTCTCTGACCTGTTTGTAGATGAGGATGGAGACCAACTTAAGTATTCAATTGACATCTCCAATGATTCAATTGCTACAGATATTGTAGTGTTTGGTCGCAAGATGAGTCTGTCATTGTTAGACTTGGGTACTGTCTCTGTAACCATCACAGCAACAGACGGTATGGAGTCAGTATCGGCAACATTTGATGTTGTGGTAATTGAGCCACTAGGTCTGGATGATGAGCTGGCTGCAAAACTGAAGTTGGGTAACTACCCTAACCCTGTAGCCAATACAACTACATTCGGTTATCATCTGCCATACAATGCAGAAGTGTCGATTGAAGTATATTCTTTCCAAGGTGTAAGACTGACAACCCTGAACCAAGGAAATCAGTCTGCTGGAGAACACAAGGTAGAGTTCAATGCTTCAGGCATGACTACAGGTATGTATATCTATCTCCTGAAAGTGGATGGTAAGACTGTCACTACAGGTAAGATGATTAAGCAATAATAATTGGAGTGCCACTCTTTTGGGTGGCACTTTCCTAAAAGTATTTTTTTACAAAACTGGATTTGAAATAACAACCAATTTAATTATTGCCTGAATTTAAATTCTCTGAACTTTGAGGAACATGAAAACCATCAATTCAAATACTAACGGACACTACTTAATAGCTTTCTGAACTTTTAGAAGGCAGGTTTTTAGACTGATAGGTATCAGAGAAAAAAAGGAAGGTATAAAAAAGAAGCATTACTAGCGATCATCGTATATTTTCAAACAGTTTGGATCCGCCGAGGGAAGCAATTCCCGAGGCGGTTTTTTTATGCCTTAATCAAAACAGATGAATAATTGCTTTGGCCAGTATCTGTAAGCAATGATCTCGTTTGTACAAATTTTAGTTTCTCCACTATAAACGCCCCTTAATTGAAAGAGTAAAGTAGGGTAGAGTTCATAGTGTTAACATCAACCTTTTCAGGTGGATAATGCGGATGGAAAAGTATGGATTTAGTCATTCTTGAAAAGAAAATAATTGGGTTTAGATATTCATTATTTGAGAAATCCTGATAAATGGCTAGTGGAATAAAATACTGATCTACGCTTATTTTTTAGTATATAATAATGCATCAGAGATAATGGTTATATACATTTTCTAAGGAAATCATAAATTGTTTTATGTGCTTTAGGTTGAAAATATTATATAATACAGTTATAATTGCAGTAATCAACATATGTTAGCGCTTACACATGGGTGTGAGAATACTCCTAAAAACATATAAAAATAGGGGAGTGGGAAAAGGATCAAGATTAGAGAAAGTGTGTTTAGTGTTATGTCTCAAGAAGCACCTCCCATAGAACGTTCAATATCTTGAATAGGAATGGGGAAATGAGATAGAATAATATGAGGTTAACTTCAACTGTCGTGTACAATAGCTGTAAAATTATTTTTATTCTTTTTGTCCTACTAACTACTATATCAGTTAATAATGGCTTTACACAAGACCAGCATAAGGTGGATAGCCTGCTGTTACTTGTTGAGCATCATGAAGCTGATACAGTTAAAGTGAGATTGCTGTCAGAACTGACAGATTATTATAGCCGTTATGACCTTGGTGTAGCAGAGAAATATGCGTATCAAAGTTTAAAGGTGGCTGAAAACATCTCATCTGAATACACTGCTCCAATTCTGAAGAAACTGGGTATCATTCAATTTCAGAAGGGATTGTTTGTGGATGCTACAAAATCATTTCTGGATGCCTTGGCTATTCTGGAGGCAGAGGGTGATGTAATGGGGCAATTGAGTATTAAAAACAATATAGGGTTGGTATATGAGCGGCAGTTGAAATTTGATATAGCCATCAAGTACCTGCTTGAAGTGGTGGAAGAAACGCAAGCCAGTACCTTACCAGAAAAGGTAAAGCTGAAAATTCTATCTTCTGCTTATCTCAATCTAGGAGCATCCTATGCTGGGTTGGAAAAGTTGGATGAAGCGCTTTCCTATTACAAGGCAGTATTGAATATTAAGGAAGCGCCAAATGGAGACTACAATTGTGCAAGGGCTTTAAATAATATTGGGAAGCTCTACAAATTGAAGAATGATGGCGAAAGTGCCTTCCAATATCACAAGAAAGCGCTGGTAGCCAAAGAGAAAATAAATGATAAAATTGGGATGATCAGTACGTTGCTTGAACTGGCTGATCATAATCTTTCAAATAATCAAATCAAAGAAGCAAAAGAGTATCTGGACAAGGCACTTGAAGTAGGAAAGGTAGTCAACTCACCTATATTATTTAAGAGTATCTACAGGTGCTATTATGTGTATTATAAGCAGGTCGGGAAGACGGATCTGGCATTGGAATATCATGAAAAGCTCCTTGAATACTCAGAGATGGTTTCTAAAAATGAAACAGAAGAGCGGATTGATACGCTGTGGAACAATTATGAGCAGGAAAAGGAAAGGAGAGAAGCAGAAATAAAAAGAAAGGAAGAGCAGATGCAGATGCTGATGATTGTGCTTTTTCTGATTGCTTTTGGAGTGGTGGCTGCCTTGCTGTTCGTCTTGCAGCGATCCAAAACAAAACAAGCCTTGCTCAAGAAAGAAAAGCTGAGGTTGCAGAATGAAAACCTTTCGAATGAACTGGAATTCAGAAACAAGGAGCTGACAGCCAATGTGATGAACTTGGTGCAGAAGAATGAGTTGATCAACGATGTAACGAAAAAGCTGATTGACCTGAAAACCAATATGAAAAAGGACAATCAGTCAACCGTCCGGCAAATTGTATTTGATTTGCACACCTCTTCTTCGGATGATTTGTGGGCAGAGTTTGAAATGCGTTTCCAGAATGTACACAGTGATTTTTATAGGAAACTGAATGAGCGTTTCCCTGACCTGACCCCGAATGAAAGGAAGCTTTGTGCCTTTTTGAGACTCAATATGTCCAGCAAGGAAATCTCCTCTGTGACAAGACAGTCAATCAAATCCATTGAGATGGGACGTTTCAGGTTACGCAAAAAATTAGGAATTAGTAATTCCGACCAGAACCTGAACACTTTTATCGAACAGTTATAAAGATATTTGTTTGAGCATACCCATTTTGATGAGAAGTGGGTTTTTGTATGTTTATTCATCTAACATAGATGATTTGCTATTATGGAGCAAGGTTTCCTTTCGGAGAAGCCTTGCTCCATTTTTTTTATGGCTACAAAGATTTAGCACCTACGTAGCTAATAAAGTGAACAGCTCCATCGGTGCGGCACCTTTGGAGTCAAGTTGTCATAACTGAATGTTCGAATCTATCTGGACATGTCATTCACTAGTCTAAAAAGTCTCAACGTATATCCTCTAACTAAAATTTAATTCCGAATATGAACATCGACTCCGTTCAGCCTCCACTATCTGGTTCCTGAGTGGACCGAAGGAATTGTCTTTTGGATTCCATTTAAGCAAGTATTGTATTGTATTGGAATAGAGATTTTCTATGCTAACCCTTTCACATATTACAATCAACTAAATGGTGATGTTATTCTTTTCAAACCTTTCAGGATTATGATATAATGAATGCTGTCAACTCCGGATTGCCATCCGGAGTCAAGTTGGTTTGTTTCCTTTGGAAACAGTGTTTGCTGTAAAAAATCCCAACGGAATTGAATAATAGTAGCCGTAGGCCAAAGCCCACGGTATAAGTAAATCCATTTATCCAACTCCAAAGGAGTTGAACCTATAAATCATGGAAGCGATTAAAACTTCCGACTTCAATGATGCATCTACTTTATAATGTTTTTTGTGGTCATGCCATTGTAACCATTAGGTTTTGGTGTGCTTAAATCCTAAAAAGTTCGGCAATTCTTTCCATTTACAGTGCTTTATTAAATCTAGTTTTCTGGATTTAAAGCTAATGATGAAATGTAGACGGTCAATGTTAGTGGAATAGGTCTTTTTTGAATGTTTATGTTCTGAAAAAACGATGCTTATTAAGTGATATAAGTTGAAAATTGAAATGCTATTTGTAATGCATTAATAATCAGTCAATCAATGTATTAAGTGTGTTTGTAGAGGGCTAGTAGTGGTCACTTTTTTTCTTGTAGAGGTTTTGTGGAGAGCAGATTTATATGTTCATCAAGATTGTGGGTTAATATAGCAAACGAAGAAAAAATAAGGCCCATGAAAGAGTATGAAAGGAAAGGTGAGAAAGCCGAGAAGTTTCATGCTGAAGATGAAACTGACTTGCTTGAACTCATCAAGAAAAGAAAAGAAGAAAATGAAGCCTTGCAAAACCTGATCAAGGCACTGACTAAACAAAGAGGGAAAGAAAGAGGGGGAAATTAACTGATTCGCATATTCAATTATTTAAACTTTAATACAATTAGTATGAATCACTTTTTATCTAACACGCTAAAGGCACTTGCCTGCTCTGCCGGATTACTTTGGGCTTCCCAAGGTGCGGTAGAGGCGCAGGAGCCTGTAGCAGCAACCTACGAACAAGGGGTGCAGCGTGGAGTGATTCGCGTGAAGTTCAAGCAACACGTGAATACACTGACACTGCCTAACTCACTGAAAGGTTCAACAGTGAATACCAATATGGCAGCATTTGATGCAACTGCTGCTAGATACGGGGCTTCTAATATGCGCCGTGTATTTCCTGTAGATCCTCGATTTGAGCATAAGCTGGTAAAGCATGGTCTTCACCTGTGGTATGAGATTGCTATTGATGGCAATCAGGATGAGACAGCTGCAGCGATGTCATTCTCTGCGTTAGGTGATGTTGAAATAGCAGAACCTGTACATGAAAAAATGTTGGTAGATGGCTACCAAGGACAAGAGCCAGTAGTACTATCTGAATCTGATGGTCAGGCTGCAGTAATGTCAGCTGGTGATTCAGTAGCAATGCCATTTGATGATGAGTACCTGAACCTACAGTGGCACTACCACAACTTTGGTCAGGCACCAAATGGTGAAGCTGGTCATGATATCAACCTTTTCAAGGCTTGGGAAATTACAAAAGGTACTTCTAATGTGATTGTGTCTATCCACGATGAAGGGGTAGATGTAGATCATGAGGACCTTGCGGCCAACATGTGGGTGAATGAGGCTGAAGCTAACGGTGTTGAAGGTGTTGATGATGACGGTAACGGCTATATTGATGACGTTCACGGTTATTCATTCGCTTATGACCAAGGTAAGATTGTATCTCAGTCTCACGGTACGCACGTTGCAGGTACAGTAGCAGCAGTCAACAACAACAATGTTGGTGTTGCGGGTGTTGCAGGTGGTTCAGGTAACGGCGATGGTGTTAGGCTAATGTCAACTCAGATGCTGTCAGGACCTTACAATGGTGTAGCGGCATCTTATGTGTATGCAGCTAACAACGGAGCTGTTATCTCACAAAACTCTTGGGGTTATATTTCAGCTGGCTACTACGATCAGGTAGTGCTGGATGCGATCGATTACTTTATTGCAGAAGCAGGTGATTACGCTGGTAGCCCAATGAAGGGTGGTGTCGTAATCTTTGCTGCTGGTAACGATAATACAAGCCAATTGCATTACCCAGGAGCTTATGAGAATGTAATCTCAGTAGCTTCATTGGGTCCGTCTGGTGCAAGAGCATATTACTCAAACTACGGTAACTGGGTAGATATCGCAGCTCCAGGTGGAGATATGGCAGCAGCGGCATTTGATGGTGTATTGAGTACATTACCAGATGATTCCTACGGATTCCTGCAAGGTACTTCAATGGCATGTCCGCACGTATCAGGTATCGCAGGTTTGGTAGTTTCTTCAATGGGTGGTGAAACATTTACATCTGAAGATCTGAAAAAGCAGCTTCTGACTGCCTATACAGATGTTTATGCTAAAAACCCTGATTACAAAGGCTATTTAGGCGTTGGTGCTATTGATACAGAGTTGGCTTTGGCTGTTGACCAGGAATTGGCTCCTGCAACTGTCACTGACTTTACATTTGTTGGTGCAGCTGAGCAGTTCATCCTGACTTCACTGACAGTGCCAACTGATGAGGATGATGTACAGCCTTCTTCATTCAAAGTATACTATTCAACTTCAGCACTTACGGCAGAAAATTATACTTCTGCATCTTCTGTGAACCTGTTCGGTAATTTTGAAGCTGACAGCACCACAGAATTGAAGGTTGAAGGACTTGTTCCTAATACAGTATATCATTTGGCTGTAGCAGCTGTTGACAGATGGGGACACGAGTCTGCTATCTCTAACTTTATTTCAGGTGCCACTAACGTAGGTCCTGATATTACAGCTGATACAGTTCGTATCTCTGTTGATGCTACATTGGCAGCTAAAGATTATTCATCTGTATTGAAAGATTTCTCTTTCAGCAACGACGGTGAAGGTATTCTGGAGTGGAGTGCATCTGTGGCTCACAGTGACACTAGACCAGAAGGTGAAATTACACCATTTGATGCTTCAGGAATCAATTACCCTGAATCAGGTGCCTTGGCACTTCATGATGCAAAAATTGTTTCAAATACGAAGACTTGGAACGAGCAGGAGTTGACGCCATATACGGTAGGTGATGATTTGCCGAATCATGAGGTAGAAGAGCTGAGCTATTACCATTATTCAAACCAATCAATGTCTCTTGGTGATGGTTCACCTGAGATCTCAAACTCTTCAGCTACTGCATTCTATTCGCCAAATGGTGGTTTCAACCTGACAGATGTAGTAACAAGAATGAGAGTTTCTCCAGACGCTGATCCAGCTATCATTGAGATCAGACAAGGCAATGACTTGGACATTAATAACTCTACGCTTTTATATGCTCAGGAAGTAAAAGGTAGAAGTGAGCTTTATCACTTGGACTACGAAGTAAAACTTGATGAGCAGGTATATATCAGTCAGTACAAGTACTTCTGGATTGTGGTACACGTACCAGCACATGAGACGCACATTACTCCGCTGATCATTAAGGACTCTGACAGAGTTTCATTGGCATATAACTACAACTTTATGTCATTTGATATGGGTAAGTCTTGGGTAAGATTGTATGACCTGACTAACCAGTATTTCGGTATCACAACAGCAGTTTGGGAGACAAAAGCAATCAGTAAGGCTCCAAAATTGGAAAATTACCTGAGCTTACACTACTCTTCAAACAGTGGTAACCTTGCACCAGGCGCTACTTTCGCAGGTAAATTCTATACATACCCTCGTAAAGTGACGAACGGTACTTACAAGTCATGGCTGACAATCAACTCCAATGACTATGATGAGTCTGTGAAGAGAGTACCAGTTTACTTGGAAGTAACAGGTAACGAGGCTGATTTCAAGGCAGAAGAAGTATATGACTTTGGTAGCATTATGCTGGGTGAAACCAAGACGATGGAACTGACAGTTGCCAACTACGGTAAAGGTAACCTGTACCTGACGGATTCACTTGTGGATAATCCTGACTTTGAGATTCTGTATGCTCCTTCAGTGATTAACTCACTGTCGACGGAGACACTTATCGTAAAGTATACGCCTACAGTAGCTGGTAACAGCAATGGTGTAATCACATTGGTAGGTGAAGATGGTTCGGAGCACAATATAAACGTATTTGCAGTAGGTGCTGAGCCAGCTGAAATTACGTTGACAGCAACTGGACTTGACTATGATATGGTGAATGACAGCACAGCTACAGGATCGATCACAATCGAGAACACTGGTGCATTCCCATTGAAATATACGTTGCCTAAATTTGCTACTGAGGAAATCTCAGGTTTGGAAATTGAGCATAAGGCAGGTTACACTTACGAGAAAAGCACTGCGCCATTTGAGTGGGAAGATATCACAACTACTGGCACACCGCTGAAAGAATACTTCAGATCAACAGGTAGCAACCAGTATGAGGTAGACCTTGGCTTTGCGTTCCCTTACTTCGGTAAAGACCTGACTAAGCTATATATCTCAGACTTTGGTATCATTACAACCCGTACTGAGTCGACGATCAATACGAATAACGTTACCTTGAACGGTACTTCTAGCCCGAATGGATTTATCTCTCCATTCTTCAAGCAGATTCAGCTGGTACAAAGTGGAGACATCTATTTCAAGAAGGAAGCGGGCAGATTGATCGTAACATTCCAAGATGTAGCGACTTCAAGATACGCTCTTGATTATCAGACAATTCAAGTAGTAATAGAAGAAAGTGGTCAAATCGAGTTCAGATATCAGAAAATCGATGCTGAGCAGGCTCCATACTACTTTATTGCCTTGAGAGGTGATGGTATGAGATATTCTTACGATGACTTCGGTATCTCATATGCAGTAAGTGGTGAAAATAAAGAACCAGCTGTAGAGGAAGATGAAACTACTTTGGTAATCAATACTTACGGAAAAGACCTGATTACAAGTAGCTCGGTAACCAATCCACAAGGTACGATTAAAGTAGGGGAGTCTGTTACGGTCGACTTTGAGGTAGCAGCATCAGATCTGAGTAACGGAGCACATTACCAAAATGTATACGTTTACAGCAATGACCCTGCATCTCCTGTGAAATCTTTTACAGTGAACATGAATGTGACTGGTGGTGAGGCAGCAGTTGTAACGGATGTAACATCCATCGATATGGGTGATGTATTCGATTTGGCTGAGGTAAGTGAGCAAGTTTCACTGACTAACAATGGTTTTGCAGCTGAGGATATCAGTGAGGTTAGCTTGGTAAATGACCTGTTCAATGTTTCAGGAGCTGGTGTTCCATTCACATTGGGCGCAAAAAGAACAGAAACATTTGAGGTAACTCCAGTACAGACAAGTCTTGCTGAACTGTTTGATACATTGAGAATTGTAACTGCTTCAGATGATACACTTTCGGTAGCATTGCATGCCAATGTAATTGCTTCTCCTGGTATTGCGGTTACTGCACCAGATACACTTGTTGCCAACCTGATGACGGGTGCTGAAGCGATGCAAACAGTTTCAATCGAGAATACAGGTGCTTCGACATTGAAGGTAAGAGCGGAAGGCAATGCACTTGCTTATATGGAAGCAGCTGGTTTGACGCCTGTTGAACATGAGTATGTATGGAAATCGAACAAGGCTAATGTAGATGCAGGTGAGGTTGTAGACCCTACTGCTCCAGTATGGGACTGGATGGACTTGAAAGCTTATGGCGATCAGCTTGACTTGTCAGAAATGAACCAAATTTCAAACACTTATGCGGAATTGGTATTGCCATTTGAGTTTGATTTCTATGGAGAGAAATACAGTACATTATACATTAACCGAAATGGTATGATGTCAGTACTGCCGAATCAGATTCAAGGGTTCCTAGGGGCACCTCCGCGTAACTTCCCAGCTGATGATGCAGCAAATGGTATTATTGCTCCTTATTGGGTGAACAATGGTTTGGCAAGTAATAATTCTAAGTATGGGGTTTATTACCATATGACAGAAGATAAGGTAATTATTCAGTGGGAAAACCTTCTGACAAGTAGAGTGGGTAACCCATCTAACTTCCAAGCCGTGATCTACAAGGATGGTAAGATCAAGTTGATGTCTAAGATCTGGGTAGCCTCAAGACTGAATGGTGGTTTGACAGGTATTGAAAGTGCTGATGGAACTAAGGGACATAAAGTAGCATATGCTGAATATTTCTATACTGGTAAAACAGCGGTTGAATTCACGCCAGTGAAATACTATGAAATCCCTGCTGGAGAAACAGCTGAGTTCAATGTAGTGATGAACACATTGGGAAGACCAATGGGAACCTATACAGATGAACTGACAATCGTAAGCAACGCACCAGGTAGCGAGGAAATCGCTATTCCTGTGAAGATGACCGTAAATGGTACTGAAGCGCTTACAGCAATGGATGGAAGTATTGACTTCGGAACACTGGTAGCTTATGAAAAAGACGCAGTGGTGAAAAGCTATGAGCAGGAGTTTATGATTGAAAATACTGGAAACAGCATTATTGATCTGGAAACATTTGCAGTAGCATCAGGCAATGCGGAAGTAGCATTGGAATTCGAAGTGTCTTACAATATGCAACCGCCGAGAACAACTAATGCTATAATGTATTACGAGTGGCAAGGACCTGACGGTACTTTAAGAAAAGACCTGACTGATTTCGGAGGTGACCCATTCGACCTGACAATGGAAGGTGGATTTATCACACCAGGTGAGCGTCGTAAGATGAAGGTGACAGTTACGCCTACACCAGGTACCAAAGTTGCTGCTAACGAGACAATCAACCTGATTGCCAATGGAGAAGTGGTAGGAGCAATTCCATTGACTTGGACAGCTCAGTTGCCTCCAGTACTGGAAGTAGGAAACGACGAAATTAGCGTAACAGCGAATACTACTAATGCGGTTCTGAATGAGATCTTCAATATCAGTAATGCAAAAGGTGAGGACCTGCTGACTTACGATATGAATGTGAAGTATTTCCGTTCGGAAGTAGCAGCTCCATCAGCAAACGATGTATTGGCTGCAAGCTTGGGTAATACACCGGAAGACCTTGGTATGATGGCTGCGTCATCTGCTGACATGGGTACGTATGCAACAGATACAACAACATTGGCAGGCTTCCACCGTGTGATGTCTCATGACACAGATACAGTTCCTGCTACTTATGTAGGTCTTGCTGGAGACGTGTTCACGACAGCTACAGCATTTGAGGTTCCTGAAAATGGCTTCAACCTGACGCACGTGAGAACATGGATGAGACCTGCAGGTGCGAGCAACTCAGATGTAATGGTACAGGTGAGAGTAGGTTACGACCTTGCTTCTTCACAATTGCTGACTGAAGAGGTATTCTCTACAGAGACGGCTATCGGAGATACATTTGGTGAGTACTTGACTTTCGAACTGTCAACACCGCAGGAATTCCTTCCAAACGAGCAGTTCTTTGTGGTATGTACTTATGGTCTAGGTGTATTGTATCCTCAGGGTATGACAGAACAGCCATCAGTTGAAACAGGTAAATACTTCTATGCAATTGGTGGTGAATGGTATGACCTTAACCTAACAGCTGGATTCGAAGGATACGGTTGGATGGTGCAGGCTGCTGAAGAGTCTGAAACGACAGTGAACAGCTGGTTGACACTTTCAGCAACATCAGGAGAGCTTGATGCAGCAGCTGAGCAGCCAATCACAGCGACATTCAATGCCGCTTATGCATCTCTGAAAGATCAGTATGCAGAAGTAACTGTTACATCAAACGATCCGTCGATTGACTTTAAGACAGTGAAACTTCACTTGCATATGAACCAGGCGCCAATGTTTACAGAAAAACCAATGATGGAAGTAACTGTAGAGGAGAATGAGACTGTTGCACTTCCAATTGCAGCATTGGATGAAGAAGGAAATGCCTTCACATTCGCTGTAACTAGTGAGCTTTCAGGTGCAGCGATTACAACATCTGGAGACAGCTCGTTTGTAACATTCACAACGGATTACGAAATGGCTGGTGAGTATGCAATGTCTGTAACTGCTACAGATGAGCATGGTGCGGCTACAGATTACCAGTTTACGGTATATGTGGCAGATGTGAACAGAGCGCCAATTTCGGGTCTGGTGGATACACAAGAAGTTGGACTTGACCAAGAGTCATTTACTTTTGATTTCTCTGACCTGTTTGTAGATGAGGATGGAGACCAACTTAAGTATTCAATTGAAATCTCTAATGACTCAATTGCTACTGATATTGTAGTGTATGGTCGTAAGATGAGCCTGACATTGCTGGATCTGGGTACAGTAACTGTAACCATTACAGCAACAGATGGTATGGAGTCAGTATCGGCAACATTTGATGTAGTGGTAGTTGAGCCACTAGGTATCGATGATCAGCTGGCTGCAAAATTGAACTTGGGTAACTACCCTAACCCTGTAGCAAGTACTACTACATTCGGTTACGATCTGCCATTCAATGCAGAAGTATCGATTGAAGTGTATACTTTCCAAGGTGTGAAACTGGCAACACTGAACCAAGGAAATCAGTCTGCTGGTGAGCATCAAGTAGAGTTCAATGCTTCTTCACTGACAACAGGCATGTACATCTACATCCTGAAGGCAGATGGAAAAGTGGTTGCAACAGGAAAAATGCTGAAAAATTAAGTTAAAAGTGCAAATATTCTTGAGTGCCATTCTTATGGAATGGCATTCATTTCCAAATAACAATTTAGCTAAGAAGACAGGATTTTGTAGGGTGAAATCCCTCATGCCAAGAAATTGATTATTAGGAGTATTCAATGATTATGTAGTTCGGGGAGTTGCTGAAGCTCTAAAGTCTCTAAAGGCGTAAAACTAACGGACACTAGCTTTGATAAACCACTTACTGGACAAAAGTCTGGTAGGGGAGGCTTTATTTTGAAGGCAGCAAACGGATTACATGGGTGTGAAGGCATTGCAATTCTATCAGATCTATTATTTCAGACAGTTTAGAACCGCCAAGGGAGGGTACTCCTAAGGCGGTTTTTGTTTTTAATATATAAAATCACTGAAAATTGGTATTAATGTAAAATAATAGTTTGGCATATTTGATAATATCAAAATATAATACTAATTGAATTGTTGAGGTTGTTATAAAGTTTTGAGTTGAATTGAATTGGAGTGAATATTTGAATTGTATGGTAGGATTAAAGCCATCGAAGAAGCTGATTCTGAGGTGGCTTTTTTCTTTCATATGTTATATGAAACTGTTTAGTTAGTCAAAATTTCAAATGTTTATTTCAATATATGATAAAATGTATATATGTTTGTGTGTGTATTTTATTATTCAATTAGATAAACATGGATAACTTCAATTTGAAATCTTTGGTAACCTTGACAAGGTTAGTTGTAGTGTTGGCAACACTACTTCTGATAATAGCCTCAGGTTTTTCGTATTTATTGTTGCGGGAAGGGAAGGATCAACCTTTGTTTTCGATACAGTTTACTTCAACAGGTAGTCAGGAGGTATTGCCTGCCACTGTTCCTGTCGATTATTATCAGGAGAAAAATCCTGAAGAATTGTCTTCCGGAATGGAAAACGAATATATCAAGTATGGATTTGACTTAATTTCAAATACTTCCCACTACATTGGACCACAAGTGGAAAACCCTACCATGAGGTTTGCCGGAAATAACCTTGCATGCAAGAATTGCCACTTGGGTGCAGGCCAAAAAATGTATGCAGCTCCATATGTTGGGATTACGGGAAGGTTTCCTCAATATAGGGGACGTGAAAATACCATTGGTACTTTGGAGGAACGCATCAATGGGTGTATGGAGCGAAGTATGAATGGTAAAAAGCTGCCATTGGATGGGAAAGAAATGAAAGCCATGATCGCATATATGACTTGGCTAAGTAAAGAAGTGCCGGTAGGAGAGGTGTTGAAAGGAAAGGGTTTTGTTAATATTGAAATTCCTGACCGAAAGGTAGATCTGGAGAATGGTAAAATGCTTTATGCCCAAAAATGTGCTGTTTGTCATGGAAAAAATGGACAAGGTCAAGCCCTTGAGGGTGGAGGGTATACTTATCCGCCTCTTTGGGGAAAAGACAGCTACAATCATGGGGCAGGGATGCATCGGGTACTGACAGCCGCAAGGTTTATCAAAGGAAATATGCCTTTAGGGGCTACTTATGAAAACCCAATCCTGACAGATGAAGAAGCTTATGATGTAGCTGCATTTATCAACTCACATTCTCGACCTTTAAAGGAAGGTACTGAAAAAGATTTTCCTGATATTTCAAGAAAGCCGGTTGATTCACCTTATCCACCTTTTGCGGATAGTTTTCCTGCTGAACAACATAAGTATGGACCTTTTAAACCTCTGATAGAATTCAAGAAAACCTTAAAACACCTTTAAGCTGAGGTAATCAAAGCTGTAAAACAGGGAGAGTTAGATCAAATGTAATTATGGGTATACTGAATAATTGGAAATGGATTTTGTTATTGTGCTTTACCATAGGTTTGGCTCCTTTTGTTCCTGAACCCCATAAATCAGATGGGTAGCAGGTGGAGCCAACGGCATGTCATTGATCGATTGGGGAGACCTTCTGTTACATGGATTTCCATGGGTTTTGTTGCTACGTTGGTTACTGATCAAAGCGATCGGTACTTTTGCTAGGTAAGGAATGAGCTGCAACCTTTATTGGAAAGGTTGCAGCAATTGTAAGGGTTATGATCGTGTTCTTCCGGTTGGTCTGGCATAAAGTCCTATATCGTCCAGTTTGACCGTACTAGGTTGTTTAAGTACAAATAGAGCTGTATCGGCAATGTGTTGTACCTGTAGCAAATCCGATTTCAATTCTTCCTGACTTTTAGGTTCAGGAGTTTGAATCAAGGCAGGGCAGAGGCTATGTACCAATATGTTATGCTCATAAACTTCTTCCTGCAATGCATCGGCAAGTCCGACAACACCAAACTTGGAAGCACAGTATGCTCCCGCCTGAGCATATCCTCTTTTGGCGGCTTGTGATGCAATATTTAAAATATACCCTGTCTTTCTTTTGATCATATTAGGCAAAACCGCCTGTGACATAAGAAAAGTACCTTTAAGGTTGGTGTCTACCACCATATCCCAATCCTCTTCTGAAGTATCCACAACCAGTGAGCCAACACCAAGACCAGAATTGTTGACAAGAATATCTACTTGGCCGAAAGCTTCCAATGTCTTATCTACCACGGACTGACATTCTGCTTTGCTACGAACATCAAGCTCCGAATAGATTACTTTCCCTCCTTCGAGTTCATTCAATTCTTCTGCTATTTCCTTTAGAAGTGTTTTCCTTCTAGAGGCGATCATCACATTCACGCCTTCTTTGACCAATGCTGTTGTAATTGCTTTGCCAACACCACTGCCACCACCTGTTACAATGGCTGATTTACCTTTGATATCAATCATTGGATACTTTTATGTTTAATTGTTTTCGGAAGAGTCAACATGAAATCAGACAGATTTGTTGATTTAACTGGGTAAATAAGCAGATATATCATAAAAATCGGAAGTTTTAAACGCTTCCATGATTTATAGGTTCAACTCCTTTGAAGTTGGATAAATGTGATTTACTTATACCGCAGGCTTTTGCCTACGGCTACCATTATTGAATCCCTTTGGGATCTTTTCTCTTACAACAAACACCGTTTCTGAAGGAAACAAACCATATTAGCTCCAGATGACAATCCGGAGTTGTCAGCATTCATTATATCATAACCCTGAAAGGGTTGAACTGGGTAATGTTATCATTTAAAGTGAGTTATGGGTTGAAATGTCGCTATTGTATAAGGCCCTTTCATGGCATAAGTCCCAAAGGGACAAAATATATCAGTGATGGACTTTAGTCCATTGTCATGTAAGCGATATTTTCAGCTCTGAAAGAGCGGTATAATCCATAATTCACGTTCATTTAGTACCTCATAAAATGAGAAAGGATTATAGTAGAAAATCTCTATTCCAATTCAATACTTACTTATTCTGTGTAAATAAGAAAATCCTTTGAGCTTAAATAGGTTAGCCCAAAGGATTTTTTAATATGGTAATTATATGTCAGTGCTTATTCAGCTGCGATTTCAGCTTTCTGCTCACTTTTCCCTTGTGAGTTACGAATGAGCTGATAGTAGAACTGTACTGCACGAATATAGTCCTCCGTCTTGATACGCTCATCAATACCATGAAGCCTTCTCAGGTCATTGCTGTCAAACACCGTCGGCAGGAAACGGTAAATATCTTCCGCTACATGCTCATAATGCTTAGCATCAGTTCCTGCAATTGTGAGGTATGGTGAAACCATCGTGTTAGGGTAAACTTCAGTAATTGTCTTCTGAATCGATTTGAATGAGTCAGAAGATGATTTGGATGGACTTGTTGCCTCACCTACATTATTGACTACTGAAACCTTGATACGTTCATCATTGATAACACTTTTGATATGTTCCAATACTTCTTCCTTGCTGTCTCCAGGCAATAGACGAAAATTCATCGTCAGGTTGGCTTCTGTAGGAATCAGGTTGTCTTTAACACCACTGTTAAAGATCGTAGGAACCTGTGTGGTATGAACTGTCGCATTCCCAGAAGGAGACTTTTCATAGATGTTGATCAGTACACGCTCAAAAAGCCACAGGTTAGCAAAAACCATTTTTTCAACGAATGGCATCTCAGGACCTACATACGAGGCAAAGTCAAGAACAGGGTCTGAAAGTTTTGCCGGAATTGGGCTTTCATGAAGCTTAACCACCGCATTTGACAACAAGCCAATGGCAGTTTCCTTGGCAGGCATCGAAGAGTGTCCGCCGTCAAGGTTTACTTGAAGGTGTACAGACAGGTAGCCTTTTTCTGCTGTACCGATCAGCGCTACTTGCTTGTTTTGGATACCTGGAACAATACCACTAGACACGAGTCCTCCCTCGTCCATTGCATAGGCAGCCTTGATGCCACGTGATTCAAGTAGTGCAGCGATCGCTTCAGCACCTGTACCTCCAATTTCTTCATCATGACCAAATGCCAAATAGATGGTTTGCTCTGGTCTGAACCCATCTTTTATCAGTTGCTCTACAGCTTCTAGAATACCGAAAACAGAAATTTTGTCATCGAGGGTTCCTCTTCCCCAGATGTATCCGTCTTTGATTGTGCCTTTGAATGGTGCTTCTGTCCAGCTTTCCAGTGTCTTGCCTTCAGCTGGTACTACATCCATATGACCTAGCAAGATGATAGGCTTTTTGTCAGGGTTTGTACCTTCCCATGTATAAAGCAAGCTGAATTCTTTGACTGTCTCTTTTTTAAGTTGAGTAGCCACCTGTTCAAAAGTAGAATCTATATAGTGATGTAACCCAAGAAACGCCGCAGTGTCAAAATTGGCACCCCCTTCATGAGAAACGGTAGGATAAGTAACGGCAGTAGAAAGGTGCTGAATAACTTCCTTATCAATAGATGGAAGTGATGATGAGTCTAGAGAGGCAACTTCCATTTGCTTTGACTCGAATGTAAGGGTATTGAAAACCAAAACGGCTACAAGTCCCAAAAGTAGCAGAAAGAAGCCAAGTATTACTTTTTTCATTGTTGATAGAGTTATAAAAATATAATCATATTAATTCTTCAATAATCAATAAAATCATGCACAATTCAAATTCATTCGAAAAATAATCATTCATTTATCTGATTGTGATGGGAATAGGGTTTTAGTGTATTTACTTTCATATTTTTATGAATTCACACTGTTAGTTATAAATAAAACAAAGGTGTTTTAAAACGTATTATTTATTGAAACTTTTGTACAATAATCAGATTAAAATCACCTTTGTCAGGGATAAAAATGTAACAACCTTTTAAGTTTTTAGGGATTCAAATAACATATTGAATGTTTATTGGAAAATATGTTACATAATGACCAAGGTACATAAAGGTGAAGGTACCGATCTCAAAAACTGAATAAGAGAAATGAAACTGAACAACGGAAGATACGAAATGCAAGGTGTAGACCTGCTAGAGGTTTGCAATGAGTTTGGAACACCAGTCTACGTATATGATGCGGACAGAATTGTGGCACAGATTGAAAAACTGAGAGGCTCGTTCTCAGATATTCAGGTTAAGTTGAAGTACGCCATGAAGGCGCTGTCCAATATCAATATCCTGAAGCTGATGAAAGAGGCAGGGGTGGAGATTGATACTGTATCAATTCAGGAAGTGCAGATGGCGCTTCATGCAGGGTTTGAGCCTACGCAGATTCTTTATACACCGAACTGTGTGTCTTTCGAAGAAATCAGAATGGCTGTTGAGTATGGTGTTGTCATCAATATTGATAACATCGGTATTCTGGAGCAATTTGGTGAAGAGTTTGGAAACAGGGTGCCACTTTGTATCCGAGTGAACCCACACCTGACTGCAGGAGGTAACTCTAAGATTCAGGTAGGACACATTGGTTCCAAGTTTGGTATTTCGGTATTCCAGATGCGCCATGTACGCAAGGTAGTTGAGCACTTTAACCTGAATGTAGTAGGCTTGCACATGCACTCGGGATCGGATTTCCTTGAAAGTGAAGTGTTCCTGATGGCAGCAGAAGTGTTGTTCAATGAGGCTCAACATTTCCCTGATCTTCAGTTCCTGGATATGGGTAGTGGCTTTAAGGTTGCCTATAAGGAAAATGACATTACTACAAACATTGAGGCGATAGGTCGTGACATGAGCCGTGAATTCAAAAAATTCTGTGCGTCATATGGTCGTGAGCTAGAACTTTGGTTTGAGCCAGGTAAATATTTGGTGAGTGAGTCTGGTGTATTTTTGGTAAGCACAAACGTGATCAAGCATAGCCCTGCAGCGGTTTTTGCAGGGGTAGATTCTGGTTTGAACCACTTGATCCGTCCAATGATGTATGGTTCTCACCATGACATTGTCAATATCTCAAATCCAAAAGGCACACAGCGTGTGTATGATGTAGTTGGATATATCTGTGAGACAGACACGTTTGGTAGTGACCGTAAACTGAATGAGGTAAGACAAGGTGATGTACTTGCCATGAAAAATGCTGGTGCTTACGGATTCAGTATGAGTTCAAATTATAACTCTAGATTCAGACCTGCTGAGGTAATGATCTATAAAGGTGAAGCAAAACTGATCAGAAGAAGGGAAACTTTTGAGGATTTGCTGCATACGCAAATTGAAGTGCTATAAATCTGGGAGTTAAATGATATATTAAAGCCTTCTCTATTTATTTAGGGAAGGCTTTTTCTATTTTTATAGCAACTCAATTTTTTACATAATCACTGTATCAATGAAAAAATTTATTCTATCATCAATTGTAACCCTAACTTTTTTAACACTAGGTTTTTTAATGCTTCACTATGAGCTTATCGGGTATGGCTTGTCTTTTTTTGTGTTTTTACCTTTTACATTAGGTTATATTTTAGGAGAGTCAACTTTTAAGAGTTGGAGTTTTTACGGTCTAATGTCTTCTATTGTATTATTCTTAATAATGTTACTATTAGGAGGGTTAGAAGGGATGATTTGTGTTCTAATGTCATTGCCAATTGTTTTTGCTGCAATGTTTATAGGAATCCTCATTAAAAGATTTCTGAGGTTACGAAAAGAAAAACGTGTGTTACCCAATACCTTAAAGATAGTTATATCACCGTTCTTGCTGTTTATTCTTCTTGGTATAGGAGAAGGCCAGTTTATTAATGGAAAAAAAGTCATAGAAGAAGTTAGTACAGAAATCGTATTGCCCTATTCAACAGGTCAGGTATATGACGCTATTAAATCTGTTGACACATTAGACGCTGAAAAGCCATTCTTGATGAAGCTAGATTTGCCTGTACCTCAAAAGTGTATCTTGGAAGAGGAAAAAGTTGGAGGTCATAGGACCTGTTACTTTGAGGGAGGTTTAATCGTAGAGGAAATTACTGAACTTGAGCGAGGAAAAATCCTAAAGATGGATGTTATAGATTATCAACTTACTGGAAGGAAGTGGTTAGGTTTTAAAGAGGCAATTTACACATTTGAGTCGTTAAAGGATGGAAACTGTAAGATGGTAAGGACAACTACTTATACTTCTGAGCTTTATCCAAGGTTTTATTGGAAACCTTTAGAAGAGTGGGGTATTCAGCAAGAACATGAGTATGTGTTCAGGAATTTAAAACAAGATCTTATTAATCAAACTAAGGTTACCCAATAAAAAATCCACTAAAAAACGAAAGCCCATCAGTAGTTGTACTGATGGGCTTTTTATGATCATAATTTGAAATTACTCTTCGTCTTCTTTTCTGATCATGGATAAGTCAATTTCCTCATCCTCATCTTCAAAGTAAAACTCATCAGCTCCTTCCACAATTGGTTTCAGGTCTGTTCTACGTACATCAAATGTATAAAGCAGTGATGGAAGTAATATCAGGTTTGTAATCATCGCAACCAATAATGTGATTGAGGTTAGTAAACCTAGTGCGATCGTGCCTCCAAATGCCGAGAATATAAAGATGATAAAGCCGAAAAACAGAACAATTGAAGTATACAACATACTTGTACCTGTTTCACGGATACTGACAATCAAAGCCTTTTTCAGGTCTCCATTGAATAGTTTCATTTCCTGTCGGTATTTGGCAAGGAAGTGAATGGAGTCATCAACAGAAATACCAAAGGCAATACTGAAGATGATTGCTGTACTAGGCTTCAATGGTACACCGAAATACCCCATGATACCTGCTGTAAACAGTAGCGGTATCAGGTTTGGAATAAGTGATATGATCACGATACGCAGGTTCCCAAACAATGTGCCCATGATGATAGCAATCAGTACAAAAGCTATCAACATACTTTGCTTCAGGTTTTTGATTAGGAACTCATTACCCTTAATAAAGATCAGGGTAGTACCAGTTACATCTACAGTGAGGTCTGTGTCTTTCAGAATATCTCCTTCAATCTTTTTGGTCACTCTATTAACCAGTGTATCCATCTCAATTGAACCGATATCGGCTACCTTCATCGAAAGTCTCAGGTATTGACCTGTGCTGTCTGAGAAATTGGTACTGATTTGTTTCTGTTCATTTGTTTGGTTACCCAGATACTTCATGATATAAGCTAACTCATATCGGGAGGGCAGCCTGTAGTTGACCGTATCTCCTCCATAAAACGCCTGATTGGCGGTTTTCAGCAGTGTGACCAAAGAAACAGCTGGCGTAATCTCAGGATTGCTCGCTAAGTACTGTTGTATCTCATCAACTTTTTCAAGTACACCATTTCTGCGGAACCCTTTTTTCTTTTGGGTATTAACTACAATTTCCAATGGCATTACTCCCTTAAAATGCTCTTCAAAGAACCTGAGGTCTGACTTTACATGAAAATCTTCCGGCAGGTCATCAACCATATGTGATACAGCTTTAATCTTGTAGGCACCAAAGAAAGAGATGACAATGATAATGGCTGTTATGATATATACAACTTTTCGGTAATGTGTAACCGCTACCTCCAGCAGGTGAATGATTCCTTGAGTTCCTTTGAAGTTAAGGTGCTTCAAGTGACGTGTGTCTGGCTCAGGAAGGTAAGAGAATACCGCAGGAATAAACAGGATACTGATTACGAATGTCACAGCAATGTTGATACCTGCAACAATACCGAACTCCTGCATGGCAGAAATCCCTGTTAATACCAATACACAAAAACCAATGGCAGTGGTTGTATTGGTAATCAGCGTTACTACCCCGATTTTCTTGATAACCGTAGTTAGTGCTTTGCGTTTGTCTCTGCTTCGGCTATACTCCTGATGGTACTTGTTGAGTAAGTAAATGGAGTTAGGAATACCAATTACGATCAATACCGGAGGTAAAAGCCCTGTAAGGATTGTAATCTTGTAGCCCAAAAGTCCTAGTGTACCCATAATCCACACTACAATCACACCAATCATGGTAAGTGGTACCACTACCGCAGAAATGGAGCGGAAAAAGAGGAACAGTACCAAGGCAGTGACAGCAGCTGAAAGCATCAGGAACAGTGTAAGTTCTGATTTAACCTGATCAGCCATAATGGCTCTTACATAAGGCAGACCTGCATAGTAAAGGTGAATACCAGTATCTTCTTCAAATGCTGTGGTAATATCCATCAGCTTTTCCATCAAAGGAATACGTGCTTCAGAGTTCAGAATGCTGGGATCCATCGACACTGCCATCAGTGTAGCACCGTCTTTTCCGAAGATGGTATTTTCATAAAACTTGATCTTGTGAGCCTCATTCAGGATGCTATCCAGTTGAGCTTGGGTATCAGGCACTGTAGGGAAGAACTTCTTGAGTTCAAATTTTTGCTGTACCCTGTCTGGAGATAGGTAGTAAAGGTTGGCTGGAGAAATAACGCCATTGATACCTTTATTGAGTAAGGAGTCTTTGGCTGATTCACTCATTTTCAGATGTGAGAGGTCATCTTTCCCCATCTTTAATTGAGTCAGTTTATCACCCAGCGCCTTAAACTTCTTGAAGTTTTCAAGCTTGAAGAGTGCAGGGTCCTTGACTCCGATTACAAATGAGTTGGCATCTTCCCCGAACTTCTCCCTGAATTGCTCATAAGCAATCATGGCTGAGTCCGTTTCCGGAATGATACGCATAAACTCATAAGACATCTTGACATTTCTGCCGTAATACCCCATAAAAAGGGTAGACACGACCAACCCTATCAGGATGAAAATTCTATATTTAAGGATGGAATTGGCGGTTTCTTTCCACATAACAGGTAAATCTGTTGTGCTTGGCTTGCATAATGGTTAGGTAAGCTATATCAGTGCAGGAAACAGAGCAGACCAACAAAGTGACTTCCAAACTAAATCATTGGAGTGCGGAGCCATTACTGATAATTGTATTAGTAATGACACAAATCTGAGAACTTACTTAGTTACAAGACAAGATGATCGTTTGTTTAAAATCTTATTATTTAAACAGAAGTTCCATGTGTTTTTATGTACATGGAACTTCTGTCGTTTTTCCATTTCTGGCTATTACTGTTGGTTAAATCCCAACATCTTGATTGCTGCCACAGCAGCTTCAACCCCTTTGTTGCCGTGTTTTCCTCCTGCTCTGTCCAACGCTTGCTGTTGGGTGTTTGGTGTAAGTAGTCCAAAGATGACAGGTTTGTTGTATTTTAGGGAAACGTTGGTGATACCTTGTGCTACTGCATCACAAATAAAGTCAAAGTGCTTTGTTTCTCCCTGAATTACACAGCCAAGGATAATAACTGCATCTACCTCCTCAATCTGCGCCATATACTGCGCACCTAATGTCAGCTCAAATGCACCTGGCACATCTTCACGGAAGATGTTTTCCTGTTTTGCACCCTCATTCAAGAGAGTTTCAGTAACGCCTTCATAAAGTGCTTCCGTAATTTCAGGATTGTATTCTGAAACAACTACTGCAAATTTCTTATTGCTGATATCAATATTTTTCTTTTTGGTGTATTCGCTCAGATTTTTGAGTGCCGTTGCCATGATCTTAAAATTTGGTATTTAGTCCCTTTGAAAAAGTTTTATGGGGATTATCCTAAATAATGTCTGACCGCAAATGTAGCAAATAATTATTACAGGCAATTTAAATTTCGGGAATAGAAATACCACTCTTTTTCTGACCTTATGAAATAGACGGATTATCAGCCATTAAAGTCGTGATCATTCGGTAAGAAGTAAAGCCACCTCTGTAATCAACCTCTCCTGTTGGTTCAAAACCGAGCCTTTTATAGAATGGAACGGCATATTTGGATGCATTAACAGTTACCTTACCTGACATCTGGAGTTTTTGGACAGAATAGTTCCATAATCTAGCACCGTACCCTTTTCGGTGGGCGGTTGATTTGACATAGAGTTGGAAGAGGTGCTTTTTTTCCTTGATGCTGATAACCCCCAATATTTCCCCCTCTTTTTCCAGTACAAAGAATTTAATACAGAACTTTACCAGCCTATGGATACCTTCAGGACTATGGGCAGCTTCAAATGTTGATTTGCCCTCATAGGAGTATTCATTGTAATTGAACTTCCTGGCAACAGAGAGTATAAGCTTACTCACTTCAGGAATGTCCTGACTGTCCATTTCCCTTATAATGTAATTCATATTAGGCTTTGATAGTGGTGGGTTGTGGTAATCTGATAGTGTTATTGGTAAATAAATTTTAATAAAATAATGCGAGAATACCTATGGTCGAATAAGGTAACTCACTTTTCATATCTAAAAGGAGTGGAATTATGGGACTTATAGCTTAACAATGAGTAGCTGTGGTGCAGGAAAGACATTAAGATTGAATCAAGAAGAGGGGAAGGGTGTATTGCTTCAGCTTAAAGGTCAAACGTTGTTTTCTAGTTTTAAAGATGTATGCACATGGTCTTTATAGAGAGTTCAAAACAGTTAAAAAGAAGTGTTTGAGAATCATAAAAATGTTATATAATCTAAAAATCAGGCAATTGCGATTTATTATTTGGCGTTTAAATCGTTAATTAAACTTTAGAAAGTAGCACGAATTTAAGTTGAATCATAGAAGCATTCGCGTCAATAAGTTGATTTTCGGCTTAACACAGAGAGAGGATATGAAGACTAACAACATTATAAAATACTTTTTGATCGTACTGGGAACAGTTGTGATCAGTCCATTAACAACCTATGCACAATCATCTTCGGTCAAACCTGCTAAAGAGCCTGATATTAAAATTGAGGTAAATGAACAGAAAGATGATCAGGGAAATATAATCGGGTACGATTCTACATTTACCTATACCTATACTGATGAATATGGAGGTAAAACAGTAGTGAAAAGACATCGGTCGCATATGGTAGGGGGAGATTCTGCCATAAGCCAAATGTTTGGGCCGGACATTAAGGGGGCTAACTCACAAGAAGCAGACCCTTTTGATGATCCATTCTTTCATCAATTCAGTGATACGGACAAAGAATTTGATTCTCTTTTAAATGAGCAGGAGCTGAAGAATGATTCGTTTTTCAGTAAATCACCTGAAGAGATGAAAAAAATGATGATAGATCGTCACCAAAAACTAATGAATCAGTTAAATCAGCCTGATATAAGAGGCAATTATTCTGATGAAAAATAATTCAAAGTGATTATTAGGGAGAGGGAGAAACAAGAAGGTAACCCCTGTAAGGCAAGGCTTTGCAGGGGATTTTTTTGTCTGATCAATAAAATAAATTATTGCTTGAAACCACAATGCCATCAGAATCGGCATAAATGAAATTGCCATCTTCCAACGAAATATCAGCGATATTGAGGTAAGTATTTCTTTCATGAATTTCTTGGTCGGGCGGTGTATACATCGGAAAGGTTGCCAAGGCCTTTATCCCAACAGGAATTCTTTTGATAGCTTCCCAGTTTCGGACAGTACCATAAACTACAATACCTTCCCAGCTGTAGTCATGCGCCAACCTGACTTGATCCAATCCAATGATGGCATTTCTGAGTAAGCCGCCGTTGTCGATAACCAAAACTTTCCCTTTACCACCTTCTCTCAGCACATCCTCAACTGCTTCGGTAAAGTTTGCCCGAATAGTCACTACCTTACCATGAAATGTTTTGACCAGTCCACCGTAGAGCTTGAAAATAGGAGAGGCAGCTTGTACCTTTTCAGGATATAGGTCACACAACAATGCTGTTTGGATACTTCTATTTCGTTCAAGTATAGAGCTTTCCAAAAAGTGCAAAGCATCATTGGCAGACCTTTCAGGGACTTCTTCCATTGGAATATGGCCAACCCCTTCATAAATAATCAGTTGTGAGTTGATTAGGCTATAATTGAACTTGTAGGCATTGGCAATAGGTATCCATCTGTCATGGTCTCCCCAAAGTACCAAGGTTGGAGTCTCTATTTCTTTTACATGCTTGGAACTGTCATCAAAGTTGGCATTGGCAATGGTCAAAAAAGCCTCCCTGTTTCCCTTACGGGATGTCATATCGTGATAGCGTTGAATTGTTTTCTTTGAAATACGGGAAGGGTCTCCATAGGCATTTCGTAAAAAAATTTCAGTTACTTTTTTAGGTGTGTTGACGATCTCAGCCAACGACTTAAGTTGCGGAATGCCTTTGAGTATTGGATTCTGAAATAGTTTGAATGCAAGAGGAATACTGTCCTTGTCATTGAAGCCTGCAGCGTCAATCAGAATCATTCTTCTTACAATTCGAGGATAACGGTAGGCAAACTCCCAGGTGATCCATCCGCCAAGTGAACTACCAGCCATATAGCATTTGTCAATGCCTATTTGGTCAAGAAATGCTTTTAGGAAGTTTACATAAGTGCCAACGGAGTAAACACGGTCAGGTCGTGGCCCTGTAAGTCCAAAGCCAGGAAGATCAAGCCTAATGATACGGTATCGGTGTTTGAGTAATTCAGTCCAGCCATCCCATGTATGTAAAGAGGCAAATGTTCCATGTAGCAAAACCAAAGGAAATCCTTTTCCTTCATCACGGTAATGTACTTTCATATTTTGCAGTTCAAGAAACTGCGAATACTCGTTGGTGTAAGTGAGGTCAATCATTATGGGGTTGCCAATAGTTTGAAAGAATGCAACATCAGTTTCAGTATCCAAACATTGTATTGTACCCTAAAGGTAAATAGGTTTGTCCGTTACAAGATAATGAATATTGCTTCATTCAAAAGGAAGGGCCTTTGGTTTTTTTGTATCAAAGTCTTCCAAGTTCAAACTAAAGTGTGTACCCACTTCGATCATAAAATGTGGGGAATTATTGAAGGTCTTGGTCAGGTAACCTGCTTTCAGCTCAAAAGTATTGAAGACAAGGTGTTCGTTACGAACCCTGATTCCTCCACCAAAAGTACTGAACTTGTCACTTTTCAGCAGGTTGTCATTGCTTTTGTCAGCCAGAAAAGCAAAGTCTCCAAATGTGAAAAAGGCAAATCGAAACCCATAGGAATACCAAGGAGCAAAAAGCACAGTTTCAGCATTGATCAACAATCTTTTTTGTCCTCGCATTTCATTTCCAGAAAGTCCGGATATACCATGTCCTCTATCAACCTGAAGGCCATCATTTTCAAACATGTTTAGTCCCAATACATATGAAGTATTTAGGAAGAAACGACCTGAAGTATTGCCAAGGTTAAAAAGGTGTGTAAAGTAATTTAGTTCTGTTGTGATGGTGGTTTGCTCAGGTTTTTGGTTTCTGATAAACGTTCCTGTTTCAACTGCTCCTCTCAAATAACCGAGAGAACCAATAAATTTTCCTCCTTTAGCAGCGCCACCCATATAGAATCTTTCTCCAAACTCACTGCTTTCAAGTCCACCTGAAACCGAAAGTCTGTATCCTACAGGAATATCTTCTGTACGACCGTAACCGAAAATCAGGTTAGATTTTACATAGTTTCTGGAAGATCGGCTTACTTCAGTTAGGTAAAGGTTATAATTGTGGTATTTGTACCAGCTATTGATATCAACATCAGATGGTCTTAGCAGATACTTCTGATAATAAACTCTTGTTGCCAGTTCAGTTCTTACCCTGCTGCCATCAGGTTTTCTTTTAAGTGAAAGCGTTTGACCGAACCATAAATCCGCAAAATTATAGCTGTCATCCTGAAAAGTGGAGTCTTCTTGTATCCTTTCATTTCGTAGCAGTACACTACCCACTTGTACACCACCAGCAAATTTATCTTCAGGGGTAACAAAAGGCTTCTCTACAGCAACAGTTGTGGCTTTCATCTCAAAGTCATCGCGATGAAGGAATTGAGCGTTTACAAACTTACCGGCAATGTTGTTGACCTTGTAGCCCATTGTCCAGCCAAAAGGTTTATCTTCTGAGGTGCCATTGACACGAACACCCGCCATAGCTGTTTGTCCCAGTCCCATAAAGTTCTGGTCGTAGAGCGATGCATTAAAGCGATCGGTACTTCTTGGAGAAACACTACCACCAATTGACCATTGGTCTTTGACGATGACTTCGATATCTACTGTAGCTTCATCAACTTCACATACTTTGATGACTGCGTCTTCAATAAATGGAAGGGAACGCAAAAGGCGCTCATTATCTTCCAGCTTTTGACTGTTCAGGTATTCAAATGAGTCAAAAAGCAAGTTTTTCTTGATGACGTGTTCTCTTGTGCGGGTATGTAGCTTATTACCCAACTTTCCTACAGCAGTTGAAGCTTTCCTGTTAGGGTTTCTAACGTTACCGTCAAATGGTTTCAGCCTTACAATATTGACATGTCGTATGATTTTACCTTCATGACATTCATGCACAGGCGCATCCTCCAATATAACAGGACTTTCTGTAGTTGAATAGGAATAATTTCTGATAAGCCAACCATGTAACCTTGAGGTTAACCGGTTGTTATCAGCTTTATATTTTAGGGTATGATAAAATGCTTCAGATTTTTGGGTATCAACGCTGTCACGCAGAAACTCCTTTTGGTAGATTAAGTCCAGTAGAGAGTCTTTTTGTTGCAAATCGATCTGCTTTCTCTTGATTGCCAAGGAAGGGGAAATCGCAAAAGCCTTTGTAGAGTCAGCCTGTACTTTTGACTGTGACCAGCATAGTTTTGGACAATGAAGCAAAACAAGCGTCAACAAGCAGCAGAATGCTTTGCCTGAAGAGCTTTGAGTTTTATTAAAATGCTTTGCTAAATTAATCTTCATATGCTGAATGAATAAACCTTTTACCGCTGTTGGGTACCTTCAAATATAGTACTGTGCGTCAGTACCTTCAAGAAGCAGTAATTAAAGTAAGTTATAATGTGACTTAAAAGATGTTAAGAGTCGTAGGGATCAACTGACAGGAATTATAATATATTAAAATTAATGGTATTAATTATCAGGTTTGTTGATGACTCTTGTTAAAAGGAATTATGAACTGTGTTTGTTACTTGTTTATTTTGTCGATACACTAAAATAACAATTTCAACTAAAAATAATTCATTTTATGAGAATCATAAGGGCATTTTCTTTGGGAGTGTTGTTGGCTTTGGGAATTTTTGCCCTGATAGCGCTGATGTTGCCTTCAAAGTATGAGTTAGAGCAGAGTGTTTTGATAGCAGCTCCAGCAACTGAAGTGTTTGATCAGATTAATGAATTGCGCAATTGGGATCATTGGGCTTTTGTTAATACTGAAAATGATCAGCGACTGGCGGTAAATTATACAGGTCCTTCGAAAGGAGTAGGATGTAGAATGACTTGGCAATTGGAGGATGGAAGCGTCAGCCATTTGGAAGTCGTAAAAGCAATGCCTCCAATATCAGTGGAAGTGAGGTTGGTAACCAATGATGGAGCTTTTGTTTCAGACGGAGCTTTTACCATTGAAGAGGGAGCAGGGCAAACTTTAGTGAAGTGGAAAGAAACTGGTGATTTTGGATTTAACTTATTTGCACGATTTATTGCTTCAGTTGGAGGATTTAAAGAAGAAATGTCCAAAAACTATCAACAAGCACTCTCAGTTTTAAAACAATACTGTGAAAAGCAGTAACCTTTACAGGTAAATATTTGTGTTGTGTTTAGAAGATTTTAACAGATCAGGCGGACGATTTTCCATCAAATATTGTTTTGATGGAAAATCGCTGTTACCAATGTTTTCAGTAGGCTTCATCATGTAAGCTTATGTGGCAGCGATGTGACCAAACTGTAGCTGCTATGAAAAAACTACTTACCATTATTACCCTGATTAGCCTGACTTTTATTGATATGCCTGCATTCTGTCAGGAAGAGAATCCAGCAAAGGAAAAAAGTTCGGTAGAAAAGACAGCAGAGGATATTGGCAATCTATTTAAAAAGAAGAAGCAACCAACCGAAGCAGTCAAAGACAAACAGGAAGAGGAAGCCCTGAAAATGTGGAAAGATATGGCTACCAGAGGTGGAGACAGTCAGGATCTTCTAGATAATATCAGGGATGACTATTCATTTGATACCCGCCTGCATTACGAAATCGTCTCGAAAGAAACCAAAGGTGATAAAGAACACCACGCTGATGTGGTCTACCATATCAGCGACAAGGAACGCTATATGGCATTGGAACCGTTGGTGGGAGACAGTGAAAGTACGGAAGGAATGGAAGTGATGTCCGTATTTGATACTGAAAATAAAGTGATGCTCAATTTTACAAAAGACAATAAAGGTGAGCGTCAGGCAATCGCTATGAGCCTTGATCCTGATCATCATACTATGGATGAGGAATCTCGTCGTGTAATGGAAGAATACACTATGCAGGATGAGGATAATGAAAGTGAGGTAACAGAGCTTGAGTTCAAGAAAACAGGTCGGGTTAAACAAATTAACGGTTTAAACTCTGAGGAGTATCAGGCAGAAGACAAAGACAGCAAGATCAATATCTGGCTGGCAAAAGTAGACTTCTCAACGACCATGATGCCGGGTGGTTTCCGACAGTCACCAGAGTTGGCGGACATGTTGGGTGATATTCCTGTAGGTGAAAACATGTTGATGACTGAAATGACAGCATTGGACAAGAAGGAAAATGAAACAACAACGATCACTTTAAAGGGACTAGGAAAGTCTGATGTAAAGATCAATACACATGATTACAGCATTTACCCAATTGCACAACCAATGGGAATGCCTACTCCAGACAAAGAATAGTCATCAAAATTACATTCAAGACTTCATTATCTTTGTCTTGAACCCGATAGCGGATCGCAAAGGGTGATCGCTATCGGGTTTATTTGTATACGCCAAATGATCAAAAAACTATGATTTTACCCCAACAGGATGCATCTTTTTTAAATGAGCAGGAGCTGGACTTGCTTAGAATTCATTCCATTGAAACCTTTGGAACCCATGATGGACCAGGTATCAGGTTGGTTGTATTTGCCCAAGGCTGCCAATTCAGGTGCCTATATTGCCATAACCCTGATACTTTAGATGTAAAAGGCGGAAAAATTATCACTTTGGATGAGATTGTGAAAAGAGCTGAAAACATGAAAAGTTATTTCAGAAGAGGGGGAGGAGTAACTGTTTCAGGTGGTGAGCCGCTTTTGCAAAGACGTAAGCTGATTCATCTATTTGAGAAGTTAAAGGAGAAGGAAATCCACACCTGTTTGGATACCAATGGAAGGCTTATCAATGATGAAGTAAAACAGTTATTGGATATGACCGACCTTGTCTTGTTAGACATCAAACATATCAATGAGGAAGTCCACAAGAAACTTACCGCTGTATCGAATGAATCAACCTTGAAGCTGGCTGAATATAGGGAAGCTTCAGGCAAGCCTATGTGGCTTCGTTATGTGTTAGTGCCCGGATGGACTGATCAGGAAGAGTACTTGCATGAGCTGGGACAACATTTCAAGGATTACAAGCAGGTAGAAAAGATTGAAATTTTGCCTTATCACAAGCTTGGAGTACATAAATGGAAAGAATTGGGAATGGAATATCAACTGAAAGACGTTGAGTCGCCCACTGAGGAAAGTAAACAGAAAGCGCAAGCGATTTTCAGCCAATATTTCAGAGAAGTTATTTTGAAGTAAACAACATGCGCAGGCTATTGGAAGCTATTGATATAGGCTTCCAAGTCTGCGATTTCTTCTTCCACATTTACCTCTGTTACCTGCTTGAGTTTGGTCAATGTATTTTGCAGAAACTTCTGGTGGGCGAGCGTTTCAGGATTGAATGGACGGTGTGAAAGAGCTTTCCTGATTTTATCCCATTTAGGCATAAACAACTTGGCACCCTCCTCGAAACAGCTTTCCACAAACCTTTCCCAGATGTAGTCAATCGCCATTTCAGAAGGATGAACCATATCAGAGGCGAAAAAGCGGTAGTCTCTTAAGTCGTCCAATAACAACTCATATGATGGAAAGTAACTGACATTTTGAAATTGCTGCTCCAACTGATGACAAGCTAGCCTAAGGATAGATTTACTCAGGTTGTTTTCAGGAATCCCATTTCTTGTATGACGAACAGGACTTACAGTCAGAATAACTTGCGTATAGGAAGGAAACAAGTGGTATATCTCTTTAAACCCCGATACAATTTGTTCTACTGTCAGCAACTCTTGTGTAAACTCTTTTTGAGGGATTTTGTGGCAGTTGGCAACTATCTCATTCTTTTTGTTTAGCCTGAAGACAAATGCAGTCCCAAATGTCAGGATTAAGAAGTTAGTGCTCCCAATAGCTCTGCCCACTTTTCTTACCTGATTATTGATCTTGTTGTGAAGGGTTTCTTCGTTAGCTGCTGATAAATCAGAATGAAAGTCAAAATGCCTATGTATACCTTCCACTTCAGTAAAAAGGTTTGTCTTCAGTTTTTCAAGTCCTGCGGCAATCCGAATGAGTTTAAAGGCAGACAATGGATTGAAAATGACCCCAAAAGGGTTGATTTCCGCCTTGAATTTGTAGTAAGTCAGTTTCTCTCCAATATTATCAGAAAAACAGGAGCCTATAGAAAGTAGGTTGCTGTTAAGGCTGATTTTCTGTCCGTTATACTGAATAGGAAAAGTAGTTCTAAAAGTTTTATCCTTGCTGTTCATGTCTTGCCTGATAGGTATCAATGGCAAGTTACAAAGTGTTTTGTTGCTTTCAAGCTAAATCTTGGAAGGAGCCGTTTGTTTTTGGTATTTCGGTGAATGAGAAATCATAACATTCTATATGGAATAATTTTGGGGTAATTTGAAATGTTATGTCATGTAGTAATTGTATATTCGAAGGTTTATTTACACGAACTCCAAAGAAAGATAAAAGGGTAGCATTGTTTTTGTAATTTCTTGACAAGACTTGTTATCAGATTATCATAAATAATCCATTATTCATTGCTTTAACGATATTTTATGAGTGGAGAGTCAATTGGGTTTCCTGCCAAATTCTCTTACAGAAAAGTAGTGCAGGAACTTCATAGGATTTATCCTAAAAAGAAGTTTTACTATACAGACTGGACATTGGAAGTCAATATTCACTTTGATGGGTTTCACTTTATAGAAACCAATATTGACAAAGGGTATGACATGGCTGGTGAAGATTATATTTTCCTGACTTTTGGAGACAGGGACAACAATTTTCCATTAATGATGATGATGGAAAATACACCTGAGGAGAACAGTATGGAACGTGAAATCTATACCGCCTTTAAACTGTCTCGAGCTTTTAATTGTAAAACAGTGACGGCAGTTTGCCCTGAGAGGTTTGCCATTAGTGAATTTAGTGGGTTGATGTTTGATGGTGAAGTTGTCTACAGGATCAATGAATGGACAGATGGGGAAGAGGTAGAAATTGAAAAGGAATTGGATATTTCTATTTATCCGTTTGATGAGCAAGGAAGTATAATTAACCTGTTGTAGACCAATTTAAATTTTTATGCAGAAGGATATTTCTAATGAGGATTCTTGTTAAAACAAAAGTAGAGCAGCCTTTGGAGAAAGTATGGCAGGGGTTTGATGTTTCACTTTTCAATAAGTTGAACCCGCCGTTTCCGCCAGTTAAAGTTCAGCGGTTTGATGGAAGCCTTGTTGGAAATGAAGTGCATTTAGAATTGAACTTCCTTCTGTTTAAGCAGTTGTGGGTTAGCAAGATTGTAGAACAGCAATCCATGCCTGAAAAGATTTATTTTGTAGATAAAGGAATCCGTCTTCCTTTTTTTCTGAGCAAATGGACTCATCGTCACATTTTAATTAAAAAGGAAGACGGTACTGAAATTCAGGATGATATTAGTTTCTCAACAGGTACATGGTTAACTGATATCTTTTTACTTCCAGTGCTGTGGTTGCAGTTTTTGTATCGAAAACCTGTTTACCGAAAGTTATTCCTTAGGTAAATCTGATGCATTATCCTGATTGTTCGGAACCAAAAACTTTTTGAAAACCTCACCATAGATTTCCCATAAGGATACAAAAAGTGCGGCTATAATTGGTCCAATAATAAACCCGATTGGGCCAAACATAAACAGGCCGCCTAGTGTACTGAAAAAGATCATTAGCTCATGCATCTTGATATCTTTTCCTACTAGAATTGGCCTTAGGAAATTATCAATACTACCCACGATAGCACCACAGAAAACAAACAAGCCGATGGCTTTTCCCCAATCACCATTGATGCCTAAAATTATGGCTGCAGGTACCCAAATAAGTGGGGCTCCTATTCCGGGGATTGCTGACAAAACTGCCATTAATGCCCCCCAAAATACCGCACTGTCAATACCTACTACGGCAAAGGCAATACCAGCCAAAGCTCCCTGCAAGAACCCGATAACAAAGGTGCCTTTGATGGTCGCACGCGTCACAGAAGTGAATTTTTCAAGTAGGACCTCTTCTTCTTCCTTTTTAAGTGGTAAATAATAGAGGATACGGTCAATAAGTTCCTTGCCGCTGATAAATAGAAAGAACATGGAGTAAACCAGTATCAGCAGCATAAACGCAAACTTTGCAGTGCTTTTGGTCAGGTTAGTGGCTCCATCCACAATAAGTTTACTGATGGCATTTAGAATATCTCCGGCTTTTTTCAGGATTTCATCTTTGTATGGTATAATCTCCTGATAGTAGGGAAGGTCTTTCATCCACTCATTTATCTGGCTGGTATGTGAAGCATTTTCCTGAATCCAAGGAATGGCTGTTTCACCTGCTTTTATAGCTTGAGCGGTTACAATAGCGATTAATCCACCTAATGGTAAAAGAATAGCCAATATAATAACGACGAGTGTTAAAGCTGAGGCAAGCCCTTCTCTATTCTTAGTCACTTTTTTGAACCAAGAATAAAGTGGGTATGCTAACGCTGTAAAAAGACCAGCGATAAAAAGTGTCATGATAAACTGCCTTATCATGGCAAAAAAAAGGGCACTGATACCTGCTAGCAGAATCAGTAAGGTCAGTTTACTGACCTTGTCTTGATTGTTGGTGATCATTAAATGCTTGTATAGTTTTTAAGTTTAATTTCTGGCATTTGGTCATGTAGAACCTTGGGATATGCCATGTTAATATTTCACGTTTAAAATTGTATAATGTTTAGGTAAATCTCGTAATAAAAAGGATTTTATTGTTCAGGAATAGGTCTTTGGTCTGTATTGTGTTCTTGATCACCAAATCGGATACGAGGCAAGTACTCAGGGAACTCATCACTGATGTAGTTAATCATTTTCTCTCGGATATTACACCTTAGATCCCATGCTTGACTGGCATTTCGGGCACTGACCAAACACCTTAACACCATGGCATTAGGCAGTGTGTCTGTTACCTGAAGTACACAGACATTTCCATCCCAAAGAGGGTCACTTTGTAGGGCTTTTAATAAATACTTTCTTAGTTTCTCGATTGGAGCACGGTAGTCAACATGTAGAAAGACGGAGCCAATCAGTTTGGCCTCACTTCTTGTCCAATTCTGAAAGGGTTTGTCCGTGAAGTAAGTGATTGGCAATACGAGCCTTCGCCAGTCCCAAAGCCTGACAACCACATAGGTTAGGTTTATTTCTTCAATCCATCCCCATTCATTTTCGACAATTACAGCATCGTCATAGCGGATAGGTTGTGTGAATGCTATTTGGATTCCTGCCAGTAGGTTGGCAAGTGTTTTTTGTGCTGCCACACCAATAATGATGGATGCGATACCGGCTGAGGTAATCAATGTTGTACCTAATTTCCTTACGTTTTCAAAGGAAATCAGCATTGTCGATAGACCGAAAAAGAAAATAATCAGGATGATGATCTTTCTAAGATAGCTTACCTGCGTGACTATCTTTCTTTCCCTAAAATTATCTTCCTTATTGATATCATACCTTAGCAGAATTACTTCTTCTAGAATATAAGCCACCCTTATAAAGAACCATGTACCTGTTACGATGGCAAAAATTCGAAGTGACTTAGCCAATTGTGGATGTTGGTCAAGGTAGGCTAGTGTAGCACCTTCCGTAATCAGCATCATCAGGGCAGGGAAAAAGAAATAAGAAGGTTTCCTCAATTGTCGCCTGATAATTTTGGCAATTTTCTGATTGTCTTTTCGGAAAGAAACCTTGACCAGCCAGGCAATTACCTGATGTAGCAGTAAGCCTGCTATGGCACTGATCAGGAGTATCCATGTCCAATGTGGTACTTGGGCTATCAGTGATTTGATTTGTATCATAAGTAGTTTATTCAGAGCGTTAGTCAGGTGTTATTATAACATTAGAATTGGTTTCTTGATCTCAATTTAGGCGTCAGATGTTTTGACAGTCCTGAGGGGTTAATTTGAGCTTGGAGATGTCAAATTTGTTGTCTTCAGCGATTTTGAGGAGTTTTTGGTAAGTCTCTTGTTTCAGCTCAGGTTTTCTTGAAAGGACCCATAGATAATCTCTGTCAGGTGAGCCAACCAAGGCATATTGGTAATTTTTTTCATCCAAAGCGATGATAAAGTAGTCTCCTGCAAATGGCCAAAAGAAAGAGACTTTTAGCTGCCCTTCCTTACTTTTGTCAGGTCTCCATGCCATCCCTTGTGACTCCGACACTTTTGAGGGATCATTGATATTGACACCCTTATTGGTGACAGAAATTTTACCATCATTTTTAATGGCATATGTTGCGGTGACACATTTCAGTTCCTTTTCAAATGAGTTGGGAAAGCGGGCTATTTCATACCATCTGCCGATATATTTTTGCAAGTCAACTTTTGCTACTGTAGGCAATGTCGGGTCATCATTTTTGCAAGCAGACAGTCCGATTAACCAGCATGTGAATATTAAAAGCAGCGTTTTGATTTTCATATTGATCAGTCTTGAGGTACTTAGCTATAGGTAAAAATCAAAAGCAACGTACTTGTGATACGCTGTTTATTAATTAATAAGGCTATACGGAATGTTAATAAAATTCCATATAGCCTTTATATATCAATCAATATAAACAGAATATTGTTATGAAAAATCTTAAAAATCCAATTTCATTCTCCTTTTAAGCGTTTCAAAACCTAGCTTTTCATAAAACTTTAAACTCCCCTTGTTTCGATCGTAAACATTCAACTCAATATGGTTCAGGTTACGTTGTTCTGCCCAGTCACGGGCTTCATCAATAAGCAAGGAGCCTGTGCCTTTACTTCTGTAAGCATCATCTACTACAATCTCATCAATCAACAAGTACTTCTCCTGTTTGAAATTTGCGTACTGAGGAGAGTTTTCGATAATCAGCTTCATCACGGCTACAACTTTCTGAAACTCTGTCTCCACAATGATGATCTCAGAATCAGGGTTTTCAATCCATTTAAGGACTTGATCATATTCTCTTGGAGGTCCAGCAATACGTTGAAATATCTCAGGGTATAATTCAATATGAAGTTCATCCAGTTGTTGTAGCAAACGGCAAATAGCTTCATAATCGTTGCTGTTGGCTTTCCTTACGACAATTTTATTCATTGCAAGTATGCTATTGTTGATTGGCTAATTAAGATTCTGTCCTGAATAAGAAGTGTTTGGGTTTTTTTGTGACAAATCTAAATATAGGAAATGTAACAAAAAGTATTGTGTGAAGATCAGAAGGAAATGAAGGAGAAAAAAGAACAAAAGTCTTATAAGGTAAAATAGTCCAAAAAATAAGCTCCGGTTTTTGCCGGAGCCTAATTGCTTTTATAATGACTTGTTGACGATCGTCGATGAAGCTTGCGCTGTTGGGAAAACTACCAGATCGGCAATGTTCACATGGTAAGGTCTTGTAACGACAAAGTGAATAATATCAGCAATGTCTTCTCCTTTTAGTGGAGCGAAACCTTTGTAAACATTGTCAGCTTTTTCTGTGTCTCCTTTGAATCGTACTTCCGAAAACTCCGTTTGCACCAAACCCGGATGAATTCCGCCAACTCGGATTCCATATTGGTTCAGGTCAATTCTCATACCCTTGTTGATGGCATCCACTGCGTGCTTAGAGGCGCAGTAAACATTGCCATTCGGGTACACTTCTTTACCTGCAATTGAACCGATATTGATGATGTGACCGCTTTTTCTTTCAGTCATACCTGGAATGACAGCTTTGGATACATAAAGCAAGCCTTTCACATTGATGTCCATCATGGCTTCCCAGTCTGCGATGTCTCCATCCTGAATTGTTGAAAGTCCATGGGCATTTCCTGCATTATTGATCAAAATGTCAATTTTACTGAACGACTCAGGCAGGTTTTCAATAGCCGCAAATACCGCTTCCTTATCTCTTACATCAAATGAAGCTGTATGTACTTTAACCTTTTTGCCCAGTTTTTCACTCAGTTCATCCAGACGGTCTTTTCTGCGGCCGCATAGGATCAGGTCAATTCCATTGTCAGCAAAGATTTCAGCTGTTGCTTTCCCGATACCAGAAGTGGCACCCGTTATCAGTGCAATTTTACTCATTCGTATATGAAGTTTTATAAATAGAAGTTGGGGATAATACTTTTATTCGGCCAGTGCCTGTATTACCATTCTTTCTATAACCCTAGGGTAATAGAAGTGTTCGAGTTGCAGCACTTTTCTGGCAACCTCTTCAGGAGAGTCATCTGGAGCAATGTCACAAGAAGCCTGAAGGATAGCCCTACCTTCATCATAATGCTTGTTGCAGAAGTGAATAGTGATACCTGATTGTTTTTCGCCTTTAGCGACAACAGCTTTGTGAACATTCATTCCATACATGCCTTTTCCTCCAAACTTAGGTAGCAAGGCAGGATGAATGTTCAGGATTCTATCAGGATATTGTTCCAACATATCTTCGGGAACAAGCCATAAAAAACCCGCCAGAATCACAAGATCAGTATTGAAGTCCTTCAGGCAATTGAGGACGCTTCCGTTTTCATAAAAGTCTTTGCGGTTGAAGTAGTGTGACTGTACTCCCATTGAAGTAGCAGACTCCAGCACTTTAGCCTCTTTACGATTTGAAATGACGATAAAGTTGACTTGTTCATTGCCCTTGAAGTGCTCAATGATTTTGACAGCGTTGCTGCCCGTTCCTGATGCCAGAATGGCGATATTGATTGTTTTCAATTTGTTTGAAGTTTATTTCCAGTCCCTGCAAGCAAGCAGCACTTTAATAGCTGATTTATTTCAGATAAGTGTCATGGCAAGTACACCGCTAACCATTACCCATTTGCAGAAGTTACTGAGGAAGGAGAATTTCCTCTTGGTATCTGCACGGTAGAGCAATACGCTAAACCAGCCCAAAGGTAAGATCATTACAGCAAAATAACCATGCAGCCATGCGCTTTCGATATAAGTCAGTAGAATTATTGTAATCGTGGTAAAAGCCCCAAGAAGAAAGAAGACCAGACTTTTGGTTTTTCTGAATCCCCATACAATTGGGAGCGTCTTGCATCCAAATTCAAGATCACCTCTCACATCTTCCATATCCTTAATGATTTCCCTGATAACTGATATGAAAAACGCAAATACGCCATATATATAGATCAGGTAATTCTGAGTCTCAAAGTAGATGCTCAGTATCAGGACTGATAAGGCAGTCAGTGCAGCTACACTGATATTACCGATAAACGGTTCCCTTTTGAGCTGATTGGAATAAAGCCACAACCAGAAGGCAGCGAAGAAATTGATGATGCCTATTGTTTTTGAAAGGTAAAACCCGATCGCAATACCTATGAAATTGAAGGTTGTGTGAGTAAACATGGCAACCCTTCTGCGCATGATTCTTCCAATAACTACCTCATTTGGTTTATTGATAGTATCAATCTTGACATCGTAATAGTCATTGATGATATAACCAGAAGCTGCAATCAATAGGGTAGAGAAACAAAGCAGCATAAACCTTGTGTCCATCAGGTGAGCAACCCATTCTTCCTTAGGGCCGATCAGGAAAATTCTGGCCAAGTACTGTGTAAGGGCTACAATCAGTAAGTTTTTGGCTCTGATCAGCTTCAGGAAATCAGGAATGCTGATAAAGAAGTCATGCTGTTTGGTTGTTTTTGTCATATTGTGAAGAAAAGGGTAATGACTGTTTACCATTCATTTTGTCACCAGACTATACTTGAATAGCTAGGCCTGATGCAAAAATAAAAGAAGCCTTGATTTGACTCAATAAAATACAAAAAAATAGCCTTCAGATTCATAATTTTCTGAAGGCAATGTCAAATGAAGTGGATACTTCTACTTTACCAATATCTTTTCAGTGATCAGCATATCCCCCTGTTTATATTTCAGTATATAAACTCCCGGAGGAAGGTTGATGACTTGACTCTCTGCTTTTATAAGTCCAATCTGTTGGTTGAACGTATTGATTATTTCAATTTCCCCTTCTGTATTTTCAGTTTTAAGGTTGATGGTCCCTGTAGAGGGATTAGGGTAGACACTGATTCGAGATATAGCAGAGAAAGGCGCTTGTTTATCTTTTTCAAAATCCTTGACCTTAAATTGAAATCTTTCTGTTTTGAGGAGCATCCCTGTTTGATTTAACCCTTCAAATAATTGTATGGTAATGGTGTAATCGCCAGCCTGAAGAGAACCAAGGTAAACTTCAGCAGGAAAGGAGGAGGTTGTTTTTTGATCCGTTTGGTGGTTACCATTGGATACGGAATAAGCAATGCTTCCGGCATTTAATTCTGGTTGGTATAGGATGGCTGAGATACCAGATGTAGAAATTAACCTAGGAAAAGTATCTCCATTTTTAATTAAATGATGGACTTTATGGGAGGTGCCATAGGCGTGTGGGTCGACAAGCATCAGCCTTCCTGAACTTTGTGCCATTACCTGAGCTGCCAAGCAGCAACAAATCAGGGTAACGCCATACCTTATGAAAAACATATGCATAGTAGTAAGTTGAGTTGCCTGCTGATTCAGAATTGTTGAAGCACATATTGGGGTACTGGCAGCAGGTGTATAGTTAGGGTGAAAGCTATTATTGGATTTAGGTCTGTAGAAAAGCTAATCTTCCTACTTTTTTCATTCTTATAATAATGAATAGAATATCTCTTAGTTGGTGATAATTAATACCTATTTAAACGTATTTTTATTAAGACAGTTGGGCTTTCTGATTGGTTCAGTTAAAAACTTTGTCATTTGTGAATATATTCAAAATATACAATTTGTCTGTAAGGATGAAAATTAGGTAAGTGCTAATATTTATTATATAAGCGCTTAAATGTTAGCCTATTTTTTTAGAATTTTATTATAACAAATCGGATTTTTTGTAGTTTTCGAAATAGTTCATGGAAGAGGAGGTTTTTAATGTTTCTTAGAAATATTATAGAATTCTCTAAAAAGTTATTACCAAAATTTCACGCTTGAATTTTTATGACAACAATTAAACTGGCTATCCAAAAGTCGGGAAGACTCAGTGAAGGGTCAATGGACTTGATACGTAGATGTGGTATCAAAGTGAAAAATGGAATTGGTAAGTTGAAGGCAGAAGCTTCGAACTTTCCGATTGAGTTTCTTTTCCTAAGGGATGATGATATTCCAGGTTACGTTCAGGATGGTATTGCTGACATTGGTATCATCGGGGAAAATGTAATGGTGGAAGAAGATAGGGATGTAACCGTGTTGCACAAGCTTGGTTTTTCACGTTGTAGGCTTTCAATTGCAGTTCCAAAGGGCGATCAGTACAATGGAGTTAAAGACCTGCAAGACAAAAGCATTGCAACATCCTATCCAAAAATCTTGAAAAACTATTTGGATGAGCATGGGGTTGTGGCAGATATCCACGAGATCAGCGGCTCTGTAGAGATTGCTCCAAGTATTGGTCTGGCTGATGCTGTTTGTGATATTGTAAGTTCTGGCAGTACACTTTTCCAAAATGGCTTGAAAGAGGTAGAGAAAATCTTCTATTCGGAGGCTGTGATGGTAGGTTCTCCCAATATGGCAGAGGAAAAAATGGAGCTTGTAAGAAAGCTGCTTTTCAGAATCAAGTCTTTACAGACTGCAGAAAGTAATAAGTATATCTTGCTAAATGCACCTGAGAAGTCTATTGAGAAGATCAAGGCTGTATTGCCAGGGATGAGAAGCCCGTCAATTCTTCCATTGGCAGAGCCGGGTTGGGTCTCATTACATTCTGTTATCAATGAGAATGATTTCTGGGAAAAGATAGAGGAGTTGAAAGAGGCAGGAGCAGAGGGAATTCTTGTTGTTCCGATAGAAAAGATGATCAACTGATTTTAATGGAAATGTTTTACTCAAGGGTTTTCCTAATCTTATAACTGAAGATGCAAGTATTTAAATACCCTGAAAAGTCTGAATGGGCTTCTTTGCTTCAAAGACCAGCCATGAGCTTTGAAGATATAGAAGCTCGTGTAAAACCAGTGATGGAAGCCGTAAAGGCAGAAGGAGATAAAGCTTTATCAAGGTTTACTAGCCAATTTGATGGAGTTGAGCTGTCAGCATTTGAGGTAACAGAGGAAGAGTTTGAAGAAGCTTCTTCTTTGGTAAGCGATGAGCTGAAAGAGTCGATCAATATAGCCAAAGAAAATATTCTGGTATTTCATATGGCTCAGAAAGAAGGTGTGGAGAAAATTGAAACCATGCCTGGCGTTACTTGCTGGCGCAAAAGTGTAGCAGTCCAAAAGGTAGGACTTTATATACCGGGAGGTACTGCACCTTTGTTCTCGACAGTGCTGATGTTGGCTGTTCCGGCTGTAATAGCTGGTTGTGAGGAACTGGTACTTTGTACTCCTCCTAACAAAGAGGGTAAAGTACACCCTGCTATTCTATTTGCAGCTAGAATATCTGGTATTCAGAAAGTATTTAAAGTGGGAGGTGCACAGGCTGTAGCTGCCATGACCTATGGTACTGAGACAGTACCTTCTGTCTACAAGATTTTTGGACCAGGTAACCAGTATGTAACAGCAGCCAAACAGTTGGCAGCCAAAAGTGGTGTGGCTATTGATATGCCTGCAGGGCCTTCAGAGGTAGCTGTTTGGGCAGATGATACGGCTAATCCAGCATTTGTTGCAGCTGATTTGCTATCACAGGCAGAACATGGTGTCGATAGTCAGGTCTTGTTGGTGAGTACTTCTGAAACATTGATTGAGCGTGTGCAAGAAGCAGTTGCAGAACAGCTGTCTGTACTTCCAAGAAAGGAGATTGCTGAAAAGGCTTTGGAAAACAGCAGGTCAATTTTGGTGCAGAATGAAGCTGAAGCGTTGGAGCTGATTAACGAATATGCTGCAGAACACCTTATTTTGGCATTGAAATATGCTGCTGATGTAGCGGAGCAAATTATCAATGCAGGCTCTGTATTTATTGGGCATTATACACCTGAAGCAGCAGGAGACTATGCGTCAGGAACCAATCATACATTGCCAACTTATGGGTATGCACGTAACCATAGTGGTGTTTCTTTGGACAGCTTTTACAGAAAAATCACTTTTCAGCATATTACCAAGGAAGGGCTTCAGGAGTTAGGGCCACATGTTGAAAATATGGCAGAGGCAGAGGAGCTTGCAGCACATAAAAATGCGGTGACTGTTAGGCTGAATGCTATAAAACAATAATCCTACAATGGAAAGCGACCATTTTCATCCAAAAAAATAGCGGCAAGCAGTCTTTAAATTTAGAATGCTTGCCGCATTGCTTTTAATAAGCAAAATACGTTGATGATAATCTTAATTATAAGCCGTATTCGTCAATGTAAGCCAAGATACCACCTTTAAGGTTATAAAGATTATCGTAGCTCTCATCTTCAGCCTCCAGGAGTTCGATAGCATGCGCACTTCTTTTGCCGCTTCTGCAATGCACAACTACTTTTTTATCTTTTGAGATTTTATCTGTTATTTCTTCAATATTGGTTACAAATTCTCCAAGTGGAATCAATTCTCCATTCAGGTGTGCTTCATCAAATTCAACTTGCTCTCTTACGTCAATAAGTTGGAAATCTGCATTTTCATCCTGTAGTTTTTTCAGGTCCTGAACTGTGATCTCTTTCATGATTTTTTAATTTTAGTTTTATGGACGGATTTGAAATTCTAGCTATTTAACTGCACAGTTAAGTGCAATTGTTTCCGTATCATGGCAAGTTACTGCAAATTTTAGATTCGCTTGCTCGATATATGGAATTATTTGCGGATAGGGCCTTGCTGAGGTAATAACATAATGGGTGAATTTTTGAAATTCAGTAAACAAAATTGAATGTAATTTGAAAATTGTGCTATAATTTCCTTAGAAATATCAAATTTTTGCGATCTATCCCTTAATTTGGCATTTAATCCAAACAAAACGCTTTGAAATTGCTTATCAGAAATGGTTAGAAACAAATTTCAACCCAATTGTTAGGATTAAACATACAGATTAGTAGTAAAAATATAAACAGCATGAGAATAGAACTGAACAGACTCAATGAGGGAATTTACTTTGAAGGTGTAAGTGAAGAAGGCAATACAGTCAGAATGGATGGCAAAGCTGGCTCTGAACTAGGAGAAGGTAAAGCCATGAGTCCGATGCAGTTGGTGCTGACAGCTGTAGCGGGGTGCAGTGTGATCGATATTGTAGGGATTTTGAAGAAGCAGCGTCAGGATTTGAGAGATGTGAAAATCGTCGTGGATGGTGATAGAGCAGATGCTGTTCCCGCTCCTTTCACGAAAGTACATATCCATTTTGACTTCTATGGAAACCTTGATGAAACGAAAGTGGCACGTGCCGTTGAGTTGGGTGTAGATAAGTACTGCTCTGTAGGAGAAATGGTTAATAAGACAGCTGATATTACCCACAGCTTCAAGATTCATCCATAAGCGGAGAAAATCCCATTGCCCACTTTGAATTAATTGACATAAGTAACTACTCGAACCAGATGGAAGATAAGAAATTTGAAACGTTAGCGATCCGTACCCAATTGGAGCGCTCACAACACAGAGAACATACCTCAGCGATTTATGCCACTTCAAGCTTTGTATTCAATGATGCAGAGCAGGCAAGAGCCATGTTTGCTGATGAGATTCAGGGGAATATTTATACTCGTTTCTCCAATCCCAATAACTCTGAGTTTATAGATAAGTTGTGCCTGATGGAAGGTGCAGAAGATGGTATGGCGATGGCATCAGGTATGGCCGCAATGTTTACCAGTATTGCAGCATTTGTTAAGTCAGGTGACCATATTGTGGCTTCCAGATCGGTATTTGGTTCTACACACCAGATTCTAACTCAGCTGTTGCCGAGATGGGGCGTGACACATACTTATGTAGACATTACAAACCCTAAAGGTTTTGAAGAGGCTATTCAGGAAAATACGAAGATGATTTTTATTGAGTCACCTTCCAATCCTGCCATTGACCTTATAGATATTGAATACTTGGGTAAAGTGGCAGAAAAACATGGTGTACTGTTGAATGTGGATAACTGCTTTGCCACTCCTTATCTTCAGAACCCAATTAAATATGGTGCACACTTGGTGACGCATTCTGCAACTAAGTTTATCGATGGGCAGGGAAGAGTTATTGCAGGTGCTGTAGTAGGTAGTAAAGAACTGATCAAGGAAGTTCGTTTCATGGCAAGACATACAGGACCGGCCCTTTCTCCATTCAATGGATGGATACTGTCAAAAAGCCTTGAGACCTTGGCTGTTCGAATGGATCGCCATTGTCAGAATGCATTGGAATTGGCAAAGTTCCTTGAAGACCATGATGATGTGGAATTGGTGAAGTATCCTTTCTTGCCATCTCACCCACAGTATGAGTTAGCCAAGAAGCAAATGCGTCAGGGTGGTGCTTTGGTTACTTTTGAAATAAAAGGAGGAATTGATGCTGGTAGGAAGTTCCTTGACTCGGTGAAAATGTGTTCATTCTCTGCCAATTTAGGAGATACACGTACAATTGTAACACACCCCGCATCGACTACCCATTCAAAACTTTCGGATGAAGAAAGACTGAATGTAGGGATAACACCTGGCCTGATCAGGGTATCGGTAGGTTTAGAGCATATTGATGATATCAAAGCAGATATACAGCAAGCCATTGCAGCAGCAAGAGGCGTGTGGGTGTAAATGTTTTTGAACGTAAAGTATATTGTAAGGCTGTCCTGTGGTTGGGACAGCCTTTTTTTGTATAAATCTGTGAACAATATCTAACTGGGTAATTGATCTGCGGGACAATGCTTAAATTATAGGTAAGATTTATACCCCATTTGAATTTTACTTACTGATTTCGAAATACTCTATGCGTTTTGTTATCCCTAAAGAGGAACGGATAAACAAATAAACTCAACCGCTATGAAAAAAAATGCTATACTAGCCCTACTACTACTATGGGTTTCCCCATTACTATTTGCCCAATCCAGTATCAGCTTTAAGCCTTCCAACCTGCAAGGTGCAAATGTAGGTAACCCCACTTCTCTTCAGTTTGGCCCTGATGGTAGGTTGTATGTCTCCGAAGTGACAGGTAAGATATGGGCCTTGACTGTACAACAGCAAGGAGATGGTTCCTTTAAGGTGACCAATTCTGAGACTATTACCCATATCATGAATATCAAAAACCATGATGATATCGGAACCCCAAACCAATCAGTAAATTATCGTTTGGTTACAGGAATACTGGTTGCAGGTACTGCCAATAACCCTGTGCTATACGTGTCGTCAGCAGATGGCAGGAGGGATGGTGATGATGTTGATACCAACTCGGGGATTTTGACGAAACTTACTAAAAATGGAGGCTCTTGGGACAGGGTAGACCTGATAAGAGGTTTGCCACGAAGTAAGGAAAGCCACTCTGTAAATGGTATGGACTTGGATGAAGCTAACAATAAGCTTTATATGATGGTAGGTGGAAATACAGATGCAGGAACGCCTAGTGGAGGTAAGTTCTTTCACACTCCTGAATATTACATGTCATCATCTTTGTTGGAGATTGACCTTACTAAGCTTGAAAGTATGACTGTGTGGACAGATAAGCGAACCAATACAAAGTTCGTTTATGACTTGCCTACAATTGATGATCCTGAAAGAGGAAATATCAATAATACACATTCAGAATTTCCGTATCCTCAGGGGCACCCATACTACAATAAGTCAATTGATATCAACGATCCTTTTGGAGGGCATGGTGGCTTGAATCAGGCGTATTCTGAACCATCTTCCCAAAATCCGATTGTAATTTATTCAAGAGGATATAGAAATGCATTTGATGTGGTTTATGGTACAAATAAAAAGCTCTATACCATTGACAATGGAGCCAATGGAGGTAAAATGCCTAATATTTATAAGTCTGATGGGACTTATAAAAGCAATAACCCAACTGATTTTAATCAGGCAGCAGGAGACTATGTAACAGGCTCCATTGGTGGAGATATGGGAGCTTCTACTCAGGATCAACTCCATTATATTTACAAAGACTTTTATGCAGGACATCCTAACCCAGTAAGAGCTTTCCCAGAAAGGGCAGGCATTTTCACATATGATGACAATGGGAACCAAAAAGAATCTTACGAAACAGGTGAGCTGTTTCCATCAGGGCTAAAAGGGTATCCTGATGAAGGAAAGTACTTGACAACATACCCAGTCAACAATCCTCCTGACAATTCACTTATTTCCATTAACTCTTCCTCAAATGGACTGGATGAGTACACTGCTAATAGGTTTATGGGAAAAATGCAAGGAAACCTGATTGCAGCAATTTATAGAGATAAATCGACCTCATCTCCATCCTATAACCGTGGTTTTATTTTGAGTGTAAAACTTAACAGCTCAGGTACGGATGTAGTAGATCAGGATACTTTGGCGATTCTTGAACCTTCTGATGTTCCGCTTGATGTGACATGTCCGGAGGATGGAACCATTTGGATTGCCAACTTTGCAAGTGGGCGTATCGTAGTACTTTCACCTGATGAAAATGTTTCTTGCCCAACACCAGGTTCGGTTGATTATAACCCAGAAGCAGACTATGACCAAGATGGCTATAAAAACTCTTTGGAGGTTTTGAATGGAACAGACATTTGTTCGGCATCAAGTAAGCCGGCAGATGCAGACAATGATAAGGTTCCTGATGCTCAAGATACAGATGATGATAATGATGGCTTATCTGATAGTACAGACCCATTTGTTTTGGATAAGCAGAATGGTAAAACTACGAATCTGCCAGTGTATTACGGTTTTGATGCCTCTGCAAATGATCCAGGTTTCTTTACTTCAGGTTTTACAGGGTTGATGAGTAATGGAATTACAGATTACAGCGAGCAGTTTGGTGAGTTTGTATTTGTGAAAAACAACCCTGGTGTGTTTGGTGTGAAACAGGTAAATAATGGAAGTGCTATCGGTGATCTGAACTCTCAGGAGTATGCTTTCCAGTTTGGGTTTAATGTTACCCAACAGTCCGAGCCATTTACGATAACATCAAAGCTTTCAATGTCTTTTACTTATCCAATCAATAAGAAGTATTTCAATGCTGGTATTTACCTAGGAAGTGGTGATCAGGACAATTATTTGAAAGTAGGTTACCTCTATGATAATGGAGAGACTACAGCAGAAGTTGTATTGGAAGTAAATGGTACCACCCAAATTAACAGGTATCCTATAGAACGCTTGGATGAGGCTATAGAGGTGATATTTATGCTTGATGTTGATCCTGCCAATGCTACAGTACAGCCTTACCTTTCTATTGATGATGGAGAAACGATAGAACAACTTGGGGAGCCTATGAGTATACCGACCTCTTGGCTGTCAGCTAGTGACAATCAAGGATTAGCTGCAGGGATTATATCAACAGCCTCTCCTGAGGGAGATAATATTGCCGCTATGTGGACACACTTCAATGTAGTGCCAAATGATATTGCAGATATTTCACTTTCAAGTCAGTCTTTGGACTTTGAGTCTTCAGGGTTGGGTTCTCATACTCCAATGAGAATAGTAGAGCTGACCAATTTGGGTGATAAGGAAGGGGAGTTACCAGTTAGACTGAAATTAGTAACACTTACCGGAGCAGATGCTGATGGTTTTAAGATCCTAGACGGCTATAAGCAGAATGTGATCGTTGGAGCACCATTAACGATCAACGTAACGATGCTTACAGAAAAACAGGGTAAGAAAAACGCTACATTGCGTATCGAGCATAATGGAGGTGTTGAGCAGGTACAGCTGCAGGGTGAGGTTACAGAAGTTGTGGGGCTTTCACCAGATAAGGATAGGGTTTTGAACCTGTATCCAAATCCAGCAGCAGGTAATATTGTTCTGGAAAACACTTCCAACATAGCTGGTAAAGCTAGCTTCTTTGACTTGCAAGGTAAACTGATCTATCAGTTTGAGGTTACACCAGAATCTAAGGAAACGATCAATCTTAAACAGAGAGGAGCTTATCTTATTAAGTTTATTGGAACAGACGGAACGGTTCAACTTCTAAAGTTAGTGAACCTAGGCGAGTAATTGGATCATCAGTATAAATAATGCAAACGGCTTTCTTCAGGGTAACGAAGAAAGCCGTTTTTCTTTTTCCTTAATTCTTTCAGTTGTAGAAGGGGTGAGTTGATAGATTTATTCGCAATAAAGGTTGGATCATTGTTAACGAAACCCGTTGCATAAGTTGACATAACCTATTGTGTATTTCACCTTTTTGATTGTGAAATTCACATAAACAGGGATAGAGAATACACTTTCAAAGATTACATTTATTTCAGATAAACAAGTTGAAGTAATTTTCAAGACAAAGAAAAGCCCATCCAGATTGGTTGGGCTTTTTTAGCCTAAACCTTAACTTACCCCACTGAATTTGGTTTTTAAATAAAGGAAAAGCTTATTTCAAGGTTGTTTGACTCAATAAATGCTACTGAAAATAACTATTGCTGTATAGATAAATGATTGATTTTCTCAATATAAAGGAGAGGAAGCTGCTCAAAGTAGGAGGAATTGTAACGGTAGGTTTTTTAATTCAGTTTGTAATAGATCTGATTTTTAGACTCCAGTACCGCTATTATACCTTGATTGATTTTGGTCGGATTAAAGACTACATGATTACCACCCTCTATGTTACCATCCTGATTATTTGCATTGGAAAAATAAATGAATGGGTAAGTACCCGTTTTTCATGGAAGGAAAGCTCCAACCAAAGGTTACTTATGCAGTTTCTCATCACGATGCTCTGTGTGATTATTGTCAATACAAGTATTCGTTTCTTGATGGGTTATGGTAACAGGCTTTTGCTATTGCATGAAGAAGTCATCATTAACATCGTAGTGATGGGGGTCTTTTTTGTAGGAATGATGCTTGATTGGGGAGTGGATCTACTGAATAAATACAGAACCTCATTGGCAGAAATCGAAAAGTTCGAAAAAGAGAATATTGAGTTTAAACTCGAAATGCTCAAGACGCAGGTCAATCCACACTTCTTATTCAATAGCTTGAATGTACTTTCTTCCTTGATCTACGCAGATCAGGATACAGCTTCCCAATATGTAAGAAAGTTGGCAAACTTATACAGGTATATGCTGGACAGCCATACAAAACAAATTACCACCTTGGAGGAAGAGTTGAAGATGCTGGAGGCTTATATCTACCTAATGACGTTAAGGTTTAGGGAAAACCTGATTATTGAACAGCGGATTGATACCCAATACTCAGGGTATTACATAGCGCCTATGACATTGCAGCTTTTGATTGAGAATGCGGTAAAACACAATGTCGTATCTAGGAAAAAGCCATTGATTATTGAGATTTATACAACTGACGAAAAGAATATTGTGGTAAGGAATAACCTTCAGGTGAAATCTGTCTCTGAAGGCGAGTCAACCAAGTTGGGTTTAGGAAATATCAATAGCCGTTATCAGTTTATTTCCGATAGGAAAATTGAGATCATCAAAACAGAAGCTTATTTCACTGTAACTATACCATTACTGACAAATTGATATGAATGTATTGATCATTGAAGATGAGCCACTTGCTCAGGAAGAAATGGCTCGCCTGTTGAAACGTTGTAACGAAAGTCTTGAGATCATAGACTATTTGGACAGTGTGGAAGAAGCTGTAGAGTGGTTTTTATCCAACGACAAACCAGATTTGGTCTTTATGGATATACAGTTGTCAGATGGGCTTAGTTTTGAGATTTTCAGTCAGGTAAATGTAGATTGTCCTGTAATTTTCACTACTGCTTATGATGAGTATGCGATTAGGGCATTTAAGGTGAATAGTGTTGACTACTTATTGAAACCCATTGAGGAGGAAGCCTTAAAAAGTGCACTGAAGAAACATGAGCAGCTTTTGGAAGTGTATGGAAGTCAGTCAGGGTTGACAGTAGGCCAACTATCAGAGATTATTAATATCCCAAGGCAGGGAAGTTATAAAGAACGCTTTGTCGTGACTTTAGGTGACAGGATAAATTTTGTAGAGACAGAGCGTATTGCCTATTTCTTTGCTGATAATAATACGGTTTATCTGATAATGGACGAGGGAAAGAAATTTGTACTTAACTACAAATTGGAACAGTTGGAGAAAATGCTGAACCCAAAATTTTTCTTTAGGCTGAACAGAACCTATATCTGCAATATCAAGGCAATTAAGGAAGTACATAAGTATTTCAATAGCCGTTTGCTGGTTATGTTAAATCCGGATGTGAAAGATCACGAAGTGTTGGTTAGTAGGGCAAGGGTCCCTGAGTTTCTAAAATGGTTAGAAGGGGATTTGAAGTAATGCTGCTTGATTGAAATGAATGATATGCCTAAAAACTTATTACATATAGTATTTTTATTGCTCAGCTTGAGCGGATGTCACAACGTTGTGTTGGTAGTTGAAGGAATCCCTGAGAGTACTCCTGACGGTGCATCTATTTTTGTTGCTGGAAATTTTAACTATTGGGATCCGGGGGATGGACGGTATGTACTCTCCAAGAATGAAGAAGGAGACTATATCGCTAACATGCCATTTGGCATAGGAGCACTTGAATATAAATTTACAAGAGGAGATTGGACTACAGTTGAAGCAGGTATCTGTGGTGATGAAATAGCCAATAGAATGGTTGAGTACGGAGACGATGATACAGTGAGAGTAAAAATCGAAAGCTGGAAAGACAGAGGACCAACCAACTGTCCTGAGGTGACCTTGGTAGTGGATAAGTTGCCTGAAGAGCATCAGTATTCGGAGCCTATCTATGTGGCAGGGAATTTCAACTTATGGAACCCTAAGGATGAAGACTGGAGAATGCATCAGGATTCGACGTCCGGAAAATATACCATCACTATTCCAAGGCCTAATGATTTTGCGGAAATACAGTTCAAGCTTACTCGAGGAGATTGGGAAACAGTTGAGGTAGATGAAGAAGGATACGATTTGGAGAACAGGTATTTTACTTTTGGCAGAGATGATACTTTGTATATAGAAGTAGCAAATTGGGCTGATCGTATGTCTCACCTGAATGTGAAAGTGACCTTTCTGGTAAAGTCATTACCTAGTTATACTCCAAAGGATGCATCCATCTATTTGGCGTGCAACCATAATGCTTGGAATCCAATGGATAAGAAAAGTAAGTTGGATAGAAATGATAATGGTACGTATGCCATCGAAGTCTATCATAAAAGAGGGACTTGGTTAGCTTACAAGTTTACACGAGGGGGATGGAATAAAGTGGAGACTAATAGTGATGGAAACGATATAGATAACAGGCATCTACTTTTTGATTATGAAGATACTGTGGAAATAAAGATTGAAAACTGGCGAGACAGAGAGTCTATAGAGCAATAGATAAAAAATGGCAACCTTTAGAAGGTTGCCATTTTTTTATCACGATGTCATTAGAGCTTATAGAGATTCTTCTCCCTCTTCATCCAATGGATAAGGTACATAAACGAAGTTTACAAACTCTTTGTCAATAACAAACAGGCAGCAAAACTCATCTGGATTCTTATAACTGTTTACAAACTCCTCCATCTTTTCATCCGTAATCAGGTTGCGTTGGATAAATTCCTCCGCAAAGGAGATGTAATAATTCCACTCAAGGTCTTTTCTATCATGCTTGCCTAATAGCAGTTGCCCTACATTGGCTTCATCTTTACAAATAGGAAAGATGGGATAATCAGATATATCTCGGGCTCTCACTTGGTAAGCGCCTTCTTTAAGTGTGCTGGCTACTTTAATGAAGTCTGTTGTGATTGTGCCAAGGTACTTGCCGTTCAATTCAGGATCGTTGTACATATGTATTTCTTTACGTACGGTTATTATCTTCTTTATTTTGTACAAATGTCCGAAGCTAGTGCCTTATATGCAAAGAGATTTTAAAGGAATACAGGTTAGGGATGTTCAATTTTCAGGGAGTTTCGGTTATGCACTTTGTCATATACCATTTATTGTCTTCAAGTCGGAATTGCCAACTGAATCTTCCATCAGATATAACTTTCTCTTTTTTAAGCTCTGTGTCCTTTTCATAAATGTAAGGACTGCCTGAAGCTTCTTGTACAGCGAGCTTTCTGTTAAGTACCTCCAATGCTTCAATTTGAGTGTTGGATAGGTGTGATTGCATCTGATTTCGATTTATTCTGAATTTAGAGGCATAGGTGAACTTCCATAAGAAATGTCTGAAATTTTCGTGTGTTTCATGAGATTTCTGATGAATTCTTACATGTTCAAAAACATGGTAAGTGCCGCTGAAAAAAGATGCTGCTCCTGACAAAATCAGAAGCAGCGATAGTAATTTTACTTTCATAAGTAAATTTTAAATCAAAAATAGAAGTAGTCACATTCAGAGTAGTGGTTCAGTCGTTGTTAACAGATTGATGGAAAGGATTATGTTCGAATTACATCAATAAAAGTACATAGGTGATTTATATCCTGAAAATCTGTTAGCTTATGTTTTGATTATTGCTTAATGGGGGCTAACCATTTTTTTTGTCAACTTTTTCATTCAATAATGAACTTTCTTTCAAGGGTTTAATGGTTTTATAGGCTGAATACAAAAAATCTCTTCCTGACTCAACAGAAAGAGATTTTTAGTGTATAGATCAATTTTCTTTAAAAAAACTGAATTGATGTAACCTTTTACTTTAGATGCCTTTGAAATACAGGGTAACTTCATCAAAGAATACACCGTGATGCGCTACAGCTTTTGTGTGAAAACCAAGAGCAACCCACAGGTTTCCTGACTCATCCGTTTTGGCAGAAATTGGTTCATCAAAGTTGTTGCCGAAGAGTTGCAGTGGGTTGTTAGCTAGCTTTGGAACTGGAATGTTTCCAATTTTTTGAAGGTCATCACCGGACTCACTTACACTACCAAGGTCAAGGTCTTTCAGCCTGATGACATTGTTTTCGTCTAACTCTGTAGAAATCTCTGAAGTAAATGCTCCAAATTTTAAGCTTACAGAGGAAGAATCCATTTGTGTGTCACTCAAAATATTGTCTTCTAAGAATGAAATCATCTTGAGCTTCATTGTTATACTGTAATTCGTATTTGGTTGAAGCCCTGATATGCTGGTCTTGATATATTGAAATGCTTCCTCCTGATTGTTGTTGCTTATGTCTAAGCCCCAATACCCCATGCGTTTGATGGAGTCCAGTTTGAAGTCATAGTCTGTGACGTTTTCCTCAGCTACCTCACTGTATGCCATTTCCCATCCCTGTGTTGTGCCCTCAATATCACCGCTTTCAGTCATCCCAAAGTTGTAATGGCTGTAATAGTCATATGGAGCGCTGATTGGTTCTGTGTCATCTATGCAGCTTGACAACATCAAAACAGATAAAAACAATGCGATTGATATTGAAAATTTCCTCATGTTGATTGAAAATTTATAGACTGTTAACTCTAAAAAAAGTGTAAAAATTTTGATTATTAACTGTGTTGAAAGGCGCTGCAGCTTTCTTTCTTATTTGTCTTAATGACACTGATTACTAGGTGTATGGTTGTAATAATTGTTGAAAAAAAATAAAAAAAACGGGAATGATGTGAACTCATTCCCGTTGTAGCATATTAATGCTCAGATAGTTATTAATCCAATGTGTATTTTAAGCCGAATAGCACGCCAAAATTAGAAGGCTTAGCACCTAATAATGTGTCGTCATTACTGAATTTAGTAAGGGCGTGCCTATAGTTTGGACTTAAAATAAGCATGAGTTTTGGCATGATATCATAGCCAACTTCAGTGCCTATCGTTGCGGAGATAAAAAACTTGTTAAGCTCATCTTCTATATATGAAGACTCAATGTCGTTCTCAAGTGTTGTCTTGTAAGTGTGGTTCAATGCAAAGTTGGCAGAAAGACCAGTATTGACTGACAGTTTTACTTTCTTGTCCAGCAATCTGTATCCAACTTCCACAGGGATACTTAGAATATCAAATAGGTGTGTTTTTGTATAGTCTTCTGTTTCCATTAGGTCAAAAACACTTATATCCCTACTGATTTCAGTACTGCTTACGTTACCTTCTGAGTTGATATCAGGAGCTACCACATATTTGCTGCTTGCTTCAAACTCAAATTTCATATACTCCAAGCCAGTCTGTAAAAACCAGTTGTTGCTTAATTCCTTGCCTATTTTACCTCCAAACGAGATGCTGCTTTTAAGCTTGTAGTCATTTTCACTTTCAATGGCCGCTACTGTCTTGTTGTTTCTAACAGCTGACTCTACGTCTGCAGCAAATTGCACACCGTCATAGAGGTTTCCATTAAATGTAGTGCCCAGTTGTGATACCTGACTTTGCTGCCTTGGAGAGAAAAATGCAGCGGCAAAGAGTGCATTTTGTTCAGAACCATCTTCAATTGGAATATAGGACGCCTCTCTTTTTAATTGAGGTACCTCCATACGAGGGAAACCTGCAAGCTTCAACCCATTTCTGTCAGCTAGTTCAGATTCAATGTTATGCTGCTCTATATTGTATTCAGTATTTTGAACCGCCATTGCTGCAAACACTTTTGGTTGACTTGCTTGTACAGAAGGAGTGTCAGCAAGCATTCTGGCAGAATTGTTTGGTGTTCCTGATACTGAAGCTATTGAAGTCGCAACAGGAGGTATGGCAATATTGCCATCATTACTTGAAGCTGTATTGTTCTTGACTTCCTCTGATTTACTCTCTGTTTTCAGAGCATTGGACTTGAATAATGCTTGTTTGTTTGTTCTACTATTCGATTGTTGAGCAATCTCTTCAGGATTTATGTCATTGCTCTTGTAGCCACCAAAGTAGGAAATAGAAACAATCAGGATAATACTTGCAGCTGCCGCCAAACCACTACTAAACCATAATGGAATAATGCGGGCTCTTTTCTTTTCAAGTTTTGCTTCAACGGCTTCCCATACTTGTGCAGATGGAGTAATGGAAGTCTCTTGCATTTGAGATACCCAAACTTGCTCTTTACTAGCTTTTTGTTCTAAGGATTGCTCAATATTGTTCCATACTTCACTTGATGGTGAAATAAATGCGTTTTCTGTAGCTGATTGCCATGCTTGATTAGTTTTGACATCAGCAGTATCCTTGGCATCAAGTTTATTTTCAATTTTATCCCAAAGGTCACTGGAAGGCATAATGGCAATAGGGTCAATAGAATTGGTATCCATAGCCTTTTGCTCTAAGTGCTGATCAACTGATTCCCAAACTTCGTTTGATGGTTTAATTGAAGCTCCGTCAAATTGTTCAGCCCAAGCCTTCTCAAATCCTTTGTCAGTATGTTCAAACGGCTTTTTCATATGCCTTTCTATCTTCCAACTTAATTTTTTGCTGTAACAATTGCTTTGCTCTTGAATATTGGGATTTCGAAGTACCCTCACTGATATCGAGTTGATCGGCAATTTCCTTATGGCTATACCCCTCAATAGCATACAGGTTAAAGATGATCTGACAACCTGAAGGAAGAGACTGAATCATACCCAAAAGCTCATTAAAGCTGTAGTCTGATAACACAATGTTTTGCATGTCATGGTAGTTGCGGTCATCCACTTCTTCCATAGGTTGATCATACAATTTTCTCCTTTGGCTGTTGAGTGCCGTATTGATCACAATACGTTTAATCCATGCACCAATTGTTGCATCTCCTTTAAACGTACTGATCTTATCGAAAATCTTGATGAATGCATCCTGTAGAATATCTTCTGCTTCTGCAATAGACTTGGAGTAACGGGCAGCAACTGCCAGCATGTTTGGCGCATACAGCTCAAACAGTCGTTTTTGGGCTTTTCTATTGCCCTCAACGCACCCTTCAACAAGTTCTTTTTCTGTCATGATATAAGGCCTTTAAAAAATCATGTTCATTAGAATGACACTGACATTTGTTTGAAAGTTGGAATAAGTTCAAAGAAAACGGCTTGTTGTTTATTTAACTATCACATTATGAATTATTTAATATGTTATTAGACTAAAAGAATGTGAATATGAAAGTGTAGCCTAATACAGGGGATTAAGCTAGTGAAGTGTGAATTTAATGAATATTTGTTCATTTATGTTTAATGCCATTATTCGTGGCTTTGATTGGCTTTAAAATGAAATAATTTGTTAGAATTTTATATTTTTACGATACGAAAATGTGTATTGGTCAAGTCGGCAATTTGAATACTTGAATAGATGTGAACAAGGTCGATTTATGTTATTCCTATTGAACTTTTGCACATTAACTATAAAAGATTGAGACCAGATTATATCATATTACTAACCAAATCAACACATGCAAACTATTGAACCTTACAAGCCTAAGAACAAGATTAGGGTGGTGACGGCGGCTTCTCTTTTTGATGGACATGATGCTGCCATCAATATTATGAGACGAATCATTCAGTCATCAGGAGGAGAGGTGATCCATTTGGGACACAACAGGTCTGTGAAGGAAATTGTAGACTGTGCCATTCAAGAGGATGCTCAGGCTATCGCTATTACCTCATATCAAGGTGGACACGTAGAGTTTTTCAAGTATATCCATGATATGCTAAAGGAAAATGGATGTGGCCATATCAAGATCTTCGGTGGTGGTGGAGGTACAATACTTCCAGATGAAATTGAGGAACTACACAATTATGGAATTACCCGAATTTACTCGCCAGATGACGGGCGTAGTATGGGACTGCAAGGTATGATCAATGATCTGCTGGAGCAGTGTGATTTCCCTACAGGTAAGCAAATCAATGGGGAAGTGAATGATATCGAAGCACGCTCAGCAAAGGACTTGGGAAGGTTGATCTCTGCAGCTGAAAACTATCCTGAAGAGATTGCAACATTCTTGGAAGAAATTCATGGTCAGGTTAAGCAGACCAAGATACCTGTACTAGGTATTACAGGAACAGGTGGTGCTGGAAAATCAAGCCTTGTGGATGAGTTTATCCGTAGGTTCTTGAATGATTTTCCAGATAAACGAATGGCAATTGTATCTGTTGACCCATCAAAAAGAAAAACAGGTGGTGCATTGCTAGGTGACCGAATCAGAATGAATGCAATCTCTGACGATCGTGTATATATGCGTTCGCTGGCGACAAGACAGTCTAATTTGGCACTATCCAAGCATGTACAGGAGACTGTTAACCTGTTAAGAGCTGCCAAGTTTGACTTGGTTATTCTAGAAACAAGTGGTATCGGGCAATCAGATACTGAAATTGTAGACCATTCAGATGTTTCATTGTACGTGATGACACCTGAGTATGGAGCAGCAACTCAGTTGGAAAAAATTGATATGCTGGACTATGCTGATATTATAGCAGTCAACAAGTTTGACAAACGAGGTGCAATGGATGCCTTAAGGGATGTGAAAAAACAGTATCAGCGAAACCATCAGCTTTGGACTGCCTCAGATGATGAGATTCCTGTTTATGGTACAATTGCTTCCCAGTTCAATGATCCAGGCATGAATAACCTGTACAGGTCAATTATAGATTTGTTGGACGAGCGAATGGAGCTTGGTTGGGAGTCACATATGAACAGGACTTCAGTTCTGTCAGAAAAGCATAGCATTATACCTCCAAGCAGAACAAGATACCTTTCGGAAATTACAGATACCATCAGGAGTTATGATAAGTGGGTTGAAGAGCAGGCTGTCATTGCTGATAAGCTTTATGGAATTCACTCCACAATGGAAACTCTGAAAGAGGCTGGAACAGAGGATGCATTACTTTCTCATTTGGAACAGACTTATGAAACCCTCAAAAGAAACTTCGATGGCAATAATGCCAAACTGATTGAAGATTGGGAGGCAAAGAAAGCAGCCTACAAGGCAGATGAGTTTGTTTATACTGTGAGAGGGAAAGAAATCAGGGTAAAAACGCATACAGAGACACTTTCACATACACAAGTACCAAAAGTGTCATTACCTAAGTATAAAAGCTGGGGTGATATTCTGACTTGGTCTTTGCAAGAAAATGTTCCTGGTCAATTCCCATATACAGCAGGTGTATTCCCATTCAAGAGACAAGGTGAAGACCCTACAAGAATGTTTGCTGGAGAAGGAAACCCTGAGCGTACCAACCGAAGGTTTCATTACCTATCCCATGGTCAGCCGGCAGCAAGACTTTCTACAGCTTTCGACTCTGTGACCTTATATGGAGAAAACCCTGATTACAGACCTGATATTTATGGTAAAATTGGTAATTCAGGAGTGAGTGTGGCTAGCTTGGATGATGCTAAGAAACTTTATTCTGGGTTTAACTTGGCAGAGCCAACTACTTCGGTTTCCATGACGATCAATGGTCCTGCAGCTGCTATGACAGCCTTCTTTATGAATGCTGCTATTGATCAGCAATGTGAGCTGTATATCAAAGAGAATGGACTGGAAAAAGAGGTTGAGTCAAAGATTGAGGCAATTTACAAGAAGAAAGGTGCCGAGAGACCTACTTATAGAGGGAACCTTCCTGAAGGTCATAATGGGCTAGGTTTGATGCTTCTTGGCGTAACGGGTGATCAGGTATTACCTGCGGATGTTTACGCCAAAATCAAAGCTTCGACGCTGTCAGCTGTAAGAGGAACAGTTCAGGCAGATATTCTAAAAGAAGATCAGGCCCAGAATACATGTATATTCTCGACAGAGTTCTCATTGAGACTCATGGGAGATATGCAGGAATACTTTATTAATCAAGGTATCCGTAATTTCTACTCAGTGTCAATATCAGGCTACCATATTGCAGAAGCAGGTGCAAACCCTATCACGCAGTTGGCTTTGACGTTGGCTAATGGCTTTACCTTTGTAGAGTATTACTTGAGCAGGGGTATGGATATAGACAAATTTGCACCTAATTTCTCTTTCTTCTTTTCAAATGGTGTCGATGCAGAGTATTCTGTAATTGGTAGGGTTGCCAGAAGGATTTGGGCAAAAGCCATGAAGCTGAAGTATGGCGCAAGTGAACGTTCTCAGATGCTGAAGTACCATATTCAGACATCAGGTAGGTCCCTTCACGCACAAGAGATAGAGTTCAATGATATTCGTACAACTTTACAGGCTTTGTATGCAATCTACGACAACTGTAACTCATTACATACAAATGCTTTTGACGAGGCGATTACAACCCCAACAGAATCATCTGTAAGGAGAGCTGTGGCAATTCAGCTGATTATTAACCGTGAGTTGGGTATGGCTAAAAATGAGAACCCAATGCAAGGCTCATTTATTCAGGAAGAATTGACGGACTTGGTAGAAGAAGCAGTTTTATTGGAGTTTGATAGAATCACAGAGCGAGGTGGCGTATTGGGTGCTATGGAAACCATGTATCAACGTACCAAGATTCAGGAAGAGTCAATGTATTATGAACATCAAAAACACTCAGGCAATATTCCTATTGTAGGTGTCAATACATTCCTTTCGAAAGAAGGCTCACCTACCATTATTCCTGATGAGGTAATTCGCTCAACTAAAGAAGAGAAAGACGGGCAGATTTCAACACTGGAAAGCTTACACAAGCGAAACCATGAAATCTGTGAAGAGAAGTTGCAAGAGTTGAAAGCAGCAGCCGTTAAAAACGAAAATACGTTTGAGGCTTTGATGAGTGCAGCAAAGGTTGCTTCACTAGGTCAGATCACGCAGGCGCTGTTTGAAGTAGGAGGACAGTACCGCCGAAACATGTAGTAATTATCTTCTGACTGAAAACAAAAAAGGTCTTCACGAAATATTGTGAAGACCTTTTTTGTTAGAAGAGTTAAAATTAACCGTTGTTGCCAGACTCTTTAGCGTGTCTTTGTTTTCTTACCTCTTCAAATTCATATTTTACTACGTCTCTGAAAGGACCTGCATAAGCATCTTTCAAGTGAGCTTCAGCCTTGTCAAACTCCCCATTATTCTTGTATGCCATACCTAAAACAAGGTTGAATGTCACCTTCATTTGTGGTGAGAATTTAGGGTTGTGGATGATTTTTGACATTTGCTCCAGCGCTTTGCCCATTATGTGACTTTGCATTTCAGCAGAGCCTCTCATAAATACAGTCTTGATGTCTCTTGCGTTGGCTGGGCGTAGGTTTTGATACTCTTCAATGTAAGAGATTGCCCCAGAGAAGTTAGACATGTCAAAGTTTAGCTTTGCAAGCTCCAACAGCCTTTTAGATCTATGCTCAGGATCTTTTTCGGCAGCCAATGCATTTTTGTATGCCTCAATTACTTTTGTCTTGTCAGCTTTGAGAGCCAGCAGTTGCTTTTTCAGTTCAAATGCTTTGGTCAGAGCAGGGTCAAGGCTCAAAGCAATTTCCAACACTTCCGACGTTCTACTGTAATCCATGATCTGGAAATAAGCTTCAGCCATTGAGAAGTGGTAGTTTGCAGTGAAGCTTTCCAATGTTGGTGCAACGCTGCTTGACGCAGTAAGCTCAAGTACTTCTTTTACTTTATCAAATTTTCTCAGTTTGTATAAAGCATAGGTGTATTGCTGGTAGTAAATCTCTGTACCAGAAACAGGCTTGATATCCTTAATAATAGATTCCATCAAGCTAAGTGCAGTATCAAATTCTTCCACTTCATTTCTGTACATTGCTTCGTAGTATGAAAGGTCAAATTTGTTACCTACCTGGCTTTTGGCATCTTCGATATGCTGGTACATCTCTCTAATGTTACGGGTCTGATCCAGTACATCAAGAATCTTCAGCTTGAACAGGTATTTTTGCTCTTTATCTTTAGTCGTTTTATAGGCTTTGTCATAATACTGGACAGACTGATATGAATCTTGTGACTGAGCATACAAGTCTCCCAATTGATCAAAAGCATCAGTGTAGTTATTGTCCTTTTCAACAGCTTTTTTCAATTCCTCGATAGCGGCATCAAACTTCGCATGTGAGTGAAAGATGGTCGCTTTCTTATAATTGAGTGTTGCATTGCTAGGATCAACCAAAATGGCATTGTCAAGCATTGCCATAGCGTCTTCAAAGCGGTTGTTTTCAAGCAGGAAGTCTGCTTTTTCGATAAACTCTTTTACTTTGTCAACTTCTTGACCGAATGCATTTGCACTACTTAGGAAAAAAAAGAAAATTAAAATTTTTGCAATATATCCTCTCATTGGGTTGATATTTTTAGCATTAACAACTTTTGTTACTCTTATCCAATACAGTTCCAAAAATATAAAAATACTGATAATCAGCTTTTACTTATTTTAAGCCTCGATATTACATTTCCACAATACAATACTAGCTCAAACCTTAAACGTAAAATGAAGAATATATTTTTCGATACTTCATTTATTATTAATGTTTTATTTATCGATACATGTCGATCTTTCAATATCAAAAAAGCAGCAAACCAAATTAAGGTGTGCTGCTTTTTTATTATATCTAGTACATGTACTGATTTTTATAACGTCTAGTACATGTTCTTAAAATCAGCCAAATCGCCTCTGATTCCATTCTTAGCAAGTCTCTCCTGGTAATTGACAGCGCCTTCCTTATTGATGAAGTTACCGACATATACCTGATATGTAATATCACCGCTGTACTGGTCAATCATAATGAATACATCTTCAAAACTTTTAGTCTGAATCTGTCTGCAATATTCCTGAGCAGCTTCCAAATCACCTACATCCGTCACATGGATTGACCATCTGTTCTTTTCTATTCTTACACCGTCAGGGTTGTATAAATAGCGGTACAGAGGATCAAATGAGATATATTCTGCGAAGTAAGGAGTAGGCTCAGCAGTTTCACCTTTCGAGTCTTTCAATCCGAAGAACCAGTAAGCCTGCAATACTTGGAAACGAGTTCCTTCAGGTTCTCCTTCTGCATACAGGTAATAAGTGTTACCACCATCTGTAAGCTGTTTTGGCATTGAACGTCCAAGAGTGTAGGCTGTGATCAGGTAGTGAGAATCATCATCAGGAGCACCTTCCTTTGGTTTAGGAGCAAAACGAAGGAAATCCAATTTACCATCGTTGTTGAATTCACCAAATGAATCAACACCCTGATAAATACTTGAGAAAGATGTCTGGAAAATTCTCTTGCTATTTGTGATGTCAAAAAGGTTGTAACATCTGTATTGACAGTTGTCACCAAGACAGTCTTCACGGAAAGAGATCAGCATCAGGTACTTTTTACCCAAATACTCAAATTCTTTTGCCTCAAGAACGTTACTGTAATTTTGTCGGATGGTTTTCTCAATACCACAGTAAAAATAAAACTCCTTCCCATTCAGTAAGATACCGGTAGGGTTGGGGTTGAAAATATTGTCGTACTGCGAACCGTTCACAAAAAAAATCTTGAATTCTACACTTGCATCACCATAAACGGTCATCGTAGTGTCTCCCGATTCTAGTGAAGTGGTAGGATAGAGTTCCTTCGTTATATTCACGCCCTCCTGCGAAAGTCTGTCTGGTGAATACCATTGACCTTCTTCAACTTGTGCATTTGCGGAGGTAGAAAAGAAAAATATTCCTAGAAAAAATATTAGTGATAGCGTTAGTACTTTATTCATACAACGGGCTTTCATCTGATTGCTTTTATTTATTACAGATAACAGTGAAACGTATTACTTTATTTTGTTGAGAATAGGTAATTCAAAGCTGTTGTAGTCATCACGCTGATAATCACACAAGTTAAATTGGTGATATAATTTATGCCTAAACTAATGCCAATGGGGAGAGACTGACTTTTCTAAGATAGTAGCAGCTGGGTTTTCCACATTTCTGGTTGTAGTTTTTAGCAATATTTTCAGATGTTACTCACTTTGAGTTTACATTCATTAAGCAAATTTACATATTTTAGCGATCTTTACGAGGATTTAGTTCTATAGTTAAATTTAAACTTGAAACATTCTATTTAGCTAAAAACAAGCCAAAGTGCAATGTGGACAAAATTTAGATTATTCTATTGTGTTGCGAATATAAACACACTTTAGATGGGATGTTATACGTTTAAGTATGTAAGATTCAATCTGAATATAGCCCTTAACTATTTAAAGTGTTCTTTTACAAAGGGTTGGCGAGGCTGCATTTAATCAATGAAAAATTGGTGCAAAAGTTGTTGCAGTTTTCGCTCTTGTCCAGCATAGGACTGGTTTTGAAAAAGAGAATTATCAATAAAACCAAGCAATTAAATATTAATGAGAAAGCTAAAACTAAAGATAGGATTAGTATTTGGTCTTTTAAGTTCTACTGCTACACTGTTTGCGCAAGGAGATTTCCCAGGAGCCAGAATCCGTTTTTCAGATGGTAAATATACAAATGAAAGACGAGTGAAATTAAAAGTTGCCGCAGAAGGAGCTACTGAAATGCGTATTGGTGAAGATTTGGTCTTCAGTGATGTGCGTTGGATGAAGTATACAGAAGAGGTGGTTTGGATGCTATCTGATGGAGAAGGGGAGAAGATTATGATGGCACAGTTTAAAGATGATTCTGGAAAACTGTCAGATGTAGTTACTTCAAAAATAACTTTAGATAATACGCCTCCATCAAACCCTTACATCAAGATTGATGTACCTGGTAAGTATTATACAAATAAAGAGAGCCTGACGGTTGGTATAATCCTTAAAGCCGATGGTGCAAAATTTTATGAGATCAGTAACCACAATGCTTTTCATGGTAAAAAGTGGCAACTCCTGAAGGATGAGTATGCAGAGTGGGATCTGGAGCCGGGTTTTGATGGACCGAGAACCGTTTATGTGAGATTTAGAGATGTAGCAGGGAATGTTTCATTGACAGCCCATGATGAAATATTGCTTGACCGTACACCTCCAATGGAAGGAACTGTAGAAATTAATGGTGGACAAAAATATACGATTGATCAGACAAAAGAGATTGTCGTCAAGATCATGTCACGTCATGTTGATTCAATGGCTGTAGCTCAATCCGAGGAGGCTTTGAAAACAGCGACATGGGAAGCATACAAGGACAACAAGACACTGACGTTGGAAGGAGAAGACGGAGAGAAATCAGTTTTTGTGAAATTTAAGGATATAGCTGGAAATGAAACTCGAGCATGTTCTGATAATATCATTTTGGATACAACACCTCCAACTGACCTAAAACTGGAAATCAACAATGGCGCTAAAGAGACAGATAATATTAATAAAGAAGTGTCTCTTTCATTAGGTGGTGTAGATGTGGCTTATATGATTGTGAGTAATCATCCTTCATTCAGTGATGCTACATGGCGTAGGTTCCAGACAAAACTTGAAAACTGGAAACTAAGTGGGGAAACGGATGGTATTAAGACCGTTTATGCGAAGTTTAAGGATGAAGCAGGTAATATCTCAAGCCCAATCAGAGCGACTATTTCTTTGAAGAGAGGATTTTAATTAGAGAATTACTTTAATATATCAGAAGGAGCAGCAATCGTAAAAGAAGGCTGCTCCTTTTCTTTTTTATTCTTGATTAGTGGCAAAGATCATTTCTTGTTTGACTATCCAGTGCTAGATTATAATTCTGAAATTTTTTGAGTACTGATAAATATGAAATTCTATGAGAATCAGAAAAGCCTATAGTTTTGATGATGTATTGATTGTGCCAAAGTACAATACAATTAGATCAAGAAGAGATGTGAATTTCCAAACAAAAGTGACAAAGAATCACTCAATTGGAATTCCTATACTGATAGCCAATATGGATACAGTTTGTGAAAGCAAGATGGCCATAGCAGTAGGTAAGTTAGGAGGTTTAGGAGTGATTCACCGTTTCCTGACGATTGAGGAGCAGGCTTCAGAGATACGGGCAGTAAAGGATGAAGGCTTGATCAGTGCGGCTGCACTGGGCGTTAAAGATTATGAAGAACGATTGGAGGCTTTAGTGGAGGCAGGGTTGGATATAGTAGTACTGGATATTGCTCATGGTCACTCAATTATGGCAAAGGAAACATTGGACTATGTAAAGAAACACTTTCCAAAGGTAGACGTCTTGGTTGGAAATATTGCAAGCAGGGATGCTGCCCAAGAGTTTGCAGATTGGGGAGCGGATGGACTCAAAGTAGGAGTAGGTCCAGGTTCTATGTGTACGACAAGAATTATGACAGGCTGTGGAGTGCCTCAGCTTACAGCAATTGACGATGCCTTCCAAGGGGCAGGTGGATTGCCTATCTGTGCAGATGGAGGAATCAAGCAGCCAGGGGATATTGTCAAAGCTATTGGCGCAGGAGCTGATAATGTAATGGTAGGCTCTATAGTAAGTGGTACAGATGAAGCTCCGGGGGAGTTGATAGTGGCAAACGGTAAGAAGTTTAAAACCTATAGGGGGATGGCAAGCTTCGATGCTGCTGTCAGCAAAATGAAAAAAGACAAGCAGCAAGTAACTGAAGTAATCAGTGTGGAAGGCGAGAAAACATTGGTGGAGTATAAAGGGCCAGTGGAACCTATTCTAAAGCGTTACTTAGGAGGTTTAGCTTCAGGTATGACTTACAATGGAGCTACCACGATAGCTGAGCTTAAGGCGAATGTTGAGTTTGTGGAAATGTCAACACTTGGCTTGAAGGAAAGTATAGCTCACGGCAAAAGAGATTGAACAAAAAAAGGAAGTTTCAGAAATGGGGCTTCCTTTTTTTATGAATTTGTCACGTAAGGCAGAGGAGAGCAATCTTTATATTGTATAATATCCAATCATCTAATTTGAAAAGGAGGTAAATCCCAATTAAACCTCAGGTTTCGCCCGAAACCATATTTCATGTTCAACCAAACTTAAAAGCTATGAATACGCTCAAGGCTGATACGCCAGTAGAAGAGGTGGCAAGCTCACTTACTCACGGTCTAGGTGCTGTATTGAGTATTGTTGGACTTTTCGCGCTTATCTGGCGAGACGAAACACCCCTTCCTGCACTTCATGTGACCAGTTACACAGTATTTGGAGGTAGCATGGTAGTCCTTTATTTGGCTTCTACATTATACCATGCTTTTTTTAGGAACAAGCGCCTCTATCGAATTTTTCAGCTGATAGACCATTCAGCTATTTATGTACTAATAGCAGGAACCTATACGCCATTTACATTAATCACCATAAAAGGTTCATCAGGAATCTGGATGTTTGTGATTATTTGGCTGATGGCCATTTCAGGAGTGATCTTTAAATTCTTTTTTATTGGAAAGTACAAACGCTTGTCACTGCTGTTTTACCTGATTATGGGTTGGGTAGGAGCATTCTTTTACCGTGACCTGCTAAATGAGTTGAAAGAAGATGGGTTCAACCTTCTTTTATTGGGAGGTTTGAGTTACAGTATCGGTGTTGTGTTTTATATATGGAACAAGCTTCCGTTTAATCATGCTATCTGGCACTTATTTGTAATGGGTGGGAGTGCATTTTTGTATTTTTGTATCTATCATTATGTGCGATGAGATATTTTATAAAAAAATAATAAACTGAAGTTCAGTGATTAAAGTGTTAGGGGATGTCTAATTGTAAGAAATAGTTGGACTCCCTTATTTTTTTATGCTATATTTGCATTGCAAGTCAGTACGATCAGCTCCTACGAATCCCCCAGGTGCGGAAGCAAGCAAGGGTAAGTGGTTGAGCGGTGCGTTACTGGCTTGTTTTTTTATGCCCTATTCTCTCTTTTCCCTTCCTACAATTCTTTAGATTTCATTATATATTTTCTAGAATAAGTATATTTTTGTATCAAGTGGAGAGTATTTTACTCTAGCCAAACAACATACTTTGAATATGCAGATAGTGATCGGTAGAAATAGTGCGAAATGCCCTTACGACTATCATCCACTGTAAAAATGAAAACTAAACAATACACATGAAATTCTTTATTGACACAGCAAACCTGAGGATATCAAGGAAGCACATGCCTTAGGTGTTTTGGATGGGGTTACAACTAACCCGTCATTGATGGCAAAAGAAGGGATTAGCGGCAAAGCTAATGTAATGGCACATTATAAGGCTATTTGTGAGATCGTGGATGGTGATGTTAGTGCAGAGGTAATTGCAACTGACTATGAGAACATCATTAAGGAAGGAGAAGAGTTGGCTGCTATTGACTCTAAGATTGTCGTGAAAGTCCCTATGATCAAGGATGGGGTAAAGGCAATCAAGTATTTCTCTGACAAAGGCATTAGAACGAACTGTACATTGGTGTTTTCAGTAGGTCAAGCTATTTTGGCTGCAAAGGCAGGTGCTTCATACGTATCTCCATTTATTGGCAGGTTGGATGACATTTCTACAGATGGTATGCAATTAATCGAAGATATCGTAACAGTTTATGATAACTTTGGTTTTGGTACTGAGGTATTGGCTGCATCTGTGAGACATACAATGCACTTGGTAGATGCCGCTAAAGTAGGTGCTGATGTAGTGACATGTCCATTGGGAGTGATCACAGGTCTGTTAAAGCACCCTTTGACAGATATCGGTTTAGCACAATTCTTGGCTGATGCCAAAAAGATGGAAGAGCAAGAAACTGTTTAATTCAGTTTTGAACTATAGCATTACAACAGAGCCTCACCTGATTCAAGGGTGAGGCTTTTTGATTTGAAAAAGTTATATTCTATAAAAATAGTTCAATATCATGCTACCGATTTTATAAATTTGAGACGCAAAATATATTTTACTGTAAAATAGGAGAAAATGTATATCATCAAGGTAAAGGGGAAAGCCAAAATTCCAGATTACATTCAACTGAGAGATGAGAATTTTGTATTGATCGCTTATTTCAGGGCAGACAGACCTTTAAGTAAAATGGAAAAGTATGGTCTAGGAGGTAAGGAAGATGAATTGAAAAAAATCATTGAAAATTTACCATTTGGTAGATTACAAAAATTGGAAATCTGATATTATTTGATTTCGTACTACAACCCAACCTTATTTATATGAAAAACATTGTAGTTAGCTTTAGAGATGTAGATATAGAACAGGAAGATAATGTTGTCATGAAAGGCATCAATATCGATGTGGCAGAAGGGGAGTTTCTTTACCTGATTGGTAAGACAGGCAGTGGGAAGTCTTCTATACTTAAAACTATGTATGCAGATCTTGAGCCTAAATCAGGTACTGTTAAGGTAGTTGGGTACAATGTAAGGACAATCAAAAGAAAAGAGATTGCTCAACTGAGACGTAAACTGGGGATTGTTTTTCAGGACTTTGAGTTGTTGACTGACCGTACTGTAAAGGATAACCTGATATTTGTCATGGAAGCCACTGGCTGGAAAAGTGCAGGTGCCATGGAACGAAAAGTCTATGAGTTATTGGAGAGAGTAGGGTTAGAAGGTTCTGGAAATAAATACCCTCATCAGCTTTCTGGTGGTGAACAGCAACGTTTGACAATTGCTAGGGCATTAGTCAATGACCCACTTGTACTGTTAGCCGATGAGCCTACGGGAAACCTTGATCCAGCAGTCGCGCAAGATATATTGAAGCTATTTGTTGAAATCAATCAGCAAGGGACAGCAGTTATTATGGCAACGCATTATCACAGCTTTTTGAAGCAATATCCGGCCAGGGTGATTTATTGTGAGGATGGAAATCTAAAAGACCTGACACGAAACCAAATTCTCCAAAGGTTGAATATTGGAGAAAGTGGAGATTAATGATGATGACCAGCTTTAGACTTTAATAGCAGAAACTATGGGAAACAAACAAGAAAAAGAAACTAGCAAGCTCTCGGCTATGTTAACGGCAAAGTGCCCTTATTGCCGTTCAGAGAAAATGTTCAAATATCCTGCATACTCTACAAAATTTAACCAGATGCATAAAAACTGCCCGAAATGTGGTGGTAACCTCTCTCCTGAGCCTGGATTTTATTTTGGAGCGAGTTATGTAAGTTATGGGGTCAATGTAGCAATCATGATAGCATTTTTTGTTGCAACATATGTGCTATATGACCCAAAAGAGGTTTGGGTATATTTTCTGGTGATTTTTCCACCAATTTTCATTCTGTTGCCTGTCAACTTCAGAATTTCACGTTCTATTTATCTCCATTTGTTTGGAGGTGTTGATTATGATCCTGATTTGGCTAAGCAGAACCCAACGTCAAATGAAAATAAAGCATAATGCAAAAAAAATCCCGGCAGTTAATACTGCCGGGTTTATCACCTTTTGAAATGTGTAGTTGTAGTCTTAAAGTGGAGCTTATTCACCTATTAAGATAAATAAACCGAGAACTCTTGTCATTACATGGATGGGATGGGAATTGTCTATTACATCCATGATTTAGACCACAGTCGTATATTTCAAAGAAATTTGGTTTGTCCTTTTGAATTCTCAACAACTGTAAATTCATTTTAGTTTTCTTCCTGAAGGATTTGTAATTATTATTTAGTTGCCTTTCTGATTTTTCCCCTCCAAAAATAGAATTCCTGCTGTTGTTAAACCTTTATTTAGGTTGGTTAGTAGACTTTTATAGGATTGCTAATTGAATTATATAAAGATACTTATTTCAAAATTTTATATGTGTCTATGTTTTTATCAGATTTCTAGATGTAATAAATATTTGATAGAGGCATGGAAAGAAAATATTTGTATCTTATAACTAAGAGTTATTACCAATGTAGTAATTATGTATTGACTGACTTGATTTTAACCTCTTGTTATCAAAAATATTCAATTATCGGTTGCAGCGTATTGGTTACCTGCCATTTGAAGAATTGACACGCCTATGAAAAGCTAACCAACAGAAACCAGCTATATGATTTAACCACCATTTTCAAAAGATTGACCACTATGGATAATGAAATGTGGACTTTTGTAGATGGGTATGAGGTTATTATGAGCATAAGCAGCAGTATGATTTTGGCTGCTGGTGTTTATAAAAATTTCCTCCGGCGAAAAAACAGTACAAATGTAAGTACTGAAATTAAAAGCATCACCGCCTCCCATCAGAAAGCAAATGCAGTTGCCAATGATCAGAAACTTACCAAACAACCATCAAAAAACTCAGATACTTTGAATGCCTATGTAAAAACCATCGACGCTACCACTAATATTATTGTACTTAATAAGGAAGGTGAAATACTGTATGCAAATAAGCTGTTCTGCCAGTGGCTAGGTATTGCACAAACCAAGATAACAGGGAAGAAGTTGTCAGCTATTGTTCAGTTTGACATTAAAGTTGACTTGATAGCTAAAAATAGCGGTAGCTCAAAGATAGAACTGCCCTTTACTACCATGCATAATGCCGTTAAATGGGGAGATGTGACATTTTCAGATGTTACATTGGAATCTGGTGAAGAAGAGGTCTTATGTATTGTACATGATATAACAGAAAGAAAAGTCAAAGAAGAACAGTTGAATCTAAAGTTTGAGGAGTTAAGGAAACAGAAGGAATACCTTTCTTCCTCTAATTCGACGAAAGATAAGTTCTTCTCAATCATGGCACACGATGTGAAAGGTCCTTTAAACTCACTACTTTCTTTTACAGACCTAATAGCCATGCACGTGGATAAACTTTCAAGAAATGAAATACAGGAAATGGCAGGGCAACTCAAGATGTCTGTAGATGGACTGTATAAGTTACTTGAGAACCTATTGGAATGGTCCCGTTCACAGACAGGTGATATTCCATTGTTTTTTGAGCACCTACCAGTTTCAAGTTTACTTACCAAGACACTCAATTTGGTTGAAAGTATAAGGGAAAATAAACAGATAGAAATTGAGTTAAAGGTATCTGGTAACGTCACCATTTTTGCTGATGAGAATTCAATTTACTCCGTTCTTCGCAATTTGATAGGCAATGCACTAAAGTTTACCTATAAGAAAGGGAAAATTGTTATAGAAGCCATTGAGTTGGATAATGTTGTGCATTTAGCGATTCATGACAATGGGGTAGGGATGTCAAAAGAGGTGATGGATTGGGTTTTCCGGCTTGATAAAAAGTATACAACACCGGGTACTGCAAAAGAAGCGGGTACAGGTATGGGACTGGTATTATGTAAAGAATTTGTCGAAAAAAATAATGGGAAAATCTGGGTTAAGAGTAAGCAAGGTAAAGGATCTACTTTTTGGGTAGAGTTACCAAAAGGTGATTTCAACCTTGTTAAAAAATCAGTAGCCACTTACTAACTATATATACAATAAAAAGCGCTTCTTTTACTCAAAGAAGCGCTTCTCTTTTAAATAGTTTATACTTAAACAGAACTTGCTGAATGATCTTTTGCTTCTGCGATTGGAGATTTTTTGAACTCAACGATAAAGGACGCGCCCTCACCATGAGTGCTTTCACACCAAACTTTGGCTCCTAACTCTTCTGCTAGCTTTTTAACAATTGACAGCCCTAAACCAGTTGAGTGTTCGCCTGCAGTAGGGCGTGCAGAAAGCTTTTGAAATTTACCAAACAACTTTGATTTATCCTCTTCGCTTAGGCCCGGACCTTCGTCTTTAACCGTTGCCTGTAAGCTGCCTTTTTCTTCTTTTAGCGTGAGGTGAACCCCTTTCCCTTCTGGAGAGAACTTGATTGCATTTGAAATCAGGTTCTGGAAAATCTGAGTGAAGTAGTTTTCATCAACCATGGCAAAAGAATCGTCCTTGTCAATATCGGTTGTGATTTTGATCTGCTTCTTTTCTGCTGAAAGGGCAAACCTGTCTGCCACATCTGTCAATAGTTCGCCAAGATTCATATGAGATAGCACCATATTTGATTTCTTGGCTTCAATTGCATTCAAGTCAAGAATTTGCATGATCATGTTTTGCTGTCTCTTGATTGAGCTGGTGATGTGCTCTATGTATTCTCTTTGCTCGTCATTCAGGTTTTCATCGTCCATCTTGATAAGTTCAACTAAACCTTCTATCTGGTTGAGTGGACTTTTCAAATCGTGAGCGACAATGCCAATCAAATGATTTTTTTCACTGTCAAGCTCCATCAACTCTTCATTTTGTTTCTGAAGGACGATTTGCTTTCTCTTAAGTGACTTCCTGCTGTTTTCAAGCTCTTCTTTTTGCTGAAGGAGCTGTTCTTTTTGTGCCTGAAGTTCTTTGGTGCGCTCTGCTACTTTTATTTCAAGCATCTTGGCGTCTTCTTCCAACTGGGAGTAGGCAGCCTTTAGATTCGTGAAAAGTTTCTTGTTTTCCTTCTTTAGTTCAAATGCTTCAATTGCATTATCCAAAGTGACTTTCAGTTCATCACGATCCCAAGGTTTGGTAATATACCTGTAGACTTCTCCTTTACTGATTGCATTGATGATGTCCTGAACATCACTGTAACCAGTCAGAACAATTCTCATAATATCAGGGTAGAGTTCTCTTACTTGTTCAAAGAGTTCTACACCCGTCATTTTCGGCATTCTTTGGTCCGATATGATTACACTTACTTTTTGGTGATTGTCTGTTAGTATTTCAAGTGCTTCATGCCCACTGTTTGCAGTCAGGACATTGTAGACTTTTCGGAACCCTGCTCTAAAGGATACAAGGTTCTGCTGTTCATCATCTACGTATAGGACAGTTGGTTTCTCTTTCGGCGTTGATTCTGTATTCATGGTGTTCCCAACGTTGTTTAGGAAGAGGTGCATTCCCTTCCAATTCAATTAAGTGCAATATTCCTGTTACGAATCACAGATTCTGTTTTTCGTTGAGGTGATGCGGTAAGTTAGTTGTCATATTTCATCAGTATTACAAAAATACTGTATAATCTATAAACTGAAAATATAAAGTATAAGATGCTTTAATCTAATGATTAACTGATTGAATATCTGATATTTTAGGCAGGTTAGAGACTTTTGATGCTTCCATTCTTTTGCTAGAAGGTGTCAAGCCTTGGATACACATTGATTGAAGTTGCTCCAAAGTGCCTCGGAAGACATTTAAATCTACAGAACCTGTAATTCCATTAACAGAACCGCTGTCTGTATGTTGCCAAAACATCCAGTTTTCTTTTCTATTGGAAAGCTTAGGTGGTATTATTTTGTTATAGGCAGCAATCCATATTGGATATTCCACAAAGTTACCTTGTAGGTAATCCTGATAAAAAGACACATTGGTGTATAGGATTGGTTTGATTTGGTAGTGACTTTCGATCAATTCAACCCATTCTTTTACAGCTTTTCTGAAAATTTTGGGAGGAATACCATCCAATGTCTCCAGATCAAGGACTGGAGGTAAGTCACCTTCTTCAAGCTTTACATTTTCAATGTATTTTTTTGCTTGTATATGCGGCTTCACTGTTGGTCTGAAAAAATGATAAGCCCCTCTGATAATACCAGCCTCAGATGCTTGTGCCCAATTGTGGTGAAATTTTGAATCCTGAATGCTGATACCCTCTGTAGCCTTGATAAAACAAAATACTATTTCATCCTGACTAACCTTACTCCAATCAATTTGTTCTTGGTAGTACGAAACATCGATGCCATGAATTTGAAAACCAAACTTCTTTTGGTTAATCATTTTGTATAAAAGAAAGGCGCATAAAAATGCCATACAGCATCTGAAAGCTGTCTTTATTCTCATTGATTTTAATTACGTCTGCTAATGTTAAAATGATAGTCAGCGCGAAATAAATATTTTTTATTTAGTTTTCATTTTTGAAATAGAAAAAAACCGGATAGTTTTTTTGAAAAACTACCCGGTTAGAGTTTTGTATACTATCTTTTTTGTTTGATTTTTTTCATTGTCTTATAAAGCTTTCCTTGCTTTTTGTCCTTTTTTCGTTTTTCAAAATTGTTCATTGAGAACCTTTCTGCTTCCCGCTTTAATTTTATGTAGCTTTCATATCTATGTTTAGAGATGGAGCCATCTTCTAGTGCTTCTTTGACAGCACATCCAGGTTCATGGATATGCGTACATTGCTGAAACCTACAGGATGAAGCTAAGGCTGAAAGTTCATGGAAACTTTCCTCAATTCCATTTTCATCTGCCGTAATGCCAAACTCTCGCATGCCGGGAGTGTCCATTAGGATACCTCCTTCAGGCAAGAGTATGAGCTCTCTTGAGACAGTCGTATGTCTCCCTTTGTTGTCATAATGGCTTACATGACCTGTCTTAAGAGCGTTCTTCTGAGTTAACGTATTGATAAGCGTAGATTTCCCAACTCCTGACGAACCTACAAAGCCAATAGTCTCACCCGTATTAATTAGCAGTTTGATTTTTTCAATTCCTATGCTTGTAACTGTACTTACAGGGATGACGGTTGTTTTCTGAATGATCTCCTTTATTTGGTTGAGGTACCCATCCAGATTTTGGCATAGGTCAGCTTTACTCAAAATGATCACAGGTGTAATGCCGCTTGAGATTGCTTGAGCCAAGTAACGTTCCAACCGTCTCGGGTTAAAGTTTTCATTGAGGCTTTGTACAATGAATATTTTATCCAAGTTGGTTCCCAAAACATGCTCTTGACCGTGACTACTTACGGATTTACGGGAGAAAACAGTTTTTCGCTCCAGTACTTCGTGAATAAATACTGTGTCATTGTCAAACACTGTACAGTGTACCCAATCACCCGTTTTTGGCAGTTCTGTAGTTGAGTCACTGCAGAATAGGAGTTTGCCCGTAATCTGAGCGTTAAATGTTCCTTTTGAGGGAATGACGATTGTATAATTATTTTTGTGCTCTGATATGACTCTAGCGATATCAAATGAAAGATTTCTTTGCGCTTCAAAAAAGGCATTCCAGCCTAATGATTCTTTAGATGGATTTTCCAATGCTTTAAGAATTTTGGTGAGCCAACACAATGTCTGTTGGCGGAAAATAGGGTAATATGATTCAGGGCAGGTCTTGAATAAGGCCTGCAAAAGGTAGGAGTGTCACTTTATCCGGCTTTGTTAAGAAGCAGGGATAAAGTGCCTTAAGCTATTGGAAGAGTGATATGTAGTACTGATTTTGTCATACAATGTAAAATTAACTCCAAAAAATAGGATTGCAAAATTTATAGATAAGATCAACGTGAAATGTATGAGAGAGAAAGGATTTTGCGTAGATTTGATTTTGTTAAAAAAAGTTAGTCTTGATTAGGTAATTCAGAAGACAGGAATTTTATACTATTTTTGACCAGTTAACTAATGCTTTTTTGTAGCATTAGGTTTGGTTCGGCAGTTGTATTTTACTGCGATATGCAGTTGCTGTTCGAAAGAAAGTATGGAGCATTCCCAAATTCTGATAACAGAGGTTTTTATATGATACTGAAGGCAGATAATCTAGTTAAACATTATGGCGCACGTACTGTAGTCAATGATGTGTCAATTGAGGTAGAACAAGGTGAGATTGTAGGTTTGTTGGGGCCAAATGGAGCAGGTAAGACTACTTGTTTCTATATGACAGTTGGGCTTATCAAACCGAATAATGGTATTATTCATCTTGACGGAAATGACATCACTAAGCTTCCGATGTATGAGCGTGCCAAGTTGGGAGTAGGTTATTTGGCACAGGAGCCATCTGTATTCAGAAACCTGACAGTGGAAGAAAATATTTTGCTTCCGTTGGAGATGAGAAAAATCCCGAAGGCCGAGCAAAAACACAAGGCGCAGGAACTGATGGAAGAATTCAGTTTGACGCATGTGAAAGACAATTTGGGTATGTCACTTTCAGGTGGTGAGAGAAGACGTACTGAGATTGCACGTACTTTGGCGACAGATCCTAAATTTGTCTTGTTGGATGAGCCATTTGCAGGGGTGGACCCGATTGCAGTAGAAGAAATTCAACGCATTGTCTATAAACTGAAGCACAAAAATATTGGTGTGCTGATCACTGACCACAACGTAACGGAAACACTTTCGATTACGGATAGGGTTTATATCCTTCAAAGTGGTAAGCTATTCAAAGAAGGTACACCAGAGCAATTGATCAATGATGTTGAAGTAAGAAAAGCATACTTTGGGGAATACGCTGAGTACAAAAAGAAAGATTTTTCTAACTCTTAAATCATGATATATCAGTAGATTGAGAGTTTAAGGATTTGTTAATAATGAAAGGGATGTGATTTCACATCCCTTTTTTATTGTACTTTTTATATATTTCGCAATAAGAAATAACCAATATTAGTCCATAGAGACACTCTTTAAAAAAGAATAGAACAATCAATTGACAAACCCAGTCATTTGGAATTCGGCTTGATTAATGCATTTTGTAAATACTAACTGAAATCAGTTGTTAAAAGCTGAATTTTGGATTCTGCTACTACCAAACACATGTAATGCAGTCAGGCTGGAGACTGAAAGCTAAGTTACGAATCAATGATTATGGCAATACATCTTTTTAATTCCGCAGTAAATTGGATGCTTAAGCGCAGGATGGAAGAAGTGGAATACTTCATGCAAAATCCTTTGGAAGTGCAGGAGCGGACTTTTCAGCAGTTGATTAAAAGTGCAAAAGACACTGAGTGGGGTAGAAAGTATAATTACCGTAACATAAGAAATGGGGAAGATTTCAAAAGGGATGTACCTGTTTCTACCTATGAAGAACTTTACCCATATATCGAACGCCTCATGCAGGGGGAACAAAACCTGTTGTGGCCAACTAAAATCAACTGCTTCTCAAAGTCGTCCGGCACTACTAACGCCAGAAGCAAATTTATCCCAGTATCGGGAGAAGCCTTAGAAGAAACCCACTACAAGGCTGGCAAAGCCATGTTTGCTATTTATGTTAACCGCTACCCTGAAACTAAATTCAGTATTGGAAAGTCTTTGGGAATCGGAGGGTCATATCAGCAGAACCATCTTAATGATGAAACCTATTATGGGGACGTTTCTGCCTTGATTATGAAAAACCTGCCTTTTTGGGCTGAACTGATGCGTGCTCCCAGTATTGAAATTGCTTTAATGGATGAGTGGGAGAGTAAAATAGAAAAGATCGCCAGAACAACCATTAATGAGAATATTACGAGTTTGGCAGGTGTGCCAACTTGGACTTTGGTGTTGCTTCAGCGTATTCTGGATATAACAGGCAAAAACAGTATTGCAGAGGTTTGGCCTGGTCTGGAAGTGTTCTTTCATGGTGCTGTTGCTTTCGGTCCGTACAGAGACTCATTTCAGAAGTTAATACAACATCCTGATATGCATTATATGGAAGTTTATAATGCTTCAGAAGGCTATTTTGGTATTCAGGATACAAATGTCGCCGATGAGATGCTACTGTTACTGGATTATGGTGTTTATTATGAGTTTATCCCAATGGATGAGTGGGGGAAAGAAAACCCTAAAGTGATAGACTTAGGAGATGTGGAAGTGGGGAAGAACTATGCCATGATTATCTCTACCAATGCAGGACTTTGGCGTTATCATATAGGAGACACCGTGAGGTTTACTTCAACCTCACCATACAGAATTAAGATTACAGGACGAACCAAACATTTTATCAATGCATTTGGGGAGGAGCTTGTAATTGAGAATGCTGAAGAGGCCATTACGGCTGCGTGTCAGGTTACAGGAGCATTAGTCAATAACTTCTCGGCAGCACCCATATATTTGGAAGCAGGGAAGCAAGGAGGGCATGAATGGGTGGTGGAATTTGAGCATTCTCCAGAGAATATGGATATATTTGTCAATGTACTCGATTCTAAACTCAGGGAAATTAACTCTGATTATGATGCGAAGCGTTACAAGGACATTGCACTTATAAAGCCAATTATCCATAACGCACCCAAGGGTACGTTCTATGAGTGGATGAAAAGAAAAGGAAAGCTTGGAGGACAACACAAAGTGCCAAGGTTAGCCAATAATCGGGAACATATTGATAGCCTCATAGAGGTGATGAATTCAGTAAAAATATAATTGAAGGAAAGCAACTGTAGAGGTTGCTTTTCCTTGTTTAAGCTAACAAGAACAACAGACAACAAATTCAGCAGATGATGATGAAAAAGGAAAGAGAAATGGCCTTCCACACTGCTTATATGCAATGTGCAGAGGCAATTGCAGACTTGAGTAGGTGTGAGCGGCTTAAAGTGGGGGCAATCATTGTTAAGGATGGAAACATAATTTCTATGGGGTATAATGGAACCCCTAAAGGTTTCGACAACTGTTGTGAAACTGAAAAGATGGTTGAAAACCCTGAGACAGGGAAGTTGGACAGAGTGCTGGTCACCAAACCGGAAGTACTCCATGCTGAGGCAAATGCCATTACTAAGGCTGCAAAGTCAACTTATGCTACAGATAACTCTACATTGTACTGTACCAATAGCTGTTGTTTTGATTGTGCGAAGCTGATCGTGCAGGCGGGGGTCAAAGTCTTTTGCTTCAAGCATGCTTACAGAGACCTTTCGGGATTAGAGCTGCTGGAAAAAGCAGGAGTGGAAGTTATCCAATTGCCATAAGCCCATCTTAAAAAAAGAAGCCCTTGTTTTCTGTCCCGAGAACAAGGGCTTCTGCTTTTTTTTAGGAGAGGTAAATTGCTTTATGTGTCTTTGGGAACTTCGAATTGTTATAAATAGTGTGTAAGCTGTGTTGAGCGAAAGTGAAAAGATTCTTCTGATTCTCGGCAAACAAAAAGCTGCGACAACTTGTAGATAGTTCGAAGGAAATATGGAGGTGATCAAAAAAATGTCACTGAAAATAAAGAAATAATGATACTTGATAGGTAAAAAGTATGATGAAAATCACTTCGGTTAGAAAATGTTTGATATATTTGGGCGATTTTCCTGTATGGGCACATGCGAGATATATAGTGTTTACATTTTTGATCAAAGGTTTTATACAAACTTCACACTCGGATTAGTATGACAGCTTTATTAGTAATTACCGGTACGATTCTAACAATTGCGGTACTCGCTTTGGTGTATCGTATCATTACATTGGTAGGAATCGCCAAGGGGGATTCGGAGCAAAAGGTCGGGACCAGCAACAAGATCAACGCGATCCTGTTCCCTATTCTTTTCTTTTTAGGTTTTGGGGGCATTTTCTGGTATTCCGGTATTGCTCAAGAATACTTCCTTCCTGAGGCAGCTTCTATTCATGGCAAAGAAACAGACCAACTTTTTTGGGTAACAATGGGTGTAGTATTCGCTGCATTTATGATTACACACATCCTGTTGTTCTTCTTCCCATTTATTTATCAGTACAATGAAAAAAGACCAGCACACTTTTATCCACACAACGATAAGCTGGAAATCATCTGGACAATCGTTCCTGCGCTAGTAATGACAGGACTTGTATTGTCAGGATGGAGTCTTTGGTCAGAAATTACTTCACCTGCTTCTGACGATGCAGTGAAAGTAGAACTGATGGGTAAGCAGTTTGCTTGGGAGATCAGATACCCTGGTAAAGATCAGGATCTGGGAAGGTACAGCGTGAAAAACGTTGACGCGACAAACTCAATGGGTATTGATTTCAATGACAAAAGCAGCTACGATGACTTCACTGCAAGAGAAATCTATCTTCCTAAGGGTAAAGAAGTAGAATTGAACATCAGAGCTTTGGACGTGCTTCACTCTGTATTCATGCCACACTTCAGAGTAAAAATGGATGCCGTTCCTGGTATGCCAACTAGATTCAAATTCACTCCTACTACGACTACAAAGGAGATGAGAGAGAAACTGAACAACCCTAAATTCAACTTTGAACTTGCTTGTACTGAGGTATGTGGTTACGGTCACTTCGGTATGAGAAAAGTAATCGTGGTTGTAGAGCCAGAAGAATATGAAGTATGGGTTGCTTCTCAGACACCTTGGTCTGAGAAAAATGCAGACTACGTAAGTGAGTGGAAAGCCAAGAAAGCTGAGAAAGCAGCTGTGGCTAAGAACTAATCACTAACTGAGAAGGAATCAAATTGTAAATCAGTTTAAAGAACTTTTATAGATATGTCATCTGTAGCTTTAGATATTGAAAACACAAAGCCGGAAGCTCATCACGACGAGCATGAGCACCACGGCAACTTCTGGACGAAATACATTTTCTCCACAGACCACAAGGTGATTGCTAAGCAATACCTGTTCTCAGGTATTTTCTGGGCATTGATCGGTGGTTCATTGTCTCTTTTGTTCCGTATTCAGTTAGGTTTTCCTGATGCTGACCTTTCTTGGTTGAAGCCGTTCTTAGGTCACTGGATCAACGATGCTGGTAAACTGGATACAAACTTCTATTTGGCAGCTGTTACAATGCACGGTACTATCATGGTATTCTTTGTATTGACAGCAGGTTTGAGTGGTACTTTCTCAAACTACCTTATTCCTTTGCAAGTAGGAGCTAGAGATATGGCTTCAGGTTTTATGAACGCCCTTTCTTACTGGTTCTTCTTTATTGCATCAGTAATCATGTTGATCTCTCTGTTCTTGGAGACTGGTCCTGCTGCTGGTGGTTGGGTAATCTACCCTCCATTGTCTGCACTTCCTCAGGCTTCTCAAGGTTCAGGAGATGGTATGACACTTTGGTTGGCTTCAATGGCAATCTTTATTGCATCTCAGTTGTTGGGTGGTATCAACTACATTTCAACTGTGATCAATATGAGAACGGCAGGTATGTCATTCTCTAAACTGCCTCTGACAATCTGGTCATTCTTCATTACTGCGGTTATCGGTACACTGTCATTCCCTGTACTGTTCTCAGCAGCACTGTTGCTGATCTTTGACAGAAGCTTCGGTACTTCATTCTTCCTTTCGGATATCTATATCCAAGGTGAAATGCTTCACAACACAGGTGGTAGCCCAATCCTGTTCCAGCACTTGTTCTGGTTCCTGGGTCACCCTGAGGTATATATCGTACTGTTGCCAGCACTTGGTCTGACTTCAGAGGTAATCGCAACGAACGCTCGTAAGCCTATCTTCGGTTACAGAGCGATGATCGGTTCAATGTTGGGTATTGCATTCCTATCGTTTATCGTATGGGCGCACCACATGTTCGTTTCAGGTATGAACCCATTCCTAGGTTCAGTATTTATGTTCCTGACTCTGATTATTGCGGTACCTTCAGCGGTAAAAGCATTTAACTATATTACAACGCTTTGGAAAGGTAACATCAGATTTACTCCAGCGATGTTGTTCTCTATCGGTTTGGTATCATTGTTTATCTCTGGTGGTGTAACAGGTATCATCCTTGGTAACTCTGCATTGGATATCCAGCTGCACGATACTTACTTCGTAGTAGCTCACTTCCACCTTGTAATGGGTTCTGCATCATTCTTCGGTATGTTGGCAGGTGTATACCACTGGTTCCCTAAGATGTTCGGACGTATGATGAACGACAAGTTGGGTTATGTACACTTCTGGTTGTCATTCGTAGGTGCTTACATGGTATTCTTCCCAATGCACTACATTGGTATTGCAGGATTCCCAAGAAGATACTACTCTTACACGAACTTCGACTTTACGCAGTCTTTCACTGACTTGAGCGCTATTATTTCAGTAGCAGCAATCATTACAGTGAGTGCACAGTTGTTGTTCCTGTTCAACTTCTTCTACAGTATATTCAAAGGTAAATTGGCTCCTAAGAACCCTTGGGGTGCTAACTCACTGGAGTGGACAACTCCAAGAGTTCCCGGTCACGGTAACTGGCCAGGTGCTATCCCAGTGGTTTACAGATGGCCTTACGACTACTCTAAGCCGGGTAGTGACAAGGACGGTTTTGGTGACCACATTCCTCAGCACATTCCTTTCTCTCAAACTCCTGAGTCTAACTTGGAAGGTGAGAAAGACCTGATCGCTTTGGAGCCTGAGCTGAAGAAGCTTGGAGAAGAGATTTACAAGAATGAAGACTTTCACTAAGAATCAGTGATAGTTCAGATATAAATGAAGCCCCACAATTCAATTGTGGGGCTTTTATTTTTTTGTAGACTAGCATTGAACCTACTATTTTAGCCCTTGATAGAAACATGACTGAAACCAGTTTTTTTAATATATGAGAAGGTATTTTTATTGGCTAATAATGCTTCTTTTGGGTGCTTGTAACCTAGGAGCAGTTGAAGACCCAAATTACTCGATCCAGTCCAGTTACTTCCCTTTGGAGGAAGGACGCTATGTTCACTATAATGTTACTGAGCGTAAGGTAGCAGAGCTAGGTGGAGAGCTAGGAGGTGGGTATGACAGTCTTTTTCAATATCAGTTGAAAGAAAAAATAGGAGCGTCATTTTCAAGCCTTGAAGGAATTGAAACCTATGAAATGCTGCGTTACAAAAGGACTGGAGATGAGGAGTCTTGGTTACTTGATTCTGCATGGTATGCCTATGTAGATAAGGGAAGGGTTGTGAAAGTTGAAAAAGGCTTGCCTTTTATTAAGCTACTTGTACCGCCACGTAAGGGACAGACTTGGGATGAGAATGCCATGAGTGAGCTGGAGACCAGTACAAGGGAGATTATAAGAACGCAGGCACCATATCTGTCAGAACAGGATACTTTCTTAAATACTGTCGTGATAGGCTTCTTAGGAGATCAAGAGTATTTGACTATCCAATATGCAGACTATACTGGTCTTAGATCCCTGTCACAGGATGTGTATGCAGATACTGTGGGGTTGGTTTCCTCTAATAATGTTGATTACAGGTTTGAGTTTGAGCCATTCACTTTTGACAATAAGATGGAAACCATTGAAGGAAATCCATTTTGTGAGTACCCTCAATCGTACATTTTTAATGATTCTACGCAGGTAAATGTGCCTAACCCTTTTTATATCAATGACAAGCTAGAATGTGAGGATAACCCGTACTTTGGGAAAACCTATGAGGAAATTGAAACAATGCTGACACCTATAAAAAGCTTCATTAGCCTGACGGCAGGAGCGGATGGTTTGGTGACCATCGAATGCATGGATCCTACCAAAGGAAAAGTGCTTAGTGGGTACTTTTCAGTACAGGAAGCATATCAATATGGTAAAGAATAACATATTTTAGCGTTATTCTGGCAAGCACTTTTTTCTATTTAAGAAACAAGGTGTAAATTGCAGATTGCATTAATTAAAGGGTATTTTTCACTTTTTTTGACCTCTATGGCACAAACAGCAGAGTCTGTTCTTAAGGATTTAGAAGCAAAGAAGTTCGCTCCTCTGTATTTTCTACAGGGTGACGAGCCTTATTTTATAGATAGCATTACAGAATTTATTGAACAAAATGCCTTGACTGAGGCTGAGCGTAGCTTCAATCAGTCTGTGGTATACGGTAAAGATGTTACCATGAATCAAGTACTGGAAAGTGCACGTCGCTTTCCAATGATGGCAATGAGACAAGTACTGATTGTCAAAGAGGCACAAGGAATTCAGGATATAGGAAGAAAAGCAGCGCAGGAGCAGTTGATTACCTATGCTCAAAACCCTGTACCTTCGACAGTATTGGTATTTGCTTTCAAGAACAAGTCCCTTGATGGACGTTCACAGCTGAAAAAGACCCTTGAAAAGCATGCAGTATTCGTTGATTCCAAAAAGCTGTATGACAATAAGGTACCAAGCTGGATCAAGCAACATTGCAAGCTGAAAGGTTTCAATATCAAGGATAGGGCAGTAGGGCTGTTGGCAGATCATATTGGTAATGATTTGGCGAGAATTGCCAATGAGTTGGACAAGATGATGCTCAATTATGAGGACGGCAGTGTGGAGATCACTGAAACAATGATCTCAAAACACGTAGGTATAAGCCGTGAATACAATGTATTTGAGTTGCAGTCTGCATTGGGTAAGAAGGAGGTTTTCAAAGCGAATCAGATCTTGAATTACTTTGAGGCAAATCCCAAGAATAACCCGGTTATACCTATTATCTCGATGCTGTTCTCTTACTTTTCAAAAGTAATGTTGGTACATCAGAATAGGAGTCTTCCTAAAAATGAGTTGGCTAGGCTGTTGGGGGTAAATCCATATTTCGTTTCTGAGTATATGTTGGCTTCCCAAAACTATCCACTGAATACAACACTTAATATTATCAAGTATTTGCATCAGGCAGATTTACAGTCGAAAGGTGTAGAAAGTGTCGCTTCAGAGAGTCAGCTGTTAAAAGAACTTGTATTTAAGATTATGCATGCTTAAACGCGTTAGCACAAAAATATAAAGCAACTTTCGGTTGCCTTTTAGACCTCTGGAGATAAATATTCATCCAGAGGTCTTCTTAATTCAGTGATTATAATTCTTAATTTTTCTAAACTATAGAATTATACCAAGAGTGATTTTTGTTTTGCAAGGGTTGACGACAATAGTATTGGAAAGAAAATTCTATTATTGTTAACAGTTCCCGATAATTGAGAGATTGATGAAAAAAGATATTCAACCAACGCCACCAGTTGAGGATGTGGCAATTGTAGCAGTAATTGAAGAGGAGCATCAGGGTGAACTGGAATGGAGTATTTACCTGTTCAACATGAAAGAGCATGAAATCCAAACCGTATTGGTCTCATCGTCAGGGTATGGTCAGGTAGACGGCAGAGATGTGAAAACATCAACTTTAAGATACTTTTTGGAAGATGTGCCTAAACTTTCTTTCAGAAAGATTGAACCGATCAAAGATGACCTGTTTGTGTTGCACAATGAATATTGGGTAAGCTTTTATGAGAATGGTCGACTGTTGGATAAGAAATTTACATTTGAACCAGGACAGATTACGCAGGAAAACACAATCCCATTACCTTTCATTGGAAAGAAAGGTGTACTTATTCGCTAGCTTCTATCTGAAAATTTGGTTGACTTTGTAAGTGTCAACCCATTTATATTAAAAAAAGCCCATACATCGGGATGTTTTTTGTTTTTTTTAAGACTTAGTAGCATCCTTTTTGCTAAAAAGTGGATGTTATGATAATATCATTTCAAGGTATTGTTGATCTGAAAAATTGATTGTTAATTATGGCGTAATTATCTAGGCGCCATCATAAAGTATTATTTTCTATGAGGTCTATTAAAATTTATTCAATCCTATTTCTATTGACACTAGCTGTATTCACTTCTACTTCAGTTTCGGCACAGGAGACAGAAACTACTACAGAGTCAGTTACTGAACAGCAGCCTGAAACGCTGACACAGCAATATCAGACACTGAAGCAGAAAGCCAATACTTGGAAAAAGTGGAAGCTGATCAAACCTGAAGACTTGGATGCTCTTTGGGGGCAGGTACAGGACTCATTGGGTGCGGAACGCAATGAGATTATAGAATCAAATAAGAAATTAACTGAGTCACGCAGTGAAGTTGAGTCTCTGAACAAGGAACTTGAGACGAAGAAGAACGAACTGGCTCAAAGCGATTACATTAATGTTTTGGGTATTGATATGCTCAAGCCAAGCTATGTAACGTTTAACATGATCGTTATCTTGGTGCTGATTATTCTGTTGGCTGTTGCTGTACTTAAGTTCAAGAGCAGTAATAAATTAGCTTCAGAAAAACGCAAAGAGGCTGAAAAGATAGAGGAAGAGCTGAAGTCAATCAGAAAGAGAGCACAAGAAAAAGAAATCCAGCTTAGAAGAGAGTTGGTGACAGAAAGAAATAAAGTGGAAGAGCTGCAGCAGAAAGTGATCTCAATGAAGAAAGACCGTCTGTAATCAGTGATTTCAATAGAATACATAAAGGTGTGTAAAGCCTCATACCTGTAAATAATGATTAAAGGAAATTTCAGCGATGGAATTTCCTTTTTTCGGTTTTTTCAATTAGTGTTTGAACAGTTATGCAGATTTTTAAAGAGTACACTTTTGAAGCCGCTCACAGGCTTCCTTATATGCCAGAGGGACACCCTTGTGGGCGTATTCACGGACATTCATGGAAAGCAGTATTGTTTCTTGACGGTGAATTGGAAAGCCAGAAAGGGTGGGTGTTGGACTTTAACGTTCTTGACGAGTGTTTTAAGCCGACTTTGGCTCTAATTGACCACAATTACCTCAATGAGATTGAAGGACTGGAGAATCCAACTTGTGAAGTAGTGGCAAAGTGGATTTGGGAGCGTATTAAACCTGAGATTCCCCAGCTGAGTAGGATAGAGGTTTGGGAAACCAAGGATTGCGGCAGCTCATATGCAGGCAGCTAAGTGAGTTGTATTTTGGCAGGAATGGTAAAAAGGTCGTAAATTATTGTAGCTGTTGATGCAGCATTAGTCAACAATTCAACCAATCAGCGCTACAATATGAAAAATGGATCAATTGTCAAATCATTCCTGTCAGCACTCAATGAGGCAGACTATGACGGAATCATGAAGCTGTTTGCCGAAAATGCTTCTGTTTCTGCTCCACATTATGGAGAAATGACTGCTACCAGATTTGCAGAAGCACTCAATGGTGATACCAATCTCTCAAATACCACATTACTCAATGTCTTTGAAAATGAGAGTGGGAATACGCTAGCAGGTCACTTCGAATTTGAATGGGAGTTGACTAATGGGGAGAATACCAAGTTTGAGTGTGTAGGTATATTTGAGATTGATGGCCATAAAAAGGTTACAGCCTTATCTATCATATTTGATACAGCTAAGATTCCACTCGATAAGATAAAGGTACTGTAAATACAAAACCCTGACAGATATGTAAAAACTGTCAGGGTTTTGTTTATTCAGGCACGACAAGTTGCACCCGCTCTACTGAATAGGCAACGGGTTTGTCATCAAAAAGTACTTTTGTTTTAGCCCAAGTACTTTTAAACAACTCGGAGTGCCTATATTTCTCCAAAGCATCTGGGCTGTCCCAATAGCTGTATGTCATCAGGATGTTAGGTTTATCCATATCTCGCATCAGCTCAAGGTGGTTGCACCCCTCAAATGAGCGGATATGTTTTTTGGCTTCATTAAAGACGGAAAGAAAGGTATCGATTTCTTCTTTCCGAAAAGTCATTCTTACAATTCTTACCAACATATTGGTTTGTTTTAGGTTGTTTAGTATGTATTTGCGATTGGGGCAGCAGTCTTCAGAAAAAATTACGATCTTTGCACCTCAAATCGGAATATCCGGTACCCGATTAGGGAACTGATTATATAATTGACAAACTATTACACTGGACAATGAGAGAATCAGATATCAGATTCAAAGTAGAACTGGACGACCAGAACGTACCTGAAAAAATCATGTGGGCAGCTACTGACGCCCCTCACGTAGGTCTGTCAGAGACAAGAGCAGTAAACATCTCACTTTGGGATCACCTTAATAGAGAAACACTTGCAATTGGCTTGTGGGGTAAGGAAATGACCACAGATGAAATGAAGTACTTTGCAATCGATACCATAGGCAATATGGCCAATACCATTATGACTGCCACAGGTGATCAGGTGATGGCAAAGGAAATGCAGGCACTTTGTCAGAAGCTTGCCAAGCACATTGAAGAAACAAGAAACAAAGAAGAGTAGTCCTCTTACAGATAAGTATAAAAAGGCAGAGTGGGTAATTAACCTTCTCTGCCTTTTTTGTTTACTTTTTCCATTGCACAATTGCGTCTGCAATTTTCCTGTCATTGGAGAGCCTTGGTACTTTATTTTGACCACCAAGCTTTCCAATAGATTTCATATACTGCTGAAAAGCATCCTTTTGTAGGGAGGTGATTTTCAGTGTGCAATTGATATTTCCTTGGATCAGGTCTTCGTAGTATGAATTCAGTTCACAGAGTTTGCTGTCTATGTCCTTTGCAAACTGTTCAATATCATTTGGTTCTTGTTCAAATGCGATGAGCCATTCGTGATGAGGAAGCCCTTCAGCTGGGCTTACCTGAGGTGCTACGGAAAACTCCAGTACTTCGGTCTCAGGGTGTTTGGACATGCCATATCGTAGAGCCTTTTCTACTTCCTCCCCAATTACGTGCTCACCAGAAGCAGAAATAAAGTGCTTGATCCTGCCGCTTACCACAAGTTTATGTGGGTATTTACTGACGAATTTGACTGTGTCGCCAATTGAATAGCCCCAAAGACCAGCGTTTGAGTTGATGATTAAGGCATAATTTTTACCTACTTCGATATCATGAATGCTCAGTCGGGTAGGGTTTTCGTCAAAAAACTCTTCAGCAGGGACAAACTCGAAGAAGATACCAGACTTAAGCTGCATGAGTAGTCCTTCGTCCTTTTGGGAGTCCTGAAATGCAATAAACCCTTCTGAGGCAGGATATGTCTCTATTGTATCTACTCTTTTACCAATAGACTCAAATAACTTTTTCTCATATGGCTTGAAGTTGACACCTCCATAAATGAACAGTTCAAATTCAGGGAATACATCCTTGATTTGTTTGCCGGTACGCTCCTGAATTCGGTCAAAGTACATCTGAACCCAAGGCGGGATACCCGAAATCAAGGACATAGGCTCTTTCAGCGTTTCATCTATGATATGATCCAATTTATCTTCCCAATCCTCAATGCAGTTCGTCTCATAACTAGGCATTTGATTGGTACGGAGATATGCCGGAACAAAATGATTGGAAATACCAGAGAGTCTACCTGTAAGGATGCCGTTTTTCTTATCCAGTTTTGGACTACCCGAAAGAAAGATCAGTTTTTTGTCCAAAAACTCAGACTTTCCTGTCTCATGGATATAGGAAAGCATCGCATTTCGAGCAGAGTTGATATGATTGGGAATAGAGTCCCTCGTGATTGGAATATATTTGGCTCCTGAGGTAGTTCCTGAGGTTTTTGCAAAATAGGTTGGTTTCCCTTTCCAAAGGATATCGCTTTCACCTGCAACTACACGGTCTATATAAGGCTTCAGGTCTTCATAATCCCTGATAGGAACATGTTTCTTGAAGTCTTCATAGGTGTTGATCTGATCAAAATGATGATCTTTTCCAAACGCTGTATTTTTTGCTCCAGCAATCAGGGAGGCAAATACCTCATCCTGAGATTTTTCAGGAGCCAATGACCATTTCTTCTGTTGCCATGCTACATAAGCCGCAAGCGGTTTGCTTAGCAATGATTTAATCCCCATTCCAGTCTCTTTTTATTTTATGCTTCGAATTATGCAATTCAGAGCAATAATAATACATTTTAGGGATTCGACAGCTTTTCATCTATGACTCTTTGGTGTAATTATTTTCAATTAACAGATTCTTAAAATTTAAATTTAACTATACAGGAAACGGAATAATATATTAAATGATTTTTTCTCAAAAGAAATAGGGTGAAGGCTCTAGGGTTTTTTACTAATAATTTAGTTTGGCAAGTCGGTTTGATTTGAACCTTCTGAGCCATTCGTTTCTATGGTTGAGATCAAATTCTTTATTAAGGGATTGTACCTCAATCATAAACCTGTTTCCAACGAGCATAACAGTTCGCTCATCGTCTGTATCTAAAACAGGGCACTCATTGATGGTTTTCTTTGCATGTTGAAAATCTGCAATCATATCAGGATCATTGGCAATATCCAAAACCATGAATTTTGCCATTTCTACACTGTCCTTGGTTAAAATAGCTTCAGCGACTCCCATTTTTTTCTCTGTGAACGCCATTTCATAGACACCCAGAAATTCAGGAAAGCAAGGGGCAAATTCTTTCCCTTTATGCAATGCTTCTTCAGGGCTGCCTCTTTTGATTTCCGTGTCTTTTTGCATGGTAATTTCACCACTGTCATTTACATCTTCTTTCTTGTCAGAGTGGCAGGCTACTGTGCGGGTTAAGGATATAGCCATAACTATTGCAATCACCTTATGAGTAGATAATAATTGTACTATTCGCATACTGAGTAGGGGATGTAGTTAGTAATAGATGCTTTGCAATAGAGAAACACCAGATAGTAAAAGAGCATTCTTATGAAAAATAAATATGTTGTCGATGTTCTATAACTCATTGGAATAGTGCTGAAAATTGATCAGAAGAAGTACTGAAGTAGAAATTATTCAGGATGTTAAATTGTCTTATTCTTTGGTAAAGTTGTCTCAACAACAAGAAGGAGGAGCCAACACCCTTGCTTTTTGGCAAGGTTTTGTAGCCTTTGAAGGCATACAAAAAGAAATAACCGTAAAGCGACCAGTACTTATTTCTCCATTATTTTTTCTAAAGAGAACAACTATTTAAACCAATTACACCATGAAAAGACTTTTGTCTTCAGCCTTATTCCTGGCTTTAATATTTCTGATGATTTCTTGTTCTGATGATGAGGGAAAAGGCTTTTTGCCGCGTTATGAAATGTCCTTGATTGATCAGGATGTTTTGCCTGAGAAAAGAGAAGTGAAAATACTATTTCAGGTTTTGGATGAAAACGGGGGAGGAAAGCCAGACCTGACCGTAAGTGATTTTACGATCATTGAAAATGGAAATCCAATTGATACAGAAGGACGCCCAACTATTGCGCCTGACAGTATTCCATTCGAGATGAAAACAGTCTTGTTGCTGGATATGTCAAGCAGTGTAGAAACCTTTGTTGACAAGATCAAGGAAGCTTCTTCTGCCTTGATTGATGCGAAATTGGATAATCAGGAAATTGCCATTTACACTTTTGATAAGCAGCTGACCTTATTGCAGGATTTCACAAATGACAAGGAGCTACTGAAAGAAAAGGTCAACATCTTGAATGGACAGGAGTTAACAAACTCAACCAATCTTTATGGAGCGATTATTAACCTGACTGATAATAGCAGGTTTATTTGGGATGAAAAGCAGGATATTACTGAAATTCTGAAAAGAAACCTGATCGTTTTCACTGATGGGAGACATAATGCAGATCCAGGTATCGAAATCAATGATGTGTTGCAGGAAATCGCAGATAAAGAGGTTTATGTAGCAGCTTTGAACAGTCAGGATCTTGATGTAAATAACCTGAAAAAAATAGCAGGTACTTCTAATCGTTATTTGTCTGCTGATAATGTAGGAAAACTGAGAGAGCAGTTTGTGGGTATTCAGCAGCAAATAATAGATTACTCCAAAAGTATTTATTATTTGTATTATCAGAGCCCGATTACAGTCCCTGATAGCCGTGAAAACTCATTGGAATTGAAATTGAAAGTCAATGGCAACCAGTCAGAAACAGGTTACATCGAGACAGCTTTCAATAGTGAAGGATTTGAATAAATATTATTTGTTGGATAAATAATAAAAGAAAGCCCTTCGGAAGTAATTCTGAAGGGCTTCTTTGTTCTGTCTATATTTTGAATAGTTGCTTATTCAGCGTTTTGCTGTGCTTTAGCCAACTCTTCTTTTCTTTTAAGACCTCTATATGGATTGTAACCGTTTTGCTCTTTCGCATAGTACCCTTCCATATTGTAAGGGCGTTTGTCTGGAGACTCTTTACACTCATGAGAGCAAGTACCTTCCATCTCAACCATACAGCTTTCGCAAATTGGAGCATGGCGGTTACAAACTGAATTGGCACAGTTTACCATGTGGTCAGATTTTGTGCCACATACATAGCATTCACTTACCACTGAAGGGTTTACTTTGTTTACATCAACTGTTACCCGGTTATCAAATACATAACACTTACCTTCGAAGTCTTCACCTTCTGCTTCAATGCCGTATTTGATAATACCTCCATGTAACTGATAAACATCCTCAAACCCATTTTCAAGTAGGTAAGCTGATGCTTTTTCGCACTTGATACCACCTGTACAGTAAGTCAAAACCTTCTTGCCTTTGTATTGCTCTAGGTCCTTGATCTTGTCAGGGAATTCACGGAAGTTATCAATGTCCAAGGTAACAGCATTCTTGAACTTACCCATCTTGTGTTCATAGTTTGAACGAACGTCAAGGATTACAACATCATCGCTGTCTTTCAGTTTTCTGAACTCGTCTGGCTCAAGGTGTTTACCTGTTTTTTCGTAAGGTTTTACTTCAGGCAAACCAGCATGTACGATTTCAGGTTTGTAACGTACATTCAGTTTTTGGAAAGCGTGTCCTTCATGCTCCTCTATTTTGAATTCCAATGCATCAAATCGAGGATCAGCCTTCACGATCTCCATATATTTCTCACAGTCTGCTTTCAGACCTGATACAGTACCATTCAAACCTTCTTCGGCGATAATGATTCTACCTCTCAGGTTTAATGACAGACACAGTCTGTGGTGCTCTTCTCTAAAAACTGCTGCATTTTCAATCGGTGTGAAGCAGTAGTACAGCAGTACGTAATAATCTTTCATTGTCTTGTTTTCCATCTTTCTTAGTTGCCGGCTAAGTGATTAACTGATACATGAAACAGGTGACTTTTATCAACCCTTTCGTTTTAGTGGTGCAAAGGTAATACTTCAAATTGAAATAGAAAAAGTAACCTTGTGTTCATCAAAGGTAAGTTAAGGTTACCTTAGTTTGAATTTGCAGTTTGGATTCTTTGTAGTTGCATGGCATGTTTTATAAAAATGGGAGGAAATTTATTGTATTTTCATGATTTTTAGTAGCTTAAGTTTAATAGCGAATTGTTCCTAAGCAACAATTGAAATCTATTTTGGGATACAAATGAGGTTTTAACATGGCTATTTAATTATTAGGAGCGGTTTTCGTTATTCACTATCGTTGAATTCAGTACTAAATTTAGCAGGACAGGTATTTTAGTTTGTATAATATATCTGTCCCCAAATCGTGTAACCACACACAGTTTTTACCTACTATTGTTTACCAATTCAGAGATGAATTTATGCGTTTAAACACTTTTACCCTATTGTTTGCCGTCCTTGTTAGCTTCGGCATTGCTTACTCTTTTGCACAGACAACTCCTGAGCAATTACGGCAAAATGAAATGGCTAATGCTGCTTCTGAAAAATATTCAGAAGCGATGCAGGAGATAACTCACCTTCAGCAACTACTCTCCATTCGCAATCAAGAACGATATGTAATGGGCGGGATCATAGCTGGCTTGATATTCCTTATTGTATGGTTGTTCGGTAAAATGTTTTCATTGAAAAACGACACCGTAAGACGATTGGAAGCCAAAAGAACCGAAATGGCTGAGTATAGAGCTCGTATCCATTACTTAGAAAAGCATCTTGAGGAACTGAAAGAAGAGTTAGAAACCCGAAAGGCCTCAGAAAACCAAATCAAAAGCACTGCTGAAAAAATACTGGACTTTGCTCATGGAAAGTTGAAAAGCCTTAAATCTGCAAGTACTTCTGCCCATTCTGATTTGACGGACTTCTTGGTAGAGGAAGAGTTGTTACCTGTAGAAGACCTCAATCACCTTCGGAAGTTGACCGAATTAACAGAAGCAGGAAACAAGGAGGCTACACAATCAACTACCATTGAAAGCATTGTAAAAAGAGCATTACAACTTACTGGAAATACTTATGACCCTGAGAAAATTACTTTTAAACTATCTTTTGCTAAACTCCCTGACCTTTCTTGTCACCCAAAACAATTGAGTGCTGCTTTTGCCCAAATCTTAGACTTTTCAATACATTCGATTAAAGATAAGGGTACAATTGTCATCTCTTCCTATATGAGTATGGGAGATTTGCAGGTCAGTATTTCTGATAACGGAGAAGGCTGTTCAGAATCACTTTCAAGATCTGTGATGAGAGGTGAAAGTGGTAAAATGGCTTCCAATGAAAGAGAGAAAGGACTGTATGAGAGCAGAAAGGTAATCGAAGAAGATCATGGTGGCAAAATGGAAATGGGAAGTGTAGAAAATGTAGGAACCGAATTTGTTATTACTCTTCCTTCCAATAAATGACTTACAAAATTTTCAAAAGAAAAGCACTTAGGCATTTTTAGGCTTAAGTGCTTTTTTATTGTTTTTTTACACTGATCAGATAATGAAATCGATAGGTGAGTTAGCTTCTGATTTCTTGTTGTTCCTTACCTTGACCTTACTAGTATGATAAACGATGGAGTTAGGGGCGACACTTTCCGTTAGCCAAACATTACCACCGATTACGGTTCCATGTCCAACAACAGTGTTACCTCCTAAAATAGTACTACCCGCATAAATGACAACATCATCTTTAATGGTTGGATGGCGCTTAGTTTCAGCAAGGCTCTTGTCTACACTAAGCGCACCCAACGTTACCCCTTGATAGATTTTAACGTTGTTGCCGATCTCTGTAGTCTCACCGATTACGATACCTGTACCGTGATCTATGCAGAAGGAACGTCCTATTTTTGCCCCAGGGTGCAGGTCAATTCCCGTTTTACCATGAGCATATTCAGAGAATAGTCTAGGAATTACAGGTAGCTTTATTTGGTATAACTCATGTGCTATACGGTATACATATATACCAAAGAAGCCTGGGTAGGCCAATATTACTTCTTCCAAGTAATTGGCTGCTGGGTCTCCTTTCAGGATAGCTTGTGCATCCTCCAGCAATAGGGTATAGGCTTTCGGAAGGTTTTCAAAAAAAGCCTGACTGATAGCATTACAATCTATGTCAAATTCAACTCTGATAGGGATCAGTAATTCTTGAAACTGCCCTTTCAGCTGATGAAACTTTACTTCTGCTGCATATTTACCTTGTTCCATGCCTGACACTACAGGAAACAGAAATTTATAGAGTTCATCAATAAATTCTTCTGCTTTCTTTTTGGAAGGCATGTTGACCATGCATTGGTTTTGCTGAATGTGATTGTAGATATCTTCGAACTCCTTCATGACGCTGTTGTGAATGGTTTGGAATAGGCTAACAGCTCCTGTTGCCGGATTGTTTAGAATAATTTGGTTTGAGATAAAAATAAAGGAATTCCTTACAAATAAGGAGGTATCGACTAAAAATAAACCCTTTCAGGTTCTATTGTATTGAACCTGAAAGGGCTATGCTATCTCTTGCTATATTATTGTTGTCAGATTGCCTGAAGAGCAGCAGCTTTATCTTTATCAAGCTGTTCAACAAGGTGTTCTACACTTTCAAATTTCTGTTCATCTCTCAGGTGTTTGACAAATCGGATGGTGAGACTTTTACCATAGATGGATTGGTTAAAGTCAAAGATATTGACTTCCATAGTGCGTTTGCTTCCATCCGTTACGGTCGGTTTGTTGCCAATATTTAGCATGCCCCCATAAGTGTTGCCTTCAAATTCTACTCTTACAGCATAGATGCCATTTTTAGGAATCAACTTGTAAGTCTCTTCCAAAGCGATATTAGCTGTCGGGTATCCAATGGTTCTTCCTAGCTTGTTACCATCCGTTACAGTTCCTGTGACAGGGTATTCATACTCTAGGTAATGATTGGCTTTATCTACTGCACCTTCTTCAAGGGCGACTCTGATCTTTGTAGAACTTACCGCAACTTCTTCCAGTTCCTGTTTTGGGATTTCTTCCACTTCAAAGCCAAACTTGCCTGAGTTTTCTTTAAGGTACTCAAAGCCACCCTCACGGTTTCTGCCAAATCGATGATCGTATCCGATGACCAGCTTGGTGGTGTTGATTCCTTTGATCAGAATCTTATCGATAAATTCGAGTGAAGTAAGCTGTGAAAATGGCTTGTCAAACTTTAGGATGATCAGGTGATCTATACCTAGTTTTTCCAACAGTGAGATCTTCTCTTCAAGAGTTGATAGGAGCTTCAGTGAGTCGCTTTTTTCGGGTGCTAGCACAAAACGAGGATGAGGCCAAAAAGTAATCATAACGGTTTCCGCTTGCTGTACACGTGCAATTTCCTTTAGCCGTTCTATGATTTTGCGATGTCCATAATGAACACCGTCAAAAGTTCCGCTTGTTACCACCGCTTTTGGGAGTGCGGTGAATTCCTCAATAGAGTAGTAAACTTTCATATTGTGAAGGAGAGAGATTGAATGTGGCTCAGCCTCTTTTACTCCTTTGTATTATTGCTCTTGGATGATATCAATAAACTCTTCCAGCTGATAGGCATCTTCCAGCTTGTATTCTCCGATTCGGGTACGTTTCAGTGCTGACATATATGCACCAGCCCCCAATGCTTCACCAAAGTCCCTGACAAAGCTTCTGACGTATGTGCCTTTTGAGCAAACCATACGGAAATCCACTTTCGGGAAATCTACATTGATGATCTCAAGCTCACGGATTTCTACCTCACGTGGATCGAGCTTGATTTCTTTACCTTGTCTGGCTGCACTGTAAGCACGTTTTCCGTTTACTTTAATGGCAGAATGAGCAGGTGGAATTTGCTGAATTTTCCCAGTAAACCTAGGGAGCAATTCATGCAGGTTTTCAACTGTAATATGTGAAATGTCCTGCTCATTTTCCACTTCTGTTTCAAGGTCATGCGAAGGTGTGGTTTGACCGATCACCATTTGCCCAATATACTCTTTTTCTTCAGCCTGGATAAACTGAATTTGTTTGGTCATTTTACCTGTACAAAGGATCAGCAATCCTGTTGCCAATGGATCCAGTGTTCCAGCATGACCCACTTTTTTGACTTTTACTTTATAACGCACCTTGTTGACTACATCAAAGGAAGTCCATTTATAAGGTTTGTCGAAAAGGAGAACTTCTCCACCTGCAAAATCAAAATCTTCTAGTCTCGTCTTTTTCTCCATAACAGGTTGAAGTGTTATCGCAAAACATGCGTCACTTCATGAATTTATACTTATTCGATAATCATTGCATAAATGATAGACCCTGCGCCTACGGCAAAACAATATGCTGCAAAATAGCTAAGCTTACTGTTCTTAACCAATGAGATCATCCATTTACAGGCAATCAATCCTGCAAAGAATGCCGCTACAAAACCAACAACCATTGGTAAAGTAGCATTAGTCTCGGCAGTCAGTGCTCCATCCAAAATGTCTTTAGCCATTTTTCCCATAATCAATGGAACAACCATCAAGAATGAAAACCTAGCAGCTCTTTCTCGGTCAATTCCCAACAATACTGAAGTGGAAATTGTTGCTCCAGATCTAGAAATTCCTGGCAAAATGGCAATTGCTTGAGATACGCCTATCACTACCGCACTGAAAAAACTCACTTTCTTTTGGGTAACTTGAGATTTATCAGCCAATAGCAGCAGTGCAGAAGTAACAACCAACATGCTACCGACCAACATTACCTGTCCGCCGAAGAGTAATTCTATGTAATCGTTGAAGAATACACCAACGAATGCCGCAGGAAACATCGAAACCAAGATTTTAAAGACAAAAGCCGTTTCTTCGTTAGCCTCAAACTTGAACAGTTGCTGAAGGATGTATAAGATGTCTTTACGGAAAACAACAATAGTACTCAATGCTGTAGCTGCATGAAGCACAACCGTAAAAAGCATACTTTCTTCAGGAACACTGTTGCCTCCCAAAATTTCTTTAGCCAGCTCAAGGTGACCGCTGCTGCTTACAGGTAAAAATTCAGTAAGGCCTTGAATGATACCTAGGATGATAGCGTCAAAAATGTCCATTGAAAGAATAATTTAGTCAATAGTAGGATAGATTGTTTGTTAATGTGCTGCGTCCAGCACAAGGATTATAATTGTATAAGGTTTCTGTATTTCATGTAGGTAATGAAAGCAGCAACTTATAATTCTTCTTCTGTGGTTTCACCTTTCTTGCTGAAGATGGCGTAAAATTCGAGAATAAAACCTGCCATTACTGTAATTGGTCCGGCAGTCAGTCCAAGGAATCCAAATCCATGAGGTGTACTGTCCATTCCCATCAAGATAAAGCCTAATGCAATGATTACTATACCTGCAACCATGATGGTATAGTTCTTTTTACCGAAAGCCAAGTCTTTTTTTGATTCACTCATTGTATAAAAAGTTTTCAGTTATTAGTTCCATTTTCATTTATCAGACAAAGTAGCAGTAATGGTATCTTGCCTAAGAAATTAATATAGCTCGTCCAGTTTCATTTTTAGGTAGCGGTTGACTGCGAAATGAACGCTTAAACAACCAATTGCGATACCTGAAAGCATAAGTCCAGCACCTACCAAAGCGGTGAATGGATAGTTAACAAGGTCATTGAGTTCTGGCCATGTTTTCCCTAAGCCATACTGAAAGCCAATCAGCATCACAAATGCGATAAGTCCTCCAGACAGTCCTTGAAGCAGTGACCTTATCAGGAATGGTTTCTCAATAAATAAAGATGTGGCCCCAACAAGCTGCATACTCCTGATCAGGAATCGCTGCGAGAAAAGTGCCAACTTGATGGCATTATTGATTAACACAACAGATGTTATGATAAAAGCAATAGCCATCAGGCCGAGAATGGAGCTAATACGCTGTACATTTCGGTTTATTTCCTGAATAATCTGTTGAGTATAGATGATCTCGTGGACTCCTTTTACTTTTCTGAGGTCGGCAGCAACCTGCTTAAGGCTTCCATTTACAAGAAACTCCCGCTTTACCCTGACTATGAAAATATCTCTAAGTGGATTATCTTCCAGCAAATTCATAAAGTCTTCACCAGTCTCCTCAAGAACCCTTTTAGCTGCATCTTCCTTAGACACAAACCTGATAGCTGATTCCTTGTCAATAAATGGGAGGGAAGTCAAATTGGCTTTTACACTTTCCAACTGTTCTTTATCCTGCCCTTTGCTTAGCACTACCTGTACTTCAACAGCATTCTGCATAATGCCAGTCAGCTTATTGGCATAAAAAGCAAACAGGGAGATCAGCCCAATCATAAATAGGGCGCAAGTCATACTGAACAGCACATTGGCATAAGGGTAACTACCAACTCTTCGCTTGTTATAAGAAGTCATTTAGTCACTTTAAGGTTTTCTGATCTGGGTGAGCCTTTTTCACTCAATTGCAAAGATACTACGAAAATGCATTTATCATAGAAGGAATAGGGGATTAGCGTAGGAAAGAACGGAGAGTGTTAACGAGAAAGGCGATTGCAGGAGGGAATAATAAGTAATTGTTTACAAAATTCAGTCTAGTTCCTTTCAGGATAGAAATGAAAAGCCCCTTGCAGCAATGGCCACAAGAGGCTTATTATTAGCTTGTAAATTCAACATTTGCAAAGTCATTTAGAGTTGACTGTTTTGTTAGGTTTATCTGATGGCATTTTTCAGAAGTGTGACCGTTATCAGCGCTTCTTCACCCGCCTCACTTCTTATAAGTTTACTGCCTACTTTATTACCCGAATGACTTCTCCATTCATCCATCTCTTTTCTGAAAACATCTTCCAGTGAAGTAGTTTCTTTCTTGTTTTCATTAGAATGGTCTTTTGTTTTCTTTTTAGTTTTTGCAGTCAAGAAAAAGATGACCGCAAAAAACAGTAACAGAAACAAAAGTGGCAATATCGCTTTGAGCCAGGTTAAGAAAAGTGCTTGCCAAACAGTGGCTGTTACAGCCAAAGCTATACAAAACAACAGTGTGAATATTTTTATTGTCTTTTTCATTTTGTCCTCCTTCGGTTTGGAGGGCATAGTCCTTTGACCAGTCTAAGGGTACGTATGATGGCTATGCCCAGGTGGTTGATAGTTATGGTTAGGTGTTAGTTCTAGCGTTAAGCTGTCGGGAGCTGCTATTTTGCTGTCGCCGTTTGCTCCGTAGTAGGCGATAAATACTGATGCTTGCATTTGAATTTGTTTTAGAAATTGATTTGAAAAATATATAAACGAAAAAAGCCGGTTACTCCTGAAGAGAACCGGCTTTCGTCAATGTATTGTTTATTGAACGAAGTTCTATGTATGGATTAAATCGGTTTTCAACCATACAGCCGGTCTCTCCTGTACAACTTTTAAGCTGACAGTAGCCTCATCTCTGAGGTACATTGGAGTGGCAATAATATGTTGGAAACGCGATTTCATTTCAAATTAAAGTATTAGTGTGATTTTTACGTGACGCAATTATGAGGTTTTTCCTATTTATTCCAAATACTTCCTCTTAAAAAAGTGTTATTGAGAACTTTTCTAAAGTAAAAACACCCCTTTCAATATAAAGTACTGAAAGGGGTGTAGTGAATGCGAGTTCAATAAAATTCTTACTTATTGATATCTAATTTCGCTCGAAGGTTCGGATCAATAGGTAGGTTAGGAGGAGTGTTTTTCCTGTTCCTAAGCCTTTTGATTATTTCTTCCCTTGCTGGACGTTCTTCTGTTCTCAGTCTGAATCCAGGTAAATGACTATTTTGTTTGTTGATATCTCCTGCTGGTAATAGTTGACTGTCGTTTTTGTCATTGTAAATAAGGTCTTTTAAACTACCTTTTTCTTCGAATGTCATGGTCATTTTAGAGCACTTTACAATATTCAGATTCTTGATTTGACCTTCTTCTAGTATATAATATATACTTTGGCCATTGCCATTGACATTCACATTATCGAGTGTTTTACCATCCTTGAAGTTGGCAACAATCTGTCTACCTTTTACTTGGTTGTGGTTTTTCAGAGAGTCTTCCGAAATCACAAAGGCGTTTTTGTCAAGGTATAGCTTTTCCATACCTCTTGAAGTCATCATCGCTCTAATGGTACGACCTACCATTTGAGTCCCTTGTGCCCAAATTACAGGATCTTCATAGAAATAGATCATTGAGTCATTGTAGAAATACACCAATGAGTCACATTTTGCTTGAAGGTCTCTGTTTTCAACTTCAACTGAGTGGAAAGCATATAATGTAGTTTCCTTTGAAGTACTATCATGAACTGAATGCAATGTATCAGCAGCCATGTAGAACATGTTTTCAAAGTTACCTTGGATTGGACGGCTCATCAATGCGTTTCCGTATGCTCTAGTGTCATTACCTTGGTGGAAAAGCTCATCGGCATAGATCGTTACAGAGTCAGTTTTGCTATAGAAAATGACGTTTCCTTTTGCATAGCTGTCTCCTGTATCCTTTTGTGTGTCAATAAAATCACCAATGATTAGGTAATCATCATTTTCTACAACCGCATCACCTTTAAACTTCACATCACCTGTTTTGGTGTTGTAAGTACCTGATTGAGCTACTACATCACCATCTTGAGATGTGATATGTGTTTCTGTATTGAAAGTGGCAATTTCAGTATCACGCATATAAGTGATGGCTTCACTTTCAAGGTGTCTGTGCTTTTCAGGGTCATCAATGACAACATTTCCTTCAAAGTCCAGCTGCTTATCTTTCAAGTAACCTTTTTTACTTGTCAGGATCATGCTCTCCTTGTGAACTTCACCGCCAGTAAGGTACTTGGCAGTTTGTGTATCGGAGTAGTAATAAAGCTTGTCAGTATAAAGTGTTACCTCTTCGTCCACTAGCTTTACACGCTTATTGTCCGTGATTACAATTTCGCCTTTGGTACGGTCATAAGTTAGCATATCACCGTAGATCTTGGTTTTCTTGTCAATTACAATGACGTTACCTGTAGCCGTTACAAATTTTGTTTGGGTGTTTTCTTTTGCTTTGTCACAGTAAACAGTTGAAGTTCCCTTTTTGATAATTACTCTTTTCTCAGGAGAACTATAGAATACCCTGAATTTCTGTGAACCTTGTGTCTCACCCTTTACTCTTGCAGCACTGAACTGAACCTGATCGCCATTTTGTGCAAATGCACCAGCTGTAGTCAGTGTCAATAATATCATTAATAAGATATGTGCTTTAGTCTTCATTAGCATAGCTATTCAATGATTGATTTGATATACCGTTTTTTCTTGACAGTCCTTGTTTGTTACTATTTGTGTTTTGCCTATTAACTCAGCAAAGATAAAACGAACGGTAAAATTACGTCTATAAAGATAAAATATAGGCTGTTTTTGTATTTTTTAGGGATTTTTATCCTTTTCTTGCTGTCATTTAACACCTGATTTGACAGTGTAAATATTTAAAATCCTTAATGATAAAACAATATAAAGCTGTCATAGAGAGCAGTACTGTTTTACCTTTGTACTAGCAATGACAAGGAAATTATCATGGTTGACCAATTTTTAACATACATTAATTCACATAAACTCTTCGAACGTTCCAATAAACTGTTGCTTACTATCAGTGGTGGAGTAGACTCTGTCGTTTTAGCATATTTATTGAAAAGAGCTGGGTTTGAGTTTGCAATGGCGCATTGTAATTTTTGTTTAAGGGGAGAAGCATCAGACGGTGATGAGTCATTTGTGAAAACAATGGCAGCCAATTGGGATTTACCTTTCCATACTGTGAAATTTGACACAAAACGATATGCTAAAGAGAATGGCGTATCAACACAAATGGCGGCAAGAACCCTTAGGTACGATTGGTTTCAGGAGCTGATGAGTGAAAATGGTTATGACTACCTGCTAACAGCACACCATAAGAATGATATTATAGAAACTGTGCTGTTCAATCTGGTGAAAGGAACAGGGATTGAAGGGATACATGGGATTCTTCCTAAAGCAGGGACAACAGTTAGGCCGATGCTTTTTGCAGAAAAAAAAGCCATTCTTGAATTTGCTGAACTAAACGAACTGAGTTGGCGGGAAGATGCGTCGAATGCTGAAGATAAGTATGCCCGTAACCTGATTCGGAATCAGGTTGTGCCATTGCTGAGGCAAATCAACCCGACGCTTGAAGAAGGGGTAGGCAAAACTGTAGAGAGAGTTTCTCAGGTAGAAAAGGCATTTTTTGCAGATCTGGAAATCCTTCAAGAGAAGGTGATGTATGTAGAGGAGGGATTGACTTATCTAGATTTGGGGTTGTTGTTGGAAGAGCAAAACCCTTTCATAAAATTGTACTATCTTTTGAAACCTTTTGGATTTCATTATGATCAAGTAGAGCAGCTATTTGAACGTTTAGGGTACGGTGCAGGAAGGAAACTAGTGTCTAAAGCGTATCAGCTTTTTACAGATAGAGGAAAGTTGGTGATTGAAAAAAGATATGAAAATAGCGATACTGATAATACAGTAACTGAAATTACGGAGGATTTTGAAGAGATTCAGCTATCCTACGGTAAATTGAATTTGAAAGTATTTGAAAGCGAGCATTATCATTTGGAAATAAGTCCAAAGATTGCTGCTTTGAATCTAGAAAAATTGATTTTCCCATTGCAAGTGAGAAATTGGCAAGAAGGAGACAAGTTCCGCCCAATAGGGATGAAAGGTAAAAGGAAGGTCAGTGATTTTCTTAAAGACTTGAAATTACCTCTTCCGATTAAGGAAAAAGTACAGGTGATGTTGTCTGGAAATGAAATTGTGTGGGTAATAGGGTACCGTATTGATGACCGTTTTAAGTTAAATAGTAAGACCAAAAATGTATTAAGAGTAGAACTGAGCTAATCAAAATGACTATTTTGATGTGTAATAAATAAATCCTTAAACTAACAATAACCAACTATATACCGATTACAAAATTGAAGATGTTTAATCCATTCAAGAAGACATACTCTGTTGAGGATAAGCGAATTTTCAGATTTCTGAAGCAGAATACTTTTTTTAATTCTCTCAATGAGGATGAGATGGCGGAGTTCCTTCCATTTATGCATATGAGGCATTATGAGAAAGGAGAGGTGATTTTCTTTAGAGATGACCCAAGTCAAGCCATTTACCTGATTAGTAAAGGAATTGTGACGCTGAATATCGATATCGAAGATAAGTTTGAAGAGCTGACTCATATGAGGCAGACGGAGGCTTTTGGCGTAAATGCATTTTTGGAAAACCGAAAGAGAACCTACAATGCGATTTGCTTCTCCGACAGGTGCGATTTGTATGTGATTCCCACCACGAATATTCAGGAAATATTTGAAGCAAGCCCAAACATTAAAGCCAAACTTATGACGGCTATGGCTGAGTACTATGATCGTTATATGGTGAATCTGTTTCGAGTGTATAAGGAATCTTTTGGATTTTTTGATTTGGGAAGAACTTTTTCTGAAGGGAGTTAGTCCATTCTTTTGAGAAAACTACTTGTAATTTATTGTGCACCAGTGTTGTCAGTTTTGATAACCTAGTTATACTTCAATGTGTTGATGGGAAAAGGCAAAAGGCTTTTTTGCCTTTATTTACTCGCATATTAAGGAGAAGGTAGCTATCTTTGCACGAAATTTTACAAATAGTTATGAAAATCAGTCAAAATAATTCGCAGGGTCATTGGTTCCGTAAATTTGGCGTTATCACGATTGCTGCGGTATTCTTTCTGGTACTTGTAGGTGGCATTGTGAGAAGTACAGGTGCCGGACTTGGTTGCCCTGACTGGCCAAAATGTTTTGGTCAATGGGTTCCTCCTACAGATGTAAGCCAGCTTCCTGAAGATTATAAAACTATCTATGCGATTCAAGGTAAGCAGATAGCGGATTTTTCAGCTGTACATACTTGGATCGAATATGTCAACCGCCTGGTTGGTGTCGTGATAGGCTTCCTGATTCTTACTACACTAATTTTATCAAAATCTTATTGGAAAACCGACAGGGTAGTTGTGTGGCTTTCATTCCTAGCCTTTATTCTTGTTGGTTTCAATGGATGGTTGGGTTCTGTTGTTGTCGCAACGAACCTGAAACCTGTTACCATCACTTTGCATATGATAATGGCACTGATGGTAGTAGGTACATTGATTTTTGCAGTGGCAAGGTCTTATAAAGGTGTTTTGGATATTCCTGCATTCAGTGACAAAAAGAAACTGAACCTATGGCTAGGGATATGTGTAGGACTTTCCTTGCTGCAACTGGTGTTTGGTACGCAGGTGCGTGAAGCTATCGACCATATTGCAGCCTCTTACGGAGGAGAAACCCGTCAGTTATGGGTAGGAGAAGTAGGGCTTTATTTCTATATCCACCGTACATTCTCAATCATCGTGCTTTTGGGTAATGTATACTTGGCAAAACTGTTTTTCAGTAGTGTCAAAGGATCTCAGAAAGTGAAGATGCAAATGTGGAGTTATGTGCTGGTAGGACTTTTGGGCATGGAGATCATGACTGGAGTTATCATGGCTTATTTTGCTATTCCGGCATTCTTACAGCCTGTACATCTATTGTTGAGCTCATTGCTGTTTGGTTTGCAGTTCTATATGGTGCTGTTGGTTAACTATGAAAGTGTAGTTAAACAAAATGTTGAATCAGAAAGAAAGGCAGCAAAGCTTCATAGCTAGTGACAAAAAAAAGGGCAGTTACCTGTTCCTATTTTGACCTTGAAGAATATAACTTGAGATGGTGAAAGAGACATTAACAATTGAGCAAGATAAAATAGTAGCACCAAAAGCTAGCAAACCCAAGCTTTATTGGGAACTGGCTAAGCCAAGATTGACTTGGCTAGTCGTGTTTTCAGGGGCTTTTGGTTTCTTGTTGGCAAGCAAAGGTGATATTGAGTGGGGTAAGTTACTTTCATTAGTTGTAGGTAGCTTTATGATCACTAGTGCTGCCAATACGATAAACCAGATTATCGAGAAAGAGCTGGACAAAAAAATGAAGAGAACCTGTAACCGCCCGCTACCTTCTGGAGCGCTTACAGTAAATGAAGCGATCATTTTTACATTGATAATGTCTGTAGTCGGGACATTTATACTTTGGTTCTTTGTCAACGGGATTGCCGCTTGGCTTTCATTGCTTTCATTGTTGCTGTATGCATTTGTATACACACCAATGAAGCAGATTTCTCCAATTTCTGTACTTATCGGAGCTTTTCCTGGTGCATTTCCTCCAATGATTGGTTGGGCAGCTATGACAGGAGAGGTTTCGACAGAAGCATTAATCCTGTTTGGAATTCAGTTTTTCTGGCAGTTCCCTCACTTCTGGGCAATCGCATGGATAGGGGACACGGAATACAGAAAGGCAGGTTTCAAGATGCTTCCTTACAAGGAGAAAAATGAGACTACAGTAATTCAGATTATCATCTATACACTTATTCTTTTGCCGCTTGGAGTAATGCCTGCTCAGTATGGTATTACAGGGATTGCATCGGCATTTGTAGCAATTTTGGCTGCTCTAGGAATACTTTGGCAGGCTTATGGACTTCTGAAAGACCGTTCGGACAAAGCTGCCCTGAGAATTATGTTTGCTTCGATTATCTATCTGCCTGTGGTGATGATCGCCTTCTTGGTGGATAAGATTTAAGATAATTTTAATAACCAAATTGTTATAAGGGTAAATAAAATGGACAACACAAGTATTGAAAAACCGGAGAACACGCTGAAAATGCACCCGCAGAAGTTTGCGTTGTGGATATTCATCGTCAGTGTGGTGATGATGTTCGGCGGTTTCACAAGTGCCTACATTGTAAGGCAGGCTGAAGGTAACTGGGATGTTTTTGAGTTGCCTAACATATTGTATGTGAGCACTGCAGTGATTATCCTGAGCAGTGTGACGATGCATTGGGCTGTGATGGAGGCAAGAAAAGACAACTTTGCTAAATTGAAGTTGGCAATGGTGGTAACCACAGTACTTGGTGCTGCATTTTTGGTGCTTCAGTTTTTAGGATGGGGTGAGTTGGTAGACATCAACGTTTATTTCTCATTCTCGAATCCATCCAACTCATTTGTGTATGTACTTACAGGGCTGCATGCAATTCACGTAATCAGTGCAGTGATTTACTTGCTTGTTACGTTGTACTCTGCGATCAGCATGAAGGTACACTCAAGAAATATGGCTAGAATAGAGATGTGTGCAACGTATTGGCATTTTCTGGATGGCTTGTGGGTGTATTTGTTCCTGTTTATGTTATTAAATAGATAATGGCATAGGGAATCCTGATGCAATGCTTTCTTATGACACCGTGCAAAAGCAGACAATCTTCCATTGAAACTTCCATAGGTGAAGCGAATGAATAGTGTTAGGGTAAAGGTTCGGTTTCATTTATGAATAAAAAATAATCTAATAACTGATTAATAATCAGTGTAAAAAAGGATCTTTATTTGCCAAGCGTGATAAAAATCACCAAGAAATGTTGATTTAATCCAAAAACACACGTTTTTTTGTGCTTGGTTATACTGTTACGTAAGTATTACAAGTATCCTTTTGAAAGTAAATCGTTAAAAAGTAATCTCAATAATTTTAAACTACTTTTTGGTATGTCATCAACAGCGACACTTACAAAGACTCCTAAAAAAAGTATCTGGGATGGGGGCGTGGAGCCGATGAAGGCAAGCTACGGAAAACTAATGATGTGGTTTTTCTTAGTTTCTGATGCCTTCACATTTTCGGCGTTTTTGATTAGCTACGGTGTGGTAAGATTCATGCACCCAGCTTATGAGGGAGCTTACAGCGCCTTCGAATTTGCAACAAGTACTGACAATCTTTATTGGCCAATTCCTGAGAAAGTGTTCAATGCTTTCCCTTTCCTTCACGGAGTTGATATGCCATTGGTTTTTGTTGGCTTGATGACATTCATTCTAATCCTGAGTAGTGTGACAATGGTATTGGCTGTAGAAGCTGGTCAGAGAAAGTCACAGAAGGAAGTAGAGAAGTGGATGCTTTGGACTGTCATCGGTGGTATTACTTTCTTGAGCTGTCAGGCTTGGGAGTGGTCTCACTTTATCACTGGTTCTGATAGCGGTGTGATGAGAGACGGTCTGAAGATTGTGGGTGCGAACCTGTTCGAGAACCAATACGGCCCTCAGCTGTTTGCAGATTTCTTCTTCTTCATTACAGGTTTCCACGGTATGCACGTATTTAGTGGTGTAATCCTGAATATCGTAATCTTCTACAATGCAGTTGTAGGTACTTACGAAAGAAGAGGACATTACGAGATGGTAGAAAAAGTAGGTCTGTACTGGCACTTTGTAGACTTGGTGTGGGTATTTGTATTTACATTCTTCTATCTGGTATAATCAAGACTTTGTCGATAAGGAGTGAGTAATTTTAACAATAATTGCTCACTCCTTGATATAAGCATATTTGTTAATCTGCAAAACAAGAACCGAAATGGCTAATTACGATACTACGCTATCTCCTGAGGAGTTGAAGAAAAAAAATGTATTGCATATCTGGAAAGTTGCAGGCATTCTGGCAATTATTACAGGTATCGAATTTGCTTTGGCATTTATGTGGCCTGAAAGCATTGACAGAAGTATCCTGAACGTATTGTTCGTTTTACTGACGCTTGTAAAGGCATTCTACATTGTGGCGGAGTTTATGCACCTTAAGCATGAGATGAAGTCACTGATCTGGTCAGTATTGCTTCCACTTGCATTCCTTGTTTGGTTGTTGGTGGCGCTGTCAAAAGAAGGTAGCGCTATTACAGAAATGATCATGCAGGTGATGAAATAACACAGGCAATTCTCCAATTCTGTTGGTAGATAATAAAAATGGTTTAGTAACTTTGCAGCGCTTGGTTACTAAACCATTTTCTTTTTTATAGGAACTTGGTTTTGTGGCAGACAAACAAACACAAGTTTTTTCAACTGGTTATAGCTATAGGCACTAAGAGAAGATCTTACTTTGCCAACTGTAATCATCATAATAAACTAAGCTTATTCACATATGAAGAGAGGTACTCAAATACTCTTATTAGCCATACTTCTATTAGCACCGGTACTGATTTTTGGTTTCCTGAAATTGTTTGGAGAAAACAAGTATGCACTGAACATGATCAATCCGGCTGAATTGAAAGTCTACAGCATGAAGGCTGTAAACTGTGAGTCAAACGAAGTGGATGGTGTACACAGAATTCCTGACTTCAGTTTTACCAATCAGGATGGAAAGGTAATTACCAATAAAGATTATGAAGGGAAGATCTATGTAGCAGATTTCTTTTTTGCTACTTGTCCGGATATCTGTATAGTAATGACTTCTGAATTGTTGAGGGTTCAGGAAAAATACAAGGACAATCCTGATGTGAAAATTCTTTCACATACAGTAAACCCAGAGCACGATACACCAAAAGTATTGAAGGAGTATGCGAAAAGCTATGGGGCTGATACGAATATGTGGAACTTTGTGACAGGACCTAAAGAAGCTATTTACGAGCAGGCGAGATGTGGTTATTTTGTGACTGCAAAACCTGAAGAGAATAATCCGGATGATTTTATTCATAGTGATAAGTTAATCCTTGTGGATAAGGAAAACCGTATCAGAGGTTTTTACAGCGGAACTGACCGTGATGATGTAGACAGATTGATTACTGAGATCAACCTGTTGATGCAGGAATATGAGTAAGCCAAAAACATTTTTGGCTGACAGTCTATTTTCAACTGAAAGATAAGCGCCTATATACGGCATAAACAATATTCTAAACGATGAACACGATTACCAAATCTCAAGAGAAAAAGTACCTTACCCTAATTGGGGTCTTGTCAGTGGCTATTCCTGTTGTGGTCGCAATTTTGCTTTTTATTCCGCAAACAGGGAAACTGGGCGATCTTGATGTATCATTTTTGCCACATTTGAATGCTGTGATGAACTCAGCTTGTGCTGCTTGTTTGATTGCAGGTTTTATAGCTATCAAACAAGGGAATCAGGACCTGCACAGAACTTTGATGATGGCTGCTTTTGTATTGGGTTCAATCTTTTTGGTATCTTATGTAGTTTACCATTTTCAAGGTACTCCAACCTACTTTGGTGATTATGATGGAGATGGTGTTGTTACAGATATAGAGAAGGCAAATGCAGGTGTTTCTCGTACCATTTACTTAGTGGTATTGCTTACACACATTGTCTTGTCTGCCATTGTAGTTCCTCTTGTACTGCTGGCTTTGTACTTTGCATGGACAAAGCAATGGCTAAAGCACAAAAAGATTGTGAAGTGGACTTGGCCTGTGTGGACGTATGTAGCAGTTACAGGTGTAGTTGTTTACATGATGATCAGACAGTTTTACGTGTAAGGTTTCATCAGCAAAATTTTTCCTAATTTCACCAGCTAAATACAGTTATGAAGTTAATCTATAAATATATCGCAGTTGTACTGTTATTCGTTGTGGCATTCTCACAGCAGGCTATGGCCCAATGTGCTATGTGTCGTGCAACGGTTGAGAATAATATCAGTACAGGAGAAAGCTCTATTGGAGCAGGCCTAAATACAGGAATACTTTATCTGATGATATTGCCTTATATACTGATTGCTTTGGTGGGGTACTTCTGGTACAAAAACAGCCAAAAGCAAGCTGCAAACAGAAGGCAAATAGATCAGGCTCTTAGCGGTATCCGTTAGTAAGAGATTAGTTATGGTGGCTAGGTCTGGAGAGGCCGGAAAGAATTTTACTTTTTTCCGGCTTTTTTCGTACAATAGTTGCTGATGTAAGAAAAAGTCGAGATAGACAATGAATGTGAGATTGAACAGAAACCCTTTTGTATACCTGACAATATCTGTATGTATGTTGTTGCTGGCAGTGGCCGGAGTTGGACTTTTTCAGCAGCAGCATGATGAAGATGCGTACGTTCATGGTGTGCAAAATGGAATGACTCAACTTTCCAATACAGCTCAGGTAGGAATTTATAATCTGAAGCAACAGATCAAATCTGATGGAGGGTTTAATTTTTCAAACCTTCTGCAAGTAGGTGGGGAAGAGGTTTCCTTGGTTTACTTTATCTACAATGATAAGAAGGAACTGATCTATTGGTCTGATAACCGTTTGGACTTGACCTATGAGGATTTTAAAGGTTATTACCTTGAACGTTGCTTGCAGAAAGGAAAGTCAGTTTATTTTGTCAGGAAGTCGAATATCGTTTTTTACAATCAGGACTACGAAATTGTAGCCGTTAAGCCTATCTTTTTTGATTACCACTTAGAAAACTCTTACCTGCCGAAGGGAGGAGATATGAAGGTGTTTCCTGAGACTGATAATATCCAGATCAGGGTAGATAGAAACTATGACAGAGGAGAGAAGATAACGAATAGAAGTGGTGCATACTTGTTTACTCTTGAGGTGGCTTCTGATGCTGTTGCTATCAAGGAAATCCGTTGGTTTGCCTTACTATGTTTGTCTATATCACTGGTCTCATTCTCTTGTGGTTTCTTTCTTTTGTTGAGGAAGTTAGTTAGGGCAGAGAAGGTTGTGACAGGCTTGCTGGTACTAACTGTAACAGCCTTGCTAATCAGGTTGGTGATGGAGTCTTACAATTTTATGTATGACCTGTTTCCATATGAGATGTTCAGACCGCATGATTTCAACTTTGTCACATTCAGCAAAACACAATTTGGAACTGTTCTGAATGCTGTAGCGATCCTTTTGCTGCTGATCTATATATCAAAGACATTCAGCTTTTTGGTGCCACTAAGAGAGGTGTTTTCGATGCCACTCATGAAGAAGCAGATACTAGGGGGGATAATAACTTTCTTGACTTACTGTATCAGCTATTACTTGGTGGATGTGTTACAACATTTTTTCAAGCAGGCCAATACTTCTGTTGCCATATTTGACAGTTTTCAGAACATGCCATCCTTTACATTGGGGGTATGCCTGTTAATCTGTTGTGCTGCGGTTTACTTCTGGACTTGTCATGTTGGAGCAAAGCTAATCCTGAAAATGCTGCCAGTTTCATCCATGATGATCACAATGGCAGTGAGTACATTGCTCTTCTTTATGACGGTGGTGTTTCAGGATAATGTCAGTATGACCATCTTCAATGTCAACGCAGTTTACTTTACTTCCATCGCATTGTTAGGGTTGCCTCGACGGTTCCTTTTAGGTCATTATACAGCATTCTTATATGTGGTAAGTTGTGCATTGGCGATGTCCGTTTTGGGGACATATGCGGCATATGAATACAGTAAGAAGAGTTCTGTTTATAATATGAGGCAGTTTGCAGCGGGGTTGCTTAATAATGAGGATATGTTGGAATCTTACCTTGGTGAGATTGTGACTGAATTGCGCAATGATAATGAGTTGCCTGAAATTATAAGAGAGCATAGGTCTGAATATTGGGAGAAAGACAGATTCCTGCAACGTCTGTATTTGAATAATTACTTTGAGAAGTATGATATAACAGTTTCATTCTTTGATGGCATTGGGAAACCATTGAACGGAAAGAAAACACTGAATCAGGAAGTTCGCCCGTTTATGAACTCCCAATCTGAAAAAATCAGAAAGTATGTATTTGCACTGAATGACCCTAATACAGGTACACGTAGTTACATCTGTGCAGTTCCTATTGAGCAGCAAAACAGTGACCGAATCGTCGGTTATGTATTACTTAAGATGAAAGCAAAAAGGTTCAGCTTCAGTAATGCGCATCACTTCTTTATCAAGAATGGTCATTTCAGGGCTTGGCAAAATGACTACAGTTACGCTATTTACTACAAGAATGAACTGGTATATAGCTTTGGTGACTTTAAGTACTCCAATGATTTCTTGAACTCCTTCCGCTATAAGGACTTACCTCATTTGATGAGAAGGGAGACAAGTGCAGAAAATCATAGCCATTTGAGGATACCTGATGGTATTGATAAGAATATTGTTGTTTCTGTCGCAGATTACTCATTCAGAGATCTGTATGCCATTTTCTCTTTCCAATATCTCTTGCTGGTGTTTGTCCTGTTGACAGCACTTTCAGCTTACAATTACATGTCAAAGCCAAGAGATTATCAGGTGAATTTCTCGACAAAGATTCAACTTTACCTGAACGTGGCATTCTTTGTCCCAATTATCATTGTAGGTATTGTAGTTATGACTGTAATGAGTTCGCAAAATAGTCAGGAACTCAAGGATACTTATATTGATAAAGCCCAAAGTGTGGCAACTTATCTTTTTAATGATGTTCTCAATTATAATAGAGGAGATATCCAAGCAGATAAGCTGAAGGAGAAAATTTATGACTTGTCAGGTGTTGTACAATCGGATATTCACTTCTATGATAGAAGTGGTAAGTTGGTTGCTTCAAGCGATGATTACCTATTTGAAGTCGGGTTGTTGTCTGTCAATATCAACCCTGAGGCTTATGCAGGTATTGCGGAAGATAAGCTGGATAAATTGATGCTGTTCGAGTCAGTAGGTTCATTGGATTACAATACAGTTTATGTTGGTATCAAAGCCTTGAATACAGGCGAGTTGCAAGGGTTTTTCAGTATACCATTCTTCAGGTCTGCATATAATCTTGATAGGCAGGTGATAGAGGTACTGGCAACAGTGATGGAAGTGTTCTCAGTTGTGTTGATGCTACTGCTTCCATTATCGTTTATGACTTCATATTCCCTGTTGAAACCGTTGAAGTTGATAAGGCAGAAGCTTAGTAATACAACCTTCAGTGCGCAAAATGAGCCTCTAGAATACCATGCGAGGGATGAGTTTGGATTGCTGATTGGAGAGTATAACCGAATGCTGAACAATCTCGAAGATAGTAAGAAAGCACTCTCAAGAAGTGAAAAGGAGTCTGCTTGGAGAGAGATGGCTAAACAGGTAGCACATGAAATCAAGAACCCATTGACACCTATGCGTTTGACTATTCAGCAGTTGCAGCGGGTAATCAATACACAGGAAGATCATCGAATAGATAGGGCGTTGAATATGATGCTTACTCAGATAGATACTTTAAGTGATATTGCTACTTCTTTCTCAGCTTTTGCACAGATGCCGCTTCCAAAAGAAGAAGTGTTTGAAATCTCAAGAGTATTGAAACAAGCAGTTACACTACACCGCTCTCAGGAGGATGCCAGCATTGATGAAATTATTCCTGAAGGAAAGTATCTTGTACTAGGAGATGAAAAATTGATGGGGCGTGTGTTTACCAACCTAATTCTGAATGGTATTCAGGCTGTTGAAGAAGGAGTGTACCCTCATATAGTCGTTTCACTTAGGGTAAATGCAGCGAATAAGGTAGTGATTGAGTTTAAGGATAATGGTCAGGGAATTCCAGAAAATATTCAACCGAAGGTATTTACACCAAACTTCACAACTAAAACTACTGGATCTGGTGTTGGATTAGCTCTCTCTAAAAGAGGTATTGAACATACGGGTGGTAGTATTTGGTTTGAAACAGAAGATGGAAAAGGAACCTCATTCTTTGTGGAAATGCCTTTAGTAGAAATTATTGAAGCCAATGTAGGTCAAACGTATCCATCTTTGAAAAAATAATAGAAGAGAATTGAAATTAAATATAAAAGCGACTGTATAATATTGATTATGCAGTCGCTTTTTCTTTTTCAAATATGAAGCTTGAGAAATTGATGTATACATTACTTTCTGTCAGGTGGGTAAAGCAGGTCAACAGGTTGTTTTCGAAGTAGGGCATTAGCAGCATATCCTGCAACACCCAAAAGGAAGGACGCAACACCTAGAGCAAACCCTGCTCGAAGGACTTGTCCACTACTTTGTTCACCTGTAATAGCCCATTCAACAAAATGCTCACAGTTATTGCCCCAAAGGGTGTAGCCGTTTTCACCAAGTCTACTAAAAGCCCTTTCAACAGCTTCAGTAGGTGAAAACTTACGCTTACCATATTGTTTGATTTTAATTTCTGCACCACGAGCAAACTCATTGATAGCAATTATTTCTACTGGTCCTATTTCCCAAGCTTCAGAAAAACCGGCATAGTGGATTACACGATGATCATCCAAACCAATACCATGATGGGTGTAAATACCCTTATCCACGAAAATGTGTTGTCCGTAATATTCACTCATATTCGATATGGTTATGTTCTGAATAAAGTAAGCTTTGAAAGCTGAATGTAGGATAGGTATAGAATAGATGTGAGATTCTCTAAATATGAACTGATTGCAGCGTAGAAAGTTTTAGAAATAGATAGTGATTTGTTTGAGATTTGATAATGAAAGCGAATGTTGAAAAACATTGCACTATTATAATTTACTTATTTTTTGATTAAAAATAAAAACACATTGATGAACCAGTCCTTCTCAAATAGGACATTTTAAAAAGGAAGTATGTCAATTAGAAGTAAGGGTAAGTCTGAACTAGGTGAGTATGTACTTTTTTCCAGGAAGTGGTTTTACAATTCCATGAAACTCCAGTTGTAACAAAATTCCCGACAACTTACCCATAGGGATTTTACTTTGAAGACATAGATCATCAATTAGCATAGGAGAGTTGTGTAGCAACTGCATGATCATTTGTTCCTGAGGAGAGAGGTCAATAAAGATTTTCTTCTGAATAGGTTGTGAGTTGCCTTTATCCCAATTCATATGTTGAATCAAATCCTCTGTATCAGTAATAAGGTTAGCTTTATGTTGCTTGATTAGGTTCAGACACCCTTCAGAGGCAGTGTCAGTAATCCTGCCCGGAAAAGTAAATACTTCTACACCATAATCGTTTGCAAATTCAGCAGTAATTAGAGCTCCGCCTTTTGCTTTTGCTTCTACAACGATTACAGCATCAGACATTCCTGCTATTATTCGGTTTCTTGCTGGAAATTTAGCCCCATCTGGTTTTGAGTGAAATGGATTTTCAGTGAGTAATCCTCCATTTTGGGTGATTGTTTGGGCTGTTTGGTAATGAGCGTTAGGGTATACCATTTTTAAGCCATTAGCCATGATGCCGACTGTAGGTATTTGGTGCTCAAGGCAAGCCCTATGTGCACAGATGTCGATGCCGTATGCTAAGCCACTAATAATCAGAATGTCATCTAGTTTTTGAAGCTCACTTATCATGAGACTGGTTATCCTTTTACCATATTCGGTTGAATTTCGTGTTCCAACAACACTGACAACTTTAGAAGCATTTAAATTAGCGTTTCCTTTATAGTAAAGAATAATAGGGCAGTCATGATGGTTTCTTAATCTTGTTGGAAATGCAGTGTCTGAAAGGAAAAGTGGTTGGATATTATGTTGTTGGCAAATGGCAAGTTCAGTTTCGGCTTCTGATAGAGCAGTATCAAGATGGGCTAAAATGTTTCGGGCTGTTTTTTCTCCTATTTGTGGAACGTGAATCAAGTCAGAGAAGGAGGAGTTAAATATTTTTTCAGCACTGCCTATATAACTAAGCAGCTGCCGACAAGTGGCACCGCCTACTTTTGGAAGTAAAGACAGTGCCACTTGGTAGCGCTTGTCATTCATATGACCTCATGTTGATTAAGTGGGTAAATACTTAATTGAGGATCGCAGCGCTTTTAGCAAGGTTCGTATGCAACTTTTCAGTTGGTGTTTGAATCTGTGCAATAAACTTGTTTGTATTTTCTAGCCATGCGAAAATATCCTCAACACTTCTTTGGAGATGCTCCTGAATTTCGTTGTCAGTAACATCAAAGTAGTAGCCCTTATTGGCATTTTGAGCCTTAGGCGTAATAGTGTTTTGCATCTTAGTAAAAAAAATTAGTACACACAATAGCAGAATTACCGTGTCATGGGTAATCCTGTAAGAACTTTTTGTAATAGAAAACCATTGCCTGTAAGCGATGGCGTCATGTTTTCACAATTGCTGATTCCTTTTTAATAAACTCCCAACTTGATGCTGGTGTTTGCCACACATTAAGAAAAAAGGAAGGCAATAGTGGTTTTATAGTCAAATAGCTTTTTGTTGTAACCCTGTGTCATATCAGAGTTGCAGGCAAATATAATAAAAAGAAGAATAGTCTATAATTATTATTATATTAATGGATTGTAACCCTAATGATAAACCTACACTTTAGGAGGTAAGTTTTTCAGCTTTGATAGCATCAGAATATCCTGTTGATCTTGTGTTCTATTGGCGTATTCTTTTAGCTTAATCAAGTCTTCAAGGGAGACAATATAGACTTCAATATCTTCGATTCTTCGTTTTTCTCTTGCTTTCCACATTCCATCAAACGATAAAGGTACATCTATAAGTACATCAATGTTCATATAGTTTAACCTTGTATTGTAGAATGAATAAGCAATCAGGTTACGGGAAGAAATCATTTCCTGACGTGCTTTCTCATCAGTCAGCTCACTAAGTTGAAGGGGCAATCTTGGAGCAAAGTCCAATGATTGGATTGCTTTATTAAACCTGGCAACGTTCTCTTCATCAAACTTAATCAGCAGATCTATATCAGCTGTCATTCTGGGAATTCCATAAATATTTACAGCAAGCCCGCCGCAAACGAGGTATTCTACTTCTTCCTCATATAGCCGTTTGAATAGGCTGGTATATTCCATGTCAAATTAGCTTAGTACAAGGCATATGCCAATCTGGCAAAGCCATCGGTTAGTTAGGTATTGTAAAGTGAATTTAAAAATATCAGTAAAATACTAGGATGTATTTTCTATGATTTCAGTACAGCCTCTACTTTTTGGGTCAGGTCAATAAACTCTTCTACACCAAGCTGCTCAGCTCTTTTGTTGAAAACATCTTGCTCTGTTAGTTCAATTGGTAGGTTAAAAGCTTTCATGGCATTTCTTAAAGTCTTGCGACGTGTACTGAATGCCTGTTTGACTACTTTCTTGAACAAAACTTCGTCACAAGGAACCACATCTCTTGTATTTCTTTTCATTGAGATAACAGCAGAGTCAACCTTTGGAGGTGGGTTGAAAACATCTGGTGGAACAGTGAATAAGTATTCCATTTCGTAATAAGCCTGAAGCAAAATACTTAGAATTCCATTTGTTTTCTTACCTGGAGGTGAGACAATCCTTTCAGCAACTTCTTTCTGAATCATACAAACCACTTCAGTGACTTGGTTTCTATTTTCATATACCTTGAAAAAGATTTGTGAAGAGATATTGTATGGGAAATTACCAATGATAGCTACAGGACTAGGAGCAATTGTAGGTAAGTCAAGCTTAAGGAAATCACCAGATATGATCTGCTCTTCTGCCAAGCCAAGCTCATTGCGAAGATATTCTACAGACTCTATGTCAATTTCAATTACTTGCGTTTCGAAATTGTCTTTTGTAATCAGCTTGTCAGTAAGGACGCCTGTTCCTGGACCAATCTCTAATACTTTTTTGTAGTCACCGTGCATTGTCAGTGCATCGACAATGTCCCATGCAGTTTGTTGGCTGGTAAGGAAGTGCTGCCCTAGGTGCTTTTTTGGTTTGACGTATGCCATTGAGATATTTTTTAATGCCCTTTATTGAATCAAAGTCCTTTCAGGTCATTTTGTTTCTACAACAATTTTGAATGCATAACCATTGCCAAATAGAATTGAAAAATAAGTTCAGGAAAGTGTTTTCCTGAAGGCAATGGGCTGCGAAGATAGTATATTTTTTAGTGAAAGTCTGTAAGATGCGCTTTCCAAATGGTATCTTGGAGGGAAGATTAGGGCAATAAGCGATAAAATTGAATATATTTGTCTCATTCCACTATCATCCTAATTAAATTGGATTAAATAAGGAAAGAGGAATGTGCTAAGTATTGTAAAGGCACTTGAGTATTGCCTGAATAAAAGTTTGGGTTTCAAATTGATAATCAATATCGACAAGAATGAACAAGGAAAATTATATGCTTCAGCTTCGGTCAGTGCCTGAGTTAAACCCTGTACATGATAGCGTAATCATTCTTGAACGGATAGAGGAAGCAAAAGCATTTTGTAATAATGAGGAAAAGCTCTCTTTTATTACAAGGGAGTATGAAGAGAAGAAAAGTGTAGTAGCACTCAATGAGTTTTCACATATTACTTATTTTGTCGTATTGCCTGAAAACCTGAAAGCTTTTCACCAATATGAATACCTTCGAAAAGCAGGGTTTGAAGTTTATCAGAAGCTTGGGAAGAGAAAAAGAATTTCATTACAGGTTGAATCTATCCAAAACAATCTTGAGTTTAAATATGCATTTGTAGAAGGTTTTGTACTCAGCTCTTACAAATTTGATCAATACAAAACTGAGCAGGCAGACCAAGATATAGAACTGTCAGTAGTAGGAGCGGAGGCGACAAGGCTTAAAGAGCTTTACAATATTTTTAAGGCAAACTTTAAATGCCGAGATCTGGTCAATACACCAAACTGTGACCAGTCCGCAGATCAACTGAGTGCAGAATTTAGTAAGATATGTGCTGAAGCAGGAATAGAGATTGAGGTTTTAGGGGTAGATCAAATAAAGTCACTCAAAATGGGTGGACTGTTGGCTGTGAATAAAGGAAGTGATACACCTCCTACATTTACAGTGATGGAATATTGCCCTGAAGAACCAGTAAATGCTCAGCCCATTGTCTTGGTAGGTAAAGGTGTTGTATATGATACTGGTGGTATCTCACTAAAGCCGTCTGTCAATGGTATGTTGGAGATCATGAAAAGTGATATGGCAGGTGCAGCTACCGTTGCGTCAGTGATTTATGCTGTGGCATTAAATAAATTACCATTGCATGTCGTGACGTTAGTGCCAGCAACAGATAACATGCCGGGTAATAGGGCTATTGTACCAGGAGATGTAATTACCATGATGTCAGGAACTACAGTAGAAGTCATTAATACTGATGCAGAAGGAAGACTAATCTTGGCAGATGCATTGCATTATGCTAAAAGGTATCAACCTGAGTTGGTGATTGATGTAGCTACTTTGACAGGTTCATCATTAATGGCTATAGGAAGAGAAGGTTTGGTATATATGGGGAAAGTACCATTTGCCTATAAAAATGACCTAGAGAATATTGGCAGGGAGGTATATGAGCGAGTGGTAGAATTTCCGCTTTGGGACGAATATGGAGACCAGTTGGTTTCTGAAATTGCTGACCTCAAAAACTTGGGAGGACCTACAGCTGGTGCTATCACTGCTGGTAAATTCTTGCAACATTTCACGGATTATAATTGGCTACATTTTGATATAGCGGGACCTGCTTACAATACAGGCAAAGCTAATTACAGAGGCATCAATGCTTCGGGGGTTGGAGTACGTTTACTCTACCATTACCTGAAAGCACAACTTGAAAGAGAATAAATAAGACTAATCAACCTTGGTGCAACTTTATTAGAAATAAAGTTTGCTTTGGCTGAAAATAGAACAAGAGAAATGGACAATAGCAAGCAACAGAACACACCGGAAAAACCGAAAATAGGGATTACCATTGGAGATTATAATGGCGTTGGTCCTGAAATTATAATCAAGGTAATGCAGGATAAACGCATCATGAATATGTGTACTCCGGTGATATATGGGTCAGGTAAAATTCTTACCAAATACAAGCGAATGCTGAATATGGAGGATTTTAGCTACCACCAGTACAATAGTAATAGTTATCTGAATGAGAAAAAGCCCAATGTTGTCAACTGTTGGGCAGATCCGCAGGAAGTGCAACCTGGTAAAGTGACAGAAAGTGCAGGCAAAAGTGCTTACCTCTCACTACAGAAATCAACAGATGATTTAAAAACAGGAAACATTGATGCAGTGGTGACAAGCCCAATTAATAAGGCGAATATTCAACGTGATGAGTTCCGTTATGCAGGACATACAGAGTATTATGCTGATAAATTTGGGAATGAGAATGACGATACACTTATGCTACTTTGTAGTGACGACTTAAGAGTAGGCGTGATCACGGGACATATTCCGCTGAGCAAAGTTCCATCAGCAATTACAAAAGAGCTGATTATAAGCAAAACAGAAGTGTTGATTAAGTCATTGGAAGAAGACTTTGGAATTCAGCGACCAAAAGTAGCTATTCTAGGGTTAAATCCTCATGCTGGAGAAGATGGATTGTTAGGCTCGGAAGAGTTGGAAATCATAGCACCTGCCATTACAGAGATGAATCAAAATGGCCAACTTGTATTTGGTCCATATCCAGCAGATGGTTTCTTTGGAACAATGCTTTATAAAAAGTTTGATGGGGTACTGGCTATGTATCATGATCAAGGCTTGATCCCATTCAAGACATTGGCATTTGAAAATGGTGTAAATTACACAGCAGGTTTGCCTGTAGTAAGAACATCTCCAGATCATGGAACAGCTTATAATATTGCAGGAAAAGGAATTGCTAATGAAGACTCTTTAAGAGAAGCGATTTACCTAGCTGTAGATATTGTCAAGAACCGCAGAAGTAAAGTTGAGCGCAAGATCAGACCAAACGCTAAGCAATTGCTTTCTGAAATGAAAGAAGAAAGTAAGAAGCAGGCACAAATTGATAGAGAGAAGGACGAGCAACGTCAATTAGAAGCCGAGTTGGCAAAACAACAGGCTGAAGAAGACAGGAAGAATGCTGAACAGAGAGGAAGGAAGGAGAATTTCAGAAACTCTGATAGGTCAAATTTCCGAGAAGATACTAGTGCTAGACAGGCTACGGAGGAGGAAAAAGAAGTCGCAGAAGAGAGTAGGAACGAAGAACAAGAGACTTCTGAAAATGCTGACCAGAATCAGGATAGACAACAACGTCCTCAAAAGCAGCATCAAAATAGGAATCGACAGAACAGAAATCAGAATTGGAAAGATAGGAAAAAGCGTAATAAACGTAACTTCGAAGGAAATCAGGGAGGAAGGCCTGATGGAAAGCAATCCAATCCTAATACTCCTGAGCAAGGTAAGCCTAACCCTGATACTTCCAGAGGGAATGATGAAAATAGGGGACAAGTAAGAAATGAAGGAAATAACTAATATAAAAAAGAGTAGTGTTTAGTATAACACTACTCTTTTTTTGTGGAAGCTATTTAGAACTTGTTAGGAGCGTCTATTGTAAGACCAATAACTTTTTCCTCTTCCATTTCGTGTTTTGGGAAAATATCTCCTTGTGGATAAGCCATTCTTGCTGGAGGTCCATAGCTACCATTCTGAATGTAGTTTAATGCAGCGCCAAGCATCGGGTCATTCGCGTCACCCCAAGGGTACATATATCCGTCAAGTGTTTCGAAATCGGCAGGGATTCCATCAAAATAATCTGTCTCGTCCTGAGCATTGAATACCCTGAAATTCATGATGTAATACATATAGTTGGTTTCATCATGCTCATAGGTATATCCACCGACAGGTTTACCAAAAGTAGTTTCCCCAATTACTTTTACATCAATGTATGGGATAAGTGCTTTAATAATCAGTTCACTTGCTGATGCAGTATTTCCTGTGGCTAAAACAAATACTCTGTCCAATTCTAGAGGAGTGGGTGAACTTTGGAAAGTAAGTGTTTCATTTAGTCCATCTTCTCCAGGTCCGACAATGTCATTGAACTGATAAGAAATAAACTCCTTTCCTGTAAAAGTAGAAGGTAATATTGCTTCAGCTATAAGCTGGGAGTTCACAACGTTACCTCCGCCATTATACCTCATATCCAGTACAAGGTCAGAAATACCTTCAGCTTGGAAGTTGCTTAAAACACTTGTGATTTCAGACTTAAATTGGTCAGGATCATAAGAAAAAGATCTGATGACTAGGTACCCAACTTTTTTGCCATCAATTTCTTTTACTTCGTGGTGAGGGAAGATATCTAAATAAACAGCCCCTTTTGTAACAGTCAAAGTTTTTGTTTCTCCACTACTTGTCAGGATCGTAAAATCTTTACTTGAACCACTGTCTCCTGTACCGATAAAACTGTAGAAGTCATTGATGTTGGCTCCATCTACAGATTGACCATCCACTGATAGCAATTGGTCACCTCTTCTGATGCCTTGCTGATAGGCGTCACTTTGAGTGTAAACCTCCATAAAGTACAGTGACTTCAGCGTGTTTTGGTCATAGACCTCACTGCCAAGAAGAACACCAAACCCTGCATTACTTACTTTACCACTTTGTTTTCTTTCTCGGAACTCTTCGAGATTCTGAATAAAACTTAGGTTACTGTCGTGTTCCTTGTAACGCATGGCATTAAGAACCTCGTGAGGCGTAGAGTAGCTTTGAGGGTTTATGCCAGCTGGAATTTCATTTACCCATAAATAATATTGGTTCATGTACTCAAAGATGAACTGTTTGGCTCTGTCTTCAACAGGTACATTGTCCGCATTATTTTCTTTGTCGCAAGAAAAAGTGAAGATTGACAGCAGTATAAGTAGACTGTAATAGATTTTAGAAATGTTATGTGTCATGTCAGTTATGAAGTTTTATTCAGGTTTAGATATTATTTGTTGTTTTTAGATTGATATCATGGAAGACAAAGGTAAACATATTCTCATAGAGTATTTTATAGTAAATATAGGAAACCAAGCGTATATGAAAAATGTTAAGTACTATGCAAGGCATTCCTTGAGTTAAATCTTGTCTTGGAATTTGACAATTTAGATCAGAATAGTCAAATTGATGTTAATACAAAATCGCAAGTTGTTACGATTATAGTTTGAGAAGAATAAATTATTTATTTTAGTGACTACAATTGTCTTATATTTGCACAAAAGAATCGTTTTCTAAACAAACAAGGAATCAATTTAGAGTAATAAAACTATTTAAATGTCTGAGATTCAACACAGAATTAATAACAGAATCAGAGTAAGAGAAGTCAGAGTCGTAGGAGAGAACGTAGAGAACGGGATCTACTCAAGAGATGAAGCTTTGAAATTGGCGAGTGAGCAAGGGCTTGACCTTGTTGAGATTTCTCCAAATGCAAAGCCTCCCGTTTGTAAGATTATCGACTATGCGAAATTCAAATACGAGCAGAAGAAGAGACAAAAGGAACTGAAATCGAAAGCTGCTAAAACAGTAGTAAAAGAGATCCGTTTTGGACCGAACACTGATCAACATGATTTGGACTTCAAAATGAAGCATGCAATCAAGTTCCTGAAAGAAGGAAACAAGGTTAAAGCTTATGTTCACTTCTTCGGTCGTTCTATTGTTTACAAGGATCGTGGACGTGACTTGTTGATGCGTTTCGCAGAAGGTCTGACTGAATATGGAAAAATAGAACAGCACCCTAAGCAGGAAGGTCGTCGTATGATTATGATGCTGACGCCTGTTAGTGCTACTCAAACAAAAAATTAATCAGCCACATTTGTGTTTGGTTAACATGATTTGTTTATATTTGCACGCTCATTTAGATGGGCGTGCATTTTGTTTTGATACTGTTACCAGTATTCAGGCTTAATGCATAGCAATTTATCGAGGCCGTTTTGGCTGCCGTAGGTAGTTGCGTAAATCAATTTCTAACATTTTTAATTTTTCTAAAAATGCCAAAAGTTAAAGTTAAATCAGGAGCAAAGAAGCGTTTCAAGCTTACTGCTACAGGCAAGATCAAAAGAAAGTGTGCCTTCAAAAGCCACATCTTGACTAAGAAAGAAACTAAGCAAAAGAGAAATCTGACTGGTACTACATTGGTAGACAAGTCGGACATGAACAATGTAAAAGCAATGCTGTGGATCTAATCCGTAGTAGTGCTACACATTTACTTTATTAATTTATTTTAGTTTCGATAATTCTTAAAAAAGATATAAAATGCCTAGATCGGTAAATCACGTCGCTTCAAGAGCAAGAAGAAAAAAGATTCTTAAGCTTGCTAAAGGTTACTGGGGAAGAAGAAAGAACGTTTGGACAGTAGCGAAAAACGCAGTTGAAAAAGGTCTTGTATACTCATACAGAGACAGAAAGCAGAAGAAAAGAGAATTCAGAGGTCTTTGGATCCAAAGAATTAACGCTGGAGCTCGTCTGCACGGTTTGTCTTACTCTCAATTCATGGGTAAACTGAATGCTGCGAACATCGACCTGAACAGAAAAGTTCTTGCTGACCTTGCAATGAACCACCCTGAAGCGTTCAAAGCCGTAGTTGAAAAAGTGAAATAAGAATAATCTATTCTTATTCAATTCAATAGGGAAACCTGAGAAATAAATTTTTCTCAGGTTTTTTTGTGTTTATTTGAACTTTCTTGACATTTTTACTGTCCTTTATCTGGTATGCCTTTGTAAAGGTATACTAATACTTTATATATTAACATTAACTACGAGGGCTCGCTAGCTAGGTAAGTCTTGACAACAACAAATGCTTTTTAGTCTGAACTGTCAAAAATGGATTTTAGGGTTCGTAACTATTCTTACTACTTTCTCATGCAGTCCTATTGGATTGGAAAACAGAAATGATATTGACGAGAATACTGAATTCGAACAAATTTTATTGCTACCAAATTCAACACAACATTTAGGAGGGTTGCCATCAACTAACTCTACAGTTGGTGCTGAAGATGCGAAGAGTATGGTAATGGAACCTGACGGTGAAGTTTCATCAAGTTTGCAGTTTGCCGTAAATGAACCAACGGCTGAAGGAATATATATTTCAGTATCGGGGACAGGCACCTATTATATGGTGCCAGTAGAGGCCTTCGATAGTGGGATTATGGAGTTTCCTATTGGTGTAATGAAGAACGTCTCTGGAGGCGTGTTGGAAATAGAGTATAAGGTGTACGGATCTAATGGAGAAGTAGGTACTCCTGAGAGTCTCTTAATAGGGGTGGATGCTCCTTCAAGAGAGGTGTCTTGTGGTGAATCTGTACAGGTAGAAGATCTTATTAATTCTATCACAACCAGTAAGGAAAAAGAGTTGCAGCAACTTGATACACTTTTGGATGATGGAATATTGACCTACTCAGATTATTGTGCTCAAACAGAGAAGATCCTTTTCAAGTTGATGATGGAGTTGAAAACATTGGGTACGAGCTGTAGTGAATTAACCGATAGTGAAATATTCCAGCTTAAACTTCAAGAATATGAGCTTGAATGGGAATCATATAAGTTATGTCCTGATACAGTAAGTGGTTTTAGTAAAGTTGAAAAACCTGTCGAAACTGACTCTTATTAATTGAGGGGGATTATTTTAAGATATGCAGGTTTAATTCTATAAAATGGTGGAGTTCTTCAAGGTCAATAAAATCATAAAAGTTTTCTGATGTGATAAATCTTGGACCTCTCATTTCAAGCGTCTGTTGGAATTGTTCTCGGAGCAATGCTGACAGACGTTCTTTGTTTTCATCCCAACTGTCAGTATAGCTCAGGTCTGCTACAAGCTTATTTTGTTCCAGTTCTTCTGCTGAAAACTCATATTCATCAAATTGCTCAAAAGGGAATCGTTTTTCTATGGCTAGTTTATAAATACGGTTAATATCCCTTACAGCTTCACTGTTGTGCTCTAGGTAGGTAATCGTAGAACGTAACCAAATAACGGTTCTATACTCAGGAAAACTAGCTAGTACAAAGACATTATACCAGTAAAAGTGAAGGTGCTTAGCCAAGAGTTCAAGAAATACCCCTGTTGCCCAACCTGTTCGTTCCCTGTTAGCCTTGTAGTTTTTTTTGTCAAGGTCTTGCAGAGAGGCGCTTAAAGCTTTTTCGAAGTCTTTGAATACCTGCAGCTCATCAGCATAAAAATCAATAGTATTGAACTTCTGATTGGCATTCTTGGTCCATACGAAAAAAGCTTTTTGAGCTGTTTGGAATAGGTTGCTGAAAGGGGTTGTATCCATTTGTAGCGTATTTATTGATATTAAAAATAGACTTCAGCCTTTGGAATTTTTAAGTACCGAAGGCTGAAGTTACAATTAATTATTCAGATGAGAGTCAATATAATCCAGCACCTTCTCGATAAGGTGGATGCGGTCTTTTCCTCTAACATTATGACCGTGCATAGGATATGTGAAGTAATCTAACTGCACACCTTCTTGGACACACGATTGTAAAAATTTGTAGGCATGCTGTGGCACTACAACATCATCACCTGTATCATGGATAAGCAGTAATTTGCCTTTAAGGTTACTTACCTTGTCAAGTAGGTTAGCGTTTGCATATCCTTCTTCATTTTGCTGAGGAGTACTCATATAACGTTCTGTGTACATGATTTCATACAAACTCCAATCCATTACTGCACCGCCTGCAACACCCACTTTGAACGTGTCAGGAGACTTCAGCATTAGGCTTGTCGTCATAAACCCGCCAAAACTCCATCCATGTACAGCCATTTTATCTGCATCTACATAGGAAAGTCCTTTGAGGTACTCAACTCCTTTAAGTTGATCCTTGATCTCTACATCACCAAGGTGTAGGTGAGTAGCTTGCTCAAATGCTTTACCTCTATTTTCAGAACCTCTACCGTCAACTGTAAAAACAATGTAACCTCTTTGAGCTGCATATTGCATCCAAAGAGGAGCAGAAGCTTGCCATGTATTTTGAATAAGCTGTACACCAGGTCCGTTGTAAACATATACAATGACAGGGTACTTCTTTGAGGCGTCAAAGTCTGAAGGCTTAATCATTCTACAGTTAAGAGGAGTTCCATCATCAGCTTTGATTTGGAATAGCTCTATTGGTGAAGTGGTGTAGTCTTTTAGAGTGTTTGCTGCTGTTAGCAGGTTTTTGACTTCTTTACCATTTGCATCCAAAATACTTGCCGTGTATTGAACATCATTGGCAGTGAATGAGGTCAGCAGCATTTTGGAGTTCTTCTCATATTGGACGTGGCTGTAGGTGCCTGATTTCTGACTAATCTTCTTTTGTCCGCCTTTCTTGATATCTGCTTGATAGATGACACGGTCCATTCCAAAGTTATCTGAGCCAACAAGGATTACTTTTTTATTGGTTTTGTCAAAGCCAATAATGTCAGTTACAATCCAATCTCCTGATGTTACTTGGTTCAGCAGTGTTCCGTCAAGGTTATACCTGTAAATATGCTCATACCCATTTCTTTCTGATCTCCAAAGGAACTCATTAGGTGAGTTAGGGACAAACATCATTGGGTGAAGAATAGACAGGTATTTGTCATCTTTTTCTTCTAGAATGGTTTTGACAAAATCTCCAGTTGCAACATCGTACTGATTTAGTTTCAGGTGATTTTGTGCCCGGTTGAGTACCGCTATGTAGATGAACTTCTCTTCAGGTCCCCAAGCTACATTTGTGAGGTATTGTTCTTTTGGTTCCCCTGTTTTGACAAATACAGTGTCTCCTGTAGCTACATTGTAGATACCCAATCTTACGTGATGACTTTTCATCCCAGCCATAGGGTACTTGATATTGTTGACAGTGGCAGGGTGTGTATTGATATCAACTAATGGATAGTCAGTAACCATAGTCTCATCCTTCCTGTAAAAAGCTAGGAAGTTGCTTTTAGGAGACCAAAAAGTACCTTTCTCGATACCAAACTCAAAGCGGTGTACAGCCTGACCAAATACAATACCTTTATTGTTCTCATTGGAAATAGCCTTCTGACCGTTAGCATCGCCAATATAAAGGTTATTGCCAATCGTATAAGCCACGTGATTGTGATCAGGCGATAGTTCCTGATTTGCACCTCCTTCAGGTAGGCTAGATATGAATGATGATTTTTTTGAGCTTAAATCATATTTGAAATAATTGCGGTTAGCAACAAAAGTGAAACTATTGGCACCAGACCACTTTACAGTAGGAAATGACTCCAAAGATGAAAGCTTCTCATTGCTTTCTTGTAGGTCAGACAAAGACACTAACCCAGTGGCATCACCTTTTATACCTTGCTTGACAAGGCCATTGTCTTTTTGGTAAACATATATTCCTTTTGCTCCTTCTAGCCAATGAAGCTGTTCGATGTGTTCAGGATAAAGGTAAGTCCATCTTCCAATGATGGCATCTTTAAGAGAAAGTTTCTTTTTGGCTTCCTGTCCAAGAAGTTGCCCACTGAATAGCACAGGCAGGATAAGCAAAAGCCACACTTTCATTTTTTTCATATCAAGTTGAGATTAAAAATTGATGATATATTGAATTTTAACTCCGGTTGGATGTCTGTATATCAAAGATGGGTTAGCCCATTTTATTCCATTTGACTCAGACCTATCAAAGGTATAAAAAAACATAGTGAATGCGATAGTTCTTAAAGGTGTGAAAGGATTCGGTAGCTTATAAAATGTAACAATTATTACAATTTATGTAGTGCCAAACATCCGATATTGTAAAAGTGAACAAACTGGATTCTCCTTTTACTGAACTATACCACTATCTTTTAGACTTTAATTTAAGCTATGAAAAAATTACTATCAGCGGTTTTCCTATTTCTGTTTTCATCAATGTTAGTTTATGCCCAAAATGGGAAAATCCAATGGCTCAGTTTTGAGCAAGCTGTAGAAAAGGGCAAGAAAGATCCTAAGCCAATCATTGTGGATGTGTATACTGACTGGTGTGGGTATTGCAAAAAAATGGATAAGACCACTTTTCAGGATGAGAAGATTGCATCATATATCAATGAGAATTTTTATGCGGTAAAGTTCAATGCTGAAAGCAAACAACCAATTAAATTCCAAAACCAGACATATGAATATGTAGGACAAGGAAAGAAAGGAGTGCACGAGTTGGCATATGCTTTACTTCAAGGGAAGATGAGCTATCCTACGATTGTTTTTTTGGATGAAGAGTTTCGGCTGATTCAGCCTATTCCGGGGTTTATGACTAGAGAAAACCTTCACCCAATTCTCACCTTCTTTGAAGGAGATGACTACAAAAACACTCCTTGGGAAGAATATACCAAGCAGTACAAATCGCCATACGCCGAATGATTGGAGTATTGATAAAAAAGAAAGCCGTAATCATTTGAGTAATTACGGCTTTTATATTGCTAATGATTAGTTGTTTTCTGGAATACGCTTCAATGTTTCCAATAGGTATTGCCAGAAGCGTTCAACAGTATCAATCTTACACATCTCATCAGGAGAGTGAGGGTTTTTGATAGTTGGACCAAATGAGATCATATCCAAGTTTGGATAGTGCTCTCCAATGATTCCACACTCCAAGCCAGCATGAACAGCATTAACAATGGCTTCCTTGTCAAACATTTCAACATGCAAGTCTCTCATTACATTCAAAATGTTTGATTTAGGATTAGGAGCCCATCCTGGGTACTCACCACCATGTTCTATTGTAGCACCAAGCATCTTGAAGGCAGCCTCAATCTGATGAGCAACATCAAGTTTGGCTGAGTCAACAGAGCTACGAGTCAGTGACTGAGCTGAGAAGTTTCCATCTTTCAAGATAATTCTAGCCAAAGAAGTAGATGTTTCTACAAGTCCTTCAATATCGGCGCTCATTCTGCTTACACCATTAGGACAAGCATAAACTGCAGCGATGATGTCTGTTTGTGCTTCAATGCCCATTACATTTTCAGGGCGATCTGTTGGTGCAGCAAAAACTTCAAGTTTTGGTTCAGTTGTGCTTAATTCAGCCTTTACAGTTGAGGCAAATTCAGCAACATACTTTTCAAACTCAGCAGCTTTTTCTTCAGAAACAACCACCTTAGCGAAAGACTCTCTTGGAATAGCATTGCGAAGACCACCACCGTCGATCTCACTTACACGCAGACCAAATAGGTTGTATGTACTCCAAAGCAAACGGTTCATCAGCTTGTTGGCATTCCCTCTACCAAGATGAATGTCGCAGCCTGAGTGACCACCTTTGAGTCCTTTTACAGTCAGTTGGTATGCTTTACCATTGACAGGCGCTTGCTCTTGAGCGTACTGCCAAGTGATGTTTGTATCAATACCACCAGCACATCCAATACACAGCTCGCCTTCATCCTCTGTATCCATGTTCAAAAGGATGTCAGCTTTCAATAGGTTTTCCTGAAGGTTCATAGCTCCAGTCATACCAGTTTCTTCATCTATTGTGAATAGCGCTTCGATTGGACCGTGCTCAATATCGTTAGAACGAAGTACTGCCATAGCTGCAGCTACACCAATACCGTTGTCAGCTCCAAGAGTAGTTCCTTTTGCCTTTACCCAACCATCTTCGATGTATGACTCAATTCCTTGCGTGTCAAAATCAAAGTCCACATCTGCATTTTTTTGGCAAACCATGTCAACGTGTGCTTGTAGCACAACCGTTTTCTTGTTTTCCATGCCTTTAGTGGCAGGTTTGCGGATAATCACATTGCCAGCACTGTCCAAAAGTGTTTCAAGACCCAAGTCTTCACCAAACTTCTTGACAAATGCTACCACTTTCTCTTCTTTCTTTGAAGGTCTGGGGATAGAATTCAGTTGCTCGAATGATTCCCACAGAACAGATGGATTCAGTTTTGCTACTTCTTTGTTCATTGTTAGTACTTTTTATAGTGACGCTTTTTGAACAGCAGTTATTTGTAATGTATTGCTTAATTGTTTACTTCTAGTTAATTGGTTTGAATCGACGTGGAGACATTACCTTTTCGGCGAATTTACATATTATTTAATTTAAAAAGAGTGATGCCTGTTTAGCCTTTCCAATTGCAAAGCTACTAAACAGGCTCTGATATAACAGTTTTGGGAACGTTTTGTCTAAATCTTTTAAGAAGCTGTCCTAAATAACAGATGCAGGTATTGAAGTTAACCTGTTGTTAATATGCAGAATGTTATTCTGTTTGGCGTGAGTTCAGGCAATGTTGCATGTATCTATTTATACTTGGAGGAGGGGAATATTGCTTCCAGACAGGCAAGTTTTTTCAAACTTTTATGTAAATTCATTTGAAAATAATGCGATTACTCGGGCAAAATTTCACGACTGCTTTCAAATATTTAAGCTAATGTGAGCGCAAATTAATTACTTTAAACTAATTATTTATGGACTTTCAGTTTGTTGAGCACAGATGAGGGGTCAATAAGCATAACCTATTACTTACAAATTACCATTTATTGACCTTAAATCAGCTACAGTAAGATGAATTCAACTACCTCAAATCTCAAGCACCTTCCGATGATTAAACAAATTGAAGCAATCGCCAAATCTGCCCATAATTCCCGCTTGGATATGACTGCCGTGCTAAGAGAAAAAAAAGTCGTAAGGGCAGTAGCGGAAAGCATTCAGGGAGATGAAATAGAAGCGGTCTTTTTTTCCGTATTGTTTACACTCAACTTTCAAAATGATGAAATTTACCTAAAAGATATTGCTGAATACTTTGATTGTGAAACCATAAGATTGGCTGAATACCTTAACGTCATAGACCGTTTGGTGGAAAAACGCCTTGTCCGAAAGTTTTCCAGTGGGAGTATTATGCGAAGACGTACTTACAACCGCAAGAAGGAACGGATTAGTAGTATTGGATACTTTATCACAAAAGATGTTTTGGATGGCGTACTTCAGAATAACCTAATGGGCTTTGAGAATAGCTCAGAACAACTTTCATTGGTCTCGTTCCTTGAAAGGGTGGATGACTTGATGGAAGAGCGAGAAGATGAAGAAATGACATACTTCGAGATGCGTAAAGAAGTGTTTGATTTAATAGATCAGAATACACAACTGCACATCTGTAAGAGTATGAAAGAACTAAAGCTAGGAGAAATAGAGTCTTTGTTCTTGTTGCATTTGGCTTACGAGACAATCAGTGGAAACCCTGAAGTGGATGTTGAAAGGGCTTGCAATAGGGTTTTTGAAGACTTGAATCACCGCTTTATGCTTCGGAAGTTACTTTTGAAAGGTTCAGCCAACCTATGCAAGATGGAGCTGATCAAACTTGAGGAAGGAATGTTCCGAAATGATAGGGAAGTGATGCTTACTGAAAAAGGGATTAAAATCCTTTTTGGTGATGATGCAGATGTAATTCAGGTTGAAAGAACAAAAATCGAAACTAAAAACCTGATTACGATAGACCAGATAAAGGTTCAGGAACTTTTCTATAATCAGGAGGAGCAGTCACAGGTAAGAAAACTGACTTCGGTATTGCATGAGCGTAAACTGAAAAAAATTCAGAAGAAGCTTGATGAGTATAAAATGCAGCAAGGCTTTTCGGTACTGATGTATGGTGCTCCTGGTACTGGCAAGACAGCGACAGTTTATAAATTGGCTAAAGAAACAGGCAGGTCGCTATACAGAGTAGAAGCCAGTGAAGTGAAAAGTATGTGGCATGGAGAGTCGGAGAAAAACCTGAAGCGTATCTTTGATATTTATTCAGAAATGGTGAAGCAATCTGACAAGGCGCCAATTTTATTTTTGAACGAGGCCGATGCCATTTTGAGTAGAAGAATTGATGTTCATCACGCTATAGATCAGACAGCAAATGCCTTGCAAAATATCCTGCTTCAGGAGATGGAAGACCTGAATGGGATTCTAATTGCAACAACTAACCTTGCCAATAATTTGGATAAGGCTTTTGAAAGAAGGTTTTTGTTTAAATTAAGGTTTAATGCTCCTACAGCAGAGGTGAGAAGGAAAATTTGGAGATCAAAGATTGTCTCTTTATCAAATAAGGAGGCTAAGCTGTTAGCTGATGAGTTTGAATTTTCAGGTGGTCAGATAGACAATATCGCCCGTAAATACTTGATGAGTGTTATACTCAATAACAGGGAACCTGATTTGGATGAATTGAGAAGTTACTGCCTGAATGAAAGTATTCAGGATGTTAAGAATTCGAGATTAGGTTTCTGAAAATAGATAAAACTATAAAGGGGATGAATCATAAAATTCATCCCCTTTTTTTTAAAATTCATATGATGTTTGGAATTGGGTATTCCAGTCTTCTTTTACAAAATCCTTTTGAAGGTTTCTTTCAACTACTTCCAAAAAATCAAGACGTGGAATCATCTCAGCACCTAAGCTCTCAAGGTGGCGGGTATGAACCTGACAATCTATAAGTTCAAAACCATGTTTATGCAAATTTTTGGCTAGTACGATAAACCCAACCTTGGAGGCATTGCTTACTTTGGCAAACATGGATTCACCAAAAAAGCATTTGTTCATACAGCCTCCATATAGCCCACCGACTAGCTTGTCATCTTGCCAGACCTCCACAGAGTGTATAAACCCTTTTTTGTGCAAATCTAGATAAGATTGTTTCAGTTCATCAGAAATCCAAGTTTCACCACCCTGCCCAGGGCGATAAATCTGCTGACAATTTTCTAACACAGCGGCACAGTCCTGATCAAAAGTAACCTTGAAGTTACCCTTTCGGAAAACTTGCCGCATGCTTTTCGATACCTTCACTTTCTCAGGATACAACACAAACCTAGGGTTGGGGCACCACCAGAGAGGTTCTTCTCCAGGGTTGAACCAAGGAAAAATACCATTGGAGTAGGCTTCCAACAATCTGTCAGGGGAGAGGTCACCACCTACGGCAATAATACCTGGTTCTTCTGCCAAATATGGAGGGGGAAAAGCTGTATCCTGCTCATCTAACCTGAAAATCGGCATAGCTTTTTCTAATTAATAATGATCAATAATATTAATTGAGTTCCATTTTATAAGCAGTCATCATAAAAATTGACTCAGTTTTGGAACAAAATTAGGAAGAAGTAGTGGATTTGTACAACGTACTTAAGGAAATGATGCCGTTGTATGGTACCTCATTACTTTCTCTAAAATAGCAAAAACAGCTTCCTTTTACCATAGGTAGTAAAAGAGGAAGCTGTTTTTTATCAAGAAAACGAACAATATTACTGAATAATAATGCCTGTTTCTTATTTGTATTATTAGGAGACTGATTCCTTAGTACAGTACTCTGACCTTGATGGTATCATCAATGTTCTTCAGTTCTGTAATCAGTTCAGGTCCGTATTCCTTGTCAATGTCAGTGATTACATAACCAATTTTTTCATTGGTTTTTAGGTACTGACCTTCAACGTTGATATTGTGTTTAGCAAAAATCGTGTTAATCTTAGCCAAGATACCAGATACGTTTCTGTGAATATGCAACAACCTGTGCGCGTCATCTAGCTTAGGCAATTGCAGGTTCGGGAAGTTAACACTGTTATAAGTACTACCTGAGTTGATATATTCAACAATCTTGCTAGGAACAAAGTCTGCAATATTTACCTGAGCTTCTTCAGTACTACCACCAATATGTGGCGTCAGGATGATGTTTTCGTGCAGTGCCAATGGAGACTCAAATGGCTCGTTGTTGTTTTTCGGCTCTACAGGGAACACGTCTACACCAGCACCTCTGATCTTACCACTTTCCAGTGCATCATTTAGTGCCTTAATGTCCACTACAGGTCCTCTGGCAAGGTTTACGAAAATGGCACCATCTTTCATTTTGGCAAATTCAGCTGCTCCGAAGAAGCTTTTATTGCTTTCTCTACCATCAACGTGAAGTGAGATGATATCGGCAGTAGCAAGCAATTCATCCAAAGAAGATACTTTAGTTGCATTACCAAGCGCCAGCTTTTCTACAATATCATAGTAGAAAACATTCATACCCATCGCTTCTGCCAGTACAGAAAGTTGAGCACCAATATTACCGTATCCGATAATGCCCAGTTTTTTACCTCTTATTTCTGAGCTATTGTTGGCAGACTTCTTCCACTCTTTTTTATCCATCTGGCGCATGCGCTTCGGAATACCTCTCATCAGCATGATAATCTCGCCAATAGCCAATTCTACCACACTACGTGTGTTACTGAAAGGAGCATTGAACACCGCAATACCTTTTTCCTGACATGCTTCCAGATCAATCTGGTTGGTCCCGATACAGAAAGCACCAACTAGCATTAGTCGGTTGGCATTTTCCAGCACCTTGCGAGTAACGATAGTTTTTGAGCGGATACCCAGAACATGAACGCCCTTGATTTTTTCAGCAAGTTCATCTTCATCCAAAGCACCTTTCATCAACTCTACGCTATAACCTTCGGATTCAAGTTTAAGCTTGGCACTTTCGTGAACGTTTTCCAGCAGCAAGATCTTGATCATACTTTTTGGGTATGATGTAGCCGTTGGAAGGTTGTGCGTAAACAGGATTTCATCAAAGTTTTGAGCTACTTGATCCGCATTAGCCACTACAATTTCCCTTTCAACATTTTCAGTGAATGCATAGAACTTGTCAGCAAGACCAGCTTTACGGATTTCATAATCTGTATAGCCGTCACCGATAACGATCACTTCACCGTTTAGCTGAAGTTGCTTCATCAGTTTCACCTTTCCTTCATGTTCTGAAAGTGGGTTACTGCGGTCAAAACCTGTGATATTGCCGGATGCATCATAAGTAAATGTGTTGGCATACACATTTTCGGGCTTGATGCCGTACTCTACCACAATCGGCTCGATAAAGTCTTTGAATCCGCTGGAAATGATCAAAACATCATCAGCGTAATTTTCAAAGAAATGCCTGTTACGTTTCACTGAATCGGAGACCTTTCCTTTCAGTGCTTGAATAAGTTTCTCGATCTCACCTTTACCTGCCTTAAGCAAGGCCAATCGTGATTCGAGCGCCTCACGAAAAGAAAGTGAGCCTTCCATTGCCTGATCTGTCAGGGACTTGATCTGTTGGGCAATTTCATCTTTGTTCTCCTTGCCTTCGTACGCAATGTCACATAGTACATCTAGTGCTTCTACTTGAGTAAAAGTACTGTCGAAGTCAATCACGAAGTGTTTCTTGGATTCCATGCTAACTTTAAAGAGTGTGTTGATTCTAATCAGAGCTATTTTTCATTGTAAAGATTGTAATATTTTAAGTCTTTATTAAATATCTCATGAAAAATATGTGAATAATCTTGTCAATTTGTGAAGGGAAAGTAAAGAGGCAATGATGCTAGGAGGAGGTAAGAATTTATAAAGTATTGACTGATTGCAGCCTACGTAAGTGCAAATTTAGTTAGGAGCGGGAGAAGAAGTGTAAGAATGTTGAATATTAAAGATAAAATAGAATAACTTAGGGCAGAAAATAACCTCGCTTTATTTATTCCAATTTTTTAAGTGTGAGATAAAGCCCATAACTATTTATAAAAGCGTCAAAAACTGAAAGAGTGGACAACTTTTTCTGATTGCTATTAACTAACTGATGAGATGAAAGTTTTTTTAGGTGGCGCTGCAGACCAATCGCAGTGGCGCTCATTGCTAATATCTGAACTAAATACCGATTATACTGATCCAACTGAAGCCCGTAAAGCCAAGACTGAATTTATTTTGGCAAATGAACAGGAAATTCAGGATAGCAGTATTTGTCTGTACATACTTACTTCTTCTACCATAGAAGAGCACCTTCATGAGGCAGTTGAGCAATCTGAAAGATATCCAGACAAGACCATCTGTGGGTATTTTCAGGAGGAAGGAACAGAACTACCTTTTGAGACCATTCATAGTGCCAGAGAAAGCATCACTTCAAATGGAAGTGTATGGCTAGACAGTTTGGAGGAAGTCCTCACATACCTGAATGGAGAAAAACCAAGTGGAGAAAGCGGAGAGGAGCTTCAAGAAATCAATGATGTATTTATTTCCTATGGTAGAAGGCACAGTAAGGCTTTTGCTGAAAAGCTTTGTACACAGTTACAGCAAAATGGATTTAAGGTTTGGTTTGACCAAAATAACATTCCGTTGGCTGTAGACTTTCAGCAGGAAATCGATGAAGGTATCCGCAAGGCTCATAACTTCTGCTTTATCATTTCACCCCATTCTGTTAAGTCAGCCTATTGCCTCAAGGAAATAGTGCAGGCTATTCGCTTTAAAAAGAAAATCATCCCTGTTTTTCATGTAGACCCTGAGGATGCATATGAATACATGCACCCTATAATCCAAAAGCTGAACTGGCTTTATGCTGATGGAGAAGAGAAATTCAACGGCTTTTTTACTAGTCTGGTAAGTGTACTGCAAGAAGATAAACAACTGGTTGAGTACCATACACAACTGCTTGACTTGGCATGGGAGTGGAAGCGGCACAAGGAGCATCCTTCTATGTTGCTTTATGGGGAAGATAGATTGGCTGCTGAAGGCTGGATGAATCGATTGCTAAATGGTAATTTTCCTTTTACCCCATCAGGGATGCATTGTGAATATATCACGGCATCACGCAAAGAGGCTCTAGTAGGGAAGACAGATACCTTTTTGATTGCAGCAAAAGGTCATCAGAAAGCAGGTGAAAGAATAGCTGAAAGTTTGTTAGGGAAAGGGGTTACGGTCAGCAATTCTGAAATGATGGACGAAGACGAAATTGTCGGAAACATCGTCAGGGCTGATAATATGTTGATTGTAGCAGGGAAAGATCAGTATGCTGACCCTGAGATTGAACGTATATTAAAATTTTCAGATGAGTATCAGAAGCGTGTGATATGGCTCAGTACTACAACAGGGATTTCTGATTTTGTAAATCAGGCAAGGGGAATCTTTGGTGTCCAGGTCACTGCTTTCAATAAAGAAGAAGACGACAAACAGGTACTGCAATTAAGGGATATATTGAATATCCTTGAAAAGGAAAAAGATTACCATGCTTACCATACTAAACTCTTGGCGCAGGCTTATGACTGGCAACAGCATAAAAAGACGGATAGCTTTCTGCTAAGGGATAAGGAATTGGAAGTAGCCGAAAGTTGGTTGAAAATTGCCCGATTGAGAAACATCTTTCAACCTACACCTTTGCAGGTTGGACTGATTGAAATGAGTCAGGAAATGACGGCTCACCTTTTCAGTGAAGTCTACTTGGGATACGCCCCGAAAGACCATGACTTGGCGGCAAAATTGAATCAGTCTCTCCGTGAACACCAAAAGGTAACCTGGATGGATGAGCAGGATATTCCTATCAGGGATACGCCAACGGAAGGTTTGAAAGAAGCACTGAACGTACTGATACTGTTGACTGACGGTATTGCCCATATCTATCAGGATGAAATTGCCTATGCTGAAACCAATAAGAAAAGGATAATTCCTTTACTGATGAATGGCTTTTCAGGTAATGAGTTGCCTGAGTTATGTCAGGCTTACCAGCAAAATGCGGTTGACTTCAGACAAGATTTTAATACAGGATTGATTGAGCTTTTACGAAAGCTCGACACAGATAAAGAGTACCTGAACAGTCATGCCCATTGGTTAAGGAAAGCAACTGAGTGGGAGCAACATGGCATGAGTACTGAGAAGCTCTTGACTTCTACAGAAGTGGTTTTGGCTGAAGAGTGGCTCATGAAATCTGTGGCAGAAGGAAAGCAGCCTTTACCGACGGAATTGCAACATTCTTTAGTGGAGGAAAGTAAAACTGCCATTGAAAATAAAAGGCTGAAGGAAATTCGAGAAAAAAGCAGGCTCAAACGCTTGATTATTGCACTTGCAGGCATTTTGATCATTTCCATTGGATTGGGAGTAGTCTCATTCCATGAGCGGGAGCGTGCAGAGAGTAACGCACTCAAGGCTATGGTAGCGCTAGGTAAGGCTAGTGAGAGTGAGAAGCGGGCATTAGTTGAAAAAGAAAATGCAAAAAAGAGTGAGAAAGCAGCAAAAGAAGCTGAAAAGGAGGCGGTAAAGCAAAGCAGATTGGCTTCTGCTCAAAGGAAAATAGCCATCGATAATGCTTTGATTGCAAAAGAGAATGAGCAGAAAGCAAAGGAAAATGAGAGAAGGGCATTGGATAGTGAGCAAAAGGCAAAAGACAATGAAAGAAAGGCGAAGGAGGAAAGGGACAAGGCTGATGCGCTTTACAAAGAAACGATGGCACTTAGAAGTGCGGATAATGCCACAACTTACTTTGAGTACTTTGACCTGAATAAAACCCGTTCGAACGGGGAGATACAGGAAACGATCCAGCATTATGATACACTTCTCAAGTACAAACCTGAGGAAGTGTTAGGCAATCAGACCGTTTACCAGGCGCTGTTGAACTGCTATAACCAATTAAAACCCAAACACTTTAAAGTAATTGAGCAGCTGAAGAATGCTTATGTACTGGCAAATGAGCATGACGGACAAAACCTTCTGGTTGGAGATAGCCGTGCTATATACCGTTTGGGAATAAATACTTTCCAAGTAATAGGACTGAAGGAACGTTTGGTCGCACAGTCGGAAGGGCTGACTTATATTCACCCATCTTACATGCGAAAATTAGCAATGGTCCAGCCGAACTCTGAAACAGAGTTCAGTATAATTCAAATGCCTATCCCTGAGTTAAACCCGATCTATTTTTGGGCTTTTGAACCCGAAACAAACCACTATTTCTCCATTAACAGGGACAATCATATTTACAAGGTTAGGTGGAATGAGGTCCCTGTAACACCATTCAGAGCACACCCGAATGGGGGCAGGTATTTGTCTATGGCGCTTAGTACACAAGAAGGACTGTTGGCAGCAGGTGATGACAGAGGGCGAATCGAGTTGTTGGAACTGAATGGCAATGTGACAGGGACATTGATAGACACAGGAAATCACAGGATTACCGCTATCCGGATTGTAGGTAGTAGGTATTTGCTTGCAGGAACGGATAATGGGACTGTAATGCTTTGGGATTACCTCAATCAAAAATTGCTCAGTAGTCATGACCTGAAATCGGGATCCATTTCTTCTCTTACCTTGAGTACAGACAATTCTGTTTTGTTGGCAGGGGCAGGAGATAGGGTGTTTATTTGGAGGTTAGGTCAAAATATGACTTTCAGTAGGGATCATAAGCAATTACTTTTTCCAAGAGAGGTACTACTTAACAATACAGAATTTTTTGGAGGGGATAAAGTAATTACAACAGGTCAGAAAGGAACCTACATTTGGATGGCATCTACCCATGCACTTCGAAATGAGCTTGAGAAGCTCTTAGCTAAAAATGAAATAGTATCGGACGATCAGTCCAACTGAATGTTTTAAACTGATTTCCGAACAGATAAAATAAACCCAATGAGAAAGTTTTTTTTACTGATTCTACTTTTTACTGGATTTACAGTAAAGGCTCAGGTAAAATATGACCGAAGCGCCACGCATATCTCCAATATCAAGGAGTATTTGGATAAAGGTGGACATGAATGGAAAGCACTTGACCACTTTGATTCTTTGGAGGTGAACTCTAACAAGAAATGGACAAGGGAGGAGCGGATAAGTTTGCTCAAATGGAAAATTTATACAGACTATAGAACGTACCCAGATTTGATGAAACAGGATCTGGTCACGCTGATGGAAAATGATCCTAGTTTTTCTCCAAGTGATTTGCCTCGTTATTCTGAAGATGAATTGTTTAGGGAGCGAGTAGACCATATTTACCAAACGCAGCAGCAGGAGTATATTTTTGTCAGTAAGTTCAGGCAGGATCGTGATATGGCGCCCTTTGTCCTGAAGGTATTTACCTCAAAGGATATTGAAGCTTTAGGGGCTACCAATATCATGGACTTATTGCGTATTACACCGGGGTTTGCTGAGTTGGGAGATTCCAATGAAAGAAATTTTGGCACAAGAGGTGTCAGTGGTTCAACCGTACAGCACGTACTTTTCCTGATAGATGGTCATCGTGTGACAGACTTACTTACATCTTCTACATCCCCTGATTGGATTAGCTTGGATTATGTTGAGCAAGTGGAAGTTGTCCGTGGCCCTGGGTCGGCGCTATATGGTGGGAATGCTTTCAGTGGGATTGTCAATATCATTACTAAAAACGGTAAAACCTTTAGTGGAGGGCAGTTGTCAGCCTCTATTGGTACTGGAGCGACAGCAGACTTAAGTTCGAGTAACCTGCTGGACAGAAGTATGTACAAGATGAACTTCCAGTATGGAAATAGCTTCAATGCTACTTCCAACTTTTACCTGTCGGGCACTTTTTATAGGTCAGGAGGGAATGAATTCGTCTATAACCCTTCACAAGCAGACCAATATTACTTTTCGGCAAACCCTGAGGATAAGCAACAATACAATGAGACAGTTGGCAAATACAACCCTAGTTATAGCTTGCTGATGAGTTATAAGTCTCAGAATGGTATTTCGGTAACAGCCAATGCTGAGTCAACGACCATGGTATATGCAAGGTCTGGTAACAACCTGTTTTGGGCGAGTGATTCAATACCTCGCACCCGATTGGATAGGAGAGAGTTTCTGAAAGCCGATTATGACTTTTTTCATAACAAAGAGGATAGACTTGTCTTATCTGGTGCCATTAACCTGTTCCATAAGGATTTTTACCTGAATAGTGATAATACCCACAAAGGTGTTCAGCGACTCTTGGGGGATGAAACCCGAATTGATATTGCTATGGAATACACCACCAAGAAATTGCAGTTCAAGGATGAGAAAGCGCTAACCATTTTTGGGTTTGAATCCTCACTGAACTGGTGGAATTACCAGTACTTGAGGCAAGGCATGGTTACCGCAGGAAACAATACATTTCCCGGCTTATTCTATAATGAATTGGATAATTACTTTAAGCCGCCTTCTTCAGGGTTCTTTAATCCGGGGGAGAATGTAGCAGCAGCTTTTGTTCAGACACAACGCCACTTGATAGAAGATAAATTGCAGGTGACAGCCGGATTGCGTTATAACTGGCACCGACAGTATGCCCCATTGAATGACTTTGTGTTTCGAAACCATTTGAGCCCACGGTTCTCAATGGTGTATATTCCTTTTTCGGGAAAAGTAAAAAGGGATAAGTTAAGGATTAAGGCAATGTACGGTTCGGCATTTTTACCACCAATGTTCCTTTACAGACAAACACCAGGTATTGGTACATTTATAGACGATCCGGACGATGCAAAAGGCTTGTCTTCACAGCTGATAGACAGTTTTGAATTGGCAATGGCAGGGGAAATCCCTTTCAAAGGAGTGACACTTGCTTATGAAGCCAATGTGTATCATAATGAAATAGAAGGGTTAATCTACCGCCAACCGACTGTTTCGGGGAGTAGTTATTATCAAAACTATGCAAAGACCTATGTGCTCAATGGAATGGAGGGAGAGTTAAGGTTGACACTTCCGGTAAATAGTGAGTTGACTTTAACACCGTTTGCAAACATTACAATGATTGACTCCAAGTCTGATATGAATTACCAATACGAGGGAGTTGTATTCGAGGACTCAGAATCACCACTACTATTTTATCCTTCATTTAAATGGAGTGCTGGAACAGGAGTTGCATTCAGAGAACGATGGAACATCCAACTGATGGCAAACCATTCCGGAAAGTCTTATGTGATCGTAAAGGACGAAGGGGAAGATCAAACTACAAATGAAGATGATTTTCATAAAGTGGAAGCAAACAATGCCTATACACTTGTACACGCTAATGTGTCATTCAAACTGTCAGAGACATTGAAGTTCTCACTAAAAGGACAAAACCTTTTCAATAAGGCTTACTTTCTTCCTGCTTTGATAAATACTGACAATATAGGCCGTACTAGAGGGGAAGGGAGACTTTTGTTATTTACTTTATATTATAAATTTCAATAAAGTTACAATCTGAAATAACTAAGGAGGTTAGTATCAAAAGGAGTAAATCTTTTTGTAACAAGGGATGAGGATGAAATTGCTAGTGTCTATCGTATTATTATTTGTTTCACAAACTGTTATAGGGCAAGTCCCTTATCTTAAGCCACTGGCAGAGCTGGTTGATCATGAAGAAAGAGGGTGGCGGAAAGTGAGGGACTGGGTGCATCAAGGGAGAAACTCAGTGGAAATACTCTACAGGTACCAGTCGGATGCTGATTCAGTACTGTTTCGGACACAGGTGCCGTCGGAGTATCCACTTGGGGCGATTATTTACCATACAGGAGGTCTGCTTGTTGAAGGTGGTTGGCTGAGAATCCTAGGCTCAGGCTCTCACAGATTGCAGCGGACAGTCTCTGGTTGGAACCTTCATAAGTCATTTGAGCAGTACGGAGAAGTTCCTGATTTTTTGTTGGTGGCAGATGATGCAATTGGTGGGTTCTTTGCCGTGAATGGAGGTGAGTTTGGAGATGACATTGGTATGGTCTATTACCTTGGCCCAGATACACTGGAGTGGGAGTCATTAGGGATAGGGTACGAAGACTTTATTTGGTGGGCTTTCAATGGTGATCTTGATGAGTTTTATAGTAAGTATAAATGGCGAAACTGGAGAAATGATGTCCGAAGATTGAGAGGAGATGAGGCTTTTCACTTTTTTCCGCCATTATGGTATGGGGGAGGAATTGATGATGAGAGTAGAAAGATGCCCGTTTCGGTAGAAAAGTTATGGGAATTTCATTTAGCCATGATGACAGACAATACTGAAAATAAATAAGCGACCATTAAGTCGCTTTTTTCTTTCCCTAAAGATTACTTCATCTTTTTAAGTTGCGTGATAATCTCTTGTAATCCATTCAGTTTGATCTCATATGTGGTCTCAAGAAGAACGCCCAACCTTCCTTGTGGAAATCCTTTTCTTTGAAACCATTCAAGGTAACTCACAGGCAGGTCACAGATTAAAGTTCCTGCATATTTTCCGAATGGCATTTTCATTCTGACAATTTCCAAAAGTATTGTTTTATCAAACATATTGCTTGTGTTGAAAGGTGTTGAATCAAAAGGAAGTAAATGCTGATTTAACCATGTTGGATAAATAATCCTAAAAGGCTTTTTGAAGTTTTTTGCTGTTTCTAGTTTTACTCCTAAAGGTTTTTGAAGTGTAAAAATACAAAGCAAAACCTGATATAATAGTAAGCATTCCTAAAACAGAAAAAAATCTTAAAAGCCAGTTATTGATATTGTCCCTGCCTTCATAATCCATTGTGTGTAACATCCATAGGAAATCAAATACTCTCCAGTCATTATGCCTTGCCATATGGAATCTCCCATCCTTGGTGCTGATATAGCCTTTTAAATGGTCATTACCTGCATAATGAATTACCCATGCAGGGAGTGGTCGTCCTCTGTACTCACTATGTTTACTAGTTTCGGTAATATATGATACACTGTCAATGGAATAAGCATCCAAGACGTTTTCTTTTGCGATAGCTACAGCTTCATCTTTTGTGATAGGCCCTTTATCTGTCCATGTAATCGGGTCAATCAACTGTTGCTTGTTGACCCATAAATACAGTTTTCCATTGAATTTTCGGGTTTCCAATTGCTGAACCTTAAGCGTCGTGTTGACCATGTTTGCCAAAATTGCAGCATCAATGGCAGGTGGTGTTACTTTGGGTTTTCGGAAATGGTCACCATGAATTGCATCAAGGTTGCTCCAACTGAAATAAAGTCCTCCCAGTGTCCAAAAGAAAAACTGGATGCCAATCAGAATGCCAAGGTAACGGTGTGACTTTCGTATAAACAGGTGTGTTTTACGCCTCATAAGAATCAGATTAAGCTGCAAGGATACAAAAAATCATTAGTTGAATTGATGTGTTAGGTGAAATAATTATTAAGTATCCATAAGTGAATAATGATGGGTTTTTATTGTTTGACTATCAATATTTTAAAACTATAAGATAAAGCCAAAAATCCAAATGCATTAAGATTACTAATTATCATTACATTTTTCTACAACAGTAAAAGCTTGTTTTAACATTAAAACTCATTTATATTTCCAACTTTTACTTTACCCATACTTTTTTATTAAATGAGAATTTTTTACAAAACGATTTTTTTATTGAAGGTTTTATGCTGTTGCATACCTTTTAGCATTTACGGTCAGTCTACTTCCCAAATGATTATCGATTGGGGAGAAACCACAAATGGACAGTTAGCAGAGCCTTATCGGGCAGTCAATGTATCTTTGATTTCAGCAGGCTACACCCATACAGCCATTGTAATGGATGGGGAGCTCAGAATAAATAATACTTCTACAGGTATTACCGATATTAAAGCAATTGCTGCTGGTTTCTATTATACCATGTATCTGAAAAATGATGGAACAATTGGCGTGTTGGAATTTGATATTGGAAACGATTATATCACTTCAGCATCAATTCCCACAGTAGTCAACTCAGGTTCACCGGTTGTACAGATCGGTGCTGGAGATGACCATGCAGTTGTCCTAAAAGCAGATGGTACGTTGATCGCTTGGGGAGATGATAAATATGGTCAGATATCCATTCCATCTACCATTACAGATGTGAAAAGCATTAGTGTAGGTAATTTTCATACCCTTGTTGTGAAGAACGACAATACCGTAGATGGTTGGGGTAGAAATGACTATAACCAGACCGATGCAGCAACGATGTCAGCTCTTTCGGATGTGAAAATGGTAGCGGCGGGGGAGTTGCATTCAGTTGCGCTGAAGAATGATGGTTCTGTTGTCGCTTGGGGTGACAATACATTCCACCATCAGACTGAAGTCCCTACCGAGGTTGGTAACAAAGCAGAGTTTATTGATGCAGGAAACCACCATACTGTAGCAGTATTGAATGACAATACGGTAGTGTCGTGGGGAAACCAAACCTTCAGGCAATCGAACGAGGTAGCCTTGTTAGAAGGAAGAAGCGTGAGTTTGGCATCGGCAGGTTATGGACATACGGTTGTGGTAGCCGATAATAAAGTGCCAACAAGTATTTCGTTGGATAATCTGGAAATTCCTGAGAACGGTGATGTTGATTTGGTTGGCCAGTTGATCGCTACAGACCTTGATGCTGTGGACAGTTACGAGTTTGAACTGCCTATTGGTGAGTTAGATAACAATTCATTTGGGATACTATACCCTGACGGACTTTATCATAGCAATGATGCATTCTATAGTAATCCGCCACTGAACTCATTTTTAGTTGCCAATCAGGAATTTAATTATGAGGAAGATAGCCTGTATGAAGTAAAAGTGATAGGGACTGATTTGGGTGGCCTTACAGTTGAAAGTGTATTTACTGTAAAAGTGACTGATGTCAACGAAGAACCTACTGCTATACATTTTTCGGGTGACAGCATTAGTGAAGATGCGCCAATCGGCACGTATGTAGGAACGCTTTCAACAGAAGATGAGGATCTCTACGATACGTATATATACAGCTTGGTAAGTGGTCAGGGAGACGGGGACAATGCCTCATTCTTTATTAGAAATGACAGTCTATTTACCAACGCGGAGCTTGATTATGACACCAAGAACACACTTTCGTTTAGGGTTGAATCATACGATGGTGCATTTAGAATTCAGGAGAACTTCATCGTAAATGTGATAAAGTCAGATCGAAATGAAGCTCCTACAGATATTCTTTTAAGCAACAATCAGGTAGATGAAGCACAACCTGCAGGGACAACAGTGGGGGTTTTTACAGCAGTAGACCCTGATGATGGTGATACACATGTTTTCTCACTGATCAGTGGAGAATTGGATAATGCACTTTTCAGCCTTAATGGTGATGAGCTGGTGACAGCTACTGAGTTAGACTTTGAAACCAAGGCAGCCTACAGGATTTCTGTTGAGGTTAAGGATCAGGATGGTGAAACTTTTACCAAGCAGTTTGATATCATCGTCAATAATGTAAATGAGGCTCCAGTTGATATCAGTTTGTCTAACAACGAGGTTGTAAGAAGTGATGCAATTACTGCCAATGCTTTGGTAGGAATCTTTACAGCTGAAGATCCTGATAATGGAGATACACATTCTTTTGCACTGGTGGATGCTGCAGGATATGATCAGGCCTTCTTCGGAATGGCTAATGGCAATGAGCTAAGAACCACTTCAGCTTTCCTCACATCAGATAAGACATCGTTTACAATTCTGGTTGCTGTTACGGATAACGGAACACCTTCCCTAAGTTTTGAGAAGGAATTTGTAATCAGGGTGCTGACACCTCCTGAGTTAGCAAATGCGGCTGTAACGGTAGAGGAAACGGTTGTTGCCAATACAATATTGGAAACACTTGTGGCGACAGGGGGTACACCCAACTACTTGTATAGGATAGTTGGTGGAAATATCAATAGTCTCTTTGGCGTAAATGCAACGACAGGTGCATTTTATATAACTCAGGAAGGTGTATTGGACTACGCAACTAGAAACTTTTATGAGATTCAGGTGGAGGTGAAAGACCAAAACCTATTGGCTGATATTGCTACTGTCACTGTGGAGGTTGAAAAGCCGGTAGCACCGCCAGTAGTGGAAGATCAGGTATTTACAATTGCTGAAGATATTGAAAATGGGACCATTGTTGGAAAGGTGACAGCAAGTAGTGAGAAAGCAACTTCATTTACTTTTGAAATCATTGAGGGAAATGAGGATGGAGTATTTGATATAAGTGAGGTGGAAGGAAATCTGTTGGTTGCGAACAATAGCACTATTGATGTGTTGGTGAAATCATCATATGTGTTGAAGGTTGAAGTAACAGACAACTTGGGACTTTCTACAACTGCTACCATAATTGTTCAGATTGAAAATAAGAACAATGCACCTTATGCAATTTACTTGGACAATGATGTAGTAAAAGAACTGACGCCTTCGGGTACTTTGGTTGGCAACCTGACTGCGGAAGATATTGACGTGGAAGATCAGCATTCATTTGAGTTGGTAGGAGAAGGTGATACTGATAATGCATTTTTTAGGATTGCTGGAAACCAGCTTTATGTGGCACAGGCCATTGTAACTGAGGAAATCACCCTGTTTGTGAAAGTAAGAGCAACAGACAACGGGAACCCTACTTTATCTTATGAGGAAGTTTTGGCAATCAGTATCGAAACGCTACCAGAGCCTGTGGTTTACAACTCATTTACACCAAACGGTGATGGTTTCAATGATACTTGGTATATCACAGAACTGGATGATTACCCAGGCGTAAAGGTCGAGGTTTTTGATGCGACAGGACAGCGGGTATTCGAGTCAGTAGGTAATCATGAATGGAGTGGAAAGTACAATGGCAAAGTCTTGCCGGTTGGTAGCTATTTCTATGTGATCACTTTTGCTGAAGGAATCAAGCCAATGAAAGGTACAGTTACAATTCTTAGGTAGACATTTTTTTAACTGTAAATTTTTTGAAAATGAATTTGTTTAAATATATCAGTTCAGTGCTGTTGTTGCTGTTTTTTATGGCACATCAGGTGCATGCACAACAACCGCACGTTACCCAATACTCAGAAATTATTTCCACCTATAACCCAGCCTTTACTGGGATAGAGAATTTCTCGGACTTCAACCTAGGCGTAAGACAGCAATGGGCAGGTGATGAAGGTGCTCCGACTACAATGTTCTTCAATTCGAACTTCACGATCGAAGGGAAGAGAAAGCGTTTTGGTAGACGTAAGTTGAAGTATAAGAGCCCATATGATATTGACAAGTTGGCTGAAGAGGTGGAGTACCCTGAAAATGCTTTGATGATCAGTGATCCATCCCTTTTTCACCGATATGTAAAAGACAGTATCAAGACATCAGTTAGAAGAATGGATTCCAAAACCAAGTCAGCGTTGAGGAAGAAGTTAAGGCAGAAGTCTTTTAGGTCACAACTGAAACATGGACTTGGAGCTGCTGTACTTTATCAGGAAGCGGGTGTTTTTACCTCATATCAGGTCAATGGTTCATATGCATTTCATATGCCTATTTCTAGAAAGTGGCAAGCAGCGATAGGGGTTGCCGGTGTGTACAGCAATAACCGCTTGAATGTCTCAGATTTGACTATCCGTGATGTCAATGACCCTACTTACATTGATTACCAGAGTATAGGGGGAGCCGAAGGTTATGGTTATTTGAATGTAGGAGCAACCATCTATAATGAGCACTTCTATGCAGGTTATTCATATACCAATATGTTAGGCAGCAGTTTGGGCGAAAGCCAGCTTCAACTTAATGAGAAAGCTATAGAAGATGTCCATAATATCTTGTTGGGACTGAGAATTGAAGCTGGAACAAAAATGTTGCTAACGCCTGGGATTCTAGTTCAGCAGAAACAATTGTCGCCATCAGTGGTCAACTTGAGCATGAAAGCTGTTTATGACAATAAGTTGATGGTAGGTGCCTATTACAGACATAAAGAGTCGGTAGATTTTATGGCAGGGATCATGATAACAGATGCCATCAAGGTGGGTTATGCATTTGATTATGCCCTTACAGAGTTGAAAACAAACAATGTGGGGACACACGAAGTATCGCTTCGTTTTATGATGGTTAAAGGCAAAGCCCCTTCTCCTTATATATGGTAATGATTAGCAAACTAAGAGATATTTTACCCATGATTTTTCGATATATAGGCAGCCTTATATTGGCGCTGCTTGCTGTAGCTTTTGTTCAGAAGGCAAGAGCCCAGGAGCTATTTGAATTTGACCAACCTAGGAAGCTGGTAAGTGAAGAAATAAATTCCGGTGCGGAAGAAATCCTGCCACTACTCTCACCTGATGGGATGACATTGTATTTTACCCGATTTATCCATCAGGACAATAAAGGAGGAAAATTTAGAGGTCAGGATATATGGAGAAGTATCCGCAAGGATGGCAGATGGCTGACACCTGAACCGATGTCTGAATTCAATACCATCGGAAACAATGCAGTGATTGGTATTCACAAGGATGGGAAGCGCCTTTACTTGATGGAATCCTTGAAAGGGAATGTCCAGATTCAGTACTCTGACTTGAAAGATGGTAAATGGCAGAAACCTGTTTCTATGAAGGTCGAGGGGCTAAATGATATCAGTGCCATGTATATGAACGGTGATGGCGATGTATTGCTTTTGGCAATGAGAAGAGGTGATTCCGTAGGTTACGATGACCTCTATGTTTGCTTCAAGTACAAGGGCTGGCACCGTTTCCATCAGGTAAAGGAAGGGGAATCTGAACAGGAGTGGTGGTCAGAGCCAATCCATTTAGGAGAAAAGCTTAACTCCTCAAAAACGGAAATGTCCCCATACTTAAGTCCTGACGGCAAGACTTTGTATTTCTCAAGCAATCGCCATGGAGGTAGGGGAAGTGCTGACATTTATTATGCTCATAGGTTGGATGATACATGGCAAAATTGGTCAGAACCTGTAAACCTGAGAGCCGTCAACTCTGAAGGATATGATGGTTACTTTGTCATGGCAGACAGCAGTAGAGCACTTTTGGCTAGTAACCGTGAACATTACCGCAGGTTGGCAGACATTTTTGTGGTTAAAATGAGGGAAAAGAAAGAGGCTGTTTTAGCTAAAAAGGAAACCTCAGAGAATACTGAAGTCGCTAAGGATGGTGAAAATAAGTTAGAGGACAGTACCTCAACTGAAGAAGTCATTAATGGAGAAGAAAGGAAGAAGGTGTTAAACAAAGACGAAAAACATTTTTTCCTGTTTGCTACAGGCTCATCTGAGTTACTACTCAATCATTTGCCTATGTTGGAACAGTTGGTTTATACCATGAAACAGTTACCTTCTTTAACGATTCTTTTGGATGGACATACGGATTTTGTTGGGGATAAAAAGGCGAATATCAAGCTTTCAGAAGACAGAACAGCTGCCATTCGTGACTTTTTGATTGCCCATGAGATCACAGAAGATAGAATTGCTATTGAGTATCATGGAGAGGAAAAGCCACTAGCCGATAATTACAGCAGAGAAGGTAGACAACAGAACAGAAGGGTCGAATTCACTTTAATGGATTCCCGTGACGTTTCTACCTCAAGTCTTAAAAAGTAGTTTCTTTTTAGGGGTAAATTGTTACCTGAAGTCTTTATGGCAAAGCATTTGCAATCTTAGTTGGTGTATTTTTCACTATGCGACCAAAGCATGTGAATTCATTAAAATGGATTAACAAATGAGAATGAGTTCAAACCTACTAAGACGTTCAGTTAGCATCATCACTATTGCCGCTATCTCTACTTTTATGTACAGTTGTACAGGTATTTACCATGTAGGAGCCAAAAGACCAGTTTACAGATCTTCAGGCAGCAGTAGTAAATCAATACCTCCGGGACAAATGAAAAAGATGACAGGATCGAAGTCAGCTAAATCATATGCTCCTGGGCAAAGAAAAAAACACTAACGTAAATTTTCAGTCAAAAAATTTACTTCAGCGTCTGATCTCATTTGAAGGTCAGACGCTATTTTTTTGTGAAAATTGTTCCCATTTCTCCACAATTTGTAGTTGAATTCCAACATACAACCTCTCAAAATCTTCATTTCAGACTCATTTTCAGTTTGGTACAGTACTTTCACTCTATTAGGTAAACAAGACAATAACGTCAATGGAATAAAATCATATAGCGATGCTCTATTTAAAATATAAGACTGCTGGCTTCCTGTTGGTTTGCTGGTTACTTCCTCTTTTTATACTTGCTCAAGAGACAAGCTTGAATCAAGTCGAGCAAGTAACAGAAAGAGGTCAATCAAGCAACACTTTGGAAGTAGCAGTAGAGAATGTATTGACAGGAGAGGGTAACCTGATGCTCGAACTGAGAGATGTCCATAAGAGATCGATATCCAGAAAGATGGTTGATGCTTTGGAGGGCGAAACACAGGTTTACTTTGAAGATATTCCAGATGGTCAATACGAATTACGTGTTTACCATGATGCAAACGACAACAAGAAATTAGATAAAAATCTGGTAGGTATCCCGCAAGAAGGGTATGGGTTCTCCAATAATCCGGATGCCAGCCTTGGAAAACCCTCTTTCAAGAAAAGGCTTTTTGAGGTAGATGGAGATAGCCAAATATCCATAGGACTTACTTATAGAAGATAATATGGCAGTCTGATCGTACTGCTTTGTGACAGTAATTGATGTACAACCCAAAACAGATAGAAAAATGAACAAGCTAATCACAGAAGGTAACTGGAACGAGTTCAAAGGTATCGTAAAACAGAAATATGGTAACCTTGTAAATGATGATGAAACATGGGCTGAAGGTAAGGCAGATGAGATCATCGGACGTATTCAGCAGGAAACTGGTAAAACAAAAGAACAGATTGACGCTGAGCTGAAGAAGCATTACGAGGCTTTCAGGACTCGACACTAGTAATGAGCTGAACCCAACAGCTAATTGAATTTTCAACCACAACTAACTAAAGTCATGAGTAATTTATTGTATTTGATCGCCGTCATTTTAATCATTGGTTGGGTACTGGGGTTCTTTGTATACAGTGCCGGTAACCTGATCCACATTCTGTTGGTGATTGCTGTTGCAGCAGTTGCCCTAAGATTGATTAGAGGTCGATCAATTTAGGAAACAACACATACATATAATATCAGAACGGCTCGAATTACTGTTGGTAATTCGAGCCGTATTTTTGTGTGCTAAAGTAAACTTAAGTCATTGTGTATGTTGCATTGTTTTCAATTTCAAGTCAGAAAGAAAGGAATGAAAAAGAAAGCCATGATGTTTATTGCAATAATGTGTTACTTCACCCAAATTGAGCGGTAAGCAAAATTAAAATAATAGACTATGAAAAGGGTTTCTACTATCATTCTGCTGTTTTTGATAATGGGGTGTGCTACCAATGAAAAAAAACAGGAGCAGTCCAAGGGTGAAAATAAGGAGATTGTATTGCGCTCAACGGAAGAAGAGAACACTCATGATTTTATTGCTGAAGGGCATCAGCCCAATTGGACACTGAGTATAGACTTTGATAAGAAAGTAACATTTAAGCTGGCTGACGGCAAGGGGATCGAAACCCCTGTTCCTTCTCCGGTTTGGGCAGAGTCCAGTGTTACTTATTATTCGGAAGTGGAGAGTGGAAAGCTGGCAATTATCATTAATGACAAGCAGTGTGAGGATACGGAGAACGAAAAAGTGTATCCGCATAATGTAGAAGTAAAGTTTGATGGCAAAACCTACAGTGGTTGCGGACAACATTCCTTCAATTACAGGTTGCACGATATCTGGGTGTTACACACTTTTGAAGGACACAATGAGGAGTTGGATGCAGCAAAGGAAAGACCCAGGTTGGAGCTGTTTCCTGCTCATGAAAAAATGTTGGGGCAGGCAGGGTGCAATCAGATTCAGGGACAGATCAAAGCCAGAGGTGAGCGTTTGGCATTTAGCAGTATTACAGCCACACGGAAAAGTTGCCCTGATATTCAACTTGAGACAGCTTTTCTCAAAGCACTTTCAGATAAGGAATATACCTATGAGTTTATCGAGGGTGTGTTGTCTTTGATGGAGAATGACAAGGTAATTATGACCTTCAAGAGAACAGATTGAAACAGTTTTAGGAACTAAATAAAAAGGGCACTGTCAAGTAATTAGCATTACTGACAGTGCCTTTTTTCAATCAAATAACCAAATTAACTATAACCAATTCAATGAATTCATTAGATAAACAAGTATAAATGTCAGGATAAGCCCCATCATACCAACCAATACACCTGTTCGGATCAGGTCTTTGGTTTGGATGACACCAGTGGCATGGGCCAAGGCATTAGGAGGCGTACTGATAGGTAACGCCATACCCAAAGAGGACGCAAATGTTACGCAGACCATAATGGCTTTCAGCCCTCCATAAGGAATCAGGCTTTCCATTGAAATGGCCAGAGCTACCACAATTGGCATCAGTAGGTTGGCAGTCGCTGTATTGGACATAAAGTTTGCCATGACAATACTCAGCACTGCCGCTGATAGGATAACTACATATGGTGAGAAAGATGCAAATGGGATAGAGGCAACGGCGGCACTTGCCAACCCGCTTTTTTCCAACGCCATACCAATGGCAATGCCGCCTGTTACTAACCACAGTACATCCCAACTTATTCTTTTCAAGTCGTCTTTTGTGATGATATTGGTAAGGGTAAATACCGCTACAGGAATAATGGCAACTACATAGGCATTCATTCCGTGCAACCCTCCCAATAACCATAGTAGGATAGTCACAACAAAAGTGACATATACGGTAATGGCCTTTGGAGATTTGTCAAAAGCCCCTTTAATATTGATGGTGATCTCTTCTTTCTTGCATGGGTAAAACTTCTGAAGAATGAACCAAGAAGCCAAAAGAATGATCATGACAAATGGTACTGCAAAAGCCATCCAGTGACCAAAGCTGATCGCATTTTCACCTGTGAGGTACTTCATGGCGATGGCGTTTGGAGGAGTCCCGATGGGCGTTCCTATTCCCCCCGTATTGGCAGCGATTGGAATTGCCAAGACAAAACCCAATCTACCTTTTTCTTTTGCAGGCAAGCTAGCCAACACAGGGGTTAGGATTGCAAGCATCATAACGGTTGTTGCCGTATTGCTCATAAACATTGAGAAAAGAGCGGTTATGAGCATCAGTCCCAACATCACATGGGAAGGTTTTTTGCCAAATGGTTTTAGCAGCACCCTTGCAAGGTTCTGATCCAGTTGGTATTTGGTTGCAGCCATTGCCAAAAAGAAACCGCCAAGGAATAGCATGATGATCGGTGAAGCAAACGTGCTGAGTATATCTTTATAGGGCAGAAGCGCTCCGAAAATAGGGCCTTCATCCATTTTCATAAAAATGAGGGCTTTGTCAGATGTCAGCATCAGCAACATGGTGACAATCAGTACTGAAGTAGCGTAAATAGGAACTGGTTCCAAAATCCAAAGAAGAGTTGCCATCACAAAGATCGCCAGTACCCTTTGCTGGATAATTGTCATGCCTTCAATCGGGATATACCCTTGAGGGATTAACAGTACGAGAATTGGAATTAACACACATGCCGCTATTTTAAGCCAAAGAGCAAGCTGAGGGTTACTGTCAGGGTCAAGCAGAAGTCGTTTGGTGGTCCTGCCAGAAACTTCCGAATATTGCTCTTCTTTTAGCGTAGTAGCGGTCATACTTTTGCTTTTAAAAGTTTGACCAATGCTGTTCATAAATAGGTGGTGGTTTTTGTTGTTCGTTTAATTATCTGTAGCTAAATAAGTATTACTTAAAAAACTTTTTAGTGAGGATGGTCACCATTTTTAAATGAATGTTATTTGAAACCCAGTTTTGGAGAGAGGATAGAAGGCAGGTACTGAAACTTTTGATATTTGTTATGTGTTTGCAACAAACATGTAATCAGTGAGATTGGTTAAATTAGTATAAAGGTGGTGATGTATTCTGTGTTAGTCAGGGATTGGAGTGGTAGTGGATTATTTTTGGGTTTGGATTGAAAAGGTTTAGCAACTTCTTTTTGTATTACGGTTGTTTCCATAATCCAATAAATGGAACTTCTACTGTCATACCTGCATCCTATAAAAGGAATAAATTGTATTTATCTTTAATAAGTAATATTTTTGCCACTTCGAATCGTTTAACGGGAAAAAATTGAAAGCAGATAAAACCCACGTATAAAAATTGGAAAGCAAACATCTGGTTTTTATATATGCCTGTTTAGTAGGAACTTTATCTCTTTCAGCATCCAAAATATAAGAAATACATGTTTGATAATTTAAGTCAACAGTTAGACCGTGCGGTCAAAAACCTTAAAGGTGAAGGACGCATCAGCGAAATCAACGTAGCGACAACGGTAAAAGAAATCCGTAAAGCCCTGTTGAATGCCGACGTTAACTTTAAGGTAGCTAAAGAAATTACCAATGATATTAAGGAAGAGGCACTAGGTCAGAAAGTACTGACTGCCGTTTCACCAGGTCAGTTGTTCATTAAGATTGTAAGTGACAAACTTACAGAACTGATGGGTAGTACGGTTGTTCCTTTTAACCCAACAGGTAACCCTGCCGTTGTGCTTATTTCAGGTCTTCAAGGTTCAGGTAAAACGACCTTTACGGGTAAGTTGGGTCTGAAAATGAAGAAGGCTGGCAAGCAGGTGCTTTTGGTTGCAGGTGACGTTTATCGTCCTGCTGCGATTGACCAGCTGGAGACTTTGGGTGAGCAAACTGGTGTTGAAGTTTACACTGAAAGAGAAAACAAAAACCCAGTTGAAATTGCGCAAAACGCAATTGAATATGCAAAGAAAAACGGCAAAAGTCTGGTGATCGTCGATACTGCGGGTCGTTTGGCAGTAGACGAGCAGATGATGAAAGAGATCGAGGCAGTAAAAGCAGCGGTCAAACCGTCAGAAACACTTTTTGTTGTTGACTCGATGACTGGTCAGGATGCTGTAAATACAGCGAAGACCTTTAACGAGCGTCTTGACTTTGACGGTGTTGTACTGACAAAGCTGGATGGTGATACACGTGGTGGTGCTGCCCTTTCTATCAGAAGGGTTGTAGAGAAACCAATCAAGTTTATCTCAACAGGTGAGAAACTGGAGAATACACTTGACGAGTTCCACCCTGATCGTATGGCTCAGCGTATTCTAGGCATGGGTGACGTTGTTTCCCTGGTAGAAAGAGCGCAACAGGCTTACGATGAGGAAGAAGCAAAACGCCTGAACAAAAAACTGAGAAAGAACCAGTTTGACTTCAATGATTTGCTTTCTCAAATTCAGCACATCAAGAAAATGGGTGATATCAAGGACTTGATTGCGATGGTTCCTGGTATGGGTAAAATGCTGAAGGATACAGAAATTGATGAAAACGCATTCAAACCAGTTGAGGCAATCATTTCATCGATGACTCCTGAGGAGCGTACAAAACCTGAGATCATGTCTACTTCAAGAAAGCAGCGTATCGCTAAGGGTTCAGGTACTTCAATCCAGCAGGTAAATAACCTGATCAAGCAGTTTGAAGAAATGCGTAAGACCATGAAGAAAATCAACCGTATGTCTGGTGGTGTACCAGGTATGAAAGGTGGTAAGAAAGGTGGTCTTAAAGGAAGACTGATGGGTAGATAATCTATCGTTTTTAAGATATAAGATCGAAAGCAGCATACATTAAAAACGTATGCTGCTTTTTTATGTCATGATTTTTAGTTGTCGATTCCTAGTTCCTGTTCTATTTCTTCTAAAGACTTTCCTTTTGTTTCTGGAACCATTGTTTTGGTGAAAACCCAAGCGAGCACACTAAAAATACCAAACAACCCGAAGGTAACAGCCCCTCCAAGGTTAGAGAGCATCCATGGGAAAAACTGAACCAATATAAAAGTGCAAACCCAGCTGATGGCAGTTGAGACAGACATGGCAGCGCCTCGAATGTTATTAGGGTAAATCTCAGAAGTGACAATCCACATAACAGGAGCCCAAGAAGCGGCAAAGAATGCAATGTACCCCAGTAGTGAAATCAAGACACCGATTCCTTGTGAGTCAACCGTAAAGGAATAAGTCAGGTAGAACAAGAAAACGCTCATTCCGGCAGCTCCATACAAAAGCAGGACTTTTCTGCCAGCCCTATCTATTACCCAAAGTGCCACCAAGGTAAAAAGAAAGTTTACTACTCCAACCAATATTGACTGGAGCAAAGCAGTATCTCCACCAACTCCTGACTGCTGAAATATGACAGGAGCGTAGGAGATAACCGCATTGATACCGGTAACCTGTTGGAAGGTGGCGAGCAGTATTCCAATTCCAATTACCTTTCCCATTCCTCCCTTAAAAAGAGAGGATAGTGAGGTTTGCTGTACGGACTCAGACTGTACACCTTTGACGGAAGCCATTACTTCAAGGGCATAAATTCTGCCACCCATCTTTTCAAGTATAACAGCGGCTTTCTTTTCCTTTTTGGCATTGATAAGCCATCTAGGACTTTCGGGTAGGAAGAATATTAGTAGGAATAAAAACAATAAGGCAAAAGGGAGGGGCTGACCCAACATAATCCGCCAATTGTTTTCCAAAGGTGAGGCAGCATAATCAATAATGTAGGCAAGTAATATACCGATGACGATCCCGAGTTGATTGAGTGTACCCAAAGTACCTCTTACTTTGGCTGGTGATACTTCACTGATGTAAGTAGGGACCACCACTGATACAGTACCAACCCCAATTCCTCCCAATATTCTGGCAAATGCCAATACCCACATGGAGTTAGCGATATAACAGCCAATCGCTGAGATTGAAAATAAAATAGCTGCATAGATAAATGTGGCTTTTCTTCCTCTTTTGTCACTTAAGGAGCCTGCTGTAAAAGCCCCTATCATGCAACCGATAATCATGGCACTTACAACAATTCCGATTTGAAAATCGGATAAGGTAAATGCAGCCTGCACAAGGGAAACGGCTCCTGATACTGCAGCCATATTAATCCCAAACAGTAAGCTGCCGATTACAACAATTCCGATAGCCCTGTAGAGATATCCGCTTACTTCCTTCATATCATCGTTTATTTTTCTTTGAGAAGATTCTATAATTGATGAATAGGTATTTTAAAGGTCAGTTTCTCAATATTTGAGATGCTCTGGAAGTTTTGGCATGGCGCCATGTTGGGTACAAACAAAAGCAGAAACATCTACCGCTTTCTGATGGATTTCTTGTAAAGGTTTATTCATTAGCAGCCCAATTATTAAGGCGGCAGTAAATGAGTCTCCAGCACCAATGGTATCTGCTACTTCTACTTTTGGGGTTGGAAGCTCAGAGACATCACTGTCATTGATCAGAATGCTGCCATTTTCCCCTTTGGTAAAAGCGACCAGCTCAAGGTCAAAGTGCCTGATCAGTTTAGGTAATACAAATTCATCAGAGACTTCCCATCCCATTTCATAAGCCAGAATAGGTAATTCCTCTTCATTGATTTTCAGAATGTCAGCATGGCGTAAAGCATTTTTCAACACTTCTTTTGTATAAAAATCCAACCTTAAATTGATGTCAAATACTTTTATACAGTTTTCTTTGGAGGCCTCCAGTATGGATATGATCGTTTTTCTGGAGTCAGCAAACCTTTGCGCCAAAGAGCCAAAGCAGATGGCATCAGCTTCTTTAGCAACTTCCATTACTTTTTCTGTGGCAGGAATGTGATCCCAAGCCACATTCTCATGGATGGTGTAGGTCGGGATTCCCTTTGGGGTTACTTCTACATCCACAGTACCTGTAGGGTAATCTGTGATGCTGATCAGGCTGTTCAAGCCTCTTTCATGTATTTGGTGGAGTATTTCTTTTCCTAGATTGTCTTTACCAACTGCACTGATTACATATGCTTCAGCTCCTAATTGCATTGCATGGTAGGCAAAGTTGGCAGGAGCACCTCCAAGTTGTTTACCTGAAGGAAGCATGTCCCAAATAATTTCTCCTAGTCCAATTATTTTAAATGGTTTCATCTGGTGGCGCTTAGATTTTAATTATTGCCAAATGGAAGTAAGATTCCAGCGTTCGAGTGTATCTATGACAGCCTTGCTGTCTGCCGAAATAAGTAATTTGTTATAAGGTTTGTCAGGGAATATAAGGTTTGTCACTTGCAGTTGTCCTTTGTTGATAAAGATTTCCATTGAAGCCTTGTCTACAAAAAGGTGAAGGTCGATTTGTTTCTGGTCAAGTGGAGGCAGCGGTCCTTTGACAATGGCAGGGAAATGGCTTTCAAAAGCCACATTTCCGGACCTGGTTCGGTCAATGACCAATTCATTTGTTTCTGTATTAATCAGAATGGTGACTTGTTCGCCTTCTCGGTTAGAAAGTTTTACTTCCAACTTTTTGGACATGTTGAGGCTTATATTGGCTTTGAGTTCAAACTGGTTATTGGTGCCATCCAGTATGTCAAGCTCCACGGGAGGATCACTCACTTCAATATTAGATTGTACAGCATGGTCTTCCCTTAGTGTTTTAAGTTCCTCTACAGGAGTGCCTGTCAGGAGGTAACCGTCTGTCGTTTTTACAAGTCCTAAAGATCGAGGTAGTGTCATGGCACTCCTCCAGGTTTTGGTGGGTACAGCCTGACCATATTCCCAGTTGCTCATCCAGCCAAGGAAGAGCCTTCTGCCATCTTCTTCAGGGATATTGGACCATGTGACTCCTGCATAGTTATCCTTTCCCCAGTCAAGCCAAACAGCACTGTCCAGCGGGTATTCAAGGTTAAATTGTTTTCCGTCAAAGTCTCCAACAAAGTATTGTGTAGCAGAGCCACCGTTTGGTCCTCCAGGGTTGATACTGACCAGCAAAACCCATTTGTCTTTGTCATCCACTTTAAGGGTAAATAGGTCAGGACATTCCCAAACACCGCCATGAGCCCCCTTGTCTTTTCCGAATTCACTTTCCTTCTTCCACATTTTCAGGTCAGGAGAGGAGTAGAACTCGATATGGTCCTTTACCGCCAAAGACATAATCCATTTCTTGCTGGGTGCGTGCCACATGACTTTTGGGTCTCTGAAGTCGGGTATTCCTGAACTTTCCAGTACAGGGTTCTTGTCATACTTATTCCATGTCTCGCCATTGTCATTGCTGAAAGCGATGCCTTGTGATTGTACATCACGCGCATTTTCAGAGGCTTTTTTGGGGTTGTGGTAAGTGAATATAGCGACAAGGGCAGGGTCTCCTTTTTTTCCAAAACCACTACTGAATTGTTCGTCTACTACGGCACTTCCGGAAAAGATATAGCCCATTGTGTCGGGGTAGATCGCAATGGGGAGGTTTTCCCAATAGACCATATCTGAACTGACTGCATGTCCCCAGTGCATAGGTCCCCAGACTGTACTGTCTGGGTAGTACTGGTAAAACAGGTGATACATGCCTTTATAAAAAACCATTCCGTTCGGGTCATTCATCCAGTTGGCAGGTGGAGAGAAATGATATTGGGGTCTGAAAGGCTCCTGATAAGGCTCAAATTGGGGTTCATCGGTTCCTGTCTGTATTTCCTGTTTCTTTTGTTCAGGAACACTGCAGGCTATCATAAAAAGCAATGATACCAAAAATGCTCTGTTCCAATATGAGTGGGAAGTCATCATGTGTGCTTGGTAATTAGTCGAGTGAAAACAGGACTTAATATATAATTATTTTGCAATGTTTTTTAATGTCAGAACAACAATACCTGTTAGGCAGTTCCGCGCTTTATTTTAAGAAAACAAAGCATTTGCACAGTGTTATTTTTGTCCGTTAGCCAAGTGATTCCTTTGCCATCTATTTTAGATTTCTGATTTGTATGAGTGTCAAAAAATGGATGTAGGAAAATTTGATCGATTATATATATTGCACTTTTTCAAAATAAATCTGGGAAAGACCTGTATCTGTATGAGCGAACTTTTTTCATTCGGACTTTTGTGTTTTACTTCATTTTTTACGCTGATTAACCCTTTGGGGACAATGCCGATTTTTGTAACCATGACTTCGGAGCTTGATCAGCAAGAAAGGGTCGCTACAGCCAAGCGAGCCAGCATAGTTTCTTTCTTCACTATCTTGGCATTTGCTTTTTCAGGGCAGCTTCTATTCAATTTCTTTGGGATTTCAGTAAACAGCTTTCGGGTTGTTGGTGGTATTATCTTTTTCCTGATGGGAATGGACATGCTTCAGGCGAGACTGAACAAGGTAAAGGTGAAGGAGTCTGAAGTGAAAACTTATGTACGGGATATTTCCATTACACCATTGGCAATTCCAATGATTTGTGGTCCGGGAGCTATTACCAATGCTATTGTTCTGATGGAGGACGCAGAGACTTTAGAACAAAAAGTAACCCTGATTGTTGCTATTTTGTTGGTCATGGTACTGACGTATTCAATTCTTTACAGTGCGTCAAAGATTATCAGATTTTTGGGTGAAACCGGAAACAATGTCATGATGCGACTGATGGGATTGATTGTGATGGTCATTGCGGTGGAGTTTTTCTTCAGTGGACTAACACCAATTATCCACCAAATGATGGCTAAATAAACCAATATTTGTACCTGCTAATTTGAGATAGCGATGAATAAAGAATTTTGGGATGAAAGGTTTGCCAGTCAGGAATATGCTTATGGTAAACAAGGTAGTCAGTTTGTAAAGTCACAGTTGGAACAACTCAAACCGGGAAAACTGTTGCTACCTGCTGAAGGGGAAGGACGCAATGCCGTTACTTCCGCTTTACAGGGATGGGAGGTGACAGCCTTTGATATCAGTGAAGAGGGTAGAAGAAAGGCGATGCTTTTGGCAGATGATGCAGGTGTTCAGATAGAATATGAGCTGAAAGGCTTTGATACATTTGAAGCTGAAGCGGAAAGTTTTGACGCTGTTGCATTGGTTTATGCGCATACCTTTCCTGAAGTCAGAAATGCGTATCACCGAAAGCTAATCGGTTTTTTGAAACCTGGTGGAACGTTGATTTTGGAAGGATTTTCCAAAGAGCAGTTTGGGAAGCCTTCAGGTGGACCAAAAGTGCTGGAGATGCTTTTTGATGAGGAAATGCTGATGTCTGATTTTGGTGACTTGCTAACAGATATTCGTATAGAGAAAGTGTCACAATTATTGGATGAAGGTACATACCATCAAGGGGAGGCATCCTTGATTAGGTTGGTAGGCAAGAAACGATAATATATAACTAAGCCAAGAGAAGTGCGGCAAAACGGACTTCTCTTGGCTTTTGCTTTTATACAGTTTTGGTTAGTGCCCTTCTCAGCGCAAGCAGGTAACCGAAATGCATGCCTTCGTGTATGTTATTGAAAACAACTGCCTCTTCAATATTGGAAATGGTATTGCCAAAACTGGTTGATATTTCATTATACTCTCCAAAAAGTCCATTTCTGAAGTCTTCCTCCAATAGGCTTGGAGTCTGTGTTAGCCTTTTTCTGATAAAGGTAACTTCCTCTTCCGGAACAAGTGCTTCTGGCTTGGTTCCTTTTCTAAATTGGTTGATAATCTCATCACTGATACGACATGGAACTCCTGCGTTTTTGTAACAAAGCAGCTGCTGTGTCACCAAAATATGCCCCATATGCCATATAATATTGTTGTTGAAGCCTTCAGGAACCTCGTTGAGTTCCTCTAGGGTAAACTGTTCAGTAAAGCGAAGCAGGTTTTGGCGTGATTGTCTCAGCAGTTTGAATTGGTAATCCATGTGTTGTGTGAGTTTAATTTTCCAATGCTTTATTTATTTCATCCTCAGCTGAACGAAGTTTGGTGCGACAATAGAGCAGCAGCTCATTCGCTCGTTTGATCTTGTCAGCAATTTGGTCAATGGGAATTTCGTTTTTTTCCAGTAATTGCTGAATGTTTTTCAATTCTTTTAAAGCGTCTTCGTAGGTTATTTTTTCTTCCATGTTTCTTCAGTTTCAGCCTGTGCTAAGTTTGTATCCCTTACTTCATCAACAGTACTTTCAATCTCAAAATCATGGTGAATGGTTTTGAGTTTATCGCCTGCTTTGGGTGTATTCTCTGCATTGATGGGTTTGCCATCCAATAGTGTAATGGAATAGCCTTTTCTCATCAATTCCAAAGGATCCAGTGTTTGGATCTTCCATTCCAAGGTATTGAGTTCCTCATTTTTCCTTTCAAACAGGTACTTGGTCTGCTGTTTAAAGCTTTGCAGAAGCAGTGTCAGTTCCTCTGATTGCTTCTCCGTAATATGCTTGGCATTAAGCCTGACAGAATGCTGTATTTGGTTCAGCTCTTCCACTTTTTTATCCAGCAGGTATTTGGCATTGAGTTTTAAACTCAAAAATAACTGATCGAGTTCGCCTTTGTTTTTGTTGACTGACTCTTTTGCCAATTGACCAATACGCTGACTTATTGAGTTGATTCTATCCTGCTGGGTGAGGATAATCTGTAGTGCAAGCTTTGAAACTTGCTGATAACCTTCTTCCATTGCAGCTTCAAAATTTGAAGCCAGCCTTAAGATTAACTCAGCGGCTGCTGTAGGTGTTTTGACCGCCGTATGCGCCACCATATCTGCCACACATTCATCTGTATGGTGTCCAATACCTGTAATGACCGGAAGTGGGAGCTGGGCAATGGCATGTGCAACATCGTATTCATCAAATGGCTGAAGGTCTAATTTGGAGCCTCCGCCTCTTATGATTACCATGATGTCAAAGTTGTTGCAGTCAATTTCGGCTATTCTGGAAACAATCTCTTTTGAAGCCTTCTCACCTTGTACACTGACAGGAAAAAGGGTCAACTGATAATGGTAGCCATAAGCATTGTTGACCAGCTGATTTACGAAGTCAGCATAACCGGATGCATTTTCAGAACTGATTACAGCAATTTTTTGGGGAACAAGCGGCATTCTTAGATAGGATTGCCTGTCAATCAGTTGTTCCTTCTGTAGCCTTTCAATTGTTTGCCTTCTCTTCAGTTCAAGTTCACCAACAGTATAGGCAGGGTCAATGTCATATACCTGTAAGGAGAGACCATGTACAGTATGGTAAGTGACTGTCACCTTGATCATCACTTTGGTGCCGGTACTTAACAACTGATCTGTATCATGTCCTCTATCCGTTTTGATGACTGATAATTGCGATGCCCAGATCATTGCCCTCGCCTTGGCTACAATCTGTGTATGGTCTTTTTGTACCAGTTCCAGATAGACGTGACCATTCCGCTTCTGGGAAGAGGCAATTTCTGCCGTAATCCAGATACTTTTGCCAATGCCATCAATCACCTTCTGAATGCTGGTATTTAGCTGTAGTAGGGAATATGCCTTTGGACTGTTACCACTCATCTTCGTCGTCGTATAGGAAGTCGTTGTAAGCTCTTTGAAGTTCGCTCAGTGCGTGTCTGTCTTTCTCCTGCTGACAGATCAAGATACCTTTTTTGTAAATGCTTTCTGCTTTTTCTCTATCACCTAGCTGTGTATACAGTGCCGCCACATGGTAGTAAGTACCCGTATAGTTTTCGTGCTCGTCAAGCAGTTGATTGTAATATTTTAAGGCAGTCTCATTGTCGTGCCCATTGTATTCATTGGCAATGGCATAAATGATAAATGGATCATTCGGATCCTCTTTTTGAAACTCAAACAGCTTGTCAAGTCGTTGCTGATTCATTCGTTTATAAGTACGATTTGTAAAATTTGAAACAGATATTGAACAAAGATAAGAAGGAAGAAGCTGTATACAAGACGGAGTGAGGCATTCGCGTGTGGACACAAAAAAACACCTCAGGGAATAAGGATTCCTTGAGGTGTCTTAATTGTATTAATTTCTGAAATGTGACTATCTCAAATCCACTACTTCAACATCAGGGTTAGCTTTTACGCTGAATTCAAAGTCAGCATCTGTAACGCTTACATTTTGCTTGAAGTCTTTTACCGTAAACAGGTAGCGAGTTTGGTTACCTTTCTCAAATACTTCCCATTTTGTCAGTGAGTTGTCTTTTGTGTCGATATACATGGTTAACTTGTAAAAGTTTGCCTTGATATCCTTGTTTGGAGACAAGTCAACTACATGGTAAGTAGTGCCATCCTCTGATTTTGTGCCCATATAAAGGTATTTGAAACCATCCTTATAGATAGTGTAAATCTTCGAAGGCGCACTCAACAGGCTTTCAGCACTGTTGTTGGCATTTGAAACGTTTACCTCCTCAATATCCTTCATATATGTCCAAACTGTTTCGGTATTGTTGTAAATGATTTGGTCACCGATTTTCAGTCTGTATTTATCTCCTTTAACAGTTGCTTCAATTTCCATTGAACCCAATTGCTGGTTTTGAGCAACACTAAAAATCTTTTGCTCAATATCAGCTTTGAATGAATTCATCTTTTGGTATTTGGCGCTCATGGCATCCAAGATTTCTCTTGCTTTTGCATCTTGTTGAGCAAACGAAGCTTGAGCAATCGAAAAAAGTATTGTAACAAGAAGTGTTAGCTTTTTCATTAGGTAAATCATTATTGGTTGTTGTATAATTTCAAGCAAAAATATATAAAAAAAGACACATCCGAGACCTTCCTTTTCTTTTTAAGATTTTTTTGAGATCCTCCTTTTGTACTTTGGTCCGATATAGCCTTTGACAAAAACCATGACCAAAGTGACATAATTGGAACTATTTCTTAACACAATTTATGATCAACAATATTGGGATAGTACTAATCTGACCCTGATGTGCCCCGTTTGATTGGGTGATTTAAAGCATATTGGAAGAACAGGATTTTTGGTAGCTTTCAGTTAAAAAGTATTGATTGTACACTTTATGTTTTTAAAACGACTATAGTATTTTGCGTTTAGAGTTTAATGTATTGAATAGTAGGTGGTAATAATGTTTTTGATAGGTAAAATAACAAGTGTTTTTTACCTCTTAAAAGACGCCTTATGTGTTGGAGATAAGCTTTTTTGCTTTGTGTTTTTTTGACAGGGAGATATGTTTGGGCTATCAATCTGTTAAAAGGATAATAAAGGGGAGTAACCATCAATTGGTTATGAAAGTACAGCATCTACATTTTTTAATAACAACAATTTTGGTCACTGGATGAAAGGGTACTCCACTTTGGGACAACTTAATAGTAACTGACGATATTCTGAAAGGCTTCAAACGCTACAATCGTGCAATTGAAATAGGTGATGTGCCTGAGGCATCAACAAAGGGATAAGAATAACTGAAACAACAGCTAAATAATAAATATTGTACTAATGAAAAAACTTCTGATCAGCTTAACTATGTCACTTTCTATCTTGACAGTGGCATTTGGACAGTCCAAACCGACCAAAGTGACGGCAGATGGATATGATAGTCATATAGAATTGAAATGGGATTCTTCTGAAAAAGAAGGAACCAAGTTTAATGTCTATGCTTCATTTGATGGTGGAAATGAGTTTGTGCATAGAGGGACAACCGATGAACATTGGTATATGGACTTTGTCAATGATCAGGGAAGAAATATTACAGTACAGTATAAGATCACGGCTGTTACGGAAAAAGGTAAGGAGTCAAAACCAACTGATATGATCTCTGCAAGTATCCGTGACTTCTCGGATGAAGAGCTGATGGAGATGGTTCAGCAATATACGTTCCGATATTTCTGGGATTTTGCACACCCTACAACAGGGATGTCACGTGAGCGTGATGCGCATAAGCTTGGAGACAAAGTGGTAACTGTAGGTGGTTCGGGCTTTGGCGTAATGGCAATTATTGTAGGTGCTGAAAGAGGTTGGATCACTAGAGAGCAAGCAGTAGATCACTTGCTGAAAGTTACGAAGTTCTTGGAGGAGACTGATAGGTTTCATGGCATGTGGGCACACTGGTATGACGGTGATGCAAAGAAAGTAGTGGAATTCGGTCATAAGGATAATGGTGGCGATATCGTAGAATCATCTTTTATGGCACAAGGACTGCTGACAGCAAGACAATACTTTGATGGAAATGGAAAGAAAGAACAGCAACTTCGTGAACGCATCACCAAGTTGTGGGAAGATATGGAATGGGACTTCTATACCAATGGACAGGAGTACCTGATCTGGCACTGGTCTCCAGACCATGGATTTGAGAAAAACCACGGAATCAGGGGTTATAACGAGTGCTTTATCACCTATATTCTGGCAGGTAGTTCACCTTCTCATAGTATCCCGACAGAAGCGTACCACAAGAGCTGGGCTGGTTGGGACAATCCAAACTTCGCCAATTATGAGACATATTTTGACATGATTCTTCCATTGGGAAGCAAACGTTGGTATGGTGGGCCGCTATTCTTTGCCCACTATTCATATCTGGGTCTTGACCCAAGAGGGTTGTCAGATATGTATGCTAATTACTGGGAACAGAACAAAGCACATACTTTGATTAACCGCCAGTATTGTATCAATAACCCATATGGGTATGAAGGCTATGGTGAGAACTTCTGGGGATTGACAGCAGGTGATAAAGTGCCAACAGGATATAATGCGTTTTGTCCTGGTTATGTAAGAGATGGAGGAAATGTTCAGCCAACAGCTGCTTTGTCATCAATGCCATATACGCCTGAAGAGTCAATGGGCGTGCTTAAGAACTTCTATAGAAACTATGGTAGAGAGCTTTTCGGACCTATGGGCTTTTATGATGGCATCAACCTGAATGTAGAAGGACCTTTGAAAAATCAGGTGAGAAAGACCTACATCGCGATTGATCAGGGACCTATTCTAGTGATGATTGAAAATCACCGCTCAGGTTTGCTTTGGGAAAACTTTATGAAAAACACGGATGTTTTGAAAGGGTTGAAGAAGCTCAATTTCAAGATCAATAACCGTGAGATTCAGGTAAAATAAATTAGTAAAAGGTCCCCGCATGTTGTGTTAAGTACAAGATTACATTTCAGGAATGTTGGATAAATAAATGTAATGGGGACCTGATACTTCAAATAAGGCAATTTAATAAAAGGCTATGATGCGATATTTCTACATAATGGTAGCTGTGATGGCAGTAATGCTCCCTTTTGGAGTGACTGCTCAGGAATCACTTCCAGCAACTTATTGTAATCCTGTAAATCTGGATTACACATATATGATCTATAACTCACACAAAGACATTTCATACCGTTCGGGTGCGGACCCAGCAGTAGTTGAATTTCGTGGTGAGTATTACATGTTCGTGACAAGGTCAATGGGTTACTGGCATTCAACAGATTTACAAAACTGGGATTTTATTGAGCCACAAAGATGGTATTTCCAAGGTTCTAATGCTCCGGCAGCCTTCAACTATAAAGACTCCGTATTGTATGTGGCAGGTAACCCATCAGGCTCCATGAGTATCCTGTACACTGATGATCCAAAAAAAGGGGATTGGAAAGGAGCGCCTTCCATTATCCATAATATTCAAGACCCTGCCTTGTTTATCGACGATGATGGGGAAGCATATATGTATTGGGGTTCTTCAAACAAGTTCCCAATCAGAGCCCGCAAGATGAATAAGAACAAGCGTTTTGTGGCAGAGGATAAGAAGTATGAGCTTTTTAACCTTGATGAAGCAGCGCATGGTTGGGAGAGATTTGGTGAAAACAACTTTCACCCAACTTTGAAAGAAGGTTATATAGAAGGTCCGTGGATGACAAAGCACGATGGCAAGTATTACCTTCAGTATGCAGCTCCCGGAACGCAGTTTAATGTATATGGGGATGGTGTATATATTGCCGATCATCCACTAGGACCTTATAAGTACATGCCAAACAACCCGATGTGCTTTAAGCCAGGAGGGTTTATGAATGGTGCAGGACATGGTTCGACAATGGAAGATACAAGTGGTCAGTTCTGGCACTTTGCCTCAATGGCTTTGGCTTCCAATGCACATTGGGAGAGACGTATCTGTATGTTCCCTACACATTTTGATAAGGATGGATTGATGTACAGCAATACCCATTATGGTGACTACCCTCGTTTTGCCGCTACCGAAGAGGGTAAAAAAGGCGAGCCAACTGGGTGGATGTTACTCTCATACAATAAGCCAACAACGATTTCATCTGTTTACTTGCAGGAAAGAAGAAGTACTTCTACTGATGGACATTACGATACTGAAGAAATTCCTACAGTACGCAATAAGAAAGGGGAGATTGAAACGACTGTTTTGACTGACGAGAATACAAAGTCCTTTTGGGTAGCCGAAGCTAATGATGACAGCCAGTGGGTGAAGATTGACTTGCAGAAACCAAGCAATATTTATGCGCTTCAGGTTAATTACCATGATCATAAGTCAGATATCTACGGTAGAAAACCCGATATGTACCACCGCTATAAAGTAGAGGTCTCAAAGGATGGCAAGAAATGGGAAACTGTAATAGACAAGAGCAATAATGATAAGGATGTACCGAATGATTATGTTCAGCTTAAAACGCCTGTCAAGGCAAGGTATGTACGTTACAATCATATCCATGCACCTACACCGTATTTTGCTTTGTCAGAGATCAGAATCTTTGGCTTAGGTGAAGGAGCCAAACCAAAAATGGTGAAGAACCTAAAGATTAATAGAGAAGAAGATAGGAGAGAAGCGCAGTTTAATTGGGATGCAGTAAAAGGCGCGCAAGGTTATAATATCTATTGGGGTATTGCACCTGACAAGCTTTATAACTCTTGGCTTGTTTATGATAAGAATGAGCTGAAAATTCCTTCATTTGACCGTGATACTCCTTATTACATTTCGATTGAGGCATTTAATGAGAATGGTATCTCAGAAAGAACGGAGCCTGTATTGATGAAATAATCGCTAAGGTGAGTTATAACATATAAAACTAAATGGATTCAGTATAAGATAAAATATTGCTGATTTTCAAAAAGTTACCGTAAAGTCAATTTTAGGCTTTACGGTTTTTTTATTTAAAATGAATTGATAAACAGTGATTTATGTAATAGTGGTAACTAAATATTATAAATTTTAGTTAGCGCTTGTCATTCTCTCTTCTGATCAGTCAAAATGTATTTTTTAATAACTCAATTTCTTGATTTAAACCAGATTATAAGTGTCATAAAATCAATAAGTAAGCATTTTATTGAAAGAGGTTTAGGAATGCTATAATGAAGACTGAGAAAAATTATTTTAATTTTTTAAAAAAGTGAGGGGGAAAAAAGACTTCTTATCTGTTATATATTAAAGGAACACCCTACAATTAGTTTTGTACGGGAAAATAAACACCACTAAAGCCTGTCGATATTGGATAGGCTTTTTTTATTTCCTGTGAATTATTCTATTTGTAATGAGGGAGTTGTATCCTGATGTGGAAAGGTGATTTATTAATTCCTTTTGATGAAACTCCTTTAATAACTTACTTAAGCCTGTTTGAGCTTGATAGATATTTTTATGGAGTATATTATCTGAACTATTGAAGATACTGATGGAAGTGAGAAAGGGAGAATGTAAATGATAACCTATCCCATCCAATTTCAGTTTGTTTTTCTACTAATTCAATAAAAGAATATAGCTAAGCTCTAACCATCATTAAATAAGAAAGCCTTCAAGCAGTATACTGTTCGAAGGCTTTTTATATGTAATTGTATTTCAGTTTTCTTTAAGAAAAGAGCTGTTTTATAAGCTACTTAAGAGCATTTCAAGACTTACTTCGTCATTTACCAATACCTGTCTGGCTTTACTACCTTCAAATGGACCAACTACACCGGCAGCTTCTAACTGGTCAATGATTCTGCCTGCACGGTTGTAACCAAGGCTTAGCTTTCTTTGTATCAGGGAAGTACTTCCTTGCTGATGTCTTACCAGCAGTCTGGCAGCTTCCTCAAACAGTTCATCCCGATCTGCAAGGTTAACACCTCCTGCACTTGATTCATTTTCACCTTCAAACTCAGGTAGCATATAAGCAGTATCATAACCTTGCTGGTTGCTGATATACTCACATAATCGTTCTACTTCTTCTGTATCAACAAAGGCACATTGGAGACGAATCATCTCATTGCCATTGGATAGTAGCATATCACCACGACCAATCAATTGCTCAGCGCCCCCTGCATCCAGAATTGTACGTGAGTCAATCTTGGACGATACTCTAAACGAAAGACGGGCAGGGAAGTTTGCCTTGATCATACCCGTAATGACATCTACTGAAGGACGCTGTGTTGCTACTACCAAGTGAATGCCAATCGCACGGGCAAGTTGTGCCAATCGAGCTATAGGTGTTTCAATTTCTTTGCCTGCTGTCATCATCAAGTCAGCTAACTCGTCAATGACCAACACAATGTACGGCAAGAATCTATGTCCCTTGTTCGGATTAAGTTTTCTGTTTTGGAACTTCTTATTGTACTCTGCAATATTCCTTGTTCCTGCCTTTTTCAGCAGGTCATACCTTGAATCCATCTCGATACAGAGTGAGTTCAAGACATAAACCGCCTTTTTGGTATCTGTAATAATTGCTTCTTCCGCATCAGGCAAACTCGCCAGATAATGACGCTCAATGATATTGAAAAGAGAAAGTTCAACCTTTTTAGGGTCGATCATCACAAACTTCAGTTCTGATGGGTGTTTTTTGTAAAGCAGTGAAGTCAGAATTACGTTGATACCTACTGACTTACCTTGACCTGTCGCACCTGCCATCAGCAAGTGAGGCATTTTAGCCAAATCTGCGACAAATACTTCATTCGAAATGGTTCGTCCAAAGGCAACAGGAAGTGCCTTATCTGTATTGACAAACTTTTTGGTTGCCAAAACAGAACGCATAGAAACCAGTTCGGAGTTTTCATTTGGAACTTCAATACCGATAGTTCCTTTTCCTGGAATTGGCGCAATAATACGGATACCCAATGCGGCCAGACTCAAGGCAATGTCATCTTCAAGACTTCTGATTCTTGAAATCTTAATACCAGACTCAGGTACAATTTCATATAGTGTAACTGTAGGACCAATCGTCGCTGAAATGGATTTGATATTGATTTTAAAGTCATTCAGCGTTTCTACAATCTTTTCCTTGTTTTTGGCAAGTTCCTCTTCAGTTACTTTGATTTTATCAGTTGGAGCTTCATTCAGCAAGTCAAGGTCAGGGTATTGGTATCTGCCAAGGTCCAGTTTAGGATCGTAGTGGTCCATGTCCTCGATTGTCAACTGTTCGCCTACCAAGTCTTTGATGCTTTCTACATCAGCCTTGTCCACTTCAGAAGTATCAGTCACGCTAAGTGTATGTCCTTCCTCTGTGTCCTCAATTTCAAAAGTTTCTTTTTGAGGCACTGGGGCAGGTGCTGCTTTTACAGGATACTGCTGTTTGGTCTGCTCAACCTTTGTGATTTCTTTTATTACTTGTTTTTCAGGAGCTTGATTCTCTTTGTCAGGGAAATTGACATTGATTGAAAACTCTTGCTTTTCAGGTTGTCTAACCTCCTGTTGCGCCTGCTTATCCTGTCTGATTTGTGTGCGATTCTCGTCACCGTGGACAATTACCTGTCCTGCACTGTGAATGACAATATTGCTGCCTTGTTGAGCCGTAGCTTGTTTTTCATACTCTTTAAGCTGTTCGGCAGTGGCAGGGTAATAACGTTCTTTTGCTGCTTCAGGCTCATCTTCCTCGTCTAGGTCTGATTCGTCATCAGCTTCCTCATCAGCCTTGGACATTTCTTCATCCAAGTCTTTAGGCATTTCATGCTTATCAGCGTCAGTTGTTTCGGGTTCTTTGCCAAAGTACTTTCCGAACCATTTAACAGCCAAGCCTTCCAAGGTAGAAGTTCGGAAGTTGTAAATGATGAAAATACCCATTGAAGCCAACAAGATCAGGATTGTTCCCCATCCTGTAAGGCTGTAAAGTCCTTCAGCTAATAAGTACCCAATAGAGCCTGAAAGAAAACCAAGCATGTTAGGGCTTTCCTTAATCACTACATAGTATCCAAAAAGAATACTGGTCCAAATCATAAGAAAGACACCCAGCCAAAGCAGTTTTTGGGTAGGGAAAATTTCATGTTTGGTCAGTAGTTTCAACCCTCCCACAAAGAGTACAGGGATAATGGCAATAGAACCAATTCCAAATGTATGGTATACAAGGAAGTGGGCAATTGCTGCTCCGACAAGGCCAATCCAGTTTTCAACTTCAAGTCCTGATGAAAGTAAGTTTTGAAGTCCAACAGATTCGATCACACTCTGATCAGCCTTTCCTGTAAAAATAAAGGAGAGTAAAGAAAATAAGGTAATGATAGAAGAGAACACCAGCAACAAGCCGATACTCATTCTGAAGCGTTTATCGTCCAGAAAAGCCAGTGAAAACTTCGGGTTGAATTTAGGTAAGGTAAATTTCTTCTCCGGGGTTTCTTCCGTAGGTCTTTTATATGTATTCTTTCTGACGTTTTTGTTTGTCGTTGCCATAAAAATCTTGTTAGTAGTCAGGTAGTTTTTGGTCAGATACATTGACCATTGGCTATCAAGTATTTACTTAATTGGTTTGTAAAAGTTGATGTTTCAATTCGAAAAATAGAAAACATGTAGAAAAAAATGAACTTTTCATGGATAAAGATAAATACGGATGACTGTGTGTTAGGAAGGGGATAAACCAGTCACCCGTATTTATCAGGGGAGTTTATTCTTCATTTTTGTGCATCAGGATCAATGCAGATTTTTTATCGTATAAGCTTTCTTCCAATCCTACAGGGTAAATATGCGGATTGCTGAAACGCTTAATACCACTGTGGAATAGACTCATTTGCTGCGCCACTCTTTCCTTTATTTCCTTGATTTCAGGTCTTTTATATACCAGGTCTCCCTTTTTGAAGATAGGTTGTAACAGGTCTTCATATTCAGTATAATCAGGAATTCGTTTGTTTCGGAAACTATCAGATGGGTCAATGACCTTTATTTTTGTTGGTAGTTCTTCTATCTCATCAAATATCATATCAGCCATACATTGTCCGTCAGGATAATAATATCTGCGAACCTGCTGTATGCCAGGGTTAGAAACCTTGATCAGTTGTTCTGACAGCTTGATCTTGTATTTCCAGTGTGAATCTTTATTTTCCTTCACTGCGCCAATCTTGTACACCCCACCTAAGGCAGGTTGGTCAAATGAAGCGGCCAGTTTGGTTCCAACTCCCCAAATATTGATCTGAGCATTCTGTTCATTCTTAAGGTTGGCAATCAGGTATTCATCCAAATCATTGGAAGCAACAATTGCAGTACTTTCAAACCCTGCATGATCCAGCATTTCTCTTGCTTGGATACTCAGGTAAGCAAGGTCACCAGAGTCAAGACGGATACCATTTAATTCGTGACCTTGGGCTTTTAGTTTTTTTCCAACCTCAATGGCATGGGCTACTCCTTGAATCGTGTCATACGTATCTACCAAGAAAACACAGTTATTCGGCATGGCTTCTGCATAGGTTTCAAAAGCTGAAAGCTCAGAATCAAAAGACATGACCCAACTGTGAGCATGAGTACCTTTTACAGGGATTCCGAACAGCTTTCCTGCCAATACATTGGAGGTAGCATCACAACCACCAATATAGGATGCTCTACTTGCTGCTAACGAACCGTCTATCCCTTGTGCTCTTCTTAATCCAAACTCAAGTAACTGATCGTCCTTAGCAGAGAGTCTCAGTCTTGCTGCTTTTGTTGCAATAAGGCTTTGGAAGTTGATGATATTCAAAATGGGCGTTTCAATAAGCATACATTCCAAAATCGGACCTTTCACCCTTACAAGAGGCTCGTTGGGGAATACAACAGTGCCTTCCGCAACAGCTTCAATGTCACAACTGAATTTAAAGTCTCTGAGGTAATCGATAAACCCTTCTTCAAACAGAGGTTTTCCGTCACTGCCGTTCAGGGATGCAAGGTAAGCGACTTCATCAGCAGAGAATTTTAAATTTTGAAGAAAATCAATCAGGTAATCAAGGCCACAAGCTACCGTAAAACCACCTTTAAATGGGTGCTTTCTAAAGTAAGCATGAAATACGCCTTCCTTATTCAGATGTCCTGTTTTCCAATAACCATATGCCATTGTGAATTGGTACAAGTCTGTTAGCAGGGAAAGGGATGTACCGTAAAGGTCTTTTGTAATATTCATAGTTTTTTAGGGGTTGATCAAAGAATGTTCAAAAGGCAATAGTCAATTGCTGCGTGAATTTATCAACTTTCTGTTAATTGAGTATACCTAACGTTAACCGCAACCAGTAAAATTTACGGGCAGGCAATTGGAAAACCCATGTCTTACAGAATTGACCTGCTATTATCATGTGCTAAAACAATCACAAAATGAGAAAAATACCTTTCATTCTCATCTTATTGATGCTTATTCTTACTTCTGCTGTTCAGGCACAATACCCGTCAACTGTGCAATGGGCAGATACGGTATTAGGTGTTTCATCAGAATATATTGTTGCAGAGAATTCGCAGCAGTACCGTGCCGTACAGGTCTTAGGAAAACCCAACAAATTGCCTGATCCTGGAGCTTCTTTTACCGCTTGGTCTCCTGCCGAAAAAAGTAATAAGGAAGGAGAGTGGATTAAAGTAGGATTCAGGCACCCTGTTGCTATTCAGCAAATAGCAATTGCGGAAAACTATAATCCAGGAGCAGTTCAGAGAATTTATCTTTATGATATGAATGGTGGTGAACATCTGGAGTACGAGAAAAAGAACCTGAAAAGCATTACCATGGAAGGCAGAATGTTCAGAATCTTATTGAGAAGACCTACAAACTATAGGGTTCAGGGGTTGAAACTGGTATTGAACACTGAAGCAGTACCTGGTTTTAATCATATAGATGCCATTGGTATTTCAGAAGATAGGGATGTGATAGAACCTAAGATAAATATTCAGGAAGGGTTATATGAAGACGAAGATAAGGTAGTGGTAGAGAGGTTAGGTGGTGGAATCAATACCAAGTATGATGAGGCCTTGCCTGTGATCTCACCAGATGGAAAAGAGTTGTACTTCACAAGAAAAGACCATCCAATAAACTTTGGGGATAAAAAAATGGATGATATCTGGTTTGCTGAACTAGATCAGTCCGGTAAAAAAGAACCATATCGATTGCCTGCACCACTCAACGATAAGAACCATAACTTCGTTTGTTCTGTCTCGGCAGACGGTAAAGCACTCCTTTTAGGTAACGTGTACAATAAGGGTGGGGAAGCGACAGGAGGTGTTTCGATCTCTTACAGAAAACAGGATGGCAGTTGGACTTTTCCTGAGAAACAATTGATAAAAGACTATTATAATAACAGTAAGTATAGTGAGTTCAACTTGTCCAGTGATCAGAAGATCATGCTTCTGGCGATCGAAAGAGATGATTCTTTTGGAGACCGTGATATCTATGTATGTTTTCGTCAACCAAATGGTTTGTGGACTTCTCCAAAAAATTTAGGAAAAGGAATCAATACAGCCAGTACAGAGTTGACCCCATTTTTAGCAGCAGATGGTAAGACGTTATATTTCTCTTCAATGGGATATAGTGGCTTTGGCATGACAGATATGTATGTGGCAAGGCGTCTTGATGATAGTTGGACCAGATGGACTGAACCAGTAAATCTGGGTCCTGAATTTAATTCTCCTAATTGGGATGCTGGCTATACTGTAGAAGCATCAGGCAAGTATGCTTATTATGTATCATACAGAAACTCCAAAAGCAGTGGCGCAGATATTTATCGTGCAACCTTGCCAAAAGGAAAGCAGCCACAGCCAGTAGTAATTCTAGAGGGTAGGGTGATAGATGGTGATACAGGCAGCCCAGTCGAAGCAGAAGTTTTCTATGAAAAGTTGGGAGAAGAGAAATCCAAAGGAATAGGGCGGTCAAGTGCATCAGATGGAACATATAAGATTATTTTACCGATAGGTGAAAAGTATGCGATTTGGGCAAATTCAAAAGGATATATTTCTCAGAATGAAATGTTCGATTTGACGGATGTGACCAACTATAAGGAAGTAGAAAAAGACTTAAGGTTGACCTTACTGGATGCAGGTAGAAAACTCACCCTAAAAAATGTATTCTTCGGGCAGAGTGAACATAATCTACTCAGTGAGTCATTTCCAGAACTGAATAGGCTAGTGAAGTTATTTGAGGAATATCCAACCGTAGAAGTCGTACTGGAAGGACACACAGATCTGGAAGGTAATCCATTCCTGAATATGGAATTGTCGGAAAAACGGGTTCAGGAAGTTAAAAAATACCTGATTGAACATGGGGTAGATACCGGTAGAATTTCAACAAAGGCTTTTGGTAGCACACAACCTCTTTCGAGGGAAAGAACCGAAGAAGCAAAACAAAATAACAGAAGGGTAGAAGTACGAATAAAAAATATATAATCGTCTTCTTTTGTTAATAGCATAACAGGCATAAATTATCTGTTATGCTATCTCTTTTATAAATAAACAAACCTCTTTACTGCCAATGAAAATACAACATTGGTAGACAAATTAACCCAATAATCTATGCTACATTCTATTCTCACCTTAGGGACCAATGAGGAAGCCTTTAGGTTGGATAATAAGTATATCCGTAGGACAAACTTGATAACAGTTGGTGCTATTAGTTTTCTCCTGATTTTTACCATAGTTGCTATCGCTATTTTCCCCTTTTTGGCTCTTGTTCCCATTGTAGTCTTGTTGACACAATTATTGGTGTTAGCACTAATGGCCGCGAAAATGACGGGGTTTGCCAAAATGTTGCTCAGTGTCAGTTGTCTTTTGGCAGTACATTATCTTAATGCATTCTTGGTTACTAGACCAAAAGATTTACAGGCAGGGATGTATATGTTGGAAGTGGTGATGTTGGTATTGCCTTTTTCGCTATATCATAGAAGGGATTTGATACAGTTATTGGGAGTGTTGGTCATTAACCTGATTATTTTCAGTTCAATGGATGATGCTGTGCATTGGTTGAATATGTTTATGGTTGAGCGACCAATAGACTTGTTTGGAATTTCTATTATTGAAGGCTTAGTAGCTGTCGCAATACTGTTTACCATGTTCTTTGTCATGCTGGATGATTATGGAAAAAGTAACCAGAAGATTTCTAAATTGGAAGCAGAAATTGAAGAGTTGAACAACTCATTGTCAAAGGCACAGGAAGATATTCTGAAGCTAATTAGAAGCGAAGAAGAAAAGGAGCAACTGAAGAGGAAAGAAACTTGGAAGATAGCGCAATTGACATCTTTTACTGAGGTTATACGTTCGGTGAAAGACCTACAGAAGTTGTATGATGAGATAGTAAGCAAAGTTGTACAGACACTATCTGTCAATCAGGTAGCATTATACCTGATGCTCAGTGAAGATAATCCTGTTTTGCAAAGGGTTTCTTGTTTTGCCTTTGACAGAAAGAAGTTTTTAGGCAATCAACTTGTTCATCCGAATGAAGGACTTGTAGGGCAGTGTTTTGTAGAAGAAAAAGCTATTCGTTTAGATAAAGTGCCGCAAGGGTATTATGTCATTACCTCTGGCCTTGGAGAAGCGTCAGCTGAGTATTTGGTACTTATCCCATTGAAAGTTGATGATAAAGTGATAGGCGTTATGGAATTGGCTTCTTTCAGAAGTATTGAAGACCATGAAATTGACTTTCTGGAGCATATGGGAGAGTCCTTGTCTTTTGCAATTGCCAGCAGGTTAGCGACAGAATCTACCAAGGAGTTGCTTAACAAGACGAAGGCTCAAGCTGAAATATTGATGAAGCAGGAAAGTCAGACAAATGAAAAGATTCAGCAACTTGAACAAAGGGAAAGGGAATTAATTAGGGAACTGAATGAGTATAAGGTGATGGTCAATGGATTGGAAGAACAGGAAAACAAAGATTAGAGACTGAACGTCTATTTCTTAAAAATAAGAAATGCCTAAGCAATATATCGCTTAGGCATTTTTATTGATCAGTTGAGAGTCAGTAACCTAGAATCTCAAGCATTTGTTCAGGTTTTTGCTGTTCCCTATAGACTTTGTATGTGAAACCACCCATGCCGTCATGATCAACGATGACATGTTTAGGATCAGGGATAAGGCAGTGTGAAGTACCTCCATATCCAGCCAAAGCCTCTTGGTATGCTCCTGTATGGAAGAAACCAATATATTGTTTTTCCTCCTTCATCTTATCGAAGTCAGGCAGGTAAATATTGGCACTGTGTGTTTCTGAGTTGTAATAGTCATCAGAGTCACATGTGATACCACCGATATGAACCTGTGTGTAGTCATTGTCCCAGTTATTGACTGCAAGCATCACAAATTTGTGGTTTTTACCCCAAGTGTCAGGGATATGCGTTATCAATGAGCCGTCAATGATGTACCAAAGCTCCTTGTCGTTTTGTTGCTTCTTTTCCAGAATGGAATAGATCGTAGCACCGCTCTCGCCTACAGTGTAACTTCCAAACTCTGAAACGATATGAGGACAAGATACACCAGCCTGCTTACAGATACTTTGAATAATTTCCACAATTGCCTCAGCCATATAGGCATGGTCATACTCATAAGTAAGGGAGTACTTGATTGGGAAACCACCACCAATATCTACAGAGTCAATAGTATCGCAAATCGAACGAAGCTCAGTGTATTTGGTGATAAACTTATTCAATTCGTTCCAGTAGTACTGAGTGTCTTTGATGCCTGAGTTGATGAAATAGTGAATCAATTTCAGGTCAACCTTATCACTATTCTTAATTTTTTCTTCATAAAGCTTAAGAACACGGCTATAACGGATTCCAAGTCTTGAAGTATAAACTTCAAAGTCAGGTTCCTCGTCAGCAGCTACTCTGATTCCGACATTAATTTTTTGTTCTGCATTTTCAAGGTAATAGTCGATTTCTTCGATATTATCTAGAACAGGGATACAGTTATGAAATCCGTCATTGATTAAATCAACAATGGCTTTCTTGTAGTTATCTGGCTTAAAACCATTACATACAATCAGAATATCTTTTGAAATTAACCCTGACTCATACAGCCTTCTAATGATATTAATATCGTATGCGGATGAGGTTTCAAGCTTACAACCTTCACCAAGTACCGTTTCCATAACGAACTTGAAGTGGTTGGACTTGGTACAATAAGCATAGATGTATTTACCCTCGTAATCTAGTTTTTCAATTGCTTGGTTAAAAACAGAATATGCTTTTTGAATCTGTTGCCTAATCTTTGGCAGATAAGAAATTTTAAGTGGAGTACCGTACTTTTCGATAAGCTCCATCAATGGTACTTCATTGAAAGAAAGTTGACCGTTTTCGACCTTGAACTCTTTTGTAGGGAAGTCAAAAGTCTGTGTAATCAGATCAGAGTATTTTTTCATTTCACAGATTAGGAATAACTCCAATAAATTAAAACAAAAACCCTTAATCCATTATCCATAAATAGCCTTTATGAATAGTGGTGAAGGGGTACCTACCTCGTTTTCCCAACACTAAGCATTAATAATCAATCCTCAACACGCTAAGTTATGAATATGCCGCTTAGTCACGATTAGATACAAGCCGCAATTATAGATATAAATCAGTTAGTTTGAAGATTTTTTGGAACAAATATTATGTTAATTATTGGAAATAATATTCAAGAGGTTTTTCACAGTTATAAACTAAGAGGCATTTGTTAAAATATCAACTGCTTTCAGTATTTGTTTCTGTATTTAAAAGTCAAATGGGTTAAAAGGTGGTTATAGTTGTTTTCTCACCTTCTTTGCGAGGGCTTTTGCTTTTATTAAAAAGGCTAAATAATGGGTTGGGATAAGGTAAAAACATTGCTTCAGACTTATATCTATTTCTTTTTTCAATATCAAAATGAGTACAGTAAATCCTGCTGTTTCTGAAATAGTTGTGCCTATCACAGCACCCCAGAGTCCCCATTCCTTCATGGCAAAGAAGGAGATACTAATGTTAAGAGAACTTGTCATTAGGAGAAGGTAAGTATTGACCTGTGGTTTTTCCAAAGCATTGATAACACTGCCAAATGCATTGCCAAATGGCATAAACAAGGCAGTCAAAAGCATGATGATTAGAATTATAGGAACGCCTGATCCATATTCTTCCCCATGAATTAGAGGAATAAGCCAGTGGGCAGTAAGAGAGGCGATAACCATCAGCAGTAAAAATAGGCTAAGAAGCAGGGAGACACTTTCCTCAAATAAGGTCTTTACAGTCTGCTTGTCATTCATATTGGCGGCTTCACAAAACTTGGGCAGTACCAATGATTGAATTGCCCCATTGGGTAACAGGATAAGCTGCGAGTACCTGTATGCCAAACCAATCATAGCAGTATCAACAAAAGTCAATAGGGATGCAGTAAAAAAGATGTTGATCCGGTTGGAAATGGTATTGATGCTACCTCTCATCATACCGTGTGAGCCATAATAGACAATCCCCTTAAATACTTCTCTACTCATTTGTGCATAAAACAAAGACTTGAAACCAATAAGTCTGATGCCGTTAATTGCGCCAATCGTTCCTGCGATGCCCATTACAATCAAAATATTTTCTACAGGTAAAGTATAATAGGCGATATAACTGAGTCCCAGTATAAGAATGATCATTACGCCAATATTAGACTTAAAAATGTTCTCAACCTGATGACTCATTAAATGTGCAAAAATTTGCCACCTATAAACTGCCCAAATGACAGCACAAATAGGGTAGTAGAGAAAAAACTCGGTGAGGGAAGGAAAGGTATTTAGTATTCCCAATACAAACAGGATAATGGATGCAAGTGCCTCAAATAGAACGGTAAATAGAAGTGTGGCTTTGAGTACAGCCATCTGTTGCGTGATGGTACGGCCCGCTGCAAGTTTGTTCATTGCAGTTTGCATCATGGTTTCCCTGATCTTGGTGATCATATAAAAAATGGTGATAAACAGAATCCATTTTCCGGCAATCTCTGGGTTGTAATATCTTGTAACTACAACCAGAATCCCCATACCAATAAGAATGTCAACGATATTGTTGACAATACTCCAGATAATTTTTTTGAAAGTAGGCATCAATGTAAAATTGACAGAGTGAAAAGTCAAAAAGGACAGTTGTTGAAAGAAAGTTGAAAAGACATTGTGAGCTAATTTGTCTTTTGTTTGAAAGGGATTTTAGCTAAGCAGACATAATTGGGTTAATAGTAATGAGTTGCTTTTATTCATCGGATAGCGTTAACTATTTGTATTAGTGTTTTTTTGGGAAACGTGTTTTTTGATCATAGCGTGAAGGTCTTCTGGTATAAATGGTTTTGAGATAAAGTCAGTTAGTTTAAAGGTGTGGAGTTCATTCTCAGAAGATGGAGAGGCTGAAATGGCAATAATCGGGAGAGAGGCATACTTTTCCTCACCCAAGACCCTGATCTTTAAGGAAGCTTCTCTACCATCCATTACAGGCATAGCCAAGTCCATTAAAATAATGTCATATTCTTTTTCTGAAACCATCTTGATACTTTCTGCACCATTTTTTGCAAAATCAGTCTCACAGTTCCAGTTATTCAGGAATTCCTTCATTACTCGCTGATTCATCGCATTGTCTTCAACTACCAAAACTTTAACACCATCCAAGTTTTCAAGTTCCTTACCGGGAGGTAAAATATCAGTTTTGTAGACAGGGCTTTCAACTTTATTGAAGGTAATGTTAAAGTAAAAAGTTGAACCTTTGTGCTGATTGCTGATGACATATATTTTGGAATTGAAAAGGTGTAACAGTTTCTGACAAATTGCTAATCCTAGGCCTGAACCACCATACTTGCGGGTAGTGCTTGAGTCAGCTTGTGTGAAATGTTCAAAAATATTGATTTGCTGAGCTACGGGTATTCCTATGCCTGTGTCTTCTATTTCAAAATGAAATTCTTGCTTTTTATCAGACTCATCAATGTTAGAGATATTGACAGTTACTGAGCCTTTGTCCGTAAACTTAATAGCATTGTTAATCAGGTTATTCAATATTTGGGATAGCCTGGTAGGGTCTCCCATAAAAAGGGTATCAGCATTTCTAGTGACGTTGAACTTGAGGGTAATTTCTTTTTCTTCTGCTTCTGATTGCCAAGTTTGTCGCAAAGTATATGCGAGTTTCATCAAATTGAATGGCACTTCTTCCAGTTCAAGCTTTCCTGCGTCAATCTTGTTATAGTCTAAAATATCATTGATTAAAGAAAGTAGGTTTTGTGAAGCAAAATTGAGTAGGTTTAGCTTCTCAATTTGGTCAGATCTTGGGTCCTGTTTGAGTAGCCAATAGATCATGCCTGTAACAGCATTCATCGGGGTTCTGATTTCATGGGACATGGTGGAGAGAAACCTTGTCCTAGAAAGCATGGCCATTTCAGATTTATATCTTGCTTCCTCCAAATCAGCATTGAGTTGTTGCATTTTGCGGTAGGCTTTCTCAAGAACAGCAGTCCTTTTTTTGATTTGGTCTTCCATGGTACTGCTCATGGAACTGATTTCTTCTTGTAAACGCTGTATCTGTAGTTCTTGAGTTTGAATAATTTTTTTGGCCTCCGATAATGTCATTTTCCCTTGCTCTATTGAGGTTACAGTTTCTTTTGCATTTTTCATACTGTAAGACATTGTAGATTATAGTAGTGAAGCAAGTTTGGGTTATTCTATCTTGAAGTTAACTAAGAAATGTGCTAAAGCCTAGCACTAATATCTTTATTATAAAGATGAAAGATATTAATTCTAGGCCAAATAAATGGATGTATAAAGAGGGGTGAGTTACCTGTTTCGGAAGTAAGAAAACGCCAATTATTGAAAACTATTGATAATTAAACCTGAAAAAAACTGGATGGTTTCCTTCTTAAAAGGTAACAAATTGGTGTAGATACTTTTCTTGGGAGCCTCCTTCGGTTGAATGGCGTTGCTCTCGTTATGAAACTTGTCAATGCTAGTCACCAAGTATTTAAAACTATGAATGTCTTTGGCTTCCTTGTCTACAAATGTAGTTTGGTCAGCAGATAAAATAGCTATGATATCAGCTGGGTTATTGATGTCAGGGTTTTTACTATTCGTGGTGCTATAAATAATATATTGATTGGGTGAATCGCCATCTTGTGCCTTATCCGGTTTTTCCCAACTTAACAATACACCTTCAGATTTCTTCTCCACCTTCACTTTGGCAGGAGCGTTTGGTGGTACATTATCAATCCAAGGCATAGTAGGCAGCAAGGCAGGGTGAAAGTACAGATTGTTTCTCAGTGAGTCCGTTAAATGTTCCTTGTTATATTTCAATGCTTTTGAACTATACATAACACTTCCATTGGTGCTTACAGCCCTGTTATGTCTTACCTGTTTGGGTAGTTCTTCCTTGTTTCTCCAACCGTTTTCAAGACTCTCACCAACCCTGTATGCGGCGTGTCCTATATAAAGGTGTTTTCCGAATGTATTATGGCTCCACCAGTCCACCAGTTTTTCATAAGGAATATTTTTGTGCTCAGTGCTTTGGTAAACTTGAGGAGCTACATAATCTATCCAACCTTGCTGCAGCCAAAACCTTACATCAGCATACAAATGGTCATAACAAGTATAGCCAGAACGTGTTGGAGATCCGTAGACACTTTCTCTTTCATTGCGCCAAACACCAAATGGACTGACACCAAACTTGATCATAGGCTTTTCGTTGATGATCAACTTGTGAATGCCTTCAATAAACTGATTGATATTTTCTCTGCGCCAGTCATGTATATTGGCTGCGTCATTTCGGTATCTGTAATAAGTGTTTTTATCTTTTAGCGTAGCACCAAAGTCAGGGTATGGATAAAAGTAATCATCAAAGTGGATAGCATCGACTTTATAATTTTGAATGATTTCTCTAATAACCTCTGTCAAATGTTCCCTGACTTCAGGTATGCCTGGGTTGAGGATTTTCATATGCCCATAAGTAAGCACCCATTCAGGATGAAGTTTACTGATATGGTTGGCAGATAAGTCAGCCCTCTGAATGTTGGATACTACTCTGAAGGGGTTTAGCCATGCATGGAACTCCATGCCTCTTTTATGAGCCTCATCAATCATAAACTTTAAGGGGTCATAAAATGGCTCAGGAGCATCTCCTTGCTTGCCTGAAAGTGAAGCAGACCAAGGTGCTATATTGCTTGGGTATAGGGCATCGCCAGCAGCTCTAACCTGAACGATAATAGCGTTAATCCCATTGCTTTTATGAAAATCTATAAGATCAACCAGTTCTTCCTTTTGCTCATCCGAAGTAAGACCTTGCTTTGATGGCCAGTCAATATTGTTGACAGTAGCAATCCAGACACCACGAAATTCTCTTTTGGGAGACATTGGTTTATTTTGTGAGAATGCCCCAAAAGCCCCAATAAAGATTATGGCTATACAAAAAGCTGAGCTGATGATAGAAAGACGCATTTCGTTGAAAAAAATGTTGGCGATAGTTTTAAATAATTTGGTTTTAGTACCTTTGCAAGGGCGACAAATATTGGCTAAATAAGCCTTAATTGCAATGCCTGAGAAAGATTAATGTAGTTTTTATAGTCAGAAAATAGGAGATTTCAGTTTCAAATTATTTCACCATATTTATGTGAGTCTTAAAAGGCTTCACCTGACATAAATGCACAATGTGAACCGAAAAAAACTATTGTCAATAAATCACTCTTTATGAACCTTTTGAAAAAGGAATTTTTTCTGAAATTCATTGTTGGTGTTTCAATTCTTTACCTAAGTATCCTGTCCAGTTGTTTAAGCCCATATTTGGATGAGCTGAAAATCAGGGAAGGTGAGTTGATAGGCAGGGTAGTTATCCCGAATACGATCAATGTAAAAGTCAAGACAGAAGTCGATGGGGATTCAGTAACACTTGATAGAGATTCTTTATTGGCAATCAATTACGTCGATTCCAATAGAATAAATCAAGTGAATATAAATACGCTAACCATGACGATGCTCACTCCATCTGATTGTACTTTTTTCGCAATTGACTCAATGGATGTATATATCAGTAATGGAGAGCGGGATGTACTAGTAGGTCATCTGGACTCGCTTCCTGTTCCAATCAGCCGTACACTTGAGTTTAATACACGAAATAATGGCGATGTAAGGAGTGTGTTTTTCAGTGATACAGTCTTTTATAAAGTATCTGTGATTACGAGGGATACATTATTTAATCCCTACTTTACAGAAGTCGAAGCGGAATATATAATGATTGGAGATTAAGTGAAAAAAGCGTCAGTGAAAATAATTTGCTGACGCTTTTTGTTTTTTAATACAAGTTCATTTTTTAACTATATTAGTGCCCTTTTTGAAACATCTACACTTGTGAAGTAATTAATTTTTTAAAATGAAAAGCACATTATTTTTCACCTTATTTCTTTTAAGTTATTCATTGTTTGCCCAAAAAGCTTATAAATATCCTATAGCAGCAAAAGATTCAGTTACAGATGAGTACCATGGTGTGCTAGTTAGGGACCCTTATCAATGGATGGAAAACTCTAATGACCCAAGGCTGACTGAATGGGTTGAAAATCAAAAGCAAATAACGAAAAGAGAGGTAAATAGACAGACGCATGTTTGGGACTTAAGAGCACAGTTAGCTTCTATGTATTTTGATACTAGAAGAACTGAAACTGATGAATATGCTGAGCAAAACTATAAGCTAAAGAGTAAATATTATTTTAAAGATAAGTTTACATCAACTGAAAAGACACCTGACCTACTTTATAGAAGAGAAGGAGAATCTAATTATCAATACTTAGTACGCATCAAGGATTTTAGGCAAAGTAAAC